>NZ_JBVIMX010000022.1:0-101210 GCF_055579625.1 Streptomyces sp. NPDC032721 | reverse complement strand
GGGGGGGGGGAAGGAATTTGGTGGTTGTCGGCGGGGTTCCCGGCGCCCCGGGGCACCGGGGGGCGCGGGGAACTGCGCGAGCAACCACCCACCGGCCCGCGCGTAACGAACCCCCGGCCCCGCGGCCAGCGGTCTAGGGAAGGGGCGGGGAGGGGCACCTGCCCGCCGCAGGCGCGACCCCGCACGCCGGAACGTCGAAGGGCCCGCCCCCGGAAACCCGGTAGCAGGCCCTTCACACACGTACCCCGGCGACCGCCGGATCAGCGCAGGCGTGCCATCAACGCATGTTCCACCAGCGTGATCAACGCGCTCTTGGCATCCGCACGATGCCGGGCGTCCGTCGTGATGATGGGGGTGTCCGGGCCGATCTGGAGGGCCTCGCGGACCTCCTCCGGGTTGTACGGCTGGTGGCCGTCGAAGCCGTTGAGGGCGATGACGAAGGGCAGGCCGCTGTTCTCGAAGTAGTCGACCGCGGGGAAGCAGTCGGCGAGACGGCGGGTGTCGACGAGGACGACGGCGCCGATGGCGCCGCGTACCAGGTCGTCCCACATGAACCAGAAGCGGTCCTGGCCCGGCGTACCGAAGAGGTACAGGATCAGGTCCTGGTCCAGGGTGATGCGGCCGAAGTCCATGGCGACCGTCGTGGTCGTCTTGTCACCGGTGTGGGTGAGGTCGTCGATCCCCGCCGAGGCGGAGGTCATGACGGCTTCGGTACGCAGCGGGTTGATCTCCGACACGGCTCCGACGAACGTCGTCTTGCCGACGCCGAAGCCGCCCGCCACCACGATCTTCGCGGAGGTTGTGGAGCGGGCTGCTCCGCTGCTAGAGCTTGCGAAGTCCACTGAGCACCCTTTCGAGCAGTGTCACATCTGGCTGACCGCCCGCGGCTTCGTCGCCGCCGGGCTGGTGAATGGCGACGAGTCCGGCCTCTGCCAGGTCGGCGACGAGGATTCGGGCTACGCCGAGGGGGATGGAGAGGAGTGCCGAGATCTCGGCGACCGACTTGATCTCACGGCACAGGTGGCAGATCCGCTGGTGCTCGGGCAACTGCCCTTGCAGCCTGGCGGGTTCCGCCGTGGTGTGCACCAGCGCCTCGATGGCGAGCTGGTAGCGGGGCCTGGTACGGCCGCCCGTCATCGCGTACGGACGCACCAGAGGGTTGTGGGTGCCACCGCCCGCCGAGGACGAGGACGAAGAGCCCGCATGCCGGCCGCGGCCGCCCTGCGCGCGCGGCGCCACCGGCTGGATGCCGGGCGACTGCGGCTGCCCACGGTGCGGCGGCTGCTGCTGGGGCGGCTGCTGCTGGTACGGGCGCTCGTAAGGGGAACGGCTCGGAGTGGAGGGGAAGTTGAACCGGTTCTGCGAAGGGTCACCGGGACCCCCCGGCTGACCACCCTGACCCTGGGCCGGGCCACGGCCATAGGGCCAGTCGGCCGACGAACCGTTTGGGGGCGTTGCCACGTTCTCCTCCTCCGACTGCACTGCGGGCACCATGCACTGTGGAGCCACGTCCCCGAACCCTAAAGCCCGGGGACGCCAATACGCACGGGGTGTCTGCTAGTTGAGAACACTTGTGTCTGCTTGTTCGACTCTTCGGCTAGTTGAGCAGACTTCCCTGGAGCTCGGCCCGGAGATCCGGGGTCAGGACGGTGCCCGCACGGTCCACGAGAAGTGCCATCTCGTAGCCTACGAGGCCGATGTCCGCGTCGGGGTGCGCGAGCACCGCGAGCGAGGATCCGTCGGAGATGGACATGATGAAAAGGAATCCTCGCTCCATCTCCACCACGGTCTGGTTGACGGCGCCGCCCTCGAAGATCCGAGAGGCACCGGCCGTCAGTGACGTCAGACCGGAGGCCACGGCCGCCAGTTGATCGGCACGGTCACGGGGGAAACCTTCGGACATCGCCAGCAGGAGTCCGTCGGCGGAGACCACCACCGTGTGGGACACCCCGGGGGTGTTGTCCACGAAGTTGGTGATCAACCAGTTCAGATTCTGCGCCGCCTGGCTCATCGGGCTCACACTAACGCTCCTGGTTGTAGGTACTACCCGGTCCACTGTGCTGATCGTAAGTGGCCGCTTGGTTCTGGTCTGTTCCCGCTTCGCGCCCGCGCTGGACACCGCGCCGCAGGTTGCTCAGCCGGCCCCGGACGTCCTCCGGTGCGCGGGAGACCTGGGGGCCGCCCTGCGGGGTCTGCTCCGCGGCGCCCTCGATCAGGTTGGCCTTGGGCACCCGCTTGGGGAGGCCGGAGGGAGTGACCCCGCCCGCCTTCGGGTCCTTGAGCTTTTCCGCACGCTGCCAGCGCTCGTCGTTCGACGTGCGCCAGTCACTGTCGCCTTCGCTCCCCCCGGGAGCGCCCGGTGCACTGTCCTGGGGTGCCTGCGCCGGAGGAGCCGGGGGAGTCGGAAGAGTCGCCCGGGGGGCCTGCTCCGCCTGTTCCGCCTGGTCCGCCTGCTCAGGACGGCCGGCCGTCTTGCTGTGCCGGCTGAGCATGCTCTCCGGGCCGGACTGGCTGCCGCGGCGCGGAAGACCCGCGTCGGTCATCGCGTGACCGGCGCGCGGTGCGGGAGGAGTGGGTTCCGGACGGTCGAAGCCTACGCGCTCGGAGTTGTCCGAGGGGAGCCCCTGACCGGACTGGCCAGATTCCGTTTCGGTCTCGTACGAAGAATCGTAGGAGGGCTGGAATCCGTTCTGGTCCTGCCAGTTCGCCTGGTGGGACTGGGCATCACGGTTTTCGTCGTACCCCTGCTGGGGCACCTGCGGGTCCTGGTACTGGGGTTCCGCATACGACTGCTGCGACGGGGTCGCGTACCGCTCGGTCGAACCGAAGGAGTCCCGCGGGCCGAATCCGTCGAAGCCGTCGCCCTGCTGGGGCGCCTCCGTGACCGGGGGCATCTGGGCCGTCGGGTAGTTGCCGTTCTGGTCGTACGAGGCCTCCTGGTACGGAGCCTCCTCGTACGCGGCGTAGGAGGGGTCCTGGTACGGCGCCGCGTACGCACCGTCGCCGTAACCCTGCTTTTGGTAGCCGGAAGGCGGCTGCTGCTGCGGCTGCTGGGCCTCGCCCGGCACCTCGTCCCGGAACAGCGGGCGCTCGTCGTCCTGGCTGCCGCGGCCCTCCAGCGCCGCCCTGCGCTCCTCGCGGAGCAGCGAGCGGTTCACCGGGTCGAGCGGCACCGGGTTCTGGCCGCCGTCGTACTGCGAGTCGTCGAAGCCGAGTTCGGCCGCGGTCCGCATCGGAGTGGTGCCGAAGGCGGGCGGCTCGGGGGCGGACTGCTGCTCCGCGATGATCGAGGAGACGGTGAAGTCGCCCTCGATCTCCTCGCCACCACCACCGTGCGTGATCGCGTCCGGGAGCATGACCAGCGACGTCGTACCGGCCTGCTCGCCCGAGGGGCGGAGCTGGACGCGGATGCCGTGCCGGTCGGCGAGGCGGCCGACCACGAACAGGCCCATCCGCTGGGAGACGGCGGCGTCCACCGTCGGCGGGTTGGCCAGCTTGTGGTTGATGTCCGCGAAGTCCTCGGCGGTGAGGCCGATGCCCTTGTCGTGGATCTCGACCATGACGCGGCCGTCGGGCAGCCGGGTCGCGGCGACCCGGACCTTGGTCTGCGGGGAGGAGAACGTGGTGGCGTTCTCCAGCAGCTCGGCGAGCAGGTGCACGAGGTCGGTCACGGCCTGGCCGTGGATCTCCGACTCCGGGACACCGGTCAGCTCGATGCGCTCGTAGTTCTCCACCTCGGAGGAGGCGGCGCGCAGCACGTCGACCAGCGGAACCGGCTGGTTCCAGCGGCGGCCGGGCTCCTCGCCCGCGAGGACCAGGAGGTTCTCGCCGTTGCGGCGCATACGGGTGGCCAGGTGGTCCAGCTTGAAGAGGTTCTCCAGCTGGTCCGGGTCGGCCTCGTTGTTCTCCAGGTCGGTGATCAGGGTCAGCTGGCCCTCGATCAGCGACTGGTTGCGGCGCGAGAGGTTGGTGAAGATCGCGTTGACGTTGCCCCGGAGCATGGCCTGCTCGGCGGCGAGCCGGACGGCCTCGCGGTGCACCTGGTCGAAGGCGCGCGCCACTTCACCGATCTCGTCGTGCGAGGTGATCGGGATGGGCTGCACCCGGGTGTCGACCCGGCCGGGCTCGGTACGGGAGAGCTGGTCGACGAGCATCGGCAGCCGCTGCTCGGCGATGCCGAAGGCGGCGGTGCGCAGGCGCTTCATCGAGCGGCTCATCTGACGGGCGACCGTACCGGCCAGGACGAAGGCGGCCAGTACGGCGATCACGACGATGGCACCGTTGATGATCGCGTCGTTGCGCGAGTCCTCGGAGATGACCGCGGCGTCCTTCACGGCCTTGTCGACGAGCTCGTTCTCCAGCTGGGTGTAGCCCTCGAACTTGCCGGTCGCGGCGGCCGACCAGGTCATCGGCACGATGCCCTTGGCGGCCAGGCGCTGCGGGGACTGGCCCTTGCAGATCTCGGCGGCCATGCCGTCGAAGACCGAGCCGTTCTTCACCGGCGGGGCCGGGAACTTCTTGCCGGCCGCCTCCGCGGCGGCCTGCGCCTCGCCGAGCTTCTTGGCGCCTTCCTCGGCCTTGCCCTTCATGACCTCGCGGAGCCGGTCCACGTCGTGCTGCGTACCGCCGGAGACGTACTCGCCCAGTGCGATGGTCTCCAGGTAGTTGTACGAGCAGAACGCCTTGACCTGGCCCTCGAAGACGGTCTCGCTGCCGTTCGGGCGGATCAGCAGGTGCATGCCGATGGCGCGCTGGAGCGACTCGGCGGCCTTCGCCAGCTCGACCGCGTACACGGTCCTGCCGTACGAGGTGATGTTGCCGGAGCCCAGGCTCAGCTCGTTCGACACCTCCATCAGGAAGTGCTGGACGTCGCGGTAGCCCTCTTCGGTGCTGACCGGGTTCTGCTTCTCGACGCCCTCGGTGTACGCGTTCTGGCGCAGTGCCGGCAGCTTCGGCTCGGCCTGCCGGATGCGCTTGATGCGGTTGGCCAGGCCCTGGTTGTCCGGCATGTCCTTGACGGCCGTGTCGAACTTCTTCTTCGCGGCGTCGGTGACCGAGCGGGCGTCGGCGACCGAGGGGTCCTGCCGCTTGTTGCCGAGCAGCGGTTCGGCGGTCAGGTCGCGCTCGTTGAGCAGCGCGTGCCCGTACTCGGCGGCGGCGCGCACGATGAGCGCGGTCTTCTCCGCGTCCTGTGCCTGACGCCAGTTGTTGATGGAGCCGTTGACCTGGAAGCCACCCATGACGAGGGCCACCAGGACGGGTATGAGGAGAATCGCGTTCAGCCGGGTGGCCACCCGCCAGTTGCGGGGGGACATCCGGCTGGAGCTGCCGCCCGGCGCGGGGGCGGCGGACGCCTCAGCGGCAGGCGGCACCGCAGCGCGCGACGGCGGGGTGAAGTTGCCCCTCGTCTGCTGCTCTGCGGAGCTCTTCTTGCTTCGCCTCACTCGACCAACAACCTCTCGGCGTCGGCACCTACGCTGTGCCGTGTTTCGTTCAGGGCGGTACTTACTCAGGAGTTTCGCCGAATTCCAGCACGGCCGACGGGTATGGGCCAAACAGCCCGCGCCCCGGCGCGTGCGTGTCCGATCCCTCAGATAAAACGGGCATAAAGAACGAGCCCCGTCAAAAGACGGGGCTCGTGTGTGCGCAGCGACACCAGTTGAACGCGCCGGGTTGCCTTGCTCCTGCAATTCTCTTTCGAAACGTTATGAACCGAGGGGCGGAGAGTGTCAAACACCACAACCCGCCCCTGAATCCCTACAACAACTGCCGTATGCGGGGCCCTACTTGTGTATCGGCCGATTTGCTACTTGAGCCGCGCCATCAGCGCGTGCTCGACCAGCGTGATCAATCCGCTCTTCGCGTCCGCGCGGTGGCGGGCGTCGGTCGTGATGATCGGGGTGTCCGGGCCGATCTGGAGGGCCTCGCGCACCTCGTCCGGCGTGTACGGCTGGTGGCCGTCGAAGCCGTTGAGGGCGATGACGAAGGGCAGGCCGCTGTTCTCGAAGTAGTCGACCGCGGGGAAGCAGTCGGCGAGACGGCGGGTGTCGACCAGGACGACGGCGCCGATGGCACCGCGCACCAGGTCGTCCCACATGAACCAGAAGCGGTCCTGGCCCGGCGTACCGAAGAGGTACAGGATCAGGTCCTGGTCCAGCGTGATGCGGCCGAAGTCCATCGCCACCGTGGTGGTGGTCTTGCCCCCGGTGTGGGTGAGGTCGTCGATCCCCGCGGACGCGGAGGTCATGACGGCCTCCGTGCGCAGCGGGTTGATCTCCGAGACCGCACCCACGAACGTGGTCTTGCCGACGCCGAAGCCGCCCGCGACCACGATCTTCGCGGAGGTGGTGGAACGGGCGGCGCCCGTCGCGCCGTCAGAGCTTGCGAAGTCCACTGAGCACCCTTTCCAGCAGCGTGACGGCCGGCGTTCCGTCGGCGTCCGCGCCCTCGCCCGGCTGGTGGATGGCGACCATACCGGCTTCGGCGAGGTCGGCGACGAGGATCCGGGCAACACCCAGCGGCATCGACAGCAGCGCCGAGACCTCGGCGACCGACTTGACCTCGCGGCACAGGTGGCAGATCCGCTGGTGCTCGGGGAGCAGCGTGGACAGGTGCGCCGGGTCGGCCGTGGTGCTGACCAGCGCCTCGATGGCGAGCTGGTAGCGCGGCCTGGTCCGGCCACCGGTCATCGCGTAGGGACGTACCAGCGGCTGATCGCCCTCGTAGGAGTCGTACGGAGCGTCGGTATGCGCGCCGCCGTACGGATCGTGAGAGGCGGGGGGCGGGGTCATGGGTGGTCCTCCGGGCGTGACAGCAGGGTGTCGGCGTGCCGTCTGACTGGGCCGGTGGGGGTTCGGTTGCGGCCGGACGGTGTGGAGCGGGGGTGTGGGGGGTCGTGCGGGGTGCGGCGCCTAGTGCAGCAGGCTGCCCTGGAGTTCCGCGCGGAGGTCCGGGGTGAGGACGGTGCCCGCACGGTCGACCAGCAATGCCATTTCGTACCCGACCAGGCCGATGTCCGCGTCGGGGTGCGCGAGCACCGCGAGCGAGGACCCGTCCGAGATCGACATGAGGAAGAGGAATCCTCGCTCCATCTCCACCACGGTCTGGGCGACGGGGCCGCCCTCGAAGATCCGGGACGCGCCGGCCGTCAGCGAGGTCAGCCCGGAGGCCACCGCCGCCAGCTGGTCGGCACGGTCGCGGGGGAAACCTTCGGACATGGCCAGAAGGAGTCCGTCGGCGGAGACCACCACCGTGTGGGACACCCCTGGGGTGTTGTCCACGAAGTTGGTGATCAACCAGTTCAGATTCTGCGCCGCCTGGCTCATCGGACTCAACTAACGCTCCTGCTGGTGAGTGGGGTCAACGGTGCGGAACGTGCCAGTGTTGCCGTTGCTTCCGGCCTGGCGGCCCTGCTGAATACCCCGACGAAGATTGGTCAGCCGGCCGCGCACGTCATCGGGCGCACGGGAGACCTGCGGACCTGTCTGGTGGTTCTGTTCCTGCGCGGTGCCCGGGACCAGGTTGGCCTTCGGGACACGACGCGGAAGTCCTGAGGTGGTGATCCCGCCGGCAGCGGGCTTGCGGACCTTCTCGGCCTGCGAGGCGAGCTCGTCGTTCGGCGACGGCCGCCAGTTCACCTCGGCGTCCCGCTCGGGAGCGGGGGACGAGGGCTGCTGCGGTACGGAGGGCGCGGCCTGCGCCTGCGCACGGCCCTGCGGCGCCTGGGCCGGAGCCTGGCTTCCCGGCTGCTCGCCGTGGAACCAGTTCGACTCCAGCGTGTCGAAGAGCGGCGTACGGCCGTCCCCGGGACCGGCGGCCGGCGGCAGCGAGTTGGAGTGCTGCTGCGGCTGCTGCTGCGGCTGGCGGTCCTGCTGGGGGTTCTGGTGCTGCGGCTGGGGCTGCTGCGGGGCGGACCTGACGGGACGCTGCGGCATGCCCTGCGGGGCCTGCTGCGGCGAGGGCTGCGAGGGCAGGCTCGCGACGGGACGCGGCGGGGCGAAGTCGGCGGGACCGCGCCCGCCACCCTGCTGACCCTGGCCCTGGCCGCTCTGAGGCCCGCGCTGACGCGGGGCGTCGGGCGACTGCGGCAGCCCGGTGGGCGGCGCCGGAGTGGCACCGGCCGGACGCTCGTACTGACCCGTCTCGTACTGACCGGCCTCGTACTGGCCCGTCTCGTACTGACCCGTCCGGCCCGTCTCGTACTGCCCGCTCTGCTGACCGGCCGGGAACTGGCCCGTCCGGTGCTGATCGGTGTCGTACGGGTCGGCCTGGTGCTGGCCGGTGTGGTACGGGTCCACCTGGTGCTGACCCGTCTGGTACGGGTCGACCCGGTGCTGGCCGGTGTCGTACGGGTCCACCTGGTGCTGCCCGGTGGTGCTGTTGCCCTGCGGCTCCCGTATGTCGGGACGCTCGAACTGCCCCGTGGTGGCCGGGTTCTGGAAGGCACGCGTGTCGGCCTGCGGGAACTGGCCCGTGGCCGCGGGGTCCTGGAAGCCACCGCGCGCCTGCGGGTTCTGCGCCTGCGGGAACTGGCCGGTCGCCGCCGGGTCCTGGCGTACGTCGGCACGCTCGAACTGGCCGGTGGCGGACGGGTTCTGCCGTACGTCGGGACGCTCGAACTGCCCCGTCGTCGAACCGGCGCCGGGCGGCGGCCCGTTGAAGTCCGGACGGTCGAACTCGGCCGTGGAGCCGGGACCCTGACGGTCCTCCGCCTCCTCGTGGCCGCGCGGCACGTCCGGGTTCTGGTTCTGGTTCGGGCGGGCGCCCCAGCTCGGCCCCTGCGGCTCGGGCCGCTGCGGGGCCGCCGGGTTGCCGCCGGGCAGCTCCGCACGCGGACCGCCGGCCCTCGGGAGCGAGGCGGGCGCGTTGCCCTGCGGAGCGTTGCCCTGGGCCGCGTGGCTCTGCTGTACGTCCTCACGGCCGCCCCGGCCACCGCCGAAGGCACCGGCGAGACCGCCGCGCTTGGCGGGAGCGGGAGCCGCGTTGCCGAGACCGGCACCGGGGGTGCGGCCGGGCAGCGCGGCCCGCGGACCGGAACCCGCGCCGACCTCACGGCGCGGCCCGTCGCCGCCGCCGAGCAGACCGGGACCGCCCTGCGGCGCACCCGGACGGCTGCCGGGGCCACCGCCCGCACCGGGACCGGCGGGCAGACCCGGACGGCCGCCGGGGCCCGCGGGCATCTGCGGCGCACCGCCCTGGGCGCCGGGACCACCGGGCTTGCCGGGGAGCTTCTTGCCGCCCTGCGCGACGTCGACCGGGAGCATGACCAGCGCGGTCGTACCACCGGAGTCGGACGGGCGGAGCTGGATGCGGATGCCGTGTCGCAGGGACAGCCGGCCGACCACGAACAGACCCATGCGGCGGGAGACGGAGACGTCCACGGTCGGGGGAGCGGCGAGCCGCTCGTTGATCGCGGACAGGTCCTCGGGGGACAGGCCGATACCGGTGTCGTGGATCTCGACGAGCACCCGGCCGTCGGGCAGCGCGTGACCGGTGACGCGCACCTTGGTCTGCGGCGAGGAGAACGAGGTGGCGTTTTCGAGCAGCTCTGCGAGGAGGTGCACGAGGTCGTTGACCACGCGGCCCGCGACCTCGGTCGAGGGCACCGAGGACAGTTCGATGCGCTCGTACTGCTCCACCTCGGAGGCGGCGGCACGGAGCACGTCGACCAGCGGCACGGGGCGGGTCCAGCGGCGGCCCGGCTCCTCACCGGCGAGGACGAGGAGGTTCTCGCCGTTCCGGCGCATACGGGTCGCGAGGTGGTCGAGCTTGAAGAGCGAGGACAGCTGGTCCGGGTCGGCCTCGCGCGCCTCCAGCTCGGAGATGAGCGAGAGCTGACGCTGGATGAGGCCCTGGGAACGGCGCGAGAGGTTGGTGAACATCGCGTTGACGTTGCCTCGCAGCAACGCCTGCTCGGCGGCGAGCCGCACCGCCTCGCGGTGCACGTCGTCGAACGCGGAGGCCACGCGGCCGATCTCGTCCCGGCTGTGTACACCGACCGACTCCACGGACGTGTCGACGTCCTGCGGGTCGGACTCGGAGAGCTGCTTGACGAGCTCGGGCAGCCGGTCCTGGGCGACCCGGGTCGCGGTGTCCTGGAGGCGGCGCAGCGAGCGGATCATCGAGCGGGCCACCACGAAGGCGCCGACCAGCGAGACGCCGAGCACCAGGAGGATGACCGCACCGGAGATGATCGTCGAGCGCTCGGAGTCGCTCTTCAGCTCGCGGGCCTTCTGGTCCATCTCGCTGAGCAGCGTCGCCTCGATGCGCTTCATCGCCTCGATCTCGATGCCCGCCTGGTCCGTCCAGTCCTTGTGGGACCGTACGGAAACCTGGCTGACGCCCTTCTCGCTGCCCAGGAGCTTCGCCGCGTAGTCCTCGGCGCGCTGCGAGTCGGGGGAGCCCTTCTGCAGGATGTCGAGGAGCTCGTTGGCGCGCGGCGAGCCGTAGATGCGCGAGAAGGTGCCCAGGGCGTTCTTCTCGTTGTCCATCGCGGTCTTGCCGAAGAGCCGGTCGTTCTCGTAGAGCCGGATCCGCGCGCCCGCGCCGTCGGGGGAGTCCGGCAGCGAGGCGGCGATGACGGCACGCTGGATCGACGCGTACTCCTTGGCGGAGGAGAACGCCGCCAGGGCGCTGGTGCGCTGGATCATCTCCGGGCTCGAGGTGGCCTGGGCCATGTCCTGGGAGAGGTTCAGCAGCGAGGTGATCAGGGCGTTGTAGGCGCTGATGGTCTGCGAGTTACCGGCGTCGGTCTTGTTCTGGAAGGCGCCGGCGCGCAGGTTCGGCAGTCCCTTCAGCGCGACCGTGATGTCGATCAGGCTGCCCCGGATGTTCTTCAGGGCCGGGTCGTCCTCGTCACCGGCGTTGACGCCCGCGGTCTCGCGGATGAACGCCGACTGCACGCGGTCGGTCTGGTCGGTCTCGCCCTTGACGGACGGTGCCGAGCGGGGCGTGCCGTTGGCGAGCGGACCGGCCGTCTCGTCGCGCTCGTTCTGCAGCGCGGCGGCGAGCTCGGTCGCCTGCCGGGTCAGGTTGGTCAGCAGCTGCATGTGCTCCAGCTGCTGCATGTCGCTGAGGGACTCGTTGATACGCAGTCCGCCGAGCGCGGTCGCCGCGACCACGGGAAGGGCCAGCAGCGAGACGAGACGGGTGCTGATGCTCCAGTTGCGCAGGGATATTCGGGTGCCGGCGCTGATGGGCTTGGGCGTCTTGGACGCCTTGGCCGGGGAGTCACCGGCGGCAGCCGGACCCTGCGGGCCACCGGCGTTGCCGCCGCCCGCGCCGAAGGCACCGCCGCCGCCGAACGCACCGGCGGCGCCCCCCGCACCGCCGGAGGGACCGGGCCGGCCGGCTCCACCGGCCTGCGCGGGTCCCTGGTTCTGGGCGTGCGGGGGCTGGGGCGATGAGCCGCGGTCGGTCCCACCGCGCGGCTCCTGCTCGCCCGCGGCTTCCCCTCGGCCCTGATGGGCCTGGGGAGACCCCTTGCCGTCCCTCTTGAAACGTCCCTGCACTAGCGTCGCAACCTCTGGACCAGGCGTTCCACCGCAGAGCGGGGGAACGGTGTCGAGTCTTGGGGTACCGGATCATCCCCATGGGGTGGTCGTGAGTGACCGCGGTCCGGGGAATTCCAGCACAGTGCCGGATCTCCAACAAGGCCCGTGGGACTCGGCCCACCGGGAGTGACGCTTTGTGTCGAGGGTGTCACCAGTCGTAGAATCCTTTCCTGTACGAAATGGACAATTGCTTACGAGTCGCTTACGCGTGGGGGGTGCCCCAGTCGAGGCGATCAGGAGCGGAATGACTCCTTCAGGCATGCAATGTCCGTTTCTGACCACAAGATCATCAGTCCGTATTGCGGCTTTTGCCCAACAACTCGTGAGCAAACTCACACGAAGATCCCTGCACATTCCCGGCTTTGGCCGGGAAGCGGATGTTTAGCCTGACGCTTTACAGGGATTGCGAATCCGACCACCGGCGCCCGTCCGGCGCCCCCACGACAAGGCGCGAGCACTCACATGCAGACCACAAAGACGGCGAAGAAGACGGCCCCGGCGATCCGCAACCTGGCCAACCCGCAGCGCACCACGCTCGCCCACCTGGACAAGCAGACCGGCACCCCCAAGCCGGCCGCCCTCCCGGAGTACGCGCAGGAGCTGCCCACCGTCACCGCCAACACCCGCCGCACCATCCTGATGGTCGCCCCGGAGCAGGCCGAGGCCGTCGCCGCGTAACGCCGCCCCGGCAACAAACGCCGAGCGGCCGCACCCCCCACCCGCGTTAGCCTGGAGCGTCAGACTTCCACCAGCTTCAGTCCAGCTCAGTAAGGGGCGCAGGCATCCCGTGCGCATCGCCAGATTCTCCATCGACGGCAATGTCGCCTTCGGCGCGGTCGAGGGCGAAGGAACCGTCGACTCCGGTGACCTCGTCCTCGACATCATCAAGGGCATTCCGTACGCCGACTTCGAACTCTCCGGCGTCAAGGTCCCGCTGAACAAGGTGCGGCTCCTGCCGCCCGTGCTCCCCAGCAAGATCGTGGCCATCGGCCGCAACTACGCGGAGCACGCGGCGGAGCTCGGCAACGAGGTCCCGGAGGTACCGGTCGCCTTCTTCAAGCCGTCCACCTCCGTGATCGGCCCCGGCGACTCGATCGCGTACCCCTCCTTCTCCTCCGAACTGCACCACGAGGCGGAACTCGCCGTGGTCATCGGCCGCATGTGCCGCGAGGTTCCCGTCGACCGCGTCAAGGACGTGGTCTTCGGCTACACCTGCGCCAACGACGTCACCGCCCGCGACGTCCAGCAGCGCGAGAAGCAGTGGGCCAGGGCCAAGGGCTTCGACACCTCGTGCCCGCTCGGCCCCTGGGTCGAGACCGAGCTGGACCCCGCCGACCTCACCATCCAGTGCACGGTCAACGGCGAACAGCGCCAGCTCGGCCGCACCAGCGACATGGTCCGGGCCATCCCCGAACTGGTCGCGCACATCTCCGAAGCGATGACCCTGCTCCCCGGCGACGTCATCCTCACCGGCACCCCCGCCGGTGTCGGACCCCTGAACGTCGGCGACGAGGTCGCCGTCACCATCGAAGGCATCGGCACTCTCACCAACAAGGTGATCAAGCGTGGCTAACACCCCGTCCTCCCCCGTCCGCGTCCGCTTCTGCCCCTCCCCGACGGGCAACCCGCACGTGGGCCTGGTCCGTACCGCCCTGTTCAACTGGGCCTACGCCCGGCACACCGGCGGCACCATGGTCTTCCGCATCGAGGACACCGACGCCGCGCGGGACTCCGAGGAGTCGTACCACCAGCTCCTCGACTCCCTGCGCTGGCTCGGCCTCGACTGGGACGAGGGCCCCGAGGTCGGCGGCCCGCACGCCCCGTACCGCCAGTCGCAGCGGATGGACATCTACGCGGACGTCGCCGAGAAGCTCCTCGCCGCCGGCCACGCCTACCACTGCTACTGCTCCACCGAGGAGCTGGACGCCCGCCGCGACGCCGCCCGCGCCGCCGGCAAGCCGTCGGGCTACGACGGCCACTGCCGCGACCTCACCGCCGAGCAGAAGGCCGCGTACGAGGCCGAGGGCCGTCCCGCGATCGTCCGCTTCCGGATGCCCGACGAGGCGATCACCTTCACGGACCTGGTCCGCGGCGAGATCACCGTCCAGCCCGAGAACGTCCCGGACTACGGCATCGTCCGCGCCAACGGCGCGCCGCTGTACACCCTGGTCAACCCGGTCGACGACGCCATGATGGAGATCACCCACGTCCTGCGCGGCGAGGACCTGCTGTCCTCCACCCCCCGCCAGATCGCCCTCTACAAGGCGCTGATCTCGCTGGGCCTCGCCAAGGAGATCCCCGCCTTCGGCCATCTCCCGTACGTCATGGGCGAGGGCAACAAGAAGCTCTCCAAGCGCGACCCGCAGGCGTCCCTCAACATCTACCGGGAGCGCGGCTTCCTCCCCGAGGGCCTCCTCAACTACCTCTCCCTGCTCGGCTGGTCCTTCTCCGCCGACCAGGACATCTTCACGGTCCCCGAGCTGATCGAGAAGTTCGACGTCGCCGACGTCAACGCCAACCCGGCCCGCTTCGACCTCAAGAAGGCCGAGTCGATCAACGCGGACCACATCCGCCTCCTCGACCCCAAGGCCTTCGCGGACGCCTGCAAGCCCTGGCTGACGGCCCCGCACGCCAACTGGGCCCCCGAGGACTTCGACGAGGCAGCCTGGGACGCCATCGCCCCGCACGCCCAGACGCGCGTGACCGTCCTCTCCGACATCACCGCCAACGTCGACTTCCTCTTCCTCCCCGAGCCGGTCGAGGACGAGGCCTCCTGGACCAAGGCCATGAAGGGCGACCCCGCCGCCCTCCTCACCACGGCCCGCGCCAACCTCGAAGCGGCCGACTGGTCCAGCCCCGAGTCCCTCAAGGACGCCGTCCTGAAGGCCGGCGAGACCCACGGCCTCAAGCTCGGCAAGGCCCAGGCCCCGGTCCGCGTCGCCGTCACCGGACGCACGGTCGGCCTGCCCCTCTTCGAGTCCCTCGAAATCCTGGGCAAGGACAAGACCCTGACCCGCATCGACGCGGCCCTGGCGAAGCTGGCTGCGTAACCTGGGCCCATGCCGATACGCGCGGTCCTCTGGGACATCGACGACACCCTCTTCGACTACACCAGCGCCGACCGCACCGGCATGCGCCGTCATTTCGAGGCCGAGGGCCTGCCCGACGGGTACGACACCGTCGGGCAGGCCCTCGGCCGTTGGCAGGAGCTGACCGCCCTGCACTGGGGACGGTTCGCGGCGGGGGAGTCCACCTTCGAGCAGCAGCGCCGCGACCGCATCCGCGACTTCCTCGGCGCGGACCTGGCCGACCGGACCGCGGACGAGTGGTTCGCCCGCCACGTCAGCCACTACGAGGCCGCCTGGGAGCTCTTCCCCGACGCCGTGCCCGTCCTGGACGCGCTGGCCGGCCACTACCGGCACGCGGTGCTCTCGAACTCCAGCATCCACAACCAGGACCGCAAGCTGCGCGTCCTGGGCGTCCGCGACCGCTTCGAGGTCGTGCTGTGCGCCGCCGAGCTGGGCGTCTCCAAGCCCGCCCCGGAGGCCTTCCACGCCGCCTGTGACGCCCTGGGGCTGCCGCCCGCCGACGTGGCGTACATCGGCGACCAACCGGACATCGACGCACGTGGGGCGGTGGACGCCGGGCTCACCGGCATCTGGCTGGACCGCTCGGGGGCGGGCGGGCGGCCCGAGCTGGTCAGCGTCACGGGACTGGATCAGCTGCCCGAGCTGCTGCGCGGCAATACCCGTTTTGGAGCCCCGGACACCTTCGGGTAATGTTCTTTCTGCGCCGCCCGAGAGGGCCGAAAGGTCCGGCCGGGAAGCGCAAGCCGAACAGAAACCCCCGACGAGGGGGTTGAGTTTTGGTGGGCTATGGTGTAATTGGCAACACTACGGTTTCTGGTACCGTCATTCTAGGTTCGAGTCCTGGTAGCCCAGCTTGCGAGAGCTGTTGAAGTTCATAGATCAGATGCAGCTCAGCTAGGGCCCCCGTTGTGTAGCGGCCTAGCACGCCGCCCTCTCAAGGCGGTAGCGCCGGTTCGAATCCGGTCGGGGGTACAGATCCTTTCTTTCCGACACCTTCAGGTCGCTCCTGGATGTATCGACGCGAGGATCGCTAGGGCCCCCGTTGTGTAGCGGCCTAGCACGCCGCCCTCTCAAGGCGGTAGCGCCGGTTCGAATCCGGTCGGGGGTACTGGTAGGACCCAATTGAAAATGGTCTCAACCACCATGGGCTATGGTGTAATTGGCAACACTACGGTTTCTGGTACCGTCATTCTAGGTTCGAGTCCTGGTAGCCCAGCGCAGTAAAACTGCAAGTAATAGGCCCCCGTTGTGTAGCGGCCTAGCACGCCGCCCTCTCAAGGCGGTAGCGCCGGTTCGAATCCGGTCGGGGGTACATGGAGAGAAAGCCCTCCGCGTCCATGACGCGGAGGGCTTTCTCGTGTGTCCGTACGTCCGTCTGCGGTACGCCAGTTGTGCAACCGGGGCCCCGAACTCCCGCGTGCGTGGCGGGGGTTCGGGGCCCCGGGGTGAAGTGTCGTACCGGAGAAGGGCGTTGACGGAGTGTCAGCTGCCGCCCGAGCGGCGCAGCGACTCCGAGAGGCGGGCGGCCGCGTCGATGACCGCCTGGGCGTGCATCCGGCCCGGGTGGCGGGTCAGCCGCTCGATCGGTCCGGAGACCGAGACGGCGGCGACCACGCGGTTGGACGGGCCGCGCACCGGGGCGGAGACCGAGGCCACGCCCGGCTCGCGCTCGCCGATCGACTGGGCCCAGCCACGGCGGCGCACCCCGGAGAGGGCCGTGGCGGTGAAGCGGGCGCCCTGGAGGCCGCGGTGCAGGCGCTCCGGCTCCTCCCAGGCCATCAGGATCTGGGCGGACGAACCGGCCTTCATGGTGAGCGTGGAGCCCACCGGGACGGTGTCCCGCAGTCCGGACAGCCGCTCCGCGGCGGCGACGCAGATGCGCATGTCGCCCTGGCGGCGGTAGAGCTGGGCGCTCTCGCCCGTCACGTCGCGCAGATGCGTGAGAACCGGTCCCGCCGTGGCCAGCAGGCGGTCCTCGCCGGCCGCCGCCGCCAGCTCGGAGAGCCGCGGGCCGAGGATGAACCGGCCCTGCATGTCCCTCGCCACCAGCCGGTGGTGTTCCAGTGCCACGGCGAGCCTGTGTGCCGTGGGTCGTGCGAGCCCGGTGGCCGCGACCAACCCCGCGAGGGTGGCCGGACCGGACTCCAGGGCGCTCAGCACGAGCGCCGCCTTGTCGAGAACGCCGACGCCGCTAGAGTTGTCCATGCGTCGATACTCGCGTCTCACTCTGTGAAACGCAAGTTCAATATTCCAACGAACTTGCAACGCTGTACCGGCGGCCGTACAACGGCCCGCGGTCACCGCCCCGTACGGGGGTCCGGGCGGGGTGAACCACATCTCTAGTTGAGCCGGCAAAGCCGCCGGCCGGAGGGAAAGCGATGGGTAGGACACTCGCGGAGAAGGTCTGGGACGACCATGTCGTCCGGCGTGCCGAAGGGGAGCCCGACCTGCTCTTCATCGACCTTCACCTGCTGCACGAGGTCACCAGCCCGCAGGCCTTCGACGGCCTGCGGAAGAACGGCCGCCGGGTACGCCGCCTCGACCTCACCATCGCGACCGAGGACCACAACACCCCGACCCTCGACATCGACAAGCCCATCGCCGACCCGGTCTCGCGCGTACAGCTGGAGACGCTGCGCAAGAACTGCGCCGACTTCGGGGTGCGGCTGCACCCGCTGGGCGACGTGGAACAGGGTGTTGTCCATGTGGTGGGACCGCAACTCGGACTGACTCAGCCCGGTACCACCGTGGTCTGCGGCGACTCGCACACCTCCACCCACGGTGCCTTCGGCGCGCTGGCCTTCGGCATCGGCACCTCGCAGGTCGAGCACGTACTGGCCACCCAGACCCTGCCGATGGCCCGCCCCAAGACCATGGCCATCACGGTCGAGGGCGAACTGCCCGACAACGTCACCGCCAAGGACCTGATCCTCGCCATCATCGCGAAGATCGGCACCGGCGGGGGACAGGGTTACGTCCTGGAGTACCGCGGCCCCGCCATCGAGAAGCTCTCGATGGAAGCCCGCATGACCATCTGCAACATGTCCATCGAGGCGGGCGCCCGCGCGGGCATGATCGCCCCGGACGCCACCACCTTCGACTACCTCAAGGGCCGCGACCACGCGCCGCAGGGCGCCGACTGGGACGCGGCGGTCGAGTACTGGCGGACGCTGAAGACGGACGACGACGCGGTCTTCGACGCGGAGGTCCTCATCGACGCCGCCTCGCTCGCCCCGTTCGTCACCTGGGGCACCAACCCGGGCCAGGGCGCACCGCTTTCCGCCAACGTCCCCGACCCTGCTTCGTACGAAGACGCTTCGGAGCGCCACGCCGCCGAAAAGGCCCTGGAATACATGGGGTTGACCGCCGGACAGGCGCTGCGGGACATCAAGGTGGACACCGTCTTCGTGGGTTCCTGCACCAATGGCCGCATCGAGGACCTGCGGGCCGCTGCCGCGATCGTCGAGGGCCGCTCGGTGGCCGACGGCGTGCGGATGCTGGTCGTTCCCGGCTCGGTACGGGTGGCGCTGCAGGCCATCGACGAGGGCCTGGACAAGGTGTTCACCGCCGCCGGCGCCGAATGGCGGCACGCGGGCTGCTCGATGTGCCTGGGCATGAACCCCGACCAGCTGGCCCCCGGTGAGCGCTCCGCGTCCACCTCCAACCGCAACTTCGAGGGCAGGCAGGGCAAGGGCGGCCGGACGCACCTCGTATCCCCGCAGGTCGCTGCCGCGACCGCGGTGCTGGGCCACCTGGCCGCGCCCGCCGACCTGTCCGACGCAACCGCCCTCGTGGAGGCCTGAGAACCATGGAAGCTTTCACCGCACACACCGGCCGGGCAGTCCCGCTGCGCCGCAGCAACGTCGACACCGACCAGATCATCCCCGCGCACTGGCTGAAGAAGGTCACCCGCGACGGCTTCGAGGACGGGCTCTTCGAGGCCTGGCGCAAGGACCCCGAGTTCGTGCTCAACAAGCCCGAGCGCGAGGGTGCCTCGGTGCTGGTCGCCGGACCCGACTTCGGCACCGGTTCGTCCCGCGAGCACGCCGTCTGGGCCCTGCAGAACTACGGTTTCAAGACAGTTGTCTCCTCGCGCTTCGCGGACATCTTCCGGGGCAATTCGCTCAAGAACGGCCTGCTCACGGTGGTTCTGCCGCAGGAGACCGTGGACGAGCTGTGGGCGCTGGTCGAGAAGGACCCGACCGCCGAAATCACCGTTGATCTCCAGGACCGGCAGGTGCGGGCCGAGGGCATCACCGCCGACTTCGAGTTGGACGAGAACGCCCGCTGGCGGCTGCTCAACGGCCTGGACGACATCAGCATCACGCTCCAGAACGAGGACGCCATCGCTACGTACGAATCAAGCCGCCCGGCCCACAAGCCGAGTACCCTCCCGGCCTGATCGTCGCTCCGGGGCTCTTTCCCCGTCGTTCCGTAGCCCGTTCGGCCTGAGATTCACGCCTCACTTTCGGCGCCCCCCGCCATTCGTGGCAGGGGGCGCCGAACTGTGTTCCGGGTCTCAACTGCGCTTGTGAGTGCGGGAGTTGGGAAGTGGGGTTGATGTGACTCATGGGGCTGATGGAGCCTGGAATTCCGCTAGTTGCCCCCGGCGGAGGCGACAACTCGCCCCAGATGGCACAATCGGTGCATGGAACGTGACAGCCAACTCGAGCTCTACGGGGCAGTCGCGGACCAACTGAAAGAAGCACACACACGGCTGCGTGCACTGCAAGTCCCGGAGGGCGTACGGATGGCGCTGTCCCGGAAGCTGCTGGTCATCACGGCTGCGGCGAAACACGATCTCGCCGATGCGGCTAGACGTCTCAACAGGTTGATGAAGGACCTCGACGAGGGCCGATTCCCTGAAGGCGACTAGGGCTTCGGAACTCCCGCAAGGACTCCCACAAGGCCTACTTCGTTGCGGCACTAGGGTGATTAGCCCGTTTCGTGTTTGATTTGCGGTATATATCTGCCTAACGTGCGAATAAGTCCGGACATTTCGTTCCGGGCAATGTCTCCGAAGGGGAAGACGTGAACAAGGCCCAGCTCGTAGAAGCGATTGCCGACAAGGTCGGTGGCCGTCAGCAGGCCGCTGACGCCGTGGACGCCGTTCTGGACGCGGTCGTCCGCGCCGTGGTCGCCGGCGACCGCGTCTCGGTCACCGGTTTCGGCTCGTTCGAGAAGGTCGACCGTCCGGCCCGTTACGCCCGCAACCCGCAGACGGGTGAGCGCGTTCGGGTCAAGAAGACCTCGGTGCCGCGCTTCCGTGCGGGTCAGGGCTTCAAGGACCTGGTCGCCGGCTCGAAGAAGCTCCCGAAGAACGACGTCGCCGTGAAGAAGGCGCCCAAGGGCAGCCTCTCGGGCGGTTCTTCCACCCGTACGACCGCCAAGGCCGCGGCCAAGAAGGCCACCGCCAAGAAGGCGACCGCCACCAAGAAGGCCACCGCCGCGAAGAAGACGACCGCGACGGCCGCCAAGAAGACCACGGCGACGGCGAAGAAGACCACGGCCAAGAAGGCCGCTCCGGCCAAGAAGGCCACCGCGACGGCGAAGAAGGCCGCACCGGCCAAGAAGGCCGCCACCACGGTCAAGAAGGCCGCGGCCAAGAAGACCGCTCCGGCGAAGAAGGCCACCGCGAAGAAGGCGCCCGCCAAGAAGACCACGGCGCGCAAGACCACCGCGAAGAAGACCACCGCGAAGAAGAAGTAGTTCTCGCGGTCGGGGTACTCACACGCCGGGCCGGGCTCCCTTCGGGGAGCCCGGCCCGCGGTGTGTGTGCCCTCTGGGGCTGAGTGGGTACCTGCGGGTGCGTCGTGGCTGGTCGCGCAGTTCCCCGCGCCCCTGAGACGCCCCTGAGGCGCCCCTGCGGGGCTCCCAGGGTCCGTTCAGAAGGTCTGGAGGGTGATCAGGGTGATCGTGGGTGTGGGGCCCTCTCCGGCCGTCTCGATGCGCACGCGCTGGCCCGGCCGGAGCAGCCGCAGCGCGCCCGCGTCGAAGGCCGGTGCGTCGAAGGGCACCGGGGTGCCGTCGTCGAGCAGCACACTGCCGGTGCGGGTCTCGGGGTCGTATGTGTACGCGGTCGCCTGCATGGCCGCAGCGTACCGAGTGCCGACCGGCTGCCGACTGCCGTCCTAAGCCTGCGCCTGGCGTACGAAAGCCGGGGACAGGGCTTCCGTGTGCGGGCCCACGCCCAGGGTGAACGCGGTGCGGAGGTCGTCGCCGGTATCCACGTCCTGGCGTACGGAATCGACCAATTCGAGCAGGAGTTCCTCGGCGCCCGAAATCATGTGCCGGATACGGGAGGGTCCCCCGAACGTGGGCCGCAATTCCACTTCTGGCGCAGCGGAAAGGAATGTAGTTCCGATTCCGGCCGCATCGGTCAGAAATGCGCGCGGGAATTCCGACGCACGGATGAGCACGCGGCGCAATTCCTCGGGGCGCAGGGCGGGCAGATCGGCGTTCAGCGCGGCGACCGCGGCGCCGGGGCGCACCGCCCGTACCGCACGCACTCCGTGCGCCAGCGCGGCGTTGAGACCGGCCGCCGGGGAATCGGGCACGATGCGCGCGCCCAACTCGGCCAGCGCGGCGCCCGCCGCGGCATCGTCCGTGACGACCACCACATCCCGGACCTCCGGGACGGCCAGCGCGGCAGCCACGGTGTCCTGCGCGAACGCCAGCGCGAGGCCCGGCCTGAGCGTGTCCCCGGCGGCGGGCGCGAGCCTGCTTTTCGCCCGTGCCAAGGGCTTCAAGGGGACGACCAGGGACCAGGAGAGGGTCCGGGGCGGGTTCGTGGCGGGCCTCCGTCCGGGCGGGCGAGCGTGATCTTCCCTACCGTGATCGGCAGCGGAACGGGGCCCATTGTCGCCCGAGGTGCCGGTAACCAGGAGGCCCGGCCCCGGGCCCGGGGCGTACGGTGTTCTCGACAGACGAGGGACCCGGGGCGAGACTTGTCCGCCTGACCGGGCGCACAGGTGCACACGGGGTGCAGTGGCCAGGGTCCTAGAGGAAGGTGTCCGAGTGTCCCGCCGCAGAATCGGCTTCTGGTACCGCCTGGCCGCGGTCATCGCCAAACCCCCGCTGCTGGTTCTGTTCAAGCGGGACTGGCGCGGAATGGAGCACGTTCCGGCGGACGGCGGATTCATCACCGCCGTGAACCACAACTCGTATGTGGATCCGCTGTCCTACGCGCACTGGCAGTACAACACCGGCCGGGTGCCGCGCTTCCTCGCCAAGGCGGGGCTCTTCAAGACCCCGTTCGTCGGCATGATGCTGCGCGGGACCGGCCAGATCCCGGTCTACCGCGAGACCACCGACGCGATGCGCGCCTTCCGCGCGGCCATCGACGCCATCGAGCGCGGCGAGTGCGTGGCCTTCTACCCGGAGGGCACCCTCACCCGCGACCCCGACATGTGGCCGATGGCCGGCAAGACCGGGGCCGCCCGGGTCGCGCTGGAGACCAAGGTGCCCGTCATCCCGGTGGCCCAGTGGGGCGCCAACCTGGCCATGCCGCCGTACGCCAAGGGCAAGAAGACGCACTTCTTCCCGCGCAAGACCCTCCAGGTGCAGGCCGGACCGCCGGTGGACCTGGAGCGGTTCTACGACAAGGAACCCACGCCGGACGTGCTGCGCGAGGCGACCGAGGCCATCATGGCCGCGATCACCGAACTCCTCGCGGAGGTACGGCAGGAGCCGGCGCCCGCCGAGGTCTACGACCACCGCAAGGCACGGGCCGAGCTGCGCCGCAAGGCGGCGGCGAAGCGGGCGGCGCAGAAGGACGACGCCGCGGCGAAGGACGCCGCGGCGAAGGACGCCGCGGCGAAGGACGACGCGGCGAAGGACGACGCGGCGAAGAGCGAAGCCGCCAAGAGCGAGGCCGCCAAGAGTGACTCGGCGGCGCAGGACCGGTCCGGGGAGGACGCGAAGTGACACGGGTCGCCGTCTTCGGCAACGGTTCCTGGGGAACCGCCTTCGGCATGGTGCTCGCCGACGCGGGCTGCGAGGTGTCCCTCTGGGGCCGCAACGCCTCCCGCGCCGACGTCATCAATGCCACGCGCACCAACCCCGAGTACCTGCCGGGGGTCGAACTCCCCGCAGGTCTCACCGCCACCGCCGACGCCGCCCGCGCGGCCGAGGGCGCGGACTTCGCCGTCCTGTGCATCCCCTCCCAGACGCTGCGCGAGAACCTCAGCGGCTGGAAGGACCTGCTGCCCGCCGACTCGGTCCTCGTCTCCCTGATGAAGGGCGTCGAACTGGGCACGGCCAAGCTCATGAGCGAGGTCATCGCCGAGGTCGCCAAGGTCCCCGAGGAGCGCGTCGCCGTGCTCAGCGGGCCCAACCTCTCCAAGGAGATCGCCGCCAGGCATCCCGCAGCCGCCGTCGTCGCCTGCCGCGACGAGGAGGCCGCCGTACGGTTCCAGGCGGCCTGCCACACCCCGTACTTCCGCCCGTACACCGCGACCGACGTGGTCGGCGTGGAGCTGGGCGGCGCGGTCAAGAACGTCATCGCGCTGGCCGTCGGCATCGTCAACGGCATGGGCATGGGCGACAACACCAAGGCGTCGCTGATCACCCGCGGCCTCGCCGAGACCACCCGCCTCGGCCTGGCGATGGGCGCCGACGCGCACACCTTCGCCGGTCTCGCGGGCATGGGCGACCTGGTCGCCACCTGCTCCTCGCCGCTGTCGCGCAACAACACCTTCGGCACCAACCTGGGGCGCGGCATGACCCTCCAGGAGGCCGTCGCCGCCACCAAGCAGACCGCGGAGGGCGTCAAGTCCTGCGAGTCCGTACTGGATCTCGCCCGGCGGCACGGCGTGGAGATGCCGATCACCGAAACGGTGGTGAGCATCGTCCACGAGGGCAAGCCGCCGCTCGTCGCGGTGAAGGAACTCATGTCGCGCAGCGCCAAGCCCGAGCGCTGATTCAGGCCCGTACAGCGGGTACCCTCAAGCCGATATGAGCAGCGAGAACCTCCCCCAGAGCCCTGACCAGGAGCCCCGCAAGCCGCGTGTGGCCGTCGTCTTCGGCGGTCGTAGCTCCGAACACGGCATTTCCATCGTCACGGCCGGGGCCATCATGCAGGCCATCGACCGCGAGAAGTACGACGTGCTGCCGATCGGCATCACCACCGACGGGCGTTGGGTGCTGACCGCCGACGCCCCCGAGCGGATGGCGATCGCCGACCGCAAGGTGCCCGACATGGAGCAGCTCGCGGAGTCGACGGCCGGCAGCGTGGTCCTGTCCGCCGACCCGGCCAACCGCGAGGTCGTCTACAGCGAGCCGGGCTCGGTGCCCAAGGCGCTCGGCGAGGTCGACGTCGTCTTCCCGATGCTGCACGGCCCCTACGGCGAGGACGGCACCCTCCAGGGCCTGCTGGAGCTCTCCGGCGTCCCGTACGTCGGCTCGGGCGTGCTCGCCTCGGCCGTCGGCCAGGACAAGGAGTACATGAAGCGGGTCTTCCTCTCCTTCGGCCTGCCGGTCGGCCCGTACGAGGTGATCCGCCCGCGCGACTGGGCGGCCGACCCGTCCGCCGCCCGCAAGCGGATCGTGGACTTCGCCGGTGAGCACGGCTGGCCGCTCTTCGTGAAGCCCGCCCGGGGCGGCTCCTCGATGGGCATCACCAAGGTCAACGACCTGTCGGGGCTCGACGACGCCATCGCCGAGGCACAGCGGCACGACCCCAAGGTGCTCGTCGAATCGCTGCTCACCGGGCGCGAGATCGAGTGCGGGGTGCTGGAGTTCGAGGACGGTCCGCGCGCGAGCGTGCCCGCCGAGATCCCGCCGGTCTCCGCGCACGACTTCTACGACTTCGAGGCCAAGTACATCGACTCGGCGGCCGGCATCGTCCCCGCGCCGCTGACCGAGGAGCAGACCGCCGAACTCCAGCGGCTCGCGGTCGCGGCGTTCGACGCGGCGTCCTGCGAGGGCCTGGTCCGGGCGGACTTCTTCCTCCAGGACAACGGCGAGTTCGTCATCAACGAGATCAACACGATGCCGGGCTTCACCCCGATCTCGATGTACCCGCGGATGTGGCAGGAGAGCGGCGTCGGCTACGCGGAGCTGGTCGACCGGCTGATCCAGGCGGCGCTGCGGCGGCCGACGGGGCTGCGCTAGCCGCTGCCGTAGCTGTCGTACGGGAGGGACGTGACCGGAGCGGGCCCCATGGGTCCGCTCCGGTCCGGCCACCGGGTCTCAGTCCGCGACGCCGGGCGGGATGGTCTTCTTGACCGGGTCCGCGAGGTCGGTCAACGGGCCGAGGTCGCCCCCGTACTCCTTGCCGAACACCACCTCGACGTACGCCAGCCGCAGTCCGGTGGTCACCCGGAAGCCGCCCTCGGGCAGCTTCTCCAGGAGCCAGCCCACGTCGTTGACGGTGACCCCCTCCTGCTCCGGGTCGAGCATCCTGGCGGGCTTGGGGATCCCGCAACGCAGTACGATCTCGGAGCCTCCCCACGCGGCGGTCAGCGGTGAGGCCGGCTCCGGGTCGGTGCGGTCCATCTCGGCCAGGCTGCCGGGGAGTTCCTTGTCCAGCTTCGCGCACAGGGCGGCGACGTCCGGGGACGGGGACGGAACCGTGATCGTCGCCGTCGCGTCACCAGAGGAACAGCCCGCGGCCGCCAACAGGACGAAGGCGGCAGCGGGCAGCACGACGGAACGTCGAAGACGATCAAAACCGCTCAGCGGGCGACAGAGAGACATCACCGGCCAAGCGTAGACGGGGCTACAGGTGGACGACCGGGCAGGTCAGAGTGCGGGTGATGCCGTCCACCTGCTGGATCTTGGCGACCACCATGCGGCCGAGTTCGTCCACCGTGTCCGCCTGTGCACGGACGATGACGTCATAGGGTCCGGTCACGTCCTCGGCCTGGATGACTCCCGCTATTTTGCCGATCAGGTCGGCGACGGTCGAAGCCTTGCCGACTTCGGTCTGGATGAGGATGTATGCCTGTACCACGGAACCTCCAAGGCGGCCACGAGGATCATGTGGGGTGGGGGAAAGAGACGCCACCGTACCGTGTCGTCGCGGGCGGTGGGGAGACCTGCGCGGCCCGTGACGCGGGGGCCGGTGCGCAGGAGAAGTCGTACGGCGAAGAGAAGTTGACGTACGTGTTGACGGTACCTACAGCAGTGTCGGCTCGCGACCGCAAGCGCACTGGGGCAGAAGGGGCACACATATGAAGGGCACCGTGGGCGAGCTGGGGGAGTTCGGCCTCATCGAGAAGCTGACCTCCCGGCTCACCTCCACCCCGGCCGTACGGCTCGGGCCCGGCGACGACGCGGCGGTCGTGTCCGCACCCGACCGGCGGGTCGTCGCCAGCACGGACATCCTGCTGGAGGGCCGCCACTTCCGGCGCGACTGGTCGACGGCGTACGACGTGGGCCGCAAGGCGGCGGCGCAGAACCTCGCCGACATCGCCGCCATGGGCGCCGTACCGACGGCCCTGCTGCTCGGTCTCGTCGTCCCCGCCGAGCTCCCGGCCACCTGGCCGATCGAGCTGATGGACGGGCTGCGCGACGAGTGCCAGGTGGCGGGCGCGGCGGTGGTCGGCGGTGACGTGGTGCGCGGCGAGACCATCACGGTCGCGATCACCGCGCTCGGCGACCTGCGCAACCACGACCCGGTGGTGCGCTCCGGCGCCCAGCCCGGCGACGTGGTCGCGGTCACCGGCTGGCTGGGCTGGTCGGCGGCCGGGCACGCGGTGCTCTCCCGGGGCTTCCGCTCGCCGCGCGCCTTCGTCGAGGCGCACCGCAGGCCGGAGCCGCCGTACCACGCGGGCCCCGCCGCGGCCGGGCTCGGTGCCACCGCGATGACCGACGTCAGCGACGGTCTGGTCGCGGACCTCGGGCACATCGCGGAGGCCAGCAAGGTCCGCATCGACCTGCGCTCGGGCCTCATCGACATCCCCACCCAGATGTCGGACATCGGGCAGGCGGTCGGCGTCGACCCGCTGCAGTGGGTACTGACCGGGGGAGAGGACCACGCGATCGTGGCGACCTTCCCGCCGGACGTGAAACTGCCCGCCCGCTGGAAGGTGATCGGCGAGGTGCTCAATCCGTCCGCGCTGCCGCAGGTCACCGTCGACGGGGCGCCCTGGACGAGCAAGGGCGGCTGGGACCACTTCGGCGACATCGAAGGCTGAATGCCCTTATGGAGGGTGCTGCCGCAGGCGCGGTACCTTCGCTGTCATGCGAATACCTCCTGCCTCCCCCGGTGTGCTTCCCTGCGTGCTCACCGTCGCCGGATCCGACTCCGGCGGCGGTGCGGGAATCCAGGCCGACCTGAAGACGATGCTGGCGCTGGGCGTGCACGGAATGAGCGTGCTCACCGCCGTCACCGCCCAGAACTCCCTCGGCGTGCAAGGGGTTTGGGACCTGCCGGTGGAGGCGGTCCGCGCCCAGTACCGCAGCGTGGTCGACGACATCGGCGTACAGGCGGTCAAGACCGGAATGCTGTCGTCGGCCGGGCTGGTCGAGGAGGTCGCCGACCTGCTGGCCGGCACCGACGCACCGGTGGTCGTGGACCCGGTGGGCGTCTCCAAGCACGGGGACCCGCTGCTCGCCGCCTCGGCGGTGGACTCCGTACGCAAGTGCCTGCTGCCGACCGCCACCGTGGCCACCCCGAACCTCGACGAGGTGGCCCAACTCACCGGCGTACGCGTGGAGTCGGAGGACGACATGCGGCGGGCGGCCGACGCGCTGCTGGCGTGCGGGACGCGCTGGGTGCTCATCAAGGGCGGCCATCTCCCGGGCGACGCCGTCGACTTGCTCACCGACGGCACCGACGCACACTGGCTGCGCGCCCCCCGGCACGACAACCGGCATACGCACGGCACCGGTTGCACCCTCGCCTCGGCCATCGCCTCCGGCCTCGCCAAGGGCCTCGACGTACCGCAGTCGGTGCACGCGGCGAAGGAGTACGTGACGGAGGCCATCGCGGCGGGCTTCGCCCTGGGCGCGGGCATCGGCCCCGTCGACCACGGGTGGCGGCTGCGGGAACCGGCCCGGGCCGGGGACCAGCGGGGATAGCTCGGCGGGGATGGCTGCGCGCGGGGTAGCTCGGCGGGGATGGCTCAGCGCGGATAGCTCTTCAGCTCGATGGCGGTGGCGGCCTTCTCGGTCAGCCGCTTGAAGAAGCCGCCGAGCAGCCGCGAGGAGAGGATCCGGTAGGTGCGGTCCCGCTGCCGGATCTTCCGCTCGGACGCGGGGGCCAGGAACGGGCCCGCGTTGCCCGCGATCTTCTGGCACCCCTTCGCGAAGTCCCGGAACCCGGCCTCGTACGCGGCGAAGGCGGTGCGGTGGTCGCCGCCCGCCGCCGCGAGTTCGCCCGCCAGGACGTACGCGGCGACGATCGCGGCTCCGGTGCCCATGCCGCCCATCGTCGCCCCGTAACCCGCGTCGCCGATCAGTACGACGCGGCCGGTGGAGAGCCGGTCGACGTGGATCTGGGCGATGGCGTCGAAGTAGAGCTCGTCGACGGATTCGAGCGCGGCGAGCGCTTCCAGCACCTTCGGGGCCTCCCAGCCCATGCCGGTGAACCGCTCGGTGAGGATCTTCTGCTGCTGGGCGAGGTCGCGCCGGTCGAAGTCCAGCCGCTCGGCCGAGGAGAACACGAGGGAGGCCCCGGCGTGGGACGGGACGCCGTCGGCGTTGCCGATGCTCACCATCCGGCCGGGATCGCTGTGCAGGCGTGCGGTGCGGTCGAGGCCCAGGTGGTTGGGGACGTCGAAGGCGGCGACGTAGTAGCCCAGGAAGCGCAGGTAGCGGGACTCGTCGCCGAAGGCCAGGGCGCGGGTGCGGGAGTGCAGGCCGTCGGCGCCGGCGACGAGGTCGAAGGTGCGGGGGGCCGCCCGCTCGAAAGTGACGTCGATGCCGGTCGGTGTCTCGTCCAGGGCGGTGATCGAGTCGCCGAAGACGTACTCGACGTTGGCGAGGTCCTTGGTGCGCCCGTACATGATCCGGGCGAGATCACCGCGCGCGATCTCGACGTCGCCGCTCATCAGGGCGGCGGGCAGATCGAGGCGGCGGCGGCCGTCGGCGCCGACGACGGTCTGCACCCCCATGCGCGTCTGGTGGGCGTGCACCTCGTCCCAGATCCCCATGTCCTGGAGGACCTCGCGGTGCACGTGCCCCCGGAAGTCGACGGCGAAGCCACCGGGCCTGAGGGCGGGCGCCTTCTCGACGACGGTGATCCGCGCACCGTACCGGGCGAGCTGGAGGGCGAGGGCGGGTCCGGCGATGCTGGCGCCGGAGATCAGGACGCGGAGGTGGGAGAGGGGGCCGGACGCCGCGGTGCTGCTCTGTGGGTTCGTCATGCGGTGCAGCGTGCGGGGAGCGGCTTACCGGGCGCTGACCGAGGGCTGACCGGCCCCTGCCGTGGGCGTCGGCTACTCGATCCCGATCAGCAGCGGTGCCGACTGACGGCCGCCCCGGTAGGTCACCGTGTCCACCGCCAGGTGCCGGCCCCGTACATGGGCTTCGAGCGTCTCCGCGAGACCGTCCGGGACCTCGTCGCCCAGGACCAGCGTGACCAGCTCGCCGCCCGCCGCCAGCATCCGGTCGAGGACCGTCCGCGCCGTCTCCGCGACGTCCGTGCCGATGACGGCGACGTCGCCGTCGATCAGCCCGAGGACGTCGCCCGCCTGGCAGACCCCCACCGTCGTCCACGACTGCCGCTCGGCGACGGCCAGTTCGGCGTACCGGGTGGCGCCCGCCGCCGACGTCATCGCGACCACGTCCTCGTCGAAGCGCCGGTCCGGCTCGTGCACCGCGAGGGCCGCGATGCCCTGGACCGCCGCCCGGGTCGGGATCAGGGCCACCCGCACGCCCTCGGTACGCACCTGCTGGGCGGCGGCAGCGGCCGTGTGCCGCAGGTCCGCGTCGTTGGGCAGCAGCACCACCTCGCGCGCGTGCGCCCGCCGGATCGCGTCCACCAGCTCCCCGCTGGCCGGCGGCTCCCCGGGCCTGGCCAGCACGGTGGTCGCACCCGCCTCCGTGCACAGGGCGAGCAGCCCCTCGCCCGGGACCACCGCCACCACGGCCCGCTGCGCCCGCTCGCGCGGCGGTGCCACGCGGTCCGCGCCGAAGTGCGTGATGCGGATGCGGTACGGGCGGCCCGCCTCGACCCCCGCCTCCACGGCGGCACCCGCGTCGTCGACGTGGACGTGCACGTTCCACAGGCCGTCGCCGCCGACCACGACGAGGGAGTCGCCGAGCCCGTCGAGCCGGGTGCGCAGCCGGTCCACGGCCGCGTCGTCCGCCTCCAGGAGGTAGATCACCTCGAAGGCCGGACCGCCCTCGTCCGCGTGGTCGGCCGAGCAGTCGTCGACCAGGATGCCGTGCGGCGCGTGGGCCCGTACCGCCACCGCCTCGCCGGTCAGGGCCTCCACCAGCGCGCCCAGCACCGTCACCAGGCCCCGGCCGCCCGCATCGACGACCCCGGCCCTGCCCAGTACGTCCAACTGCCCGGTGGTCTCGGTGAGAGCGCGGCGGGCGCCCTCGTAGGCGGCCTGCGCCACGGCGGCTGCCGTCTTCCCGGCACCCGCGGCGGAGGCCGCCCCGGCCGCCGCCGTCGCCACCGTCAGGACCGTGCCCTCGACGGGATGGGCGACCGCCCGGTACGCGGAGGCCGCGGCCCGCTCCAGGGCCCGCCGCAGGTCCTCGCCGTCCGCGCTCTCGCGCTGCGACAGCTCCTGGGACATCCCCCGCAGCAACTGGGAGAGGATCGTCCCCGAATTGCCCCGGGCCCCTATCAGCGCCCCGTGCGCCATCGCCCGTACGGCATCGGACAGCAGGGGAACGGAGGGAGCGGGTCCGGTGACCGTCCCGTGGGCCGCGAAGACCGCTTCGAGGGCCTGGGCGGCGGACTCCACGGTGAGGAAGAGATTGGTTCCGGTGTCCCCGTCCGCGACCGGATAGACATTGATCGCGTCGATCTCCTCGCGCTCCGCGCCCAGCGCCTCCAGGGCCAGCGAGCACCAGGTGCGTACCGCGACGGCATCGAGATCGTCGGGGGACTGCGGCACCTGGGCCTCCTCCTTGAGCAGCGGGAACGGTTCGCAGACTAGCCCTCGGAGGGTGGCCGACGGGAGACGGGGCCGGGGCGGGGGTCCCCCGAGCCGTGGTAGTTTCGTTGTACGAGAGCAGTCGTTGTATGCTGCTCCGGTTGCCCGATGAAAATCGGGACATTCCCCCGGCTACGCCACAAGATCTTCGGATCCTCGGCATGCCGGAATTCACTGTAAGTGCATCTGAAGTCTTTGGAGTGACCGTGGCTGCCAACTGCGACGTCTGCGGCAAGGGGCCGGGCTTCGGCAACAACATTTCGCACTCGCACCGCCGTACCCCGCGTCGTTGGAACCCCAACATCCAGCGCGTGCGTGCAGTGGTCGGTCGGACGCCGAAGCGGCTTAACGTCTGCACCTCGTGCATCAAGGCCGGCAAGGTCTCGCGCTGACGTCTAGATAGCGCGGCCACCTAGCTGGTTGCTTAAAGGACCGGTCCACCCTCGGGTGGGCCGGTTTTTTTCTTGCCCTTTTGCTCGTCCTTTTTCTTGTCCTTTACGTCCGGACCACGCTCCGGACCTGCGCGGAGCAGCAGAATCGGCGGGTGCGCTTCGAACTGCTGGGCCCCATCGAGATCCGTACCGACGACGGCTCCGCCCTCGACCCCGGCGGGGAACGGCCCCGGGCCCTGCTCGCCCTGCTGGCGCTCGAAGCGGGCCGTCCGGTCTCCCCGGAGCGGCTGAAGGACGGGCTGTACGGGGACCAGCCGCCGGCCGGGGCCGCCAACGCCCTCCAGTCGCAGGTCTCCCGGCTGCGCAGGCGGCTGGGCGCCGAGGGCCTGCGGATCGAATCGCTGCCCGCCGGATACCGGCTCGACGCCGCCCCGTCCGACGTGGACGTGCACCGGTTCGCGGAGCTGGCGCGGGAGGGGCGCCGGGCGCTGCGCACGGGCGAGTGCGGGCGGGCCGCCGAACTGCTGCGGGAGGCGCTCGGGCTGTGGCGGGGGCCCGCGCTCGCCGACCTGGACCGGCTGCCGTTCGCGCGGGCGCGGGCGCGGCGGCTGGAGGGGGAGCGGCTGGACGTACGGGAGGACCTGGCGGAGGCGCGGCTGGGGCTGGGGCCGGAGCTCGGCGGGGCGGCGGGGCCGGCCGGGGAGGCGGGTGCCGCGCTGGTGGGGGAGCTGCGCGAGCTGGTCTCCGTACATCCGCTGCGGGAGCGGCTGTACGGGCTGCTGATGCGGGCGCTGCGGGCGGCGGGGCGGCCCGCCGAGGCGCTCGCCGTGTACGAGGACGCCCGGCGGGCGCTCGGCGAGGCGCTGGGCGCGGACCCCTCGCCGGAGCTGGCCGCCCTGCATCTGGAGCTGCTGCGTCCGGAGCGGGCCGCCGCCCCGCGCCCGGTGCCCGCCGGGCTCACCGGAATCGTCGGGCGCGCACAGGAGCTGGCGGACCTCGGGGAGCTGCTCGGCAGCACCCGGCTCATCACCCTCACCGGACCCGGCGGCGCGGGCAAGACCCGGCTCGCGGTCGAGACGGCGGCGCGGTGGACGGGCGAGGTCTGTTACGTCGAGCTGGCGCCGGTGCCGGACGCCGCCGGGCTGCCGTACGCCGTGCTGGCGGCGCTCGGGGTCCGCGAGAGCGGATTCCAGGAACGGCAGGGCGCGGCGGACGTCACGCAGCGGCTGGTGGCCGCGCTCGCCGCGTACGAAGGGCGGCGCCTGCTGCTCCTGCTGGACAACTGCGAACACCTGGTGGACGCCGCCGCCCGGCTGACCGGAGTCCTCCTGGCCGGCTGCCCGGGTCTCAGGATCCTGGCCACCAGCCGCGAAGGGCTCGGCATCACGGGGGAGACCCTGGTCACAGTGGGACCGCTCGGCATGCCGGAGGCCGTCCGGCTCTTCCAGGAACGGGCGGCGGCGGTACGGCCCGGCTTCGTACTGCGCCCCGGTGAGCACGGCCACGCGCGCGTGGAGCACATCTGCGCCGCCCTGGACGGGCTGCCGCTCGCGGTGGAACTGGCCGCCGCCCGGCTGCGTACCCTCACCGTCGACGAGATCGCGGACCGGCTCGACGACCGGTTCCGGCTGCTGTCGCGCGGCGACCGTACGAAGGCGGCCAGGCACCGCACGCTGCGGGCGGTGGTGGAGTGGAGCTGGGAGCTGCTCGACGAGGCGGAACGGGAGCTGGCACGGCGGCTGACCGTGTTCGCCGGGGGAGCGACGGCCGGTGCGGTGGAGCGGGTGTGCGGGGGCGAGACCCCAGAGAACGCAGAGAACGCCGCGACCGCAGAGAACGCCGCGACCGCAGAGAATGCCGAGGACACGGACGGGCTGCTCGCCTCGCTGGTGGAGAAGTCCTTCGTCCAGTCGGTGGACGGACGGTACCGGATGCTGGAGACGATCCGGGTGTACTGCGCCGGGCAGCTGGGCGGCGAGGAGCGGCGGCTGCGGGCCGCCCACGCCGCGTACTTCCTGGAGCTGGCCGAGACCGCCCAGCCGTTGCTGCGCGGGGCGGACCAACTGCCCTGGCTGGCGCGGCTCGACGCCGAGCACGCGAACCTGCTGGCGGCGGTGCGCGGCGGCGACCCGGCCGTGGCCCTGCGGCTGCTGGCCTGCCTGACCTGGTACGCGCCGCTGCGCGGGCGGGCCGGGGAACTGGCGGAAGTGGCAAGGGAGTTGCTGGCGAAGGTGGGGGAGGAGCCGCCGGAGGGCCTCGTCGAGGAGTACACGCTGTGCCTGCTGGCAGCGGCCGGGAACCGGGACGGGGGCGGTGCCTGGGAGGACCTGGCCGCCCGCGCCGACGGCCTCATGCGTGGCCTCGCGGGAAAGCTGCGCAAGCCGCACGCCCTGGTGCTCTGGGCGCTGGCCGCCGGACCGCGTACGGACCCGGAGACGACGGAGTCGGCCGAGTCCGGGTACCTCGGCAAGGACCCGTGGGCGGTCGCGCTGCTGCGGCTGGGCCGTGGCTACCAGGACCTCTTCGGGGGCCGGCCCGGGCCCGCGGAGGAGGCGTTCGAGGCGGCGCTCGCCGGATTCCGGGAGGCGGGCGACCGGTGGGGCATCGCCAACGCCCTCGACTCGCTGGCCACCTTCGCGCACTGGCGCGGGGACGGCGCACGGGCGCGCGCACTGCTCGACGAGGCGCTCGTCCTCGTCACGGAGCTCGGGGCGCCCGAGGAGACGGCCGACATGCTGCTGCGGCTGGGCACGGTCCTGCTGCACGCGGGTCAACAGGAGGAGGCCGTGCGCCTGTTCACCAGGTCGGCGGAGCTGGCCGGGAAGATCGGCGTACCGGACAAGACGACGGGCGCGCTGCGCGGTCTCGGGGACGCGGCCCGCCTCTCCGGGGACACCGCACGCGCGCGTGCCCACTACGAGGCGGCGCTCGAAGGGTGCACCGCGACCTGGTTCAGCGTCGGCGAGGCACTGCGGGTCTTCCTCGGGCTCGGGCGCACCGAATGGGCGGAGGGAGCACAGGGGGCGCCGGGCGCGGCTGCCCGGGCACACGAGTGGTTCGACCAGGCGGCGGTGCTGGCCGAGGACCAGCCAGGCCGCCCCGTCCTCGCGGAGATCGCCGAAGCCCGCGCGGAAGCGGTCCCTCCGGAGCGGGCGGCCGAACTGCTGGGGCAGGCGGAGCGGCTGCGGGGAGCGGCGGCGCTGGGCGATCTCGACGTCGCACGGGCCAGGGCGGCGGCCCGCGCGGGCCTCTCCCGCGCCGCCTACGAGAGGGCGTACGCACGCGGCGTGGCCGGGGAAGCACGGTAATCGCGGTAGTCGCGGTATCCGCGCTCATCCCCGGACTGTCAGACCCATGGTGTCCAATGGATCTCGTGCCCTCGCTCGACGAACCACTCAAGAAGACACTCGGCGGCACCACCGCGAAGGTGATGGCCGAGCACCTCGACCTGCACACGGTCGGTGACCTGCTGCACCACTACCCCCGGCGGTACGCCGAGCGAGGCGAGCTCACCCAGCTCGCCGACCTCCCGCTCGACGAGCACGCCACCGTGGTCGCCCAGGTCGCCGACGCCCGCGTCCTGCGCTTCAACAACGGCAAGGGGCAGCGCCTCGAAGTCACCCTCACCGACGGCAGCGGCCGCCTCCAGCTGGTCTTCTTCGGCAAGTCGCTCTACCACCACCAGAAGGAACTGCTGCCGGGCCGCAAGGGCATGTTCTCCGGCAAGGTCGGCGTCTTCCGCAACATCCGCCAGCTCTCCCACCCGGCGTACGAGATGCTCGGCAAGGACGCGGGCGAGGACGCCGTCGCGGCCTGGGCGAACCAGCTCATCCCGCTCTACCCGGCCTGCGCCCAGATGGAGAGCTGGAAGATCGCCAAGACCGTCGACCTGGTCCTGGCCTCCATGGAGGCCACCGGCTGGTCGGAGCTCGTCGACCCGCTGCCGGACACGCTGCGAGAGGGCCGGGGCCTGATCCCGCTGCCCGACGCCTTCCGCGAGATCCACCGGCCGCGCAACAAGGCGGAGATCGCCGAGGCCAGGGACCGGCTCAAGTGGGACGAGGCGTTCGTCCTCCAGGTCGCCCTGGCCCGCCGCCGCTTCGCCGAGACCCAGCTCCCGGCCGTCCCCCGCACCCCGTCCCCCGACGGCCTCCTCGACGCCTTCGACGCCAAGCTCCCCTTCACCCTCACCGAGGGCCAGCAGAAGGTCTCCAAGGAGATCTTCGACGACCTCGCCACCGACCACCCGATGCACCGCCTCCTCCAGGGAGAAGTGGGTTCCGGGAAGACGATGGTCGCCCTGCGCGCCATGCTCACCGTCGTCGACGCGGGCGGGCAGGCGGCCATGCTCGCGCCCACCGAGGTGCTCGCCCAGCAGCACCACCGGTCCATCGTGGAGATGATGGGCGAGCTCGCCGAGGGCGGCATGCTCGGCGGGTCCGCGCTCGGCACGAAGGTGGTGCTGCTCACCGGGTCGATGGGGATGCCCGCCCGGCGCCAGGCCCTGCTGGACCTGGTGACCGGTGAGGCCGGTCTCGTCATCGGCACGCACGCGCTGATCGAGGACAAGGTGCAGTTCCACGACCTGGGGCTGGTCGTGGTCGACGAGCAGCACCGGTTCGGCGTCGAGCAGCGCGACGCGCTCCGGTCCAAGGGCAAGCAGCCCCCGCACCTCCTCGTCATGACGGCGACGCCCATCCCGCGCACCGTCGCCATGACCGTCTTCGGCGACCTGGAGACCTCCGTACTGGACCAGCTCCCGGCCGGGCGCTCGCCGATCGCCACCCATGTCGTCCCCGCCAAGGACAAGCCGCACTTCCTGGCCCGCGCCTGGGAGCGGGTACGCGAAGAGGTGGAGAACGGGCACCAGGCGTACGTCGTCTGCCCGCGCATCGGCGACGGCGAGGACGAGCCGAAGAAGAAGTCCAAGAAGGCCGCCGAGGACGCCGAGGACCCCGAGAAGCGGCCGCCGCTCGCCGTCCTGGAGATCGCCGACCAGCTCCGGGCGGGCCCGCTGGCCGGACTGCGCGTCGAGGTCCTGCACGGGCGGATGCAGCCCGAGGACAAGGACGACGTGATGCGCCGCTTCTCCGCCGGCGAGGTGGACGTCCTGGTCGCCACCACCGTCATCGAGGTCGGCGTCAACGTCCCCAACGCCACCGCCATGGTGATCATGGACGCGGACCGGTTCGGCGTCTCCCAGCTCCACCAGCTGCGCGGCCGGGTCGGCCGTGGCTCCGCCCCCGGACTGTGCCTGCTGGTCAGCGAGATGCACGAGGCGAGCCCTGCCAGGGCCCGGCTGGCCGCCGTCGCCGCCACCCTCGACGGCTTCGAGCTCTCCCGCATCGACCTCGAACAGCGCCGCGAGGGCGATGTGCTCGGCCAGGCCCAGTCCGGCGTCCGCTCCTCGCTGCGGGTGCTCGCCGTCATCGAGGACGAGGAGGTCATCGCGGCCGCCCGCGAGGAGGCGGTGAAGATCGTCGCCGCCGACCCCGAACTGGAACGGCTGCCGGAGCTGAGGACGGCGCTGGACGCGCTGCTGGACAAGGACCGGGAGGAGTACCTGGACAAGGGCTGAGGTGCACCCGTTCGCCCCAACTGCCCCTTATCTTTTATGAGTTGACTCGAACATCAGGGGTACACAGGATCATCACGGCACATCCAGAACTCTCCTGGGGGCACGATGAACCACAGCTCGTTACGCAGTACCCGCAGACGTCCGCTCGCCCGCGCCGCGGCGGCTCTCGGCCTGGCCCTGGCCCTCGCCTCCGGCGCGCTGGCGACGGCCGGGACGGCGCAGGCGCAGTCGGTCGAAACCGGGTCGCTCAGCTTCTCGGGCGACGCCGACGACTACATCAGCCAGGGCCGGCCGCACGCGTACTCCATCGCGAACAAGGACCAGCTCACCGTCACCAGCAACAAGGACCAGAACGTCATCTCGGTGTCGGTCAACGGAGCGGACGGCTCCCGGTGGTCGCTCGACCTCGCGGACGGCAAGGCCCTGAAGGCGGGCAGCTACACCGGCGCCATCCGCTACCCCTTCAACGACGCCGGCCAGCCCGGCCTCGACCTGAGCGGCGACGGCCGGGGCTGCAACACCCTCACCGGCTCCTTCGACATCGCCCAGGTCGCCTTCGGGCCCAACGGCTATGTCCACAAGCTCGACGCCACCTTCGTGCAGCACTGCGAAGGAGGCGAGGCCGCCGCCAGGGGCGAGATCCACCTCTCCAACCCGGCGCCGCCCGCCGAGCTCTCCCTCGGCCTCGACGTGTCCCTGGAGGGCCAGGCAAGCGCCCTGAACGGCAAGGCCACCGTGCACGGCAAGGTCAGCTGTGACGTACCGGCCCAGGTCGAGGTCGCGGGCGACGTGACCCAGGTGAAGAAGAAGGTCATCATCCGCGGCGCGTACAGCGCCAGCGTGGCCTGCACCCCCGGCGCCCCCGTCCCGTGGACGGCCAAGGCCGTGCCCACCGGAACCACCCCGTTCCAGAAGGGCCTGGTCGAGGTCGAGGCACGGGCCTCGGCGGTCGACCCGAACTACGGGAACACCGTGACGGTCTCCCGGACCGAGGCGGTCCGCCTCGTCAGGGGCTGAGCCCACCAGCACCACCGCCCCACCAGCTCACCGCTCCACCAGCACCACCGGCCCCGGCCGCGCCCGCCCGCGCGGCCGGGGCCGACGCCTGCCGTGGGGGCGGTGAGCTGAGAGACTGGTCCCACCAGCCACTCAGTGCACCGACCAAGGACCTCACCAGATGACCCGCGTGATCGCAGGCACCGCCGGCGGACGACGATTGGCCGTGCCGCCGGGCAACGGCACCCGCCCCACCTCCGACCGGGCGCGCGAAGGCCTCTTCTCCACCTGGGAGGCGCTGCGCGGCACCCTGGAGGGGGTCAGGATCGCCGACCTGTACGCGGGTTCCGGGGCCGTCGGCCTCGAAGCGCTCTCGCGGGGCGGGGTGCACGCACTGCTCGTCGAGGCCGACGCGAAGGCCGTCCGGACGATCCGGGACAACGTCCGCACCCTGGGACTGCCCGGCGCCGAGGTACGGGCAGCCAAAGCGGAGCAGGTCGTGACCACTCCGCCGCCCGCCGAGCCGTACGACATCGTCTTCCTGGATCCGCCGTACGCGGTCACCGATGACGATCTTCGGGAGATTCTCCTCACACTCCACGCCCAGGGGTGGCTCGCCGAGGACACGATCGCCACCGTGGAACGCAGCACCAGGGGCGGAGAATTCAACTGGCCCAAGGGATTCGAGCCGTTGCGGGCCCGTCGCTACGGCGAGGGAACGCTTTGGTACGGTCGCGCCGCCTCGTCGTGCGAAGACGCACGATGACCGGACCGGAGAGCGAGGGACCACAGATGCGCCGAGCAGTCTGTCCCGGGTCGTTCGACCCCATCACCAACGGACATCTCGACATCATCGGCCGGGCTTCCAGGCTGTACGACGTGGTGCACGTCGCGGTGATGATCAACCAGTCGAAGAAGGGCCTGTTCACGGTCGAGGAGCGGATGGATCTGATCCGCGCCGCCACCGCCGACTACGGGAACATCGTGGTGGAGTCCCACCACGGCCTCCTCGTCGACTTCTGCAAGGACCGCGACATCCCCGCGATCGTCAAGGGGCTGCGCGCGGTCAGCGACTTCGACTACGAGTTGCAGATGGCCCAGATGAACAACGGCCTCTCGGGCATCGAGACCCTGTTCATACCGACCAACCCCACCTACAGCTTCCTCTCCTCCAGCCTGGTCAAGGAGGTCGCGGCCTGGGGCGGCGACGTCGCCCACCTGCTGCCGGAGCACGTCCACGAGGCGCTGACCGCCCGCCTCCAGGAGAAGAAGTCCGGAACCCAGGCCAACTGACGTTCCGTCACCCGGTGTCGGGCGGGAGCCGACTGGCCGTACAGTCGTCCCGTCCGTCTCCAAACCAGGCCGAGAGAGTGGCGAGCACACGGTGGACGTGCAGAAGAAGCTCGATGAGATCGTCGACGCGATCGGCAGTGCCCGGTCCATGCCCATGTCGGCCTCGTGCGTGGTCAACCGCGCCGACCTGCTCGACATGCTGGAAGAGGTGCGCCAGGCGCTGCCCGGCTCCCTCGCCCAGGCGCAGGAGCTGATCGGCGGCCGCGAGCAGCTGGTCGAGCAGGCCCGCCAGGAGGCGGACCGGATCATCGAGTCCGCGCACAGCCAGCGCGGCGACCTGATCTCCGACACCGAGGTCGCCCGCCGCTCCCAGGCCGAGGCCGACCGCATCCTCGCGGAGGCCCGCAACGAGGCCGAGGAGATCCGCGCGGAGGCCGACGAGTACGTCGACTCCAAGCTGGCCAACTTCGAGGTCGTCCTCACCAAGACCATCGGCTCCGTCGGCCGGGGCCGCGAGAAGCTGCTCGGCAGGGGCCCCGGCCTCGACGAGCAGGGTTACGCCGACGAGGACGCCCCGGAGTACAGCCCGGACCCCTCCACCCTGCTGCACCGCGCCGACGAGTACGTCGACACCAAGCTGGGCGCCTTCGAGGCCGTACTCGCCAAGACCCTCGAAGCGGTCGGCAAGGGCCGGCAGAAGCTGCACGGCCGGATCGCCTCCGACGACCTCGGCGCACACATGGCCGAGCAGGACGGCCTCGACCACTCCCAGCTGCGCGGCAGCGACGCCGACTTCCTGGCCGACCTCGCCGAGCCGCAGCCGGCCGTGCCCGCCGCCCCCGCCGCGGCCCCGGCGCACGCCCCGGAACCCCCGCGGGCCCAGCCCCACGTACCGGCCCAGCAGCAGCCCTACGACCCGTACGCGGCGCCGTACCAGCAGCCCCAGGACGCGTACGCCGCCTCGTACCAGCAGCAGGACCCGTACGGCTACCAGCAGGACCCCTACGCGGCCGGCTACCCGCAGCAGGGCTACGACCAGTACGGCCAGCCCGTACAGCAGCAGACGCAGCAGCACCAGCAGCCGCACCAGCCGCAGCAGGGCGCCCTCGACGAGACCAGCATGTTCGACACGAGCATGATCAATCTCGACCAGCTCCGGGAGTACGAGCAGGGTCGTTAGGACCGGATTGGGCCCTGGGCGAAGCGTCAAGTATCCTGGCTCTTCGTCGCGGACCACGTCTGCGATTTCGGCTGCCCGATTCGCCGTCGACGTACCTCCGACGTACTTCGATCGCCACGGCAGCCCGTCTCCACAGCAATCCGAAAGCAGGAAATCCCCTGAGTACGCACCTCGACCACCGCAACCCCCTCGTGTTCGACACACACGAGCTGGGCCGGCGTCCCGGTGCGCTCCAGCGGCTGACCCGCTCCGCGGAGGCCCCCAAGGACTTCGGTGTCGAAGGGGTCATCGGCGTACCGGAAGGTGCGCCCTTGGAGATCAGGCTCCGCCTCGAATCCGTCATGGAAGGGGTGCTTGTCACAGGCACCGTCCGTGCCACGGGTGAGGGGGAGTGCGTAAGGTGTCTGGAGCCGGTGCGGCTTGACGTCGCAGCGGACTTCCAGGAGATGTTCTCGTACCCTGACGCCGACGACCGGGGCCGTGCAAAAGCGGAACCGGGCGACGACGCCGAGGACGACGAGGACACACTCTTCCTCGAGGACGGCTTGTTCGACCTCGAACCCGTGCTGCGTGACGCGGTAGTGCTCGCACTGCCGATGCAGCCGGTGTGCCGGGAGGACTGTGCAGGTATGTGCTCGCAGTGCGGGACCAGCCTGAACGAGAACCCGGACCACCACCATGACGCCGTCGACATCCGTTGGGCGGCACTGCAGGGACTCGTCGAGACCGGCCAGGTCGACGAGAAGGACAACGTGGACGACGCTGAATCTGGCGTCGACGAGAAGCAGGAGAAGTAGCCGTGGCTGTTCCGAAGCGGAAGATGTCGCGCAGCAACACGCGCCACCGCCGGTCGCAGTGGAAGGCTGCGGTCCCCACCCTGGTGTCGTGCGAGCGCTGCCAGGAGCCGAAGCTCCAGCACATTGCGTGCCCGAGCTGCGGCACGTACAACAAGCGCCAGGTCCTCGAGGTCTGAGCGGCTGGTGAGAGGCACCATGTCTGAGTCACACAAGACGGACAATGCCTCGTCTCACACGCTTCTGGAAGGGCGGCTCGGGTATCACCTCGAGTCCGCCCTTCTGGTGCGTGCGCTGACCCATCGTTCGTTCGCGTACGAGAACGGCGGTCTGCCCACCAACGAGCGGCTCGAATTCCTCGGGGATTCGGTGCTCGGCCTGGTGGTCACCGACACGCTGTACCGGACCCACCCCGACCTCCCGGAAGGCCAGTTGGCCAAGCTCCGGGCCGCGGTGGTCAATTCTCGTGCGCTCGCGGAGGTGGGCCGCGGCCTCGAACTCGGCTCCTTCATCCGGCTCGGCCGGGGTGAAGAGGGCACGGGAGGCCGGGACAAGGCATCCATCCTCGCCGACACCCTGGAAGCGGTGATCGGTGCGGTCTATCTCGACCAGGGTCTGGACGCCGCTTCCGAGCTGGTGCACCGGCTCTTCGATCCGCTGATCGAGAAGTCGTCCAGCCTCGGCGCCGGTCTGGACTGGAAGACCAGTCTCCAGGAGCTCACCGCGGCCGAGGGGCTCGGTGTTCCCGAGTACCTGGTCACGGAGACGGGCCCGGACCACGAGAAGACCTTCACTGCTGCCGCCCGCGTCGGTGGTGTCTCGTACGGCACCGGCACCGGCCGCAGCAAGAAGGAAGCGGAACAGCAGGCGGCGGAGTCCGCGTGGCGCGCGATCAGCGCGGCCGCGGCGGAGCGAGAAGCGGCGGCGAAGGCCGGCGCGGACGTTCCGGCAGTCACCGCCCCGGACGCCCCGGCGCCCGAGTCCGACGACAGCACGTCGCCGGTCGCCTGACCGCGAAAACCTGAAGCAGTACGGCATCAAGCAGTACGCATCACCGTCCGGCCCCGCTACGACCCTCACGGGTGGTAGCGGGGCCGGACGCATACCCGAACCCTTTTCCCGAGGAGAGCAGAAGTGCCCGAGCTGCCGGAAGTGGAAGTCGTACGCCGAGGCCTGGAGCGGTGGGTCACCGGGCGGACCGTCGCCGAGGTCGAGGTGCTGCACCCGCGCGCGGTGCGCAGGCACCTCGCGGGCGGCCCCGACTTCGCCGCCCGGCTGACGGGGCACCGCGTCGGGGCGGCCATGCGGCGCGGCAAGTACCTGTGGCTGCCGCTGGACGACGCCCCGCTCGCGGTGCTCGGCCACCTCGGGATGAGCGGGCAGCTCCTCGTACAGCCGCAGGAGGCCGCCGACGAGAAGCACCTGCGGGTCAGACTGCGCTTCGCCGACGTCCTCGGTACCGAGCTGCGCTTCGTCGACCAGCGCACCTTCGGCGGGCTCTCGCTGCACGACACCACCCCCGACGGCCTGCCCGACGTCATCGGGCACATCGCCCGCGACCCCCTCGACGAGGCCTTCGACGACGCCGCGTTCCACACCGCGCTGCGGCAGCGCCGTACGACGGTCAAGCGCGCCCTGCTCGACCAGTCCCTGATCAGCGGCGTCGGCAACATCTACGCCGACGAGGCGCTGTGGCGCTCCCGGCTGCACTACGACCGGCCCACCGGGACCATGACCAAACCCCGCTCGGCCGAACTCCTGGGGCACGTGCGGGACGTGATGAACGCGGCCCTCGACGTCGGCGGCACCAGCTTCGACAGCCTGTACGTGAACGTGAACGGCGAGTCCGGCTACTTCGACCGCTCGCTCGACGCGTACGGCCGCGAGGGCAAGCCCTGCCACCGCTGCGGGACGGAGATCCGGCGCCGCCCGTGGATGAACCGCTCCAGCTACTTCTGCCCGAAGTGCCAGCGGCCGCCGCGACCGTAGGAGGTCGGCGGCGGCCGGCGGGACGACGGGGCGACGGGACGAAAGGGATCAGAAGCCGAAGTCCTGCGTCCACCACGGGCCGCCCTCGGCCATGTGCACACCGACGCCCAGCGTCGTGTAGTCGCAGTTCAGGATGTTCGCGCGGTGGCCCTCGCTCTTCATCCAGGCGTCCATCACCGCCTGGGCGTCGGCCTGGCCGCGCGCGATGTTCTCGCCGCCCAGGTCCTTGATGCCCACCTTGGCGGCGCGGTCCCACGGGGTCGCGCCGTCCGGGTCGGTGTGGTCGAAGAAGCCGCGCGAGGCCATGTCCCGGCTGAAGGACGCGGCCAGCGAGGCGAGGCCGGTGTCCGGGCGGACCGGGCTGCAGCCAGCCTTCGCGCGCTCCTGGTTCACCAGGGAGAGCACGGCGGCGGCCGCGTCGTTCGCCGAGGCGAGGGCCTGGGTCCGGCGGCGCTCCGGGGTGGCGGGCGCCTTCGGTGCGGCCGGGGTCTCCGCGCGCTTCGGGGCGTCCGTCTTCGGCGTCTCGGCGGGCGCCTTCTTCGCGCCGTCGACCGTCTGCTTCTGCGAATCGGCGGCCGGAGTCTTCGGCGTGCCCGACGGGGAGGTCTTCTCCGGAGGGGTCTGCGAAGGCGTCTTGGACGGGCCCTGCGCGCGCTCCCCGCCCCGGGCGGAGGCGGGGGCCGATGCCCGGTCGGTGGGGGAGGCCGAGGCGTCGCCCTGGGCCTTCAGGTCCACGGCGCCGCCGGCCGTCACCCGGTCCCCGGAGCCGTTGCCGCCGCCCCCGAGGCCGAAGTTCTCGGTGCCGGGAAGGATTCCGGAAGCAACGGCCACGGCCCCGAAGGCCACGGCGGCGGAGACTCCGAGCAGTCCGGTCCGCACGGGCGCGGCCCGCTTCCTGCGGCGGTCACCGCCCCGGATACCGCCTGCCTGGGCTTCCGCGGTCACGTCTGCGGCGGGCCCGGCGGCAGTGCGTCGATGGCGTCCCATCTGCTGTGCCTTCCTCAAACTCGACGGTCAATGTGTTCACCCATATGGATGAGGCTCATTGGGTCGGGACTGTACGGCATGACGTGTGGGGGTGAAGTGTCTCGTGAGCATTTGGCCGGTTAGCGTGCAGTCATGAACGAAGATGCACGACCGGACGCGCGACTCACCGCTTGGGTACGCGGCCGAGTACAGGGAGTGGGCTTTCGCTGGTTCACCAGGGCAAACGCACTGGAGATCGGCGGCCTCGCCGGCTTCGCCCTCAACCTCGACGACGGACGCGTGCAGGTGGTCGCCGAGGGGCCGCGTGAGAATTGCCACCGGCTGCTCCAGTGGCTGCACTCCGACGACACTCCCGGCCGGGTCGACGGTGTCACTGAGATATGGGGCACACCGCGTGGGGGCTACACCGGCTTCGCGATCCGCTGACCCGGCCGGTCCCTTCGTACTCCAGTAGTAAGGAGGGGACGCCCGTGCGGGGTGCCACGGGCACCTGCGTTCGGCGGGAATGCCCTGGTGGTTGCCAGAAACGGGTTGTCGTGGAAGGCTGCCCGTACGAGGATGATCTCCAAGCCCCCAGGGCCCCGCAGGTTGAGCGACGCCGTTGTTTCCACGGCCGAACGCTCCCGGGAAGCCCGTCGATACGGGGTGTGATCGTGTTGACCGTCAAACTTTTTGGTGAGACTCTGGAATCCCCGCGCACCTTAGCTGTTTGGCAGCGAGAACAAGTGAGAACCGCAGTGAATCAACATCACTGCCAAGCACCGCGGGTGCGATTCCCTCACGACCCACACCGCTCTCGGTCGGTCACTCAGTGTGGAGGACCACTCATCATGGCAAAGGCGCTTCTCGGTTACGTCGGCGGCTCCGACCCGCGACTCCTCGCCGAGATGCGACGGCTTCAGCAGCGAGTCCAGGATCTGGAGTCCGAGCTCAACCGGATCCAGAACGAGAACGACTCGCTCACCGCCGCCGCTCAGCACCGCGGAGACACTTCTCTGCTCGACGAGGACTTCGACATCGAGGTCCCGCAGGCGGAGCCCGCACTCACCTGATCCCGCTCATCTGATCCCGCTCCTCCTCGGACCGGTTTCATCATCGGAATCTCGGTACCTCGGTAACACGGGCGGCTTCCCGGTACCCGGTACCCCGGTACTCCTGTATCTCGGGCAAGGAAAATCCTTGGGCATCGCCCTGCCCCGAAGCAGTCGCAGCGAGATCTGCAAGGGGCGCTCCGGCGTCCCTTCTTTCTTTGCCGCGCCTTCGCTTCGTGTTCTCGTTTCCTCGACGTTCCCTCAACATCTGATGTGCCCTGCACCTTGATGGGTGAAACCGCCGGCGCCGCGGGCGTGGCGCGCACCGCCGGTGCGGATGCGCGGTGGCGGAAGTGTGCAGGGCGGTAAAGTCCGGCTGCGTGCACCTCAAGGCCATGACCCTCCGCGGCTTCAAATCCTTCGCCTCCGCCACGACGCTCCGCTTCGAGCCGGGCATCACCTGTGTCGTGGGCCCCAACGGGTCGGGCAAGTCCAACGTGGTGGACGCGCTCTCCTGGGTCATGGGCGAGCAGGGCGCCAAATCGCTGCGCGGCGGCAAGATGGAGGACGTCATCTTCGCCGGCACCACCGGGCGGCCCCCGCTGGGTCGTGCCGAGGTGTCCCTCACCATCGACAACTCCGACGGCGCGCTGCCCATCGAGTACGCCGAGGTCACCCTCACGCGCATCATGTTCCGCAACGGCGGCAGCGAGTACCAGATCAACGGCGACACCTGCCGGCTGCTCGACATCCAGGAACTGCTCTCCGACTCCGGCATCGGCCGCGAGATGCACGTCATCGTCGGACAGGGCCAGCTCGACTCCGTACTGCACGCCGATCCGATGGGCCGCCGTGCCTTCATCGAGGAGGCGGCGGGCGTCCTCAAGCACCGCAAGCGCAAGGAGAAGGCGCTGCGGAAGCTGGAGTCGATGAAGGCGAACCTGGCGCGGGTCGAGGACCTGACCGGTGAACTCCGGCGCCAGCTCAAGCCGTTGGGGCGTCAGGCCGCCGTGGCCCGGCGGGCCGCCGTGATCCAGGCCGACCTGCGCGACGTACGGCTGCGGCTGCTCGCGGACGACCTCGTCACGATGCGCCGGGCGCTCGGCGCGGAGATCGCGGACGAGGCCGCGCTCAAGGCGCGCAAGGAGTCCGCCGAGAGCGCGCTCAAGGCCGCCCAGCAGCGTGAGGCGGAGCTGGAGGAGGAGGTGCGGCGGCTGGCGCCCCGGCTCCAGCGGGCGCAGCAGTCCTGGTACGAGCTGTCGCAGTTCGCGGAGCGGGTACGGGGCACGATCTCCCTCGCCGACGCCCGGGTGGCCAGTGCGAACGCGGCACCCGAGGAGGAGCGGCGCGGCCGCGACCCCGAGGACATGGAGCGCGAGGCCGCGCGGATCCGGGAGCAGGAGGCCGAGCTGGAGGCCGCGCTGGAGGCGGCCCGGCACGCACTGGAGGACACCGTCGGGCACCGGGGCGAGCTGGAGCGCGAGCTCGCGGCCGAGGAGCGCCGCCTCAAGGACCTCGCGCGCGCCATCGCCGACCGCCGCGAGGGGCTGGCGAGGCTCGGCGGGCAGGTCAACGCGGCCCGGGGCAGGGCGGGTTCGGCGCGGGCGGAGATCGAGCGGCTCGCCGAGGCCAGGGACGCTGCGCAGGAACGTGCCTCCGCCGCCCAGGAGGAGTACGAGCAGCTCAAGGCGGAGGTCGACGGGCTGGACGCGGGCGACGAGGAGCTGGGCGTACGGCACGACGACGCCAAGCGGGAACTCGCCGACGCGGAGCGGGAACTGACCGCCGTACGGGAGGAGCTGACGGCGGCCGAGCGGGAACGTGCCGCCACCTCCGCGCGGCGCGAGGCGCTGGCGCTCGGGCTGCGCCGCAAGGACGGCACCGGGGCGCTGCTGGGCGCGGGCGAGCAGCTGACCGGGCTGCTCGGGCCCGCGGCGGAGCTGCTGACGGTCGCTCCCGGTTACGAGGTGCAGGTGGCGGCGGCCCTGGGGGCGGCGGCGGACGCGCTCGCGGTCAGTGGCCCGGCGGCCGCCGCCGAGGCGCTGCGGCTGCTGCGCAAGCAGGACGCGGGGCGGGCGGCGCTGCTGGTGGCGGGGGAGGGGGCGGAGCCGTCCGAGCTGCCGCAGGCTCCTGCTCCGTACGCCGTCGAATTCGTGCGGGGGCCCGGGGAACTGATGCCCGCCGTACGGCAGTTGCTGCACGGGGTCGTCGTGGTGGGGACGCTGGAGGACGCCGAGGACCTGGTCTACGCGCACCCCGCGCTGACCGCCGTCACCGCCGAGGGCGATGTGCTGGGGGCGCGCTTCGCGCAGGGCGGGTCGGCCGGGGCGCCGAGTCTGCTGGAGGTACGGGCGTCCGTCGACGAGGCGGACGCGGAGCTGCTGGAGCTGGACGTCCGGTGCGAGGAGCTGGCCGGGGCGCAGCGGGACGCGGCCGAGCGCAAGCGGGCCTGCGCCGTCGCCGTCGAGGAGTGCGCGGAGCGGCGGCGGGCCGGGGACCGGGAGCGGTCGGCGGTGGCGCAGCAGCTCGGGCGGCTGGCGGGGCAGGCGCGCGGGGCGGCCGGTGAGGCGGAGCGCTCGGCGGCGGCCGCGGCCAAGGCGCAGGAGGCGCTGGAGCGGGCCACCGAGGAGGCCGAGGTGCTCGCGGAGCGGCTCGCGGTGGCCGAGGAGGCGCCCGTGGAGGAGGAGCCGGACACCTCGGTGCGCGACCGGCTCGCGGCCGACGGCGCCAACGCCCGGCAGACCGAGATGGAGGCACGCCTCCAGGCCCGTACCCACGAGGAGCGGGTCAAGGCGCTGGCGGGCCGGGCCGACGCCCTCGACCGGGGCGCCCGCGCCGAGCGCGAGGCACGCGCCCGCGCGCAGCAGCGGCGCGAGCGGATGCGGTACGAGGCGCGGGTCGCGGCAGCCGTCGCGACGGGCGCCCGGCAGCTCCTCGCGCACGCTGAGGTCTCCCTCGGCCGGGCGGCCGAGGAGCGCTCGGTCGCGGAGGCCGCCAAGGCGGAGCGTGAGCGCGAACTGGTCGCCGAGCGCGGCCGGGGCAGGGAGCTCGCCCAGGAGCTCGACAAGCTGACCGACTCGGTGCACCGGGGCGAGGTGCTCGGGGCGGAGAAGCGGCTGCGCATCGAGCAGCTGGAGACCAGGGCCCTGGAGGAGCTGGGGGTGGAGCCGGCCTCGCTGGTGGCGGAGTACGGGCCCGACCTGCCGGTGCCCTCCTCGCCCGCCGCCGAGGGGGAGACCCTGCCCGAGGACCCCGAGGACGTGCGCAACCGGCCGCGCCCCTTCGTGCGCGCGGAGCAGGAGAAGCGGCTCAAGGCAGCCGAACGGGCGTATCAGCAGCTCGGGAAGGTGAATCCGCTGGCGCTTGAGGAGTTCGCGGCGCTGGAGGAGCGGCACCAGTTCCTCTCCGAGCAGCTGGAGGACCTCAAGCGGACCCGGACCGACCTGCTCCAGGTGATCAAGGAGGTCGACGAGCGGGTGGAGCAGGTGTTCACCGAGGCGTACCGGGACACGGCGCGGGAGTTCGAGGGCGTCTTCTCGCGGCTGTTCCCGGGCGGCGAGGGGCGGCTGATCCTCACCGATCCCGACAACATGCTGACCACCGGCGTCGACGTCGAGGCGCGTCCGCCGGGCAAGAAGGTCAAGCGGCTCTCGCTGCTGTCCGGCGGCGAGCGCTCGCTGACCGCCGTGGCGCTGCTGGTGTCGATCTTCAAGGCGCGGCCGAGCCCGTTCTATGTGATGGACGAGGTCGAGGCGGCGTTGGACGACACCAACCTCCAGCGGCTGATTCGGATCATGAAGGAGCTCCAGGAGAGCTCCCAGCTGATCGTGATCACGCACCAGAAGCGCACGATGGAGGTGGCGGACGCCCTCTACGGCGTCTCGATGCAGGGCGACGGGGTCTCGAAGGTCATCAGCCAGCGTCTTCGGTGAACCCGGTTGAACCCTTTAACTCTTCAATAACTGAATGACTTGCGGTGATTGCCTCTGTCAAAACCGGGGACACGTCCACAATGGGCGCGACTGGACCCCGGATCGGACTTCAAAAGTTGAAGGCATACGATCTCCTCCGTTCCAGCTGCGTTCAGTCGGTCCCAAGTGGTGCGTGACGTCGAGTTGTGCCCCACTGGGAGTCACCTGAAGGCTGCCCCCCACGGACATACCCGGCAACGCGGCCGGGTCCAGGAGTTCACGTGACCAGCACAGCGAAGACGCCGTCGGCGTCCGGCGGCCAAGCCGCACCGGATCATCTCGGCCATGTCATCTTCATCACCGCGGCCGCGGCCCTCGGTGGCTTCCTCTTCGGCTACGACAGCTCCGTCATCAACGGCGCCAACTCCGGCATCCAAAGCAAGTTCGGCCTGAGCTCCGGGTCCCTGGGCACCGTCGCCGCCATCGCGCTGCTCGGTTGTGCCGTCGGCGCGATGATCGCGGGCAGGATCGCCGACCGGATCGGGCGCATCCGCGTCATGCAGATCGCGGCCACCCTCTTCACCATCAGCGCGATCGGTTCGGGCCTGCCGTTCTCCGTCTGGGACCTGGGCTTCTGGCGCATCCTCGGCGGCATCGCCATCGGCATGGCCTCCGTGGTCGGCCCGGCCTACATCGCCGAGGTCGCCCCGCCCGCGTACCGGGGCCGGCTGACCTCCTTCCAGCAGGCCGCCATCGTCATCGGCATCGCCACCTCGCAGCTGGTCAACTACGCGATCCTGCGGGCCGGCGGTGCGGAGCGCGCCCAGCTGATGGGCCTGGAGACCTGGCAGTGGATGCTGATCGTGATGGTCGTCCCGTCCGTCATCTACGGCCTGATGTCCTTCCTGATCCCCGAGTCCCCGCGCTTCCTGGTCCAGGCGGGACGCACCGAGCAGGCGAAGAAGATCCTCGCCGAGATCGAGCCCCACTCCGACCTGGACGCCCGGGTCGCCGAGATCCACGCCGACGTGCGCAGCGAGCACAAGTCGACCTTCAAGGACCTGCGCGGCGGCAAGGGCGGTCTGCTGCCCATCGTCTGGATCGGCATCGGCCTCTCGGTGTTCCAGCAGCTGGTCGGCATCAACGTCATCTTCTACTTCTCGAACATCCTGTGGCAGTCCGTCGGCATCGACCCGTCGAGCTCGTTCTTCTACTCGTTCGAGACCTCGATCGTGAACATCATCGGTACGGTCATCGCGATGCTGTTCGTCGACCGGATCGGCCGCAAGCCGCTCGCCCTCATCGGCTCCGTCGGCATGGGCGCCACCCTCGCCGTGATGGCGGTGGCCTTCGGCCAGCAGGCCACCGAGGGCGCCACCCTGCCGCACAGCTGGGGCGTCATCGCACTGGTCGCGGCCAACCTGTTCGTGCTCTTCTTCGCCCTGTCCTGGGGTGTCGTCGTCTGGGTCTGGCTGGCCGAGATCTTCCCGAGCCGCATCCGCTCCGCCGCCCTCGGTGTCGCGGTCATGGCCCAGTGGCTGGCCAACTTCGCGATCACCAAGACCTTCCCGAGCATGTCGGACTGGAACCTGTCGCTGACCTACGTGATGTACGCGGCCTTCGCGTTCCTCTCGATCGCGTTCATCGTCAAGTTCGTCCCCGAGACCAAGGGCAAGAAGCTTGAGGACATGAGCTGACGCCCCGCGTCGTACCGGTCACCTTCACCTTCATCTTCATCGTCACCGTCACTGCCCCGGCTCACCCTTGAGCCGGGGCAGTACGTCTTGTGCGAACAGCCGCAGGCTGCGCTGTCCCTCCTCCACCGGCATCCCGCCGCACAGCGGATGCAGCACCAGACTCCGGGTGTCCAGGGCCGCGCACTGCTCGGGCGTGAGGATCCGGTAGACCCCCTCGGCACGCAGCTCCTCGACCGTCGTCGCGGCCGAGCGGACCGCCGAGCTGATGTCCTTCGACTGCCAGGAGGCGTACGTACGTGCCTCGTGCAGGAAGTGCTCGCCGTACGTCGCCCAGGCGCGGTCCGGGTCCTCGCTGAGGTGCAGCAGCGGGGTCACCGCGCCCGGCATCATGCAGAAGCCCGACGTGCCGTGCCGCGCGCACTCCTCCTCGTAGAAGCGCTGGAGCTCCGGCAGGTGGGCGCTCGGGAAGAACGGCAGCCCGAGCCTGGCCGCCCGCCGGGCCGCCGCCTTCGAACTGCCGCCGGCCAGCAGCATCGGGTGCGGCCGGGTGTACGGGCGCGGGGTGACGCGGACGGTGCGGCCGCGGAACGTGAAGGGCTCGCCGGACCACGCCTTGAGGAGGGTCTCCAGGAGCTCGTCCTGGAGCTTGCCGCGCCGGCCCCACTCGGCGCCCAGCTGCTCGTACTCCTCGGGGCGGTAGCCGATCCCGGCGACCGTGACCAGCCGGCCCCCGCTCAGCAGGTCGAGCACGGCGATGTCCTCGGCCAGGCGCAGCGGGTCGTACAGCGGGCCGATGATCGCCGAGACGGTGACCGCGATGCGCTGTGTCGCGCCGAAGACGGCGCCCGCGAAGGTGAAGGGGGAGGGCAGCCAGCCGTTGGCGGCGCCGTGGTGCTCCTCCGTCTGGACCGTGTCGACGCCGTGTTCGTCGGCGTACGCGGCCATCTCCAGGGCAGCGCGGTAGCGGGCGCTCAGGGAGGCGGGCGTCGCCTCGGGATCGACCAGGTTGAACCGGACCACCGAGTAGGCCATGACGAGAGATCCCCCTCCGCCGAAGTGGGTTGGCGAAGGGGGACCGTAGCTGACGAAGCGTCAGATGGACAGGCTTTCGGCGGGCTCCTCGTGGGCCGCGGGGGCCTGTGCGCGCGGCAGGACCGCGTACAGCACACCGGCGGCGACGATTGTGACGACCCAGCCGAGCCCGTTCGCGCCGAGCCAGGTGGTGGCCAGCGGGCCGGTGAACCACTCGACCTTGGTGAAGAGCAGGCCGACCACCAGGGCCACGCCCCAGGCGATCATCGCGGACCAGGCGAAGCCGCCGCTGTACCAGTAGGCGCTGGTCCTCTTGGTGTCCATCAGCGCCTCACCGTCGTACGACTTGCGCTTCAGCATGTCGACCCCGAAGACGCCGATCCAGGCCGAGAACGCCACCGCGAGCAGCGTCAGGAAGGAGATGAACGAGCCGATGAAGCTGGTCGCCACCACCATCAGCAGGAAGCCGAAGACCAGGCTGATGACCGCGTTCACACTGACGGCCCAGGCGCGCGGCACATTGATGCCCAGCGTCTGTGCGGTGAAGCCCGCCGAGTACATCGACATCGAGTTGATCAGCAGCATCCCGATCAGGGCGATCACCAGGTACGGGACCGAGATCCACATCGGCAGCAGCTCGCCGATGAAGGAGACCGGGTCCTGCGCGCTCGCCAGGTTCGGGGTGGAGACGGCCATCACCGCACCCATCAGGACCATCGGGAGGACCACGATGCCCGCGCCGCCGATGGAGGCGCCGACCATGCCCTTGTTGGAGGCGTTGCGGGGCAGGTAGCGGGTGAAGTCAGGACCGGAGGGGACCCAGCTGATGCCGCCCGCGGCGATGGTGCCGATGCCCGCGATCAGCATCGCGGTGGACCCGGCGGGCTTGGCGAAGACGGACGCCCAGTCGGTGTTGGCGATCAGGTAGACCAGCACGAGCACGGAGAAGACGCCGAAGAGGTACGTCGACCACTTCTGGCAGATCTGCAGCGCCTTGATGCCCAGGCCCGAGACGACGAACGTGCAGGCCACGAAGAGCAGCAGGGTGACGACCACGAGGGTGGTGTTGCTCTTGACGCCGAAGAGCAGGTCCAGGACGGTCAGCACCGCGTACGCGCCGGTGACCGCGTTGATCGTCTCCCAGCCCCAGCGGGCCACCCAGATCAGCGAACCCGGGAAGAGGTTGCCGCGCTGGCCGAACACCGCCCGCGAGAGCGCCATGCCGGGGGAGCCGCCGCGCTTGCCGGCGATCGAGATCAGGCCGACCAGGCCGTAGCTGACGATCGGCGCGGCGAAGGCGACGACGAGCACCTGCCAGAAGTTCAGCCCGTTGAAGACGATCAGGCCGGCGCCCATGGTGAGCAGGAGCACGCTGATGTTGGCGGCCACCCAGGTGGGGAACAGCTCGCGGACATGGCCGTTGCGCTCGTTGTCCGGGACCGGTTCGAGGCCTCGGGTCTCGACCGTGCCTTCGGCGGCGGTGGGGGTTTCGGCGGTGGTGCTCATGGGTGGGGGTTCCATGCCTCTCGCTCGGCCCGCGACGTTGCGGACCGGTGGGGGAGTGATCGTCAGGACTCTACGCGCGTTGATACAGGCACGGCCATCGTACTTTGACCCGACTGCCAGCCTTGTGGCGGGTATGTCACTTGGAGGAACGTCCAATTGGGGCCCCGTGGGCTTCCGTGGCCGATACTGGTCGGGTTATGGACATCCTCATCCTTGCTGTAGTCATCGCCCTGGTCGCGGTCGGCGCCATCAGCGGGCTCGTGGTCAGCAGCCGCAAGAAGAAGCAGCTGCCGCCCTCGGCGCCGCCGAGCACGCCGACCATCACTGCCCCGCCCGCCGAACCTCAGGTGGGCGAGGACGCCGCTCCGCCGAAGGACGAAGCGCGCCGCACCATCGAGGAGGTAGACCTCCCGGGGCCCGCCGAGACCCCGGTCGTCGTCGAACCGCCCGTCGAGGAGGCGGCGCCCACCGAGGCCACCGCCCCCGCGCTCGACGTGCCCGAGCCCACCGCCGGCCGTCTCGTACGGCTGCGCGCCCGGCTCGCCCGCTCCCAGAACTCGCTCGGCAAGGGCCTGCTCACGCTGCTCTCGCGCGACAACCTCGACGAGGACACCTGGGAGGAGATCGAGGACACCCTCCTCACCGCCGACGTCGGCGTCGCTCCCACCCAGGAACTGGTCGAGCGGCTGCGCGAGCGCGTCCGCGTGCTCGGCACCCGTACCCCGGACGAACTGCGCAGCCTGCTCCGCGAGGAGCTGCTCGCCCTGATCGGCACCGACGTGGACCGCGCCGTGAAGACCGAGAGCGGCCTCGACACCCCCGGCGTCGTGATGGTCGTCGGCGTCAACGGCACCGGCAAGACCACCACCACCGGCAAGCTGGCCCGCGTCCTGGTGGCCGACGGACGCTCGGTGGTGCTCGGCGCGGCCGACACCTTCCGTGCCGCCGCCGCCGACCAGCTCCAGACCTGGGGCGAGCGCGTCGGCGCCCGTACGGTACGGGGCCCGGAGGGCGGCGACCCGGCGTCGATCGCCTTCGACGCGGTCAAGGAGGGCATCGCCGAGGGCGCGGACGTCGTGCTCATCGACACGGCGGGCCGGCTGCACACCAAGACCGGACTCATGGACGAGCTCGGCAAGGTCAAGCGCGTCGTGGAGAAGCACGGCCCGCTCGACGAGGTGCTCCTCGTCCTCGACGCCACCACCGGGCAGAACGGCCTGGTCCAGGCGCGGGTGTTCGCCGAGGTCGTGAACATCACCGGCATCGTGCTCACCAAGCTGGACGGCACTGCCAAGGGCGGCATCGTCATCGCCGTCCAGCGCGAACTGGGCGTACCGGTCAAGCTGGTGGGCCTCGGCGAGGGCCCGGACGACCTGGCTCCGTTCGAGCCCGAGGCGTTCGTGGACGCGCTGATCGGGGACTGAACCCCGCCCTCCGCCCCCGGCCCGCGGGCCGCGCGACACCGCCGTACGAAGAAGGGCCCCCGCCGCATGGTGCAGATGCGGTGGGGGCCCTTCGGTATGGGGCGCGTGGGGCAGGGGGTGCGGTGGGGGTCCTTCGGCTTTCCGGGGAGAAGGCTTCAGGCCAGGTGGCGGTGGCAGATGTACGCCAGGGTGCCCAGCAGCAGTCGTGCCTGCGGGGGTTTGGTCGCCGTGTCCAGTGCGGGCGGGCGCAGCCAGCGGACCTGGCCCAGGCCCGCGTGGTCCGACGGGGGAGCGGTCACGTACGCCCCGGTGCCCAGGCAGCGCAGGTCCAGCTCCGCGTCGTCCCAGCCCATCCGGTAGAGGAGTTCGGGCAGCGCCGCCGCCGCGCCCGGTGCGACGAAGAAGTGCGCGCGGCCGTCCGGCGTCACCGCCACCGGGCCGAGCGGAATGCCCATCCGCTCCAGCCGGACCAGCGCGCGCCGCCCGGCCGCCTCGGCCACGTCGAGCACGTCGAAGGACGTGCCGACCGGCAGCAGCACCGCGGCGCCGGGGAACTGCGCCCAGGCGGCCGTGACCTCGTCCAGCGTGGCCCCCGCCGGGACCACCGGGGCGAAGTCGAAGGGGTGGGCGCCCGGGGCCGGGCACGCCGCGTCGCCGCAGGAGCAGACGCCCGCGACCGCCCTCGCGCCCGGGACCACGTCCCAGCCCCACAGCCCGGTGTACTCCGCCACCGCTGTGCCCTCTGTCGTACGGCCGCGGCGCCGAGTGCCGGACCGCATGTCCCGGATGCCGCCGATCGTGAAGCCCATGCCCCCTCCAACGGGTCGAACTCGCCGGTGGTTACGACGTGGAGCTGTCCGATGACCCTCTGTCGCATTCTGCTGGTGGACGCGCCCCCGAATTCCGGCATCGGCGGCGTATGGGGTCTTCCGGGGTGGTGCGGAATTCCGTGCGCGCTCCGGCGTGCGTCGTTCCGCCTGCTCCTGATCGTCCTGTGTCAAGTGAATCGCGCCTGCCCGCAGGGGAGTTCACTCGGAGGGGTGGCGAATGGTGGCGTTTCTGTAAGTGCCCTCGCCGGAGGGGTGATCGTAGGATTACTTTTGGTGCATGAACCCGGAAGTGCGCGCGTTCATGGGTATGCCGGAGGCAAGCCGGATTCCCGTTCGAGGGGGCGCATCCTGCGGACAGAGAGCCCCGAACGGCGGCATTCTGTAAGGGATTCAGGCGGATGATTCGAGGAGAGTTCCCGGAGCGCGGTGTGCGGCCCGCTCCGGGTGGGCAGTACGGACGCCCGGCAAAGACGCCGGCACGTCCGGTGCGGACGGCGGCGACGACGGAATGGGGGCGTTCCTGTGGGCGGCAGCAGCGGTAGCGACGGACACGCTGGAAAGCGCCCGAACGAGCAGCTCGGTTCGTGGTTCGCGCGCAGCGGCTGGTCCAAGGGCGAGCTGGCGCGCCAGGTCAACCGCAGGGCGCGGCAGATGGGCGCCCACCACATCAGTACCGACACCTCGCGGGTACGCCGCTGGCTGGACGGCGAGAATCCGCGCGAGCCCATTCCGCGCATCCTCTCCGAGCTGTTCTCCGAGCGCTTCGGCGCGGTCGTCGCCATCGAGGACCTCGGACTGCGGGCCGCGCACCAGTCGCCGTCCGTCTCCGGGGTCGACCTCCCGTGGGCCGGACCGCAGACCGTCTCGCTGCTGAGCGAGTTCTCCCGCAGCGACCTGATGCTGGCCCGCCGGGGCTTCCTCGGCTCCGCGCTCGCACTGTCCGCGGGCCCCGGGCTCATCGAGCCGATGCAGCGCTGGCTGGTGCCCGCGCCCGCGGGCGACCCCGCCCCCGCGGAGTCCGCGAGCGCCTCCCGGCGGCCCTCCCGGCTGTCCGAGCCGGAGCTGCAACTCCTCGAATCCACCACCATGATGTTCCGCCAGTGGGACGCCCAGTGCGGTGGCGGACTGCGCCGCAAGGCCGTCGTCGGCCAGCTCCACGAGGTCACCGACCTCCTCCAGGAACCGCAGCCCGGCGCCACCTCCAAGCGCCTGTTCCGGTGCGCCGCCGAACTCTCCGAACTGGCCGGCTGGATGAGTTACGACATCGGCCTCCAGCCCACCGCCCAGAAGTACTTCGTGCTCGCGCTGCACGCCGCCAAGGAAGCGGGCGACAAGCCGCTCGGCTCGTACATCCTCTCCAGCATGAGCCGCCAGATGATCCACCTCGGCCGGCCCGACGACGCCCTCGAACTGGTCCACCTCGCCCAGTACGGCAGCCGCGACTGCGCCACCGCCCGCACCCAGGCGATGCTGTATGCGATGGAGGCCCGGGCGTACGCCAACATGGGCCAGCCCAGCAAGTGCAAGCGGGCCGTGCGGATGGCCGAGGACACCTTCACCGACGCCGGGCTCGACGACGAGACGGACCCGGACTGGATCCGCTTCTTCTCCGAGGCCGAACTCAACGGCGAGAACTCGCACTCCTACCGCGACCTCGCCTACGTGGCAGGCCGCAGCCCCACGTACGCCTCGCTCGCCGAGCCCGTCATGGACCGGGCCGTGCAGCTCTTCGAGAAGGACACCGAGCACCAGCGCTCGTACGCACTCAACCTCATCGGCATGGCCACGGTGCACCTCCTCAAGAGGGAGCCCGAGCAGGCCGTCGACTTCTCCCAGCGCGCCCTGGAGGTCGCCGGGAAGGTCAGGTCCGAGCGGGTCAACAACCGGATCCGCAAGACCGTCGAAGGGGCGGTGCGCGAATTCGGTGACGTGGCCGAAGTCATCGACCTGACCGACCAGTTGGGGGCGCAGCTGCCCGAAGCCGCAGAGGCGGTGTAGGGCCCACCTACCCGGCCGCGACAGTCATCCCGTGAAGCCCGATTCGGCTCCCCCGCCGCCAGGTCACCCGGGTAGCTGTCGCGGTCGGCTCGTTCGGCCGGCGCCCGCCGCGCACCGCTGCGGCCGGTGATCCGGCAGTTCATTTCCCCGTAACGTGCACGCGGTCATCGTCACTGCCGCGAAACATCGAGCGACGTCTTCCGAAACCGCGCTCCGCCACTCTCTGGGTCCATAACCAGCCACCCCGCACTGGCCCCCGAGGACGAGGAGACGCCGATGCCCCCAGGCATCACGACGGACGCCGTGACGGCGACGGTGACGCTTGCCGCGGACACCCCCACGCTGTCCGCCGCCAATACCGGCTTCATGCTCATCTGCTCCGCCATGGTGATGCTGATGACGCCGGCCCTGGCCTTCTTCTACGGAGGCATGGTCAGGGTCAAGTCCACCCTCAACATGCTGATGATGAGCTTCATCAGCCTCGGGATCGTCACCATCCTGTGGGTGCTCTTCGGCTTCAGCCTCGCCTTCGGCGACGACCTGGGCTCCGTCATCGGCTGGAGCTCCGACTACGTCGGCCTCAGCGGCATCGGCCTCACCGAACTCTGGGACGGCTACACCATCCCGGTGTACGTCTTCGCCGTCTTCCAGCTGATGTTCGCGGTGCTCACCCCGGCGCTGATCAGCGGGGCGCTCGCGGACCGGGTGAAGTTCACCGCGTGGGCGCTCTTCATCACCCTGTGGGCGATCGTCGTCTACTTCCCCGTCGCGCACTGGGTGTGGGGCGCGGGCGGCTGGCTCTTCGAGATGGGCGTCATCGACTTCGCGGGCGGCACGGCCGTCCACATCAACGCGGGTGCGGCGGCCCTCGGCGTGATCCTCGTCATCGGGAAGCGGGTCGGCTTCAAGAAGGACCCGATGCGCCCGCACAGCCTGCCGCTGGTGATGCTCGGCGCCGGACTGCTGTGGTTCGGCTGGTTCGGCTTCAACGCCGGGTCGTGGCTGGGCAACGACGACGGCGTGGGTGCGGTCATGTTCGTCAACACCCAGGTGGCGACGGCGGCGGCGATGCTGGCCTGGCTGGCGTACGAGAAGATCCGGCACGGCGCGTTCACGACGCTGGGCGCGGCCTCGGGCGCGGTCGCGGGTCTGGTCGCGATCACCCCGGCGGGCGGCTCGGTCTCGCCGCTCGGGGCGATCGCCGTCGGTGCCATCGCGGGTGTGGTGTGTGCGATGGCGGTGGGGCTCAAGTTCAAGCTGGGGTACGACGATTCGCTGGACGTGGTGGGTGTCCACCTGGTGGGCGGTGTGCTGGGCTCGCTGCTCGTCGGGTTCTTCGCCACCGGCGGCGTACAGTCCGACGCCAAGGGCCTTTTCTACGGGGGCGGTCTTGAGCAGCTCGGCAAGCAGGCGGTCGGAGTCTTCGCCGTCCTCGCCTACTCCCTGATCGTCTCCGCGGTCCTCGCCTTCGCCATCGACAAGGTGATGGGCATGCGGGTCGAGGAGGACGTCGAGGTCTCCGGCATCGACCAGACCGAACACGCCGAGACCGCCTACGACTTCACCGGCGCGGGCGGCGGGGCGGCGCCCCGCACCTCGGTTCCGACACCGGCCCAGACTCCGACGACGGCTGCGACGGCAGCGGCCGCGAGCAAGAAGGTGGACGTATGAAGCTGATCACGGCGGTCGTCAAGCCGCACCGCCTGGACGAGATCAAGGAGGCGCTCCAGTCCTTCGGCGTCCAGGGCCTGACGGTCACGGAGGCCAGCGGGTACGGGCGCCAGCGGGGTCACACCGAGGTGTACCGGGGAGCCGAGTACACGGTGGACCTGGTGCCGAAGATCCGCATCGAGGTGCTGGTCGAGGACGAGGACGCGGAGCAGCTGATCGAGGTGGTCGTGAAGGCGGCGCGCACCGGGAAGATCGGCGACGGGAAGGTGTGGAGCGTGCCGGTGGAGACGGCGGTGCGGGTGAGGACGGGGGAGAGGGGGCCCGACGCGTTGTAGCTCCGCGTGGGGGGGGTGGGGTGTACGGGGCGGGGGCGAGGGTTCGGCTCCGCCGGGGGCCGCTCCCTTGCCCGCCCGTTCCGCCCCCGGGGGGCGGCCCCGCCGCCCAAGGGAGCGGCGGTATGCCCGTCGCGCGAGGGGGCGGGGCGTTTAGGGGCGCGGGGAACTGCGCGGCCAGCCACGATGTGCCCGCAGGTGGAAACCCCGGCCCCGCGGTCAGCGGTTTAGGGAAGGGGCGGGGAGGGGCATTCGCCCGCCGCAGGCGCGACCCGCTCAGCTCTGTCGAATTGGCAAGGGAGTTACTCGGTGACGAGCAAGCACACGTCGGACGGTCCCAGCGGCTACGCGGCGGCCCGGCTGCAACTCCTCCACGAGGAGTCCCACACCGGCCCCTTCCGCCGCGCCGCCCTGGCAAACCTCACCGACGAGTGGCTCTCGGACCTCCTCGACACCGCCACCCGCGAAACCGGAACCACCGCCGCCCTCGTCGCCGTGGGCGGCTACGGCCGGGCCGAACTCTCCCCCCGCAGCGACCTCGACCTCCTCCTCCTGCACGACGGCGCCCCACCCACCGCCGTCTCCGCCTTCGCCGACCGCATCTGGTACCCCGTCTGGGACCTCGGTCTCGACCTCGACCACTCCGTCCGCACCCCCGCCGAAGCCCGCAAGGTGGCCGGTGACGACCTCAAGGCGCACCTCGGCCTGCTCGACGCCCGCCACCTCGCCGGCGACCTCGGCCTCACCACCGCGCTGCGCACCACCGTCCTCGCCGACTGGCGCAACCAGGCCCACAGACGCCTCCCCGAACTCCACGAGCTCTGCCTCGAAAGAGCGGACCGCGCGGGCGAGTTGCAGTACCTCCTCGAACCCGACCTCAAGGAGGCCAGGGGCGGCCTCCGCGATGCCACCGCCCTGCGCGCCGTCGCCGCCTCCTGGATCGCCGACGCCCCCCGCGAGGGCCTCGCCGACGCCCGCCGCACCCTCCTCGACGTACGCGACGCACTGCACCTCACCTCGGGCCGGGCCACCGACCGGCTCGCGCTCCAGGAGCAGGACCAGGTGGCCGAGGCCCTCGGCGTGCTCGACGCGGACGTGCTGCTGCGGCAGGTGTACGAGGCCGCGCGCACCATTTCGTACGCCGGTGACGTCACCTGGCGCGAAGTGGCCCGGGTGGTGAAGGCCCGCTCCGTGCGCCCCCGGCTGAAGGCGCTGCTCGGCGGGCGGCCCGCCCCCGAACGCACCCCGCTCGCCGACGGCGTGGTCGAGCAGGACGGTGAGGCGGTGCTCGCCCGCACCGCCCGCCCCGAGAAGGACGCGGTGCTCGTGCTGCGTGCCGCGGCCGCCGCCGCGCAGGCCGGACTGCCCGTCAATCTCCATGTCGTACGACAACTGGCGAAGCTGGCCCCGCAGTTGCCGGTGCCGTGGCCCGCCGAGGCCCGCGAGGAACTCGTCACCCTCCTCGGCGCGGGCGAGCCCGCGATCGCGGTGTGGGAGGCGCTGGAGGCGGAGGGCCTGGTCACCCGGCTGCTGCCGGACTGGGAGCGGGTGCGGTGCAGGCCGCAGCGCAACCCCGTGCACACCTGGACCGTGGACCGCCACCTGGTCGAGACGGCGGTACGGGCCGCCGGGATGACCCGCCGGGTCGGCCGCCCCGACCTCCTGCTCGTCGCCGCCCTGCTGCACGACATCGGCAAGGGCTGGCCCGGCGACCACTCGGTGGCGGGCGAGACGATCGCCCGCGACATGGCGGCCCGGATCGGCTTCGGCGCGCCGGACGTGGCGGTCGTCGCCACCCTCGTACGCCACCACCTGCTGCTCGTCGAGACGGCCACCCGGCGCGATCTGGACGACCCGGCGACGGTACGGGCGGTGGCGGACGCCGTCGGCACCGCATCGACGCTGGAACTCCTGCACGCGCTGACCGAGGCCGACGCGCTGGCCACCGGGCCCGCCGCCTGGTCGGCCTGGCGGGCGTCGCTCGTCGCCGACCTGGTGAAACGGGTCGCGGGCGTGCTGGCGGGCGAACCGCTGCCGGACCCGGAACCGGCCGCGCCGAGCGTCGAACAGGAACGCCTGGCGGTGGAGGCGCACCGGACCGGCGGCCCGGTCCTCACTCTGCGGGACGGCGACGAGGACCCGCTCGGGGTGGAACTGCTGATCGCGGTGCCGGACCAGGCAGGGGTGCTGCCCGCGGTGGCCGGGGTCCTGGCGATGCACCGGCTGACCGTACGGACGGCCGAACTGCGCGCGGTGGAACCCCCGGTGCCGGAGCCCGCGCCCGAGCCCGTACTGCTGCTGAGCTGGCGGGTGGCGGCCGCGTACGGCTCGCTGCCGGAGGCGAGCAGGCTGCGGGCCGATCTCGTACGCGCCCTGGAGGGCAGCCTCGACATCCCCGCGCGCCTCGCCGAACGGGAGAAGGCGTACGCGGCCGGCCCCGCGCGGCGCCGGGCGGCGGCGCCCCCCGCCCGGGTGACGGTGGCACCGGCCGCGTCCCGGCAGGCGACGGTGCTGGAGGTACGGGCGCAGGACGCGCCGGGGCTGCTGCACCGGATCGGCCGGGCGCTGGAGGCGGCGGGGGTACGGGTGCGCAGTGCGCACGTGTCGACGCTGGGGGCGAGTGCGGTGGACGCGTTCTACGTGGTCGGAGTGGACGGGGAGCCGCTGGCGGCGGGGGAGGCGGCGGGGGTCGCGAGAAAGGTGGGGGAATCCCTGATCCTCGGGTAGTCCTCCGGGGTTACCCCGCCGGACGCGGCTCATCCGAGGGACGCATGCCGACCTCGTCCGGCGGGGTGAAGGCCGGGCCGAGGGGAGCCGGAAGGATGGAATCCGCACGCAGGCGTGAATCCGGGCCTCGGAAGCGCCGCACGGGAGAGGTGACGGGAGCATCGGCCCCGGAGCCTCTCGGACGGAGGACATTCTCTTCATGCACCGAAGGATCTTCGTGGGGGCACTGGCCCTGGCCGGTGCCGGTGTCGGCGTCGCCGGCTGCACTTCCCCGGCAGGCGTCTCCACCTCCACTTCCACCCCCACCTCTTCCTCCACCTCTGCCTCCGCCTCCACCGAGTCCGCAGCGTCCGCCACGGCCCTGGCGCGGGCCGAGGGCACCTCGCGGTTCGACCGGCAGAAGATCCGCTGGGGCACGTGCGAGGGGCAGGACGTCCAACCGGGCGTGACCTGCGGCCGGCTGACCGTGCCGGTCGACTGGGCGAAGAAGGACTCCCGCACCGTCGACCTCCAGGTCTACCGCTGGGGGAGCGCCGACCGGTCGAAGAAGAAGGGGACGATCCTCAACCTGCCGCCAGGCCCCGGCGACCTCGGCTTCATGGGCTTCGGCACCCTGCGCGAGAACTTCCCGGACTACGACCTCGTCGCCCTCGACCCGCGCGGCATCGGCGGCAGCGGCCAACTCCACTGCCCCACCGACAACGCGCTGAAGATTCCCCTGATCCCGCCCGTCACGGACGCGGGCTTCAGCGCGCTGAAGGCCAATCAGAAGACCCTCTGGTCGAAGTGCGCCACGAAGCCCGAGGGCCTCAAGGGCCACCTCGACGCGTTCAGCAACGCCCATGACGCCGAGGCGCTGCGCAAGGCGATGAACCTCGGGAAGATCAATCTGTACGGGTTCTCGTACGGCACCCTCACCGCGGAGCGCTACCTCGGCCTGTACGGCCGGCACGTCAACGGGTCGCTGCTGGAGGGGGTCATGAACCCGGCGCTCGCGCGCCGCGACTTCGTCACCACGGCCGCCGCGGGCAGCGAGGCCGTGTACGAGAAGTTCAGCCGGTGGTGCGCGACCGACTCCGCGTGCGTGCTGCGCGGGCAGGACCTCGCGGAGGTGCTGAAGAAGGCGCAGCGGAAGGCGGAGGACGGCGAACTGCCCGGGGACCTGTACGGCAAGCCCTGGTCGGCGGCGGCCGTCGTGCAGTTCGTGCAGACGGCTGCGGGGAACGGCCGGTTCGCCGAGGCGGCCAAGGCGCTGAAGGCGCTCTCCGAGGGCAGGAACCCGGCTGCTGGGGGCGGGGCGCCCGGGGGCGGCGAGTCCGGCGGCGAGGGGCCCGGTGGGGAGGGGCCCGGTGGGGAGGAGCAGCTTCCGCCGGAGGTCCCGTACTCCGACCCGATCGTCTGTTCCAGCTTCGACCTGGCCGTCCGCAGCGCGAAGGACGCCGCGGGCGACCTCGCGGCCACCCGCGCCGTCGCACCCTCCGTCGGCTACTCCACCAACGCCAGCGCCTACACCGCGCTGTGCGTCGGCGCACCCGCCCCGGCCCCCGGCTCCGACGCCCCGGTCACCTCCCTGAGCGCGCACCCGACGATGCTGCTCAGCAACACCCAGGACCCGTCGACGCCCAGGGCCTGGGCGGACGCCGTGTCCCGGCAGCTCGGCGGCAAGGCGCTCCACACCGTCACCGACAAGGTCGGGCACGGCGGAGCGTTCGGCTCCGCGGAGACCCTGAAGAAGGTGACCGCCTACCTGGAGCGGGTCAACCGGGGCCCCGCCAAGGGCTGACCGGGCCCGACGTACCACCGCTTCGGCGGGGTGAATCCGACCTGCCAGGGTTCCCCCGCCCGCGAGCCCGATACGCTGGGAGTCAAACTCACCCGCCCCCTACTCCGAGGACCAACGAGCGCCGTGTTCGATACCCTCTCCGACCGCCTCAGCGCGACTTTCAAAAACCTCCGCGGAAAAGGCAGGCTCTCCGAGGCGGACATCGACGCCACCGCCCGCGAGATCCGCATCGCCCTGCTGGAAGCGGACGTGGCCCTGCCCGTCGTCCGGGCCTTCATCAAGCAGGTCAAGGAGCGGGCGTCCGGCGCCGAGGTCTCCAAGGCGCTGAACCCGGCCCAGCAGATCATCAAGATCGTCAACGAAGAGCTGGTCGGCATCCTCGGCGGCGAGACCCGCCGTCTGCGGTTCGCCAAGTCCGGCCCGACCGTGATCATGCTCGCGGGTCTCCAGGGTGCCGGTAAGACGACCCTCGCCGGAAAGCTGGGCCTCTGGCTCAAGGGGCAGGGCCACTCCCCGCTCCTGGTCGCCTGTGACCTCCAGCGCCCCAACGCCGTCAACCAGCTGAGCGTGGTCGCCGACCGCGCGGGTGTCGCGGTCTACGCGCCCCAGCCGGGCAACGGCGTCGGCGACCCGGTCACGGTCGCCAAGGACTCCATCGAGTACGCGAAGACCAAGCAGTTCGACGTGGTCATCGTCGACACCGCCGGTCGTCTCGGCATCGACCAGGAGCTGATGCAGCAGGCCGCGGACATCCGCGACGCCGTCAGCCCCGACGAGATCCTCTTCGTCGTCGACGCGATGATCGGTCAGGACGCGGTCAACACCGCGGAGGCCTTCCGCGACGGCGTCGGCTTCGACGGCGTCGTGCTCTCCAAGCTGGACGGTGACGCCCGTGGTGGTGCGGCGCTGTCGATCGCGCACGTCACCGGCCGTCAGATCATGTTCGCGTCCAACGGCGAGAAGCTGGACGAGTTCGACGCGTTCCACCCGGACCGCATGGCCTCGCGCATCCTCGACATGGGTGACCTGCTCACCCTGATCGAGCAGGCGGAGAAGACCTTCAGCCAGGAAGAGGCCGCTCAAATGGCCTCCAAGCTGGCGTCCTCCAAGGGCAAGGACTTCACCCTCGACGACTTCCTGGCCCAGATGGAGCAGGTCAGGAAGATGGGCTCGATCTCCAAGCTGCTCGGCATGCTGCCGGGCATGGGGCAGATCAAGGACCAGATCAACAACATCGACGAGAAGGAAGTCGACCGCGTCGGCGCCATCATCAAGTCGATGACCCCCGCCGAGCGCGCCGAGCCGACGATCATCAACGGCTCGCGCCGTGCTCGTATCGCCAAGGGCTCCGGCGTCGAGGTCAGCGCGGTGAAGGGCCTGGTCGAGCGGTTCTTCGACGCCCGCAAGATGATGTCGAAGATGGCCCAGGGCGGCGGCATGCCCGGCATGCCGGGCATCCCCGGGATGGGCGGCGGCCCCGGCAAGCAGAAGAAGCAGGTCAAGCAGGCCAAGGGCAAGCGCAAGAGCGGTAACCCGATGAAGCGCAAGGCCGAGGAGCAGGCCGCCGCCGAGCGGCGCGAGCAGGCTGCCCAGGGCGGCGGCGCGTTCGGTCTTCCCGCTGGTCAGGGCGGCAAGGACTTCGAGCTGCCGGACGAGTTCAAGAAGTTCATGTAGCTCATGTAGCTCATGCAGTTCCTGTAGCTCTGTGGCTCACATCGCCGTGGGCACCCTCCCCCGAGGGTGCCCACGGCTTTTTTGTGTCGTAACGTCCGGATATGAGCAACCCCGTGCCGCCGCGCCAGACCCCTGACCAGCCGTGGCGTTCGGAGGGTGCGCCGCCACCGCCGCCCGAGAAGAAGAAGATGCCCGGCGGGTGGGGCCGGCTGGCGATGACGGCGCTGCTCGTCTATCTGCTCACCAACATCGTGCTCGGCTTCTTCAACGAGGGCGACGAGCCGACCATCGCGTACACCGAGTTCAGCAAGCAGGTCACCTCGAACAACGTCTCCAGGATCTACTCCAAGGGCGACGCGATCCAGGGCGAGCTGAAGAAGGAACAGCCCGTTCCCGACTCCGACAAGAAGGACGCGAAGTACACCAAGTTCCTCACCCAGCGCCCGGCCTTCGCCGACGACAAGCTGTGGGACGAACTGACCAAGGACGGCGTCACCGTCACCGCGAAGCCGGTCGTCGAGGAACGCAGCTTCCTCTCCAACCTCCTCATCTCGCTCGCCCCGATGCTGCTCCTGGTCGCGCTCTGGGTGGTCATCGCGCGGCGGATGAGCGCCGGCGGAATGGGCGGCGGGGGCATGGGCGGCCTCGGCCGCAAGGCGCCGCCGAAGCCGGTCGAGATGGCCGAGCACAAGCGCACCACCTTCGAGGACGTGGCGGGCATCGACGAGGTGGAGGGCGAGCTCGAAGAGGTCGTCGACTTCCTCAAGAACCCGGAGGAGTACCGGAAGCTGGGCGCCCGGATGCCCGGCGGGGTGCTGCTGGCGGGTCCTCCCGGCACCGGAAAGACGCTGCTGGCGCGGGCGGTGGCGGGTGAGGCGGGAGTTCCGTTCTTCTCGGCCTCGGCCTCGGAGTTCATCGAGATGATCGTGGGCGTGGGCGCCGGGCGGGTACGTGAACTCTTCGCGGAGGCGCGCAAGGTCGCCCCGGCGATCATCTTCATCGACGAGATCGACACCATCGGCCGGGCCCGCGGCGGCGGCTCCGGCATGGGCGGCCACGACGAGCGCGAGCAGACGCTCAACCAGATCCTCACCGAGATGGACGGCTTCTCCGGCTCCGAGGGCGTCGTCGTCATCGCCGCCACCAACCGCGTCGACGTCCTGGACCCCGCCCTCACGCGGCCAGGACGCTTCGACCGTGTCGTCACCGTCAGCCCGCCCGACCGGGGCGGCCGCGAGGCCATCCTGCGGATCCACACGCGCCCCATCCCGCTCGCCGACGACGTCGACCTCGCCCAGGTCGCCCGTACGACACCCGGAATGACCGGCGCGGACCTCGCCAACCTGGCCAACGAGGCGGCGCTGCTCGCGGTCAAGCGCAAGCAGAGCGCCGTGACGCAGGCGGACCTCTCCGACGCGCTGGAGAAGGTCCAGCTCGGTGCGGAACGGCCGCTGGTCATGCCGGAGGAGGAGCGCCGCAGGACCGCGTACCACGAGAGCGGTCACGCACTGCTCGGCATGCTCCAGCCGGGCGCCGACCCGGTCCGCAAGATCACCATCGTGCCGCGCGGCCGGGCGCTGGGCGTGACGCTGTCCACGCCGGACGCGGACAAGTACGCGTACACCGAGGAATATCTGCGCGGCAGAATCATCGGCGCGCTCGGCGGGATGGCCGCCGAGCAGGTCGTCTTCGACGTGATTACGACAGGTGCCGAGAACGACTTGGAGCAGGTCACCAACCTGGCCAGGGGGATGGTCGGCCGCTGGGGGATGAGCGAACGGGTCGGCCGTCTCACCGCCATCCCGTCCGATGCGCAGCAGGCGTACGGACTGTCGGCCGCGCCCGCGACGCTCGACGCGGTCGACAGCGAGATGCGGCGCATCGTCGACGAGTGCTATGCGCAGGCGCTGCGGCTACTGAGGGAGAACCGGCCGAAGCTGGACGCGCTGTCGCGGGCACTGCTGGAGAACGAAACGCTGGAGGAGGCGGCAGCGTACGAAGCGGCCGGCATCCCCCGCCTCCACAAACCGACCTGAGGGGCCGCGCCCCTGAGTACTCAGGGGCGCGGGGAACTGCGCGGCCGGCCACATGGGACCCGAGCAATGCCCCCCCCGCGCAGCGGGGGTGGTCAGGGTTTGCGGGCGATCAGGTAGCGGAAGACGTTCGGCATCCACACCGTGCCGTCCGCGCGGAGGAAGGGGTGGAGGGCCTCCACCAGTTCCTTCTCGACCTGGGCCGGGTCCGTGGCCCGTTCCGCCGCGTCGAAGAGGCCCGTCGAGAGAAGGCCCCGTACCGCACTTTCCATGTCCCCGTACCCGAAGGGGCACGCCACCCGCCCCGAGCCGTCCGGTTTGAGGCCGGCGCGGGAGGCCACGTCCTCCAAGTCGTCGCGGAGGGCGGGACGCCACCCGCCGGAGGTGCGGAGCGTGTCCGTCAGCCGGGACGCCACCCGCAGCACCGCCGACGTGGCGCAGCGCTCGGCCGGACCCCAGCCGGTCAGCACGACCGCACTCCCGCGACCGGCCAGCCGCACCGCCTCGGCCAGCGCGGGCGTCAGGCCGTCCGTGTCACCGGCCGCGCAGCCGATCGGGGCGAAGGCGGTCACCAGGTTGTACGGAGCGACGCCCGCGTCCGCGGTGGCCGCGGGGCCGCCGCAGACCACGCCCGCCGCGAGGTCCTCCCCGTCCGGCCGGCCGGGAGCACCGTCGCCGTGGAGCCGGGTCCGTGCCAGTGCGATCCGCGCGGCGTCGGTGTCGGCACCGGCGACCCGCGCACCGCGGGAGGCCGCGACGAACAGGGCCAGACCCGCGCCGCAGTCAAGGCCGAGCAGCCGGGTGGCAGGGCCTACCTCCAGCCGCTCGTACACCGCTTCGTAGAGCGGCACCAGCATCCGTTCCTGGATCTCGGCCCAGTCACGCGCGCGTGTGTGCGCGCGCGTGCCCAGAGGTGCCGAGGCCGCGCTCGGGTGGTGCTGGACGAGCGTAGGTGTCATCGAAAGCGCCCCAATCCGCCGAGAGGTCGGTCGTACCCGATATGGCAACCCCCGTGCTGTGTGCGCGTCGGCACTCCCCCCATATGTCAGGGAACTCCGCATCCGTGCCCAAGTCCAGGGGGCGACAGGGCAATTGCTCACGCACTGTGCGAGCGCACCCCCACGGTGCGCCCCGAGGGCCCCGGGGGCCGGGAACCGGTCGTACGGTGTCTGGTCCGCGTGCCCGGCGGGCGGCCGGTGCGGCTCCGGCGGGCCGGGCCCCGGCCGCGCGCGGCACTCCCGTACCGCGGCAGCCGGAGGGGGACGCCGGTCGGCACAGGTGCCCCGGGCGCCGACAGCCGCCCCGGGAAGGGTGGTTCGGGTACGCGTGGGGACGTACGCGGGGATACGTCCCCGGGCGGTGACGGCCGCGCGAGGGCCGCCCGGATCGGCGCAGTCGCCCTCGTCGTGACGCATCAGCGGGAACTGACTGGTACGTGCAAATTATTTGGGATGCCCCGGAATAGGAACACGGGGGCCCTCCGGCTCGTTGTCACGTCGTGAGCACGACACCACCTGTCCTCGCCGCAGAGCTGGCGCAGGCGTGGGCCGACATCCAGCGGTACCACCCCGAGCTGCCCGATCTTGCCGCGCCCGAGTCCCTGATCGGAGAGTCATCGTCCGCCTGCGGCGTGGCTCTCTCCTTCGAACGACTGCTGCACGAGGCAGTACACGGAATCGCCGCAGCCCGCGGCGTCCGCGACACCTCGCGCGCCGGTCGCTACCACAACCGCAGATTCCTCGCGATCGCCGAGGAGCTGGGTCTCGACCACCCGGAGGAGCCGCATCCCAGCAGCGGGTTCTCCCTGGTCGCGCTCAACCCCGAGGCGAAGCGCCGCTACCGCCCCACGATCGAGCGGCTGACCCGCGCCCTCAAGGCGCACACGGTCGCCACGGCCGCGGACACCAAGCGCTCCTTCCGGGGCCCCGCCGCCCGGCACGGATCCTCCGGGGGAGGGGTGCGGGTCAAGGCCGTCTGCGACTGCGGGCGCAATGTGCGCGTGGTCCCCTCGGTGCTGGCCCAGGCCCCGATCGTGTGCGGCGGCTGCGGCAAGCCGTTCCGTATCCCGGACGTGGTGGCCGCCGCTAGCTGAGGCCGTCGAGCGGGCCCCCGGCCGGGGATCGGCGCGTCGCTGGTGTGTGGCACAATGGACAGCTGTACTCGACAGCCGCACAGGACCCCTCTCTCCTCCGGCTGACGCGTCCATCGGGCACCCCGAGTACCGCAACCCCACGTGGCATCCCGTTGTGCCCAACCACGTCAATACCAGGAGAGAACACTCCAGTGCTCAAGATCAAGCTGAAGCGCCTCGGTAAGATCCGTTCGCCTCACTACCGCATCGTCGTCGCCGATGCCCGTGTGCGCCGTGACGGCCGTGCCATCGAAGAGATCGGCCTGTACCACCCGGTGCAGAACCCGTCGCGCATCGAGGTCAACGCCGAGCGTGCCCAGTACTGGCTGTCCGTCGGCGCCCAGCCGACCGACGCCGTGCTCGCCATCCTGAAGCTCACCGGTGACTGGCAGGCCCACAAGGGTCTCCCGGCCCCGGCGCCGCTGCTGCAGCCGGCGACGAAGGAAGACAAGCGCGCTTCCTTCGACGCGTTCGCCAAGGCCCTTGAGGGTGGCGACGCCAAGGGCGAGGCCATCACCCCGAAGGCGAAGAAGGCCGACAAGAAGGCGGACGAGGCCCCGGCCGACGCCGCCGCTGAGTCGACCGAGGCCTGATCATGCTCGAGGAGGCTCTTGAGCACCTCGTGAAGGGCATCGTGGACAACCCCGACGACGTGCAGGTCGCCTCGCGCACCCTGCGTCGCGGACGCGTCCTTGAGGTCCGGGTGCACCCCGACGACCTCGGCAAGGTGATCGGCCGCAACGGCCGTACCGCCCGCGCCCTGCGTACCGTCGTGGGGGCCATCGGTGGCCGTGGAATTCGCGTCGACCTCGTCGACGTGGATGCCGCCCACTGAGCATCAGGCAGCAGAGCATTACCGGCAGGGGCCGGGGAGGGCTGAGAGGCCCGCCTCGGCCCCTTGTCGTTTCCACGTCGTTCCACCGGGAACGTCCGTCGAACAGGAGAGAACGAGAGTGCAGCTGGTAGTCGCGCGGATCGGCCGCGCCCACGGGATCAAGGGCGAGGTCACCGTCGAGGTGCGCACGGACGAGCCCGAGCTGCGGCTCGGCCCCGGCGCCGTACTGACCACGGACCCCGCCGCGGTGGGCCCGCTGACCGTCGAGACCGGCCGGGTGCACAGCGGCAGGCTGCTGCTGCGGTTCGCGGGCGTCAAGGACCGCACGGCGGCCGAGGCCCTGCGCAACACCCTCCTGATCTCCGACGTCGATCCCGAGGAGCGGCCCGAGGACCCGGACGAGTTCTACGACCACCAGCTGGTCGACCTCGACGTGGTCCTCGCCGACGGCACGGAGATCGGCCGGATCACCGAGATCACCCACCTGCCCTCGCAGGACCTGTTCATCGTGGAGCGCCCCGACGGCAGCGAGGTGATGATCCCCTTCGTGGAGGAGATCGTCACCTCGATCGACCTCACCGAGCAGCGCGCGGTCATCGACCCGCCGCCCGGCCTGATCGACGACAGCGAGGCGGTCGTGGCCTCGGCCCGCGACGAGGACGCCGACCAGGACGCCGACGAGGTCGCCGAGAAGGACGCCGACGAGGACGCCACCGGGCCGGAGGGCAAGGCCTGATGCGGCTCGACGTCGTCACGATCTTCCCCGAGTACCTGGAACCGCTGAACGTCTCCCTGGTCGGCAAGGCACGCGCGCGCGGCGTCCTCGACGTCCAGGTGCACGACCTGCGCCGGTGGACGTACGACCGGCACAACACCGTCGACGACACCCCCTACGGCGGCGGCCCCGGCATGGTCATGAAGACCGGCCCCTGGGGCGACTGCCTCGACCAGGCGCTCGCCGACGGTTACGAGGCCGGGGCGCACGGCCCCGCCATGGTGGTGCCCACCCCCAGCGGCCGCCCCTTCACCCAGGAGCTCGCGGTCGAGCTCTCCGCACGCCCGTGGCTGCTCTTCGCCCCGGCACGCTACGAGGGCATCGACCGCCGGGTGATGGACGAGTACGCGACCCGGATGCCGGTGTACGAGGTCTCCATCGGGGACTACGTACTGGCCGGCGGCGAGGCGGCGGTGCTGGTGATCACCGAGGCGGTGGCCCGGCTGCTGCCCGGCGTCCTCGGCAACGCCGAGTCCCACCAGGACGACTCCTTCGCCCCCGGCGCGATGGCCAACCTGCTGGAGGGGCCCGTCTACACCAAGCCCCCCGAGTGGCGCGGGCGCACCATCCCCGAGGTGCTGCTCAGCGGGCACCACGGGAAGATCGCGCGCTGGCGGCGGGACCAGGCACTGCGCCGTACGACCGCCCACCGGCCCGACCTGATCGAGCGCACCGACCCCGCCGCCTTCGACAAGAAGGACCGGGAAATGCTCTCCATCCTGGGCTGGGGCCCCGGCCCCGACGGCCGATTTGGGCCGAGCCCCGAGGCCGTGGAAGAATAGGGCGCTGTTGTCCGTCCACGTGCGCCCCTGCCACAGGGGGAACGACGCCCGTCACGACGCGAACAGCATTCCCTTCAGCTCCGATATGCCGCTGATGACCTGTGGCATCAGCGAAGAAAGCAGACATACATGTCTCACCTGCTCGACGCCGTCGACGCTGCCTCGATCCGCAGCGACGTCCCGTCCTTCCGCCCCGGTGACACCGTGAACGTTCACGTGCGCGTCATCGAAGGCAACCGCTCCCGTGTGCAGCAGTTCAAGGGTGTAGTCATCCGCCGCCAGGGTGCGGGCGTCCGCGAGACCTTCACGGTCCGCAAGGTCTCCTTCTCCATCGGCGTCGAGCGCACCTTCCCGGTGAACTCCCCGATCTTCGAGAAGATCGAGGTCGTGACCCGCGGTGACGTCCGTCGCGCGAAGCTGTACTACCTCCGCGAGCTGCGCGGCAAGGCCGCCAAGATCAAGGAGAAGCGCGACAACTGATCGCGCCTCTGGCGTCCGGGACCGGCCGGATAGGCTCGGATCCGATGGACACCGAAGCAGCAGCACCACACACGGAGCGCGACCGCTCGCCCGAACCCCCACAGGGTCCGGTGCGGCGGTCGCGCTCCGCGCGTTTTCCGGGGTTCGTCGCGCTCGTACGGGCCGTACTGCGCCGCCCGCTGCTGCTCGCCGTCGCCTGTGTGGCCTTCCTGCTGCTGCTCAGCGGCTTTGTGATGCAGCCCTTCCTGATCCCCAGCACCTCGATGCAGCCCGCCCTCCAGGTGGGCGACCGGATCATGGTCAACAAGCTGGCGTACCGTTTCGGCGCCGAGCCCCGGCGCGGTGACGTGGTCGTCTTCGACGGCCGGGGCTCCTTCGTACGGGAGGAACCCGAGGTCAACCCGCTCGGGGGTGCGCTCCGTTGGGGCGGTGCGGCGCTCGGCCTCGTGGAGCCCGCCGAGACGGACTTCGTGAAGCGGGTGGTGGGCGTGGGCGGCGACCGGGTGGTCTGCTGCGACAAGCGGGGGAGGCTCCAGGTGAACGGGACGAGCGTGGCGGAGCCCTACCTGTATCCGGGCAACCCCCCGTCCGAGGTGCCCTTCGACATCGTCGTGCCCGACGGGACGCTGTGGATGCTCGGCGACCACCGGTCCCGCTCCCGCGACTCCCGCGACCACCTGGGCAGCCCCGGCGGAGGCATGGTGCCCCTCGACCGGGTGATCGGCAGGGCGGACTGGACCGGCTGGCCGCTGGGGCGGTTCGGCCCGCTGGAGCGGACCGACGCCTTCAGCGACGTACGACAGCCGGCCGCGTCCCATGGGTAGCCGGGGGCGGGACCGGACACGGACGGCACCGGACACACCCGGCGAGACGCCGCTGCCGACCGGCAGCCGGCCCACCGGGACCCGGGCCCCGGCCGGGCCGGGACGGGCCGAGCGGCGCAAGCTGGCCCGCCGGGTGAAGCGGCGGCGGCGCAGGTCGGCGATCAAGGAGATACCCGTCCTCATAGTCGTGGCGCTGCTCATCGCGCTCGTACTGAAGACGTTCCTGGTGCAGGCGTTCGTGATCCCGTCCGGCTCGATGGAGCAGACGATCCGGATCGGCGACCGCGTCCTGGTCGACAAGCTGAGCCCGTGGTTCGGGTCCCGTCCCGAACGCGGCGAGGTCGTCGTCTTCAAGGACCCGGGCGGCTGGCTGGAGCACGAGAAGAAGCCCGCGGAGCCGGACCCGGTGGGGATAAAGCAGCTCAAGGAAGGGCTGACCTGGATCGGGCTGCTGCCGTCCGCGGACGAGCAGGACCTCATCAAGAGGGTGGTCGCGGTCGGCGGTGACACCGTGAAGTGCTGTGACAAGAATGGTCAGGTCACCGTCAACGGCGTGCCGCTCAGTGAACCCTATGTATTTCCGGGCGACCGGCCCTCCAAGATCCCGTTCGAAGTGAAGGTGCCCGAGGGGCGGCTCTTCGTCATGGGCGACCATCGGTCGAATTCCGCCGATTCCCGCTATCACCTGGACGAAAAGTTCCAGGGAACGGTCTCGGAGGAGGACGTCGTCGGCCGCGCCGTCGTCATCGGCTGGCCCATCGGGCACTGGCGGCAGCTGGAGGTGCCCGAGACGTTCGCCCGGATCCCCGAGCCGCGTGCCAAGTCGGCCGCTGCGGGGGATCGGTCGAATAGGGTGGCGTCCCAGGATCGTTGAGGTCCTACTCCCGAGCCCAGGGGAACTCCCGCTCGTTATGGGAGTGGTGGGCCTGCGCCTTGTCGGGTGCGGGCTGTGGCACGGAGTGAGGAGTGGACGTGGGGGATGTGGCGGTCGGGGCCCGGTCCGGGCACGACGGATCCGAGGAGAACCCCGAGCCCGGGCGGCGCAGCGAAGCCTCCCCGCCCGGCACCACGGACCCGGCTCCGACGAGTGCGGCTCCCGGAGGTGCGGCCGTCAACGGGCCGGTGCCCACGGGTGCGGCTCCCGCGGGTCCGGTTCCCACGGGTCCGGTTTCCGGGGGCGCGGTGACAGGGCAGACGAATGGTGAAGCAGTGAGCGACTCGGACAACGGCCCGCAGCGCGGCGGCGGTGGCGGCGAAGGCGGCGGCCACGGCGGCAGCGGCGACGACCCCGAGGGCGACGGGTCCTCGGGCGGCGGGCGCAAGCAGCGTTCCTTCTGGAAGGAACTGCCGCTGCTGATCGGCATCGCGCTGCTCCTCGCCCTGCTGATCAAGACTTTCCTGGTGCAGGCGTTCTCGATTCCCTCGGAGTCGATGCAGGAGACCCTCCAGAAGGGCGACCGCGTCCTGGTCGACAAGCTCACCCCGTGGTTCGGCGCGGAGCCGGAGCGCGGCGAGGTCGTCGTCTTCCACGACCCGGGCGGCTGGCTCCTCGACACCAAGGTGGCCGAGCCCAACGCCGTACAGACCTTCCTCAGCTGGATCGGCCTGATGCCGTCCACCGAGGACAAGGACCTCATCAAGCGGGTCATCGCGATCGGCGGTGACACGGTGGAGTGCAAGACCGGCGGTTCGGTCAAGGTCAACGGCGTCGCGCTGGACGACAAGTCGTACATCTCGCCGCAGGGCACCCCGTGCGACGACAAGCCCTTCGGCCCGCTCAAGGTGCCGGACGGCAAGATCTGGGTGATGGGCGACAACCGGAAGAACTCCCTCGACTCCCGCTACCACCAGGACATCAAGGGCGGCGGCATGGTCGACAACGAGGAGGTCGTCGGACGGGCCGTCGTCGTGGCCTGGCCGATCAGCCGCTGGGCGACGCTCCCCGTACCCGACACCTTCGACCAGCCCGGTCTGGCGAAGGCCACCGCCGCCGCCGTCTCGGTCGCGCCCGGCGCACTCGGTCTGGCCGGTGCGGTCCCGCTGGTGATCTGGCGCCGCAGGAAGCTGACCGTCCGGCGTACCGACGGGTAGGGTGCCGTCCCAGATCGTTGATCTCCGATACAGGGGGAGCGCTGGGATGGGCGAAGCAGGGCGTACGGAAGAACGTACGGCAGACGGCCGCGGCCGCCTCGGCAATGTGCTGTCGGGGCTGGCCGTGGCCGTCGGCTGTGTGCTCTTCCTCGGCGGATTCGCCTGGGGCGCGGTGGTCTACAAGCCGTACACGGTCCCCTCGGACTCGATGACTCCGTCGATCAACACCGGGGACCGGGTGCTCGCCGAGCGGATATCCGGCGACCAGGTGCGGCGCGGGGACGTGGTGATCTTCACCGACCAGGCGTGGGCGGCGATGCCGATGGTGAAGCGGGTGGTCGGCGTCGGCGGCGACAAGGTGGTCTGCTGCGACAAGCAGAGCCGGCTGCTCCTCAACGGGAAGCCGCTCGACGAACCGTATCTGCGCTCCCAGGCCGACACCGCCACCCAGACCTTCAGCTCCACCGTGCCGGAGGGCCAGCTCTTCCTCCTCGGCGACGAGCGGCGCACCTCGGTGGACTCCCGGGGCCACCTGATGGACGCGGGCAAGGGCACGGTCCCGGTGTCCGAGGTGGATGCCAGGGTGGACGCGGTCGCCTGGCCCGTCGGCGGCGTGCTGGAGCGGCCGCAGACCTTCGCGGGGCTGCCCGGCGGGGTCTCGGAGCCGGGGCCGGTGAAGCTCCTCGTGACGGCGATCGTGGCGGGTGTGGTGCTGATCTTCGGCGGGGCCGCCTACGGGCCGCTGTCGAAGCTGGGCGGACGACGGAAGGCGCGCGCATGAGCACGGTGGACAAGGCACGGAACCGGCTGCGGAAGGTCGCGCGGGTCATCCTGCTCGACCCGCAGGACCGCGTACTGCTGATGCACGGCTTCGAGCCCGATGACCCGGACACCCGGTGGTGGTTCACGCCGGGCGGCGGTCTGGAGGGCGACGAGAGCCGGCCCGAGGCGGCACTGCGCGAGCTCGCCGAGGAGACCGGGATCACGGACGTCGAGCTCGGTCCTGTCCTCTGGCAGCGGATCTGCTCCTTCGACTTCGACGGGCGGCGCTGGGAGCAGGACGAATGGTTCTATCTGGCGCGTACGCGGCAGACCGAGGCGGTGCTGACCGGGCTGACGGAGCTGGAGCGGCGCAGCGTCGCCGGTCTCCGGTGGTGGTCCTCCGCCGCACTTCTCGCGACGCGTGAGACGGTGTACCCGACCAGGCTCGCCGAGTTGCTGCGCACGCTGCTCGACGAGGGTCCCCCGAGTACGCCGATCGTCCTGGCCCCGGAAACCGAATAGGGGCGTACGGGGCTGGCGCACAATAGGGGGACGCACGGCTGAAGGGGAACATGCCATGAGCGCCGAGGACCTCGAAAAGTACGAGACCGAGATGGAGCTGAAGCTCTACCGGGAGTACCGCGATGTCGTCGGTCTGTTCAAATATGTGATCGAGACCGAACGGCGCTTCTACCTCACCAACGACTACGAGATGCAGGTGCACTCGGTCCAGGGCGAGGTGTTTTTCGAAGTATCGATGGCGGACGCGTGGGTCTGGGACATGTACCGGCCCGCCAGGTTCGTCAAGCAGGTGCGGGTGCTCACGTTCAAGGACGTGAACGTGGAAGAGCTCAACAAGAGCGATCTGGAGCTGCCGGGCGGCTGAGGACTTCCGGGGGGCTGAGGACCCCGTAGGGCTGAGGACCCCTGTGGGAGTGAGGACCCCCGTGGGAGTGACGGAGTTTTCCACAGGGACGAGGTTGTCCACCAAGATCCACTAGTTCGCGGGGATTGCGTCACATTCGGTTCCGGAGGTGGAACCGAATGAACGCGAAGACAAGCACACCGAGCGGGAGCCTGGGCCGGTACGGCGAGGACCTGGCGGCCCGCTGGCTGGCCGAGGTCGGGATGTCCGTGCTGGAGCGCAACTGGCGCTGCCGGGCGGGCGAGATCGACATCGTGGCCAGGGACGGCGACGCACTCGTCGTCTGCGAGGTCAAGACCCGCCGTACCAGCCCCTTCCAGCACCCGATGGAAGCCGTCCCGCCGCGCAAGGCCCGCCGCCTGCGCGCCCTGGCCGAACTCTGGCTGCACGAGCACGGCGGACCCCCGCCCGGCGGCGCCCGGATCGACCTCGTGGGCGTCACCCTGCCCAGGCGCGGCTCCCCGGTCGTGGAGCACGCGCGGGGGGTGGCCTGATGGGATTCGCGCGTACGTGTTCCGTGGCGCTGGTCGGCGTCGAGGGCGTGGTCGTCGAGGTCCAGGCCGATCTGGAACCGGGGCTCGCGGCATTCGCCCTGGTGGGACTGCCGGACAAGAGCCTGGTGGAGAGCCGGGACAGAGTGCGGGCGGCCGTGGCCAATTCCGGGGTCGCATGGCCGCAGAAGAAGCTGACCGTGGGGCTGAGCCCGGCGTCGGTGCCCAAGAGCGGCAGCGGGTTCGATCTGGCCGTCGCCGTCGCCGTGCTGGGGGCTGCCGAGCGGATCGACCCGAGGGAGATCGCCGATCTTGTCATGGTCGGGGAGCTGGGGCTCGACGGCAGGGTCAGGCCGGTGCGCGGGATCCTGCCCGCCGTGCTCGCCGCGGCCGAGGCCGGATACCGGCAGGTGGTGGTGCCCGAACAGTGTGCGGCGGAGGCCGCGTTGGTCCCGGGGATCTCGGTGCTCGGGGTACACAGCCTGCGCCAGCTCATCGCGGTGCTCGCCGGGGAGGAGGTGCCCGACGAGGAGCCGGTGGAGGAGGGGCGGCCCGACGCGATGCTGGCCGGGCTCATGGTGCCCGGCGCGGGGGCGGGCACCGGACTGTCGCCGGGCCGCGCGGACGAGGGGCCCGACCTCGCGGACGTGGGCGGACAGGAGGTGGCCCGGTTCGCGCTGGAAGTGGCGGCGGCGGGCGGGCACCACCTCCTGCTGCACGGGCCGCCGGGCGCGGGCAAGACCATGCTCGCCGAGCGGCTGCCGGGGATCCTGCCGCCGCTCACCCGGCAGGAGTCCCTCGAAGTCACCGCCGTGCACTCGGTGGCCGGCATCCTGCCGCCCGGCGAACCCCTGGTCACCAGGGCGCCCTACTGCGCACCGCACCACTCCGCGACCATGCAGTCGCTGGTCGGCGGGGGCAACGGGCTGCCGAGACCCGGAGCGGTCTCGCTCGCGCACCGGGGAATTCTTTTTATGGACGAAGCGCCCGAATTCACCGCGAAATCCCTCGATTCGTTGCGCCAGCCGCTGGAGGCCGGGTACGTGGTGGTGGCGCGCAGCGCGGGAGTGGTGCGGCTGCCCGCCCGGTTCCTGATGGTGCTCGCGGCCAATCCCTGCCCCTGTGGGCGGCACGGGCTGAAGGACGCGGCGTGCGACTGCGGGGCGGCGACGGTGCGCCGTTACCAGGCGAGGCTGTCCGGGCCGCTGATCGACCGGGTCGACCTCAAGGTCAGGGTCGAACCGGTGCAGCGCACCGACCTGATGGCGCAGGGCGGGCGCGGGGAGTCCACCGCCGAGGTGGCCGCCCGGGTGCGCGCCGCGCGGGAGCGGGCCGCCGCCCGGCTCGCGGGCACCCCCTGGACCAACAACAGCGAAGTGCCCGGCCATGAACTGCGCACCCGCTGGCAGTCAGTTCCTGGTGCGCTCGGCGCCGCCGAACGCGACATGGAGCGCGGGATGCTGACCGCACGCGGCTTCGACCGGGTGCTCCGGGTCGCCTGGACCGTCGCCGACCTCTTCGGGCACGAGAGGCCCGACCAGGAGGACCTGGAAATGGCACTGGAGCTGCGGACCGGCGTGGACCGGGGAGCGATCCGGGCCTGCCGGGCGGCCCACGGCGCCCTGGCGGCCGGGGGAGCGGGATGAGCGCCGCGGCAGGACCGTCCGAGGCGGAACGGCTGGCCAGGGCCGCCCTCACCGGGATCATCGAACCGGGCGACGAGACCGGCGGGCGCTGGCTGCGCGAGCACGGGCCCGTGGAACTGCTGCGTCGGCTCACCGCGACCGCACCCGGCGAGGACGAAGCACTGGCCGGGGCCAGTGGCAAGCGCGTCGCGGGCTGCCGGAACAAGGCCGCCGCCGTCGACCCGCTGCGCTACCTCGCGGCGGCGGAGGCCGTCGGGGGCCGGCTCGTGTGCCCGGGCGAGGAGGAGTGGCCCAGCCAATTGGACGACCTGGGGGACGCCAGGCCCGTCGCCCTCTGGGTGCGCGGCCGCGCCGACCTGCGGATCTGGGCCCTGCGCTCGGTCGCCGTCGTCGGCGCCCGCGCCTGCACACCGTACGGGGCCCACATGGCGGCGGCCCTCGGCGCGGGGCTCGCGGAGCGCGGCTGGGTGGTGGCGTCCGGGGCCGCGTACGGAGTCGACGGGGCCGCCCATCGCGGGGTGCTGGGCGCGGGCGGGGCGACCGTCGCCGTACTGGCCTGCGGGATCGACACCGTCTATCCGCGCGGGCACGCCGAGTTGATCGGCCGGATCGCCGAACAGGGCCTGGTGGTCGGCGAGTTGCCGCCGGGCGGCCATCCGACACCGAGCAGGTGTGTTAACTGCACCTTCTCCGCCTCGTTAGACAGGGCGATTCGAGCCCCAGGAGATGTGACGTGCAGGAGCTTTGTCGTGCCCTGATCGAGGGCCGGGTGAGTGTGCCCCGGGTTGGTTCCGTCGTCGAGCTGAAGACGATGCACCCGAAGTACGCCGTCCTTGATCCTGACGGTGGGGCCGTCGAGCCCGCCGTTCCCTACCTGCGAGAGCTGGCGCTGAACGACAACCGGCCGCTCACCAGCAGAAGCTATGCCTACGACTTGCTGCGTTGGTTCAGGTTGCTGTGGTTCCTCGACGTGGCATGGGACCGAGCGACCGAGACCGAGACATCGGCCCTGGTCGGGTGGATGCGAACCTCAGTGAACCCGCAACGTCAGCGGAAGTGCCCTACCGCCCCGTTGCCTGGCTCGGTCAACATCAAGACCGGGAAGCGCTACCTCAAGGCGGGATACGCTCCCTCGACGATCAACCACAACCTCACGGTCGTCAGCAGCTTTTACGCCTTCCACCGCCACCACAGTCGCGGGCCAGTGATCAGCCCAGTTCCGGAGTCGTCTGCCCAGCGGAGGGCTCTGGCCCACCGGGACCCCGATGCCAGCAGGCAGGAATTTAGGCGGTCACGGCTTCGTCAGCGGGTTCCGAAGACCGAGTCCCGAGCGATTCCGGACAGGATGTGGGACGAGCTGTTCGAGGTCATGACCCATGATCGTGACCGGGCTGCGGTCCTGCTCTATGTCTCCAGCGGTGCTCGCGCGGGTGAACTTCTGGGGGTCACTCCGGGCGACATCGACTGGCCTGGCCAGATCATCCACGTTGCTACCAAGGGCACCGACGATCGAGAGCCGGTGCCAGCCAGTCCGCAGGCTCTGGTCGTTCTGGCGGCCTACCTTGACCGCGCGGGCCTGCCACCGGCCCACGAACCGGTCTTCCGGACACGCCGGGGCCCGGAAAGGCCGCTCACTTACTGGGCGATGAGGCGGGTAATCCAGCGCGCGAACGACAAGCTCGGCACGAACTGGACCCTGCACGACCTGCGGCACACGGCGGCGACCCGCATGGCCAACGACCCGAACCTCACGCTCGCACAGGTCCGGGCGATTCTGCGGCACGCAGACCTCGCGACGACCGGCCGCTACCTGAACGCCCGGGTCGAGGATCTCTTCGACGCGCTGCAAGCGCACTACAACCGGCCACGGGTCGAGCGGACAATGGCACCTGGCTACGACGCCGACGACTTCAGGGCGGTGTTCGGTGGCTAGCCGCGCGACGATCGAGACCTTCACCCCCCGACACCGACGGCAGAACTACAGCGAGGCCAAAGAGCCCCAGCCCTGGACCCAGTTCCAGCGGGCTCGGCTCCGGGCCGAACCCGCCGAGAGGCCCGAGAATCCGCCGGCCCCGTTCGGTGACCTCTCCAGGATCGGCATCGAGGAGCTCTGCGTTCTGATCACGCAGCTCCTGAAGGACAGGAACCGGTCCGTCGCAGAGAAGAGACGGGCGGGCATCCGCGCACTCTTCCGCCACCTGGCGACCCTTCCGGGGGACACCTGGCAGGAGCGGTGGGAAGCGAGCCGCTTCAACAGCGAGGACGCCTGCTCTGTCACTGTCCTGGCCCCCGCCGAAAGCACCCACCGGAGGGGCAACCTGGTGGCCGCGGCGAAGCTGGCGTTCTGCATGAGGATCATCCAGCCCTCTCTTTCAGGGTTCCGCGCGAACCGGTTCCCCGGTTACGCCGAACAGTTCCGCCTCGCGCAGAAGGACCCGCGTCTCGACGCCTTCTTCGAAGCGGCCCACTCCCACCCTCGGCTCAGTTCGGTCCACCAGGAGCGGGCACTGTTCGACGTGACCTGCGCGCTGACGACGCAGGGGATCGGGCTGGAGCATCTGACTCCGGCCGCGCTGCTGCACTATTCGATGGAGAACAAGCGGCTCGGGCTCACTCACGGGGCCTGCAACCAGGACCGGACCCGCTTCGCGGCTCGGGGGGCCTGGGAAGTTCTGCACCGCATGGGTCACTTCCCGCACGACACCGCCCCGACTCTGCGCGGAGCCCTCTCCCAGGGGCAGCACTCGGTCGAAGAGCTCGTCGACCGCTACGGGATCAAGAACACCGAAGTCCGTCAGCTTTTGATCGACTACCTTCTCCGGCGGAAGTCGGACACCGACTACACCACCCTTGACGGGCTCTCCCGCCAGTTGGCCAGCGTCTTCTGGGCCACCATCGAGCGCATCAACCCCGACCAGGCGGACCTTGCGCTGAGCCCGGAGGTCTACGACCAGTGGCGGGCAGAGGTTCAGTACTGGCAAAACGACAAGACGAAGCTCCGGATGGACGTCGCGGCCGTGCTGCTGACCGTTCGGGGGCTCTACATGGACCTGCACAGTTGGGCTGTTGCCGAACCCGAGCGGTGGGCTCGGTGGGTCGCTCCCTGCCCGATCCTGCCCCGTGACCTGAAGGGCTTCGGGAAGCGGCGCCGGGAGATCTACCGGCGGATGGCTGACCGGACCCGGGTCCGTCAGCCGCTTCTGCCCGTTCTCGTTCAGCACGTCGAGGCACGGCACGAGCACCTGGCGGGCCTCCTCGAAGCAGCCCGTCCTGTTCCACTGGGGACGATGTTCGTCCATCACGGGCACCGCTACCGCCGCACGGATTCGCAGGAAGACCGCCGCCGGACCAAGATCGCGGAGGGACCTTCGGTCCGGGTCATCGACCAGGGCACCGGCAAGCTGATCAACCTGGACCAGGCCGAAGACCTCGCGTTCTGGGAGTGGGCCGCGGTTGAGATCCTCCGCCACAGCGGTATCCGGGTCGAGGAGCTGACCGAGCTCACTCATCTCAGCATCCGCCAGTATCAGCGGCCCAACGGCGAAGTCATCGCCCTGCTGGTGATCGCGCCCTCGAAAGGTGAACGCGAGCGTGTCATCCCGATGTCTCCCGATCTCTTCCACGCCATTGCCCAAGTCGTCCGCCGCCAGACCCGCGACGGGCAGGCAATCCCTCTCCTGAGCCGCTACGACCCCCAAGAGAGAGTCTGGTCGGAGCCCATGCCCTTCCTCCTCCAGCGGCAGAGCGGGACCCTCCACAGCGTGATCGCAGCCCGCACCGTGCTGCTGATGCTGGACCGGAGCTGCAAAGAGATCGCACAGACGAACCCGGCCTTCGCCGGCACCAAGTTCACCCCGCACGACTTCCGGAGGATCTTCGCCACCGACGTCGTCAACGGAGGTCTGCCCATCCACATTGGCGCCGCCCTGCTCGGACACCTGAACCTGCAAACCACGCAGGGCTACGTCGCGGTCTTCGCCGAGGATGTCGTCAGCCACTACCAGAGCTTCCTCAACAACCGCCGGGCCCAACGGCCCGAGGGCGAGTATGGCGAGGTCACCCCGGAAGAGTGGGCGGAGTTCGAGGAGCACTTCGACAAGCGCAAGGTCGAGCTGGGCAACTGTGCTCGCCCTTACGGATCGCCCTGCCGACATGAGCACGCTTGCATTCGATGCCCGATGCTCCAGATCAACCCGAAGATGCTGGCCCGGCTGGCAGAGCTGGAGAAGGACCTGCTCATGCGCCGCAAGCGAGCCGAAGAAGAGCAGTGGCTCGGCGAGATCGAGGGCATCGATCTGACCCTGACCTTCCTTCGCACCAAGCAAGCCGACGCCGCCCGATCACGACGGGCCCCTGTCGACCTTGGCCTCCCCCTACCTCGCGCAGAACGCAACTGATCCATCCAACAGCCCAGTTGGACAAGTGCAGAGAAGGTTCGTGCTGCGCAACCGGGTCATCGCGGCCCTCACCCGGGGCACCGTCGTCGTGGAGGCCGAGTACCGCAGCGGATCGCTCGTCACCGCCCGCGCGGCCCAGCGGCTGGGCCGCTTCACCATGGGGGTGCCCGGACCCGCCACCAGCGGGCTCTCGGCCGGGGTGCACGAACTGCTGCGCGGCGAGGCCGTCCTGGTCACCGACGCCGACGAAATCGTCGAACTGGTCGGGGAGATCGGCGACCTCGCCCCGAACCGGCGCGGACCCGTACTGCCGAGGGACCTGCTGGATCCCGTCACCGCACGCGTACTTGAGGCGCTACCCGCCCGCAGTGCCGTCGACACGCGGGGCGTCGCACGCGAAGCGGGAACCACCGGGGACGAGGCGCTCGCCAGGCTGTACGAACTGCACTCCCTCGGGTTCGTCGAACGCCACGGCGACGACTGGCAGTTGGCGTCAAGCGCGGTACGCGCGGCACACGCCCGGCGAGGCGGTGCTTGACCAGGGGCGTCCGAGTGAAAAGGTAAAGACGATGACCTTTGAATCATGCTCAGAACCCCGGCCGGAGCAGCCGTGCGCCGTGGTGGCGCCGGCGCGGGGGCGTGCACCGGGGGCGTCAACCGGACGGCTCCGTCCCATATCCTTCGCGCACTGCGACGCCGCAGTCACGCTACGCTCGCAAGGATTTCGCCCCGCTCAGGCATCGAGTACGGCCCCCGGCACCTACCCAGCGCGCACCCAGCACCACATCAAGTCCCGCTCACATCACAGCAGAACGGCTCAAGGCAACGCATGCCCCAGCACACCTCCGGGTCTGACCGCGCGGCAGCTCCCCCCGCTGCCCGCGGTCCCGTACGGCCCCCGGCGCCCTCGTCCGTGGACGAGCTGTGGCGGTCGTACAAGACCACGGGCGACGAGCGGCTGCGGGAGCAGCTGATCCTGCACTACTCGCCGCTGGTGAAGTACGTCGCGGGCCGGGTCAGCGTGGGGCTGCCGTCCAACGTCGAACAGGCGGACTTCGTGTCCTCCGGGGTCTTCGGGCTGATCGACGCCATCGAGAAGTTCGACATCGAGCGCTCCATCAAGTTCGAGACGTACGCCATCACCCGCATCCGCGGCGCGATGATCGACGAACTGCGCGCCCTGGACTGGATCCCCCGCTCGGTACGGACCAAGGCCAAGGCCGTCGAACGGGCCTACGCCACCCTGGAGGCCCAGCTCCGCCGCACCCCCTCGGAGGGCGAGGTCGCCGCCGAGATGGGCATCGCCGTGGAGGAACTGCACGCGGTCTTCAGCCAGTTGTCGCTCGCCAACGTGGTCGCCCTGGAAGAGCTGCTGCACGCGGGCGGCGAGGGCGGCGACCGGCTCAGCCTGATGGAGACGCTGGAGGACACCAGCGCCGACAACCCCGTCGAGGTCGCCGAGGACCGCGAGCTGCGCCGACTGCTCGCCCGCTCGATCAACACCCTCCCCGACCGCGAGAAGACCGTGATCACCCTCTACTACTACGAGGGCCTCACCCTCGCCGAGATCGGGAATGTGCTCGGCGTCACGGAGAGCCGGGTCAGCCAGATCCACACCAAGTCGGTACTGCAGCTCAGGGCCAAGCTGGCGGACGTCGGCCGCTGAGGCGGCGGGGGCTCCGGGGGCCGCTGAATCGTCCCTGCCGGGTGTACCCGTCGTCATCGCGGGCGCACATCCGTAGAGTGGAGCCCGTGCCAAGGATTCGAGCGGCCTCCGTGGCCGAGCACCGGATGATGCAGCGCAGTGCCCTGCTGGACGCTGCACGCTCCCTCCTGTCCGAAGGCGGTACGGAGGCTCTGACCTTCCCCGCCCTCGCCGAGCGCACGGGCCTGGCCCGTTCCTCGGTCTACGAGTACTTCCGCTCCCGGGGGGCGGTCGTCGAGGAGCTGTGCGCCGTCGACTTCCCCGTCTGGGCGGGCGAGGTCGAGACCGCCATGGCGGCCGCAGACACCGCCGAGGGCAAGGTCGAGGCGTACGTGCGGCAGCAGCTGACGCTGGTCGGCGACCGCCGTCACCGCGCCGTCGTCGCCATCTCCGCGAGCGAGCTGGACGCCGGCGCCCGGGAGAAGATCCGTGCCGCGCACGGCGGGCTGGTCACGATGATCGGCGACGCCCTGCGCGAACTGGGCCACGAGCAGCCCCGGCTCGCCGCGATGATGCTCCAGGGCGTGGTCGACGCCGCCGTGCGCCGCATGGAGCTGGGCGGCGCCGCCGAGGAGCCCGCCGTGATCACCGAGGCCGCGGTGTCGATGGCGCTGCGCGGCGTACGGGGCTGATCGGACCCGGACCCGGTCCCGGACCCGGGCCCGGTCCCCGGGGCGGACCCCCGCCCGGGCCCCGTATCCGCCGACGACGCAGTGCGTACGCCACCGCCGCGGCGGCCGTCAGGGCCAGCCCGTGCAGGGCGTCCGGGGCGAGCCCCGCGACGTTCGCCGCACGCCCCACCCCTTCCGGGGGTACGGGCCCTGGAAGCAGAGGTTCCGGCGGCCCCGGCGGCGGGATCCCGAACACCGGCAGCAGCCTGGGCGGCCCCCGGTGCAGCAGCCCCGGCGGCAGCAGCGACAGCGGGTCCAGATAGGTCTCGCCCCGCAGCAGCCCCCAGTGCAGACAGGCCGCCGCCGGACAGTGGTACGCCCCCGGCTCCAGCACCGCCACCACCTGGCCCGCCGTCACCACGTCGCCCTTGTCCACCACGGCGCGCACCGGTTCGTACGTGGTCCGCAGCGGCGGGTCCCCGGAACCCGGCAGCGTGATCGACAGCACTCCGCGGCCCGCCACCCGGCCCGCGAAGGACACCGTGCCCGGGGCGGCCGCCCGCACCTCCTCGCCGGGACCGGCCGCCAGGTCCACCCCCCGGTGCCCCGCCGCGTACGGCGTGGGCGGCGGCTCCCAGCCCCGTACGACAGCGGGCCGCACACCCACCGGCCAGGCGCGGCCGGACGGTCCTTCCGCCGCGCGGACGGGCCCCGCGGACAGGACGAGGGCCAGCGGCAACAGCATCGCGATCACCAGTCGGTACATGCCGGAAACGGTCCCGCAGCGGGCCCGATCGCGGGGATCATGGACCGTTTCTGTGGACGGCCGGACGGTTGTGGACAACGCCGTCACCCGGCACTGTGCGGGTCCCGTACACTTCTTGTGGCGATCCGGGTCACCGGGTCGACTTCGCACGTCCCGCCACCACCCACTCCTCAGCGGTCGGTGGCAGCGTCGCTCGGTCCCCAAGGGTTCACTCCTCAACGGTCACGACGCGTGGGACGTCAGGCGCGACCGCCGTCCGGCGGAAGTGATAACCGAGTACCTCAAGGAGTACGGCCATGGCCGTCGTCACGATGCGGGAGCTGCTGGAAAGCGGCGTCCACTTCGGTCACCAGACCCGTCGTTGGAACCCGAAGATGAAGCGTTTCATCTTCACGGAGCGCAACGGCATCTACATCATCGACCTCCTGCAGTCGCTGTCGTACATCGACCGCGCCTACGAGTTCGTGAAGGAGACCGTCGCCCACGGCGGTTCCATCATGTTCGTCGGTACGAAGAAGCAGGCCCAGGAGGCCATTGCCGAGCAGGCGACCCGCGTGGGCATGCCCTACGTGAACCAGCGCTGGCTCGGCGGCATGCTGACCAACTTCTCCACCGTCTACAAGCGCCTCCAGCGCCTGAAGGAGCTGGAGCTCATCGACTTCGAGGACGTGGCCGCGTCGGGCCTCACCAAGAAGGAGCTCCTGGTCCTCTCGCGCGAGAAGGCCAAGCTGGAGAAGACCCTCGGCGGTATCCGCGAGATGTCGAAGGTTCCTTCCGCGGTGTGGATCGTCGACACCAAGAAGGAGCACATCGCCGTCGGCGAGGCGCGCAAGCTGCGCATCCCGGTCGTCGCGATCCTCGACACCAACTGTGACCCCGACGAGGTCGACTACAAGATCCCCGGCAACGACGACGCGATCCGCTCCGTCACGCTGCTCACCCGCGTGATCGCCGACGCCGTCGCCGAGGGCCTCATCGCCCGCTCCGGTGCCGCCACGGGCGACTCCAAGCCGGGCGAGAAGGCCGCCGGCGAGCCGCTCGCCGAGTGGGAGCGCGACCTGCTTGAGGGCGACAAGAAGGCTGACGAGGCTCCGGCCGCCGACGCCGCTGCCGCTGAGGCCGCCCCGGCCGCCGAGGCCGAGGTCCAGACCTCCGCCGAGACCGAGAAGGTCGCGGACGCCGAGGCTGCCGAGGCTCCGGCCGCTGCCGCGGACGCCGAGCAGGCCTGACCCAGCCCTTAACGGCTGATCGACGGCGGGGGATGGGGCGCCAAGCGCGTCCCGCCCCCGCCGTTCACCCGTAGATCGCGTCGATCCGGTCACCCCGTAGATCGCGCGGATCACGACTCGTAGATCACGACTTTCGAGAAGAGATTCACAGACTCATGGCGAACTACACCGCCGCTGACGTCAAGAAGCTCCGCGAGCTCACCGGCGCCGGCATGATGGACTGCAAGAAGGCTCTCGACGAGGCCGACGGCAGCGTCGACAAGGCCGTCGAAGCCCTTCGGATCAAGGGCCAGAAGGGCGTCGCCAAGCGCGAGGGCCGTTCGGCCGAGAACGGCGCCGTCGTCTCCCTGATCGCCGACGACAACACCTCCGGTGTCATCGTCGAGCTCAAGTGCGAGACCGACTTCGTCGCCAAGGGCGAGAAGTTCCAGGCCGTCGCCAACCAGCTGGCCGCGCACGTCGCCGCCACCAAGCCGGCCGACCTCGCCACCCTGCTCGCCTCCGAGATCGAGGCTGGCAAGACCGTGCAGGCGTTCGTCGACGAGGCCAATGCCAACCTCGGCGAGAAGATCGTCCTGGAGCGCTTCGCCCAGTACGAGGGCGCCTACGTCGCCGCGTACATGCACCGCACCATGCCCGACCTGCCCCCGCAGATCGGTGTTCTGGTCGAGCTGGACAAGGCCGACGCCGACCTGGCCCGTGGCATCGCCCAGCACATCGCCGCCTTCGCGCCGAAGTACCTCACCAAGGAAGACGTTCCGGCCGAGGTCGTCGAGACCGAGCGCCGCGTCGCCGAGGAGACCACGCGCGCCGAGGGCAAGCCCGAGGCCGCCCTCCCGAAGATCGTCGAGGGTCGCGTCAACGGCTTCTTCAAGGAGGCCACCCTTCTTGGCCAGCCGTACGCGCTGGACAACAAGAAGTCCGTCCAGAAGGTCCTGGACGAGGCCGGTGTCACCCTGAAGCGCTTCGCGCGCATCAAGGTCGGCATCTGATCCGTACGTCCGACTTCGTCGACGTAACGCGAACATCGCCAGACCCGGCTAGGGTCTAATGCAGCCGCCCGGCGTACGCGCCGGGGGGCCGCAGATCTGACGAGGAGGCCATTGCCGCAGAGGGAACCGCGAGTTCCACCGGCAATGGCCTTCTTCGTATGTGCACGAGGAGAACCCCCATGGATCAGGGCATGAATCAGGGCGCGGACGCCAACCAGTCCCACGACAACGGCAAGAAGACCGGCCGCTTCATGCTGAAGCTGTCCGGCGAGGCGTTCGCCGGCGGCGGTGCGCTGGGCGTCGACCCCGACGTCGTGCACGCCATCGCGCGCGAGATCGCCGCAGTGGTGCGCGACGGCGCGGAGATCGCGGTCGTCATCGGCGGCGGCAACTTCTTCCGCGGCGCCGAACTCCAGCAGCGCGGCATGGACCGGGCCCGCTCCGACTACATGGGCATGCTCGGCACGGTCATGAACTGCCTCGCCCTCCAGGACTTCCTGGAGAAGGAGGGCATCGACTCCCGCGTCCAGACCGCCATCACCATGGGCCAGGTCGCGGAGCCGTACATTCCGCTGCGCGCCGTACGGCACCTGGAGAAGGGCCGCGTCGTGATCTTCGGCGCGGGCATGGGCATGCCGTACTTCTCGACGGACACCACGGCCGCCCAGCGCGCCCTGGAGATCGACGCGGAAGCCCTGCTCATGGGCAAGAACGGGGTCGACGGGGTCTACGACTCCGACCCCAAGAAGAACCCGGCGGCGGTGAAGTTCGACGCGCTGGAGTACAGCGAGGTGCTGTCCCGCGACCTCAAGGTCGCCGACGCCACCGCCATCACGCTGTGCCGCGACAACGACCTGCCGATCCTGGTCTTCGAGCTGCTGGCCGAGGGCAATATCGCCCGCGCGGTCAAGGGTGAGAAGATCGGCACGCTCGTCAACGCGCAGGGTACCCGCGCCTGACCCCTCGCCCCGGGGATGGACAATGTCCTGCCGGTCGGACACCGTGCAGGAGAAGACGCACGCAGCAGCAGACGCACGCAGCAGCAGTCCAAGACATGCAGCAGCAGTTCCAGACATGCAGGAGTACGTGGTGATTGAAGAGATCCTCCTCGAGGCCGAGGAGAAAATGGAGAAGGCCGTCGTGGTCGCCAAGGAGGACTTCGCCGCGATCCGCACCGGCCGTGCGCACCCGGCGATGTTCAACAAGATCGTGGCCGACTACTACGGCGCACTGACGCCGATCAACCAGCTGGCGTCGTTCTCGGTGCCCGAGCCGCGGATGGCCGTGGTGACCCCCTTCGACGCGAGCGCACTGCGCAACATCGAGCAGGCGATCCGCGACTCCGACCTCGGCGTCAACCCGAGCAACGACGGCCGCATCATCCGAGTGACGTTCCCCCAGCTGACGGAGGAGCGCCGCAAGGACTACATCAAGGTCGCGCGCAACAAGGCCGAGGACTCCCGGATCTCCATCCGCGCCGTGCGCCGCAAGGCCAAGGACACCCTTGACAAGCTGGTCAAGGACAAGGAGGCCGGCGAGGACGAGGTCCGCCGTGCGGAGAAGGAGCTCGACGACACCACCACGAAGTACGTGGCCCAGGTGGACGAGCTGCTGAAGCACAAGGAAGCCGAGCTGCTCGAGGTCTGATGAACGACTCTTCCTGGGGGGCCCAGCCACGGGCGGGCTATGCCGGTGAATGGACCGCCCCCGACCAGGGGCCCCTCCCGGCGGGTCCCGCGTACGATGCGCATGACGCCCAGCACACTCGGCCCATGCCCATCGTGCCCGAGACAGGTCCCCCGTCAGGTCCCGAGTCAGGCCCTGAGTCAGGCAGAGGCGCCGACCACCGCGACGACCGGACGCGGGGGGCCGCTTCCGCTGCGAGTCACGACTTCGCAGCGCAGAGCGGTCCCCTGTTCCGCGACGAGATGCCGCAGGAGCCCATGTCCACCCCGTCGTCCCCGGCCCCCAAGCCGCCCGAGAAGAAGCGCGCGGGCCGCGATCTGCGTTCCGCCATAGGGGTGGGTCTCGGGCTCGGCGTGGTGATCGTCGCGTCCCTGTTCGTCTGGAAGGCCGCCTTCATCGGCGTCATAGCGGTCGCCGTCGTCGTCGGTCTCTGGGAGCTGACCTCCCGCCTGGAGGAGCGCAAGGGAATCAAGGCTCCGCTGGTACCGCTCGCGGTCGGCGGAGCGGCGATGGTCGTCGCCGGTTACGTGCGCGGACCCGAGGGTTCCTGGGTGGCCATGGCGCTCACGGCGCTGGCGGTGCTGGTCTGGCGGATGACCGAACCGCCGGAGGGGTACCTCAAGGACGTCACCGCGGGTGTCTTCGCCGCGTTCTACGTGCCGTTCCTGGCCACCTTCGTCGCGATGATGCTCGCCGCGAACGACGGGCCGCAGCGGGTGCTGACGTTCCTGCTGCTCACCGTGGTCAGCGACACCGGTGCGTACGCGGTGGGCTGGCGCTTCGGCAAGCACAAGCTGGCCCCGCGGATCAGCCCCGGCAAGACCCGCGAGGGCCTGCTCGGTGCGATCGCCTTCGCGATGGTGGCGGGCGTGCTGTGCATGACGCTGCTGGTCGACGGAGGTACGTGGTGGCAGGGCGCGCTGCTCGGCCTCGCGGTCGCGGCCAGTGCCACCCTCGGTGACCTGGGCGAGTCCATGATCAAGCGGGACCTCGGGATCAAGGACATGGGCACGCTGCTGCCGGGCCACGGCGGCATCATGGACCGCCTCGACTCGCTGCTGCCGACCGCTCCGGTGGTCTGGCTGATGATGGTGATCTTCGTGGGATCAGCCTGACCTCGCATGACCTCGCGTCTGTGACCTGCTGAGACGTACGAGAAGGGGCCCGCCGTCCACAGGACGGCGGGCCCCTTCTCGTACATCTGAGACACTGGTTTGACCATGCCTGTACCCGGAGAACTCACTTTCGTCGCGCCCCGCGGAGCCAAGAAGCCCCCGCGGCACCTCGCCGACCTCACGCCCGCCGAGCGCAAGGAGGCCGTGGCCGAGATCGGTGAGAAGCCGTTCCGCGCCAAGCAGCTTTCCCAGCACTACTTCGCCCGGTACGCCCACGACCCCGCCCAGTGGACCGACATCCCGGCCGGCTCGCGGGAGAAGCTGCGCGAGGCGCTGCTGCCCGAGCTGATGACGGTCGTGCGCCATCTGTCGACCGACCAGGAGACCACGCGCAAGACGCTGTGGAAGATGCACGACGGGACGCTGGTCGAGTCCGTGCTCATGCGGTACCCGGACCGGGTCACCATGTGCATCTCCTCGCAGGCCGGGTGCGGGATGAACTGCCCGTTCTGCGCGACCGGGCAGGCCGGGCTCGACCGGAACCTGTCGACCGCGGAGATCGTGCACCAGATCGTGGACGGCATGCGCGCGCTGCGTGACGGCGAGGTGCCCGGTGGTCCGGCGCGGCTGTCGAACATCGTCTTCATGGGGATGGGCGAGCCGCTCGCCAACTACAAGCGCGTCGTCGGGGCGATCCGCCGGCTGACCGACCCGGAGCCCGACGGTCTTGGGCTGTCGCAGCGCGGCATCACCGTGTCGACCGTGGGTCTGGTGCCCGCGATGCTGCGGTTCGCCGACGAGGGCTTCAAGTGCCGTCTCGCCGTGTCGCTGCACGCGCCGGACGACGAGCTGCGCGACACCCTGGTGCCGGTCAACACCCGCTGGAAGGTGCGCGAGGTGCTGGACGCGGCGTGGGAGTACGCGGAGAAGTCCGGCCGCCGGATTTCGATCGAGTACGCGCTGATCAGGGACATCAACGACCAGGCGTGGCGCGGTGACCTGCTGGGCCGGCTGCTCAAGAACAAGCGGGTGCACGTCAACCTGATCCCGTTGAACCCGACGCCGGGTTCGAAGTGGACCGCCTCGCGGCCCGAGGACGAGAAGGCCTTCGTCGAGGCCATCGCGGCCCACGGGGTGCCGGTGACCGTACGGGACACCAGGGGCCAGGAGATCGACGGGGCCTGCGGCCAGCTGGCGGCCTCCGAGCGGTAACGCGCACAGGCCTGGTAGTACGCTGGGCTGCACATTTGCATATTCCGACAGGGGAGCGCCACAGCGCTGAGAGTGCAGTCCTGACTGCAGACCCTCTGAACCTCGCTCAGGTCATTCTGGGTAGGAAGTTCGGTCGTTACTCAAGCTGTTGCGCCCTGCCCGCGTTCCGGTCGTCCGGAAGCGGGCGGGGCCGCGTCTCTTCCTGGTCATTTCCAGGAGGAATTCACCAGTGAGCACCACCCACACCGTCAAGAGGTACGCGGCGATATCCGTCGCCGCCGCGCTCGGCGTCAGCACCCTCGCGGCCTGCGGCGGGAAGGCGTCGCCCGAGAAGGACAGCGCCGAGTCCAAGACGGTCACGCTCGTCAGCCACGATTCGTTCAACGTCTCGGAATCCGTGCTGAAGGCGTTCACCCAGCAGACCGGCTACACCGTCAAGCGGCTGAAGGGCGGGGACGCCGGGACCGCGCTCAACCAGGAGGTCCTCACCAAGGGCTCGCCGCGCGGCGACGTCTTCTTCGGCGTCGACAACACCCTGCTGTCGCGGGCGCTCGACAACGGGATCTTCACGCCGTACGAGGCCAAGGGGCTCGACGGCATCCCGGCCGACCTCCAGCTGGACAAGGGCGAACACCGCGTCACCCCCGTCGACACCGGCGACATCTGCGTCAACTACGACAAGAAGTACTTCGCCGACAAGAAGCTGGCGCCGCCCAGGACGCTGGACGACCTGACCAAGCCCGCGTACAAGAACCTGCTGGTCACCGAGAACGCGGCGACCTCCTCGCCCGGTCTCGGCTTCCTCCTCGCGACCGCGGGCAAGTACGGCGACGACGGCTGGCAGGCGTACTGGCAGAAGCTGAAGGACAACGGCGTCAAGGTCGTCGACGGCTGGGAGCAGGCCTACAACGAGGAGTTCTCCGGTTCCGCCGGCGGGAAGAAGGCCAAGGCGGACCGGCCGCTGGTCGTCTCGTACGCCTCCAGCCCGCCCGTCGAGGTGCTCTACGCGAAGCCGCAGCCCACCGAGGCGCCGACCGGGGTGCTCACCGACACCTGCTTCCGGCAGATCGAGTTCGCGGGGCTGCTCAACGGGGCGAAGAACGAGGCCGGTGGCAAGGCGCTGCTCGACTTCCTCGTCGGCAAGCAGTTCCAGGAGGACCTGCCGCTGCAGATGTTCGTCAACCCGGCGGTCAAGGGCACCAAGCTGCCCGAGGTGTACGAGAAGTTCGGCGCGAAGGTCGGGGCGCCGGTGACCGTGGACCCGAAGAAGATCGCCGAGAACCGCGAGAAGTGGGTCAAGTCGTGGTCCTCGCTGGTGAACAAGTAAAGGGCGACAGCGAGAGCACGCGGCCCGGCGGCCGGAAGCGGGACACGGCCGCCGGGCGGGGCTCGTGGCGCGGGAGCGCGGTGCGGCTCGGTCTGATGGCCGGGCCCGTCGCGTTCTTCGCGCTGTTCTTCGCCTGGCCGGTCGTCGCCATCGTCGGGCGCGGGCTGAAGACCGGCGACGGCTGGCAGCTCGGGCGGATCGCCGAGGTGCTCGGCGACGCGGACATCCGTGGCGTGCTGTGGTTCACCACCTGGCAGGCGGTCGCCTCGACCCTGCTGACACTGCTGCTCGCGCTGCCGGCCGCGTACGCCTTCGCACGGCTGGACTTCCCCGGCAAGCAGTTGCTGCGGGCGGTGGTGACCGTGCCGTTCGTGCTGCCGACGGTCGTCGTGGGCACCGCCTTCCTGGCGGTGCTGGGGCGCGGCGGGCTGCTCGACGAGCTGTGGGGGGTACGGCTCGACACCACGGTCTGGGCGATCCTGCTCGCGCACGTGTTCTTCAACTACGCGGTGGTCGTACGGACCGTGGGCGGGCTCTGGTCGCAGCTCGACCCACGGCAGGAGGAGGCCGCCCGGGTGCTCGGCGCGGGGCGGTTCGCCGCCTGGCGGCGGGTGACGCTGCCCGCGCTGGGGCCCGCCGTGGCCGCCGCCGCGCTGATGGTGTTCCTGTTCACCTTCACCTCCTTCGGCGTCGTCCAGATCCTGGGCGGACCCGCCTTCTCCACCCTCGAAGTGGAGATCTACCGGCAGACCGCGCAGCTCCTCGACCTGCCGACGGCCGCGGTGCTGACACTGGTGCAGTTCGCGGCGGTGGGCGCGATCCTCGCCGTCCACGCGTGGACCGTACGGCGCCGGGAGAGCGCGCTGAAGCTCGTCGACCCGGCGCTGACCTCGCGGCGGCCCAGGGGGTTCGGGCAGTGGGCGCTGCTGGGCGGCGTCCTCACGACCGTGCTGGTGCTGATCCTGCTGCCGCTCGGGGTGCTCGTGGAGCGGTCCTTCGACGGGCCCGAGGGGTACGGGTTCCTGTACTACCGGGCGCTCCAGTCGGTCGGGGACGGTGGCGGGGCCTTCCTCGTACCGCCGCTGGAGGCCGTCTGGAACTCCCTCCAGTACGCCGTGGTGGCGACCGGGATCGCGCTGGTCGTGGGCGGTCTGGCGGCCGCCGCGCTGACCCGGCGGGCCGGGCGGCTGGTGCGGGGCTTCGACGCGCTGCTGATGCTGCCGCTCGGGGTGTCCGCGGTGACCGTGGGCTTCGGCTTCCTGATCACGCTCAACCAGCCCCCGCTGGACCTGCGGACCTCGTGGATCCTCGTACCGCTGGCGCAGGCGCTGGTGGGGGTGCCCTTCGTCGTACGGACGATGCTGCCGGTGCTGCGGGCGGTGGACGGGCGGCTGCGGGAAGCGGCGGCGGTGCTCGGGGCGTCGCCGCTGCGGGCGTGGCGGGAGGTCGATCTGCCGCTGGTGCGGCGGGCGTTGCTCGTGGCGGCGGGGTTCGCCTTCGCGGTGTCGCTGGGCGAGTTCGGGGCGACCGTCTTCATCGCGCGGCCCGACAATCCGACGCTGCCGGTGGCCGTGGCCCGGCTCCTGGGGCGGGCCGGGGACCTCAACTACGGGCAGGCGATGGCCCTGAGCACGATTCTGATGGTGGTGTGCGCGGTGTCGCTGCTGGTGCTGGAGCGCATGCGGCCCGACCGATCCGTATCCGGGGAGTTCTGAGACGAGATGACCGACCAGTTGCTTTCCTTGGAGGACGTGACCGTACGGTTCGGGGCGCGGGCGGCGCTCGACGCGGTGGACCTGACGGTTGCCGCGCACGAGATCGTCTGCGTGCTCGGCCCGAGCGGCAGCGGGAAGTCGACACTGCTGCGGGTGGTGGCCGGGCTTCAGGGTCTGGACGGCGGGCGCGTACTGCTCGACGGTGTCGACCAGGCGGGGGTGCCGGTGCACCGGCGGGGGGTGGGCCTGATGTTCCAGGACCACCAGCTCTTCCCGCAGCACGACGTCGGCGGCAACGTCGCCTTCGGGCTGCGGATGCGGGGTGACGGCAGGGCCGAACAGGCGCGCCGGGTCGAGGAGTTGCTCGAACTGGTCGGACTGCCCGGCGCCCGGCACCGTGCGGTGGCCAACCTCTCCGGCGGCGAACAGCAGCGGGTCGCGCTCGCCCGCGCACTGGCCCCGCAGCCCAAGCTGCTCATGCTGGACGAGCCGCTGGGCCAGCTCGACCGGGGCCTGCGTGAGCGGCTGGTCGTCGAACTGCGCCAGCTCTTCGGGCAGTTGGGCACCACCGTGCTCGCCGTCACCCACGACCAGGGCGAGGCCTTCGCGCTCGCCGACCGGGTCGTGGTGATGAACGAGGGCCGGATCGCACAGGCGGGCAGCCCGCTGGAGGTGTGGCAGCGGCCCGCGTCGGAGTTCGTGGCGCGCTTCCTCGGCTTCGACAACGTGGTGGCGGCGACCGTCAGCGGCGAGGCCGCCGACACGGTGTGGGGCAAGGTTCCCGTTCCGGCGGGTGCGGCCCAGGGGCAGGGCCGGCTGCTGGTGCGCCCGGCGGGCGTGCGGCTGGTGCCGGTCGCGGACGGGCTGCCCTGCACGGTCCTCGCCCGTACCTTCCGGGGCCACCACGTCGCCGTACAGCTGCGGCCGGTGGACGGCGGGGCCCCGCTGGAGGCGGAGGTCGCGCTGCGGGACGCGCCGGAGGAGGGCGCCGAGGTGGGTGTGGCCTTCGTGGCGGACGAGGTCGTGCTGCTGCCGGAGTAGCGGCGGGGGAGTGGCTCCCGTAGTGCCACGGGGTGACGCGGAGGTGGGTACTGCGGTGTGATGCCTCGCGGGTGAGGTCTCGCGGATCTTGTCCGCATGACCGTGAGCATCGCCAAGTCCGCGCCCCTGTACGGCACTTCGTCCCTCGCGCCGTCGGTGGTCCTGGGCGGCTGCGCCGTCGCCTCGCTCGGCTTCGGGCTCGTCTCGGAGCTCGGTCCGCACCGCATGTGGGGCCTGTCGGCCGCGCTCGGTTACGGGGCCGCCGCCTGGGTCGCCGTACGGCCGCCGGTCCTTCGCGGCAGGCGGCTGACACCGGTGCCGGTCGCGGTGGTGGGGGCCGTGGTGCTGCCGCTGGTGCTGCTGGTGGCGCTGGGGCAGGAGCAGTTGGAGGTACGGGTGGTGGAGCGGTCGGCGCGGCTGCTGCTCGCCACCGGCAGCCCGTACGTACCGGACCCGGCCGTGGTGGCGGACTTCAACCCGTATCTGCCCGGCATGGCGGTCTTCGGGCTGCCGCACGCGCTCTTCGGGGGCGGGGTGCTCGGGGATGCCCGGTGGTGGATGGCCGGGGTGTTCGTCGCGGCGGTGGTGCCGGCGCTGGGGAGGCGGGCGGCCGGGTGGGTGGTGGTGTGCCCGTTGGTGGCGTTGCCGCTGGTGGTGGGCGGGATCGACCTGCCGGTGGTGGGGCTGATGTGCCTCGGCCTGGTGCTGGCGGGGCGGGGCCGGGCGGGCTGGGCGGGGGTGGTGCTGGGGGTGGCCGCAGCGCTGAAGTGGACGGCTTGGCCTGCGCTGCCGGTGGCTTTGGTGTTGCTGGTGGGGGTGGGTGGGGGGAGGGGGGCTTGGTCGGCCAGGAGTGCTTGGCGGGTCGCGGGTGCCTGGCGGGCGGCCGGGTGGTGCGGTGGGGTGGCGGGTGTGGTGGCCGGGGGGCTGGTGGTGCCGGTGGGGGTCGGCGATGGCCCGGGGTTTTTCCGTAACGCCGTCGCGTTTCCGCTTGGGATGAGCGACGTCGAGTCACCGGCCGCCAGCCCGCTGCCCGGACGGCTGCTCGCCGCATACGTGCCGGGCGGCACGGCGATCGCCGCCGTGCTGCTGGCCGTGAGCGCCGTGCTCGTCGCGGTGTCGCTCGTGGTACGGCCGCCGACGACGGTGCGTGCGGCGGCCGTACGACTGGCGGGCGGGCTCGCGCTGGCCATGGCGCTGATGCCGGCCAGCAGGTTCGGGTACCTCGTCTACCCGTTGGTGCTGCTCGGCATCGGCCGGCGGGGGCGTCCGCTAGCGGGGCGTCTCCACCAGAGGGCGTGGCAGCTCCGGCTCCGTACCCGATTCCTCGCCGTGCTTTCCGAACCAGGCGACCGCCACCGCGCCCGCCACGGCCAGCACGAAACCGACGATCGCCACCCACGCGAAACCGGGGCGCGAGGCGTCGCCCAGCCAGACCACGCCGATCATGCCCGGCAGTACGGTCTCGCCGACCACCAGCGCGGCGGTGGCACCGTTGACCGAGCCGATCTGCAGCGCCACCGTGTGCAGGTACATGCCGCCGATGCCGGCGACCAGGATCGCGTACAGGGCCGGGTCCGTGAGGAAAGTGCCCAGGTCGAAGGGGTCGACACCGTTCAGGATGCGTACGCCCACGCCCAGCGCGCCGAAGCCGAGGCCGGACAGCAGACCGGCCAGGATCGCGGCGCCCGCGCCCATCAGCCGTACCGCCACCGTGCCGCCGACCATCAGGAACACGGAGATCGCCAGCAGCCACCAGTGGGTCGCCATCTCGGTGTGGCCGCTGCCCTCGTGGCCCGCCGCCGTCGCCAGCAGCACCAGTGAGCCGCAGACGACCGCGATGGACGTCCACTCCTTGCGGGTCAGCTTGATGCCGAGCATCTTGACGCTGAGCACCGCCGTGACCACCAGGTTGGCGCTGATCACGGTCTGGGAAAGGAAGAGCGGGAGCATCCGGGCGGCCAGCGCGCCGAGTCCGAAACCGATGAAGTCCAGGATGGTTCCGACGATGAATTCCCAGGTCATCGCAGCCTTGGCGGTGGACTGCAAGCTGGGTCCGCCGTGCTGGGTGACACCGGTGGTGGAAGCCTGGGCCGCCTCCCGGCGGGCGGACTTCCGCGATCCGACGGCTTGCAGGACCGAGCCTGTGCCGTAACAGATCGACGCCACGATGGCGGTGATGAGGCCGATGAGCACCAAAAGCTCCGTTCACGGATGGTCTGTTGTTCTCCGACTACCAGACGTCGGATTCGCCGTGAGCGTTGCTTTTGGCGCGGCCGGATGTGTCGGGGAGTGCGTTCAGCTCTGGAGTTCCGCGGCGCTGCGTTCGACGCAGAACTCGTTGCCCTCGGGGTCGTGGAGGGTGACCCAGCCCCTGCCGTCGGGCCTGCGGTGGTCCTCGAACACGGTGGCGCCGAGGGCCAGGAGCCGGTCGACCTCCTCGTCGCGGGTGCGGTCCTGCGGCTGGAGGTCGAGGTGGACCCGGTTCTTGACCGTCTTGCCTTCCGGGACCTGGATGAAGAGGACCCCGAGGCCCTCGGTGGTCACCAGGGCCTCGGGGTCGCCGGGGCTGTCGTCGTCGGACACGGCGGAGTTGAGGACCTTGGCCCAGAAGGAGGCCAGCTTGTGGGCGTCGGCACAGTCGATGGTCACGTGGCGCACGAGAGAGGACATGGGCGCCACTATGACGGTGCGGGTGGGCCGGGGCCAGCGAATTCGGGGTGGCTCAGCTTTGAGGGTGGTGGCTCAGGCGTTCCTGAGGCGCTCCAGCGCGGCCGGTGCTTCGGCGACCGTGTCGACGAGGGCGATACGAGGTTCCATGGCGCGGCCCTGGGCCAGGGACCGGAGCAGGGGCCAGGCCGGGAGGCGCTCGGTCCAGTGGACGCGGTCGACCAGGACCATGGGGGTGGGCTCGCCGCGCGACTCGTAGTAGTTGGGGGTCGCGTTGTCGAAGATCTCCTGGACCGTGCCGGCGGCGCCCGGCAGGAACACCACGCCCGCGGTGCAGCGGGCCAGCAGGCCGTCCTCGCGGGTGGCGTTGGCGAAGTACTTGGCGATGTGCGAGGCGAAGGGGTTCGGCGGTTCGTGGCCGTAGAACCAGGTGGGGATGCCGACGGAGGCACCGCCGTCCGGCCACCGGTCGCGTACCGAGAAGGCGGCGCCCGCCCAGTCCGTGATCGACGGGTCGAAGGACGGCACCTTGCCGAGGAGGCCGAGGGCCTCGTCCAGGGCGGGGTCCGGGTGCGGGGCGAGGTACGCGCCGAGGTTCGCCGCCTCCATCGCCCCGGGGCCGCCGCCGGTCGCCACCGTGAGGCCCGAGCGGGCGAGGGTGCGGCCGAGGCGGGCCGCGCCCGCGTAGGCGTCGGTGCCGCGGGCCATCGCGTGGCCGCCCATGACGCCGACCACCGGGGCGTCCAGGAGGTGTTCGTCGAGGGCGTCGGAGACGGCGTCGTCGTGGATCGAGCGGAGCATGGAGGCGAATATGTCGCCGTCGCTCTTGGTGCGCTGGAACCAGGCGTAGGCGAGGGCGTCCGGGGTCGCCTCGTACTCGTGGGCGGCCAGGCCCTCGAAGAGGTGGTCGGGGCTGTAGAGGAGCCCCCGGTACGGGTCGAAGGGGAGGTTCGGGACGGGCGGGAACACCATGGCGCCGTCCGCGCGGACCTTGGCGGTGGCGGGGGCCTCCATGGGGCAGCCGAGGAAGATGACTTCGGCGGTGTCGGTGGCGAGGAGGGCCGAGGTACGGGCGGTCAGGTCGACGGACTGGATCCGGTAACCGGTGAGGGGGCCGCGGGCGAGGACCTGGTCGAACTCGGCCAGGGTCTCGATCTCGTGGTCGTGGGCGGGGTGTTGGTGTTGGGGCACGGGGTCATGGTAGGGGGGTGGGGGAGTGGGCTTGTGGGGAGCCCATGGGGGGTGTGGGGGTGGGTGGGGGCGTGCCGTCCGGGCGGTCCAGGGCTAGGGGGCGTGGATTGGGCGTGCTGCCCAGGCTGTTGAGCGGTGTCGCGCCTGCGGCGGGCTGTGCCCCTCCCCGCCCCTTCCCTAGACCGCTGGCCGCGGGGCCGAGGGTTTTTACCTGCGGGTCGAGTGTGGTTGCTCGCGCAGTTCCCCGCGCCCCC
>NZ_JBVIMX010000021.1:116924-168546 GCF_055579625.1 Streptomyces sp. NPDC032721 | reverse complement strand
TTGGCACGCTGTTGAGTTCTCAAGGAACGGACGCTTCCTTTGTACTCACCCTCGCGGGCTTTCCTCCGGACGATTTCGTTCGGTGTTTCTTTTGTTCTTGCGTTTCCGACTCTATCAGACTGTTTCCAGTGCCGATTTCCTCGGTGCTTTCCAGGTTCTTCGCTTTCGCGCTTTCCCTTTCCGGCGGTTCCGACTCTATCAGATCCTTTCGGGCCTGACTCCCGGTCGAACTCGGGTTGTCTTGGCGGCTGTTGGGCCGTTCCGACGTCCCAAACCCTAGTGGATTTTCCCGTTGAACCGAAATCGGCTGCCGGCGACAGAATTCGGCATGCCGAAATTGTCCCCAGTGGGAGATCGTGCGGAGTTTGAGTTGCCGCTTTCGCGGCGGGAGTGGTTGCCGCAGAACCGTTACGGCTGTGTGGCAACTCGGAGAACCTTACGGATCTAGGTGGGGGGTGTCAACCCCCCACCGGGGCGCTCGAACACACAGTGGAGAGGAGCGTCAGTCCAGGTCGGTGAGGCGTCCGCCGGCATCCGGCTGGGTGTCCTCGACCCGGCGCAGCAGCCGGATCAGTACGTCTCCCAGGACGACCCGCTCATCGGCGTCGAGGTCCTGGAGGAGGTCCTCCTCGAAGGAGGACGCCATCGCCATCGCTTCGAGCCACTTGGCACGGCCCTCGTCCGTCAGCTCGACGATGACGCGGACGCGGTTGTTCTCGTCCCGGTCGCGGGTGACCAGACCCTCGCCCGCCATGCGGTCGATGCGGTGGGTCATCGCCGCCGGGGTGAGGCCGAGGCGCTTCGCCAGTTCTCCGGGGCCCAGCCGGTACGGGGCGCCCGAGACCACCAGGGTCTTGAGGACTTCCCACTCCGCGTTGCTGATGCCGAGGGCGGCGACCTGGCGTCCGTACGCCACGTTCATCCGGCGGTTCAGGCGGCCGAGGGCCGAGACGACCTTCTCCACCTGGGGGTCGAGGTCGCGGAATTCGCGTTGGTATGCGGCGATCTGCTCTTCGAGGCTCGGCTCATGAGGGCCGGGCGACTCTGGCGTGTCTGGCATCCGCGAAGTATGGCATGGGGCGCGTTGGCATTGAAGTCCTTCTATGTGTATTGTTGAGGTTCTAATTTTAGTGTTGAAGTCTTCGGACTTCAGGTCTTCAGGGTTGAGGTGAAGTAATGACCAAGGCGATGGGCTCGGCGATGCGGAGGATCCAGGCAGGTAACGCACTGAGTGCGTTCGGGCTGGGGTTCACGGTCCCCTATCTCTACGTGTACGTGGCTCAGGTGCGGGATCTGGGGCCGACCTCTGCGGGCATCGTCCTTGGCGCCTTCGCCATGGCCGCGCTGATCGCCCTGCCCGTCGTCGGTGTGCTGATCGACCGGCGCGGGCCGCTGCCCGTGGTGGTGGGTGCCGCGCTGCTGGCTTCCGTGGGCGCGGTCTCGCTCGGGGTCTCGTCGAGTCTGGTGACGGCGGTCGGCAGTGCCGCGCTGCTCGGCATCGGTACGGCGGTCATGCAGCCGGCGCTCGCGACGATGATCGTGTGGTGCTCCACGGCCGCCACCCGTACCCGCGCGTTCGCCATGCAGTTCTTCCTGGCCAACCTGGGCCTGGGCGTCGGTGGCCTCATCGGCGGCCAGATCGTCGACAAGAACGACCCGTCCTCCTTCACCCTGCTGTTCTCCATCGAGGCCGTGATGTTCCTGGTCCTCGCCGGGGTCGCACTGACGGTGAAGCTGCCCCGGCCCGAGACCTCGGGCGAGGTGGCCCCCGGCAACGGCGGTCTGTTCGCCGGGCTCAGCGTGCTGGTGAAGCACAAGGCGATGCTGCAGCTGTGCGTGCTCGGGTTCGTGATCTTCTTCGCCTGCTACGGACAGTTCGAGTCGGGCCTCGCCGCGTACGGCACCGAGGCCGCCGGAATCGACCCCTCCACGCTGGGCATCGCGCTCGCCGCCAACACGGCGATGATCGTGATCGCGCAGTTCGTGGTGCTGAAGTTCGTCGAGCGCCGTCGCCGGTCGCGGATGATCGCGCTGGTCGGGCTCATCTGGACGGTGGCGTGGATGTTCGCCGGTTACGCGGGACTGGGGCACGGCAGCCAGACCATGGCGACCGCGGCCTTCATCTCCACGTACGCCCTCTTCGGGCTCGGTGAGGCGATGCTGTCGCCGACCGTCGCGCCGCTGGTGGCCGATCTGGCGCCGGAGTCGATGGTGGGTACGTACAACTCGGCCTTCGCGCTGGTCAAGCAGTTGGCGCTGGCGGTCGGTCCGGCCGTGGGCGGGCCGATGGGGGCCTCGCTGCACATGCCGTACATCGTGACCTTCATCCTCTTCTCGCTCGGCATCAGCGTGCTCGCGCTGCGGATGGGCAAGCGGCTCACGCCTGCCCAGGACCTGCCGATCCCGGTGAAGTCGATCGTGGTCGCCCAGCACGTGCCGGACGCGGCCGCCGAGAAGCAGGTCAAGGCAGTCGCGTAACCCCGCCGCCCGGTCAGCCGGGCGGTAAGTCGGCAGTCAGTCGGGCAGTGCGAATTCGCACCAGACCGCTTTGCCGCCGCCCGGTGTGCGGCGCGAACCCCAGGACGAGGCGATCGTCGCGACGATCGAGATGCCTCGTCCTGCTTCGTCCGCGGGGTCGGCCCGGCGGCGGCGCGGCAGGTGGTCGTCGCCGTCGGTGACCTCGATGATCAGGCGTTTGTCCGTACGGCGCAGCCGCAGGCGCATCGGGGGCGTGCCGTGCTGGAGGGAGTTGGCGACCAGCTCGCTGGCGGCCAGCACCCCCAGGTCGCGGAGCTCGACGGGGAAGCGCCACGAGGTGAGGACCCCGGTGGCGAAGGCACGCGCGCGGGGGGCCGCTTCGATGCCGCCGAGGAGTTCGAGTGCCGCGTTGTGGAACAGCTCGGCGTCGTGGCCCTGGCGGGCGGGGTGCTGGACGACCAGGACGGCGACGTCGTCGTCGTGGTCGGTGGTGATTCCCAGGGCGCGCATCAGGCGGTCGCAGACGACCTGGGGGGTGCCGGTGGCGCCGGAGAGTGCCCGTTCCAGCGCGGCGACGCCCTCGTCGATGTCCTCGCGGCGGCGCTCGACCAGGCCGTCCGTATAGAGGACGGCGGTGGAGCCCGGCGGGAGGGCGATGGTGCCGGAGGTGTGCATCCAGCCGCCGGTGCCCAGGGGCGGTCCCGTGTGTTCCTCGGCGCGGGCGACCGTGCCGTCCTCGTGGCGGACGAGGATCGGGAGGTGGCCGGCGGAGGCGTAGACGAGGCGGCCCTCGTTGGGGTCGTGGACGGCGTAGGCGCAGGTGGCGATCTGGCTGGCGTCGATCTCGGCGGCCAGGCCGTCGAGGAGTTGCAGCACCTCGTGCGGCGGCAGGTCGAGGCGGGCGTACGCGCGGACCGCCGTGCGGAGCTGGCCCATCACGGCGGCGGCGCGCACCCCCCGGCCCATCACGTCGCCGATGACCAGGGCCGTGCGGCCGGCCCCGAGGGTGATCACGTCGTACCAGTCGCCGCCGACCGCCGCGTCCTTGCCGCCCGGCTGGTACGTGGCCGCCAGGCGCAGGTCGTCGGGCTGCTCCAGCCCCTGGGGCAGGAGTGACCTCTGGAGCGTGACGGCGGTCTCGCGCTGGCGGCGCTCGGCGGCGCGCAGCCGCTCGGCGGCGTCCGCGTGGTCGGTGACGTCGGCGGCGAAGACCAGCACTCCCCCGCCGTCGGGTGTGTCGATCGGGGTGCAAGTGATCGTGTACGAACCGCCCTTGGGGGTGCGGCGCGATTTGACCGTACGGGAGGTGCCGCTGCGCAGGACCTGGTCCATCAGCGGCAGCAGGCCCAGCTCTTCGAGCTCGGGCAGCTCGGTGGCGGCGGGCGCGCCGGGGGCGCGCGGGCCGAACGCGGTGGTGTAGGCGTCGTTGACGTACGCGATGCGGTGTTCGGGTCCGTACAACAGGGCGACGAGGGCCGGGAGTTGGCGGACGATCTCGCGCAGGGAGAGATCTTCGAGGGCCGGGGGGACCGGGGCCTGGGAGATGCTCGCGCCGGTGGCGGGGTCCGTGGTGGGGTCGGGCTGCTGCCCGGACTCACCGCGGGCGGCGGGCACGGACCCGCGGTCGGACCGCGCTGCCGCGCGGCGCTGCGTTCCGGGGAGCCGGGCGCTCCAGCGGGTGAAGTTCACTGAACTACTTGCCTCGTGGTCGGGGTGGTGGAGCAGGTCGGCTGGGGGTGGTGCGGTGCCCGGGGTGGGTTCCCGGGGTGCTGCTCGTGCGGGGTGGACAGGCGCGCGGGGCGCGTCACTCTGTGCAGGCGCGAGCCCACCTATCGTCACACGTCCAGTGTGACCGACCGCACTGACAGTCGGTAGTTGAGAGGACGTCAGCGGGGCTTGGGGGGTTCGCTCCCCGCCGCGAGTTCGAATTCGGCGCGCGGGTGTTCCAGTGAGCCCAGGGAGACGATTTCGCGCTTGAAGAGGCCGGAGAGGGTCCACTCGGCGAGCACCCGGGCCTTGCGGTTGAAGGTGGGGACGCGGCTGAGGTGGTAGGCGCGGTGCATCGTCCAGGCGGGGAAGCCCTTGAGCTTGCGTCCGTAGACGTGGGCGACGCCCTTGTGGAGGCCGAGGGAGGCGACCGAACCGACGTGCTTGTGGCGGTAGTCGGCGAGCGGCTGCCCGGCGAGGGAGGCGGCGATGTTGTCGGCGAGGACCTTGGCCTGGCGGACCGCGTGCTGGGCGTTGGGGGCGCACTCGGTGCCCTTTTCCCGCGCCGTCAGGTCGGGGACCGCCGCCGCGTCTCCCGCTGCCCACGCGTGCGTGGTGCCGGTGACGGAGAGCTGGGCGGTGCAATCGAGGCGGCCCCGGGCGTTGAGCGGGAGGCTGCTGGCGGCGAGCACCGGGTGCGGCTTCACGCCGGCCGTCCAGACGAGCGTACGGGTGGGGAAGCGGGCGCCGTCGTCGAGGACGGCGACGCGGTTCTCGATCGAGGTCAGCCGGGTGTGGAGGCGGACGTCGATGTTCCGGCCGCGCAGCTCGCGGACGGCGTACTTCCCCATCTCCTCGCCGACCTCGGGGAGGATGCGGTCGCTGGCCTCGACGAGGATCCACTTCAGGTCGTCGGCCTTGATGTTGTGGTAGTACCGCGAGGCGTAGCGGGCCATGTCTTCCAGCTCGCCCAGTGCCTCCACGCCCGCGTACCCGCCGCCGACGAAGACGAAGGTCAGGGCGGCGTCGCGGACGGCCGGGTCGCGGGTGGAGGAGGCGATGTCCAGTTGCTCGATGACGTGGTTGCGCAGCCCGATGGCCTCCTCGACGGTCTTGAAGCCGATGCCGTGCTCGGCGAGACCGGGGACGGGCAGGGTGCGCGAGACCGAGCCGGGGGCCAGGACCAGTTCGTCGTACGGCAGCTGGAGGGGCCCGGTGCCCTCCTCGGCGGTGGCGAGGGTGGTGACGGTCGCGGTGCGCTTCGCGTGGTCGATGGAGTTGGCCTCGCCGACGAGGATGCGGCAGCGGGGCAGCACCCGGCGGAGCGGGACGACGACGTGACGCGGGGAGATGGATCCGGCGGCGGCCTCGGGGAGGAAGGGCTGGTACGTCATGTAGGGGTCGGGAGTGACGACAGTGATCTCCGCGCCGCCTTCCGCGAGCTGCCGTTTCAGCTTCCGCTGGAGGTGCAGTGCGGTGTACATGCCGACGTATCCGCCGCCTACCACGAGAATGCGCACTGGATTTGTCACCGTCCCATGAGGCAACGGGCAGTGGGTTTTGTCCACAGGGCCGACAAATTGTATGACCGCCGGCCGACGCCGCCGAGGTGGCGAGAAGTTGATGTTCCGTACCGATGTGGGCGGTATCGGTGCAGGTCAGAGTGGGCGGAGGGGGAGTTGGGTGCGAGTGGATCCGGAATCTGTGCCCCCGCTGCTTCACCGGGTGGGCACACCGTGCGGAACAACCCCCTTCTGAATCGCCCCGCGCTCAACTATGTTCGTATCTCGTCGGAGTGGCGGGGTTTGTGGTCGTAGGACCCGTGAACTCCGGCAGTCAGGGCGGGGAGTGTCTCCGGGGGGAGACATCATTACCGGGGGAACGCTGATGCACATTCAGGATTCACAGTGGCAGGCTGCCGTCGCATCGTCGGCAGCATCGAACTCGACTTCCGGGGCCGTCGCGGCCTCTTCGTCGGCGCTGGAGGGCAACGGACGGGTGGGGGCGGCCGGTTCGGCCGTCGAGCGCTCGGCGCCGCTCCGCGTGGATGCACAGCGCAATCTCGAACACGTACTGCGCGCCGCTCGCGAGGTCTTCGGCGAGCTGGGGTACGGGGCGCCGATGGAGGACGTGGCACGCCGGGCCCGGGTCGGGGTCGGCACGGTCTACCGGCGCTTCCCGAGCAAGGACGTACTGGTGCGGCGGATAGCCGAGGAGGAGACCTCCCGGCTGACCGAGCAGGCCCGGACCGCGCTGGGGCAGGAGGACGAGCCGTGGTCGGCGCTGTCCCGCTTCCTGCGGACGTCGGTCGCCTCCGGCGCGGGCAGGCTGCTGCCTCCGCAGGTGCTGCGGGTGGGCGTGGACGCGGACTCCGAGATCGGCGGTTCGTACGAGCCCGGCGCGGTGCGGGACGCCACGCGGGTGCCGCAGCAGCGGCAGGCCGTCGAGGGTGCCTCGGCGCCGGAGCTGCGGCTGGTCGAGCAGGGCTCCGCGGGCGGGGAGTTGGACGACTCCGGTGCGGCGACGCTGCTGGAGGTCGTGGGCCGGCTGGTGGACCGGGCGCGGGCGGCGGGTGAGCTGCGGGCGGATGTGACCGTGGCCGACGTGCTGCTGGTGATCGCCACCGCCGCGCCCTCGCTGCCGGACGCGGCCCAGCAGGCGGCGGCTTCCGCCCGGCTGCTGGACATCCTGCTGGAGGGACTGCGGTCCCGGCCGTCGCAGTGAGTCGCGGTAAGTCGCGTTAAGCAGCACTGCGGTTAGTCGTACCGCTGCACGCCGTGAGCCCGCCAACGCCTACCCGAAAGGGTGAGGAGTAGTGCTCGATTTCGGGAAAGTTCCCCGGACGAGTGGTTGGCGGGCTTGATCGGCTTTCGGCGCGTCGCCCTGTGGGACTCTTGGCCGGTGTTCCGGTCAGAGGGTGCGTACGGGGGCTTCGGCCATGGGTGTTGACGAGCGGGGCGAAGCGCTCGGCGGAGGCGGCGACGGCGAGGGGCACGAGCCTCGGCAGGTCCCGCAGCAGGGCGGCCCCCTGGGTGCCACGCCCTCCCCCGTCGCGGAGCGCGGACCGGACCCCACGAGTGTGCCCACCCAGCGCGGTGGCGGCACCACGACGGGCGAACCGGGGCTCTCCGACGCCGACTTGATCGAGCGCATGCGCGGCGGCGACGACGTCGCGTACGAGGAGCTGTTCCGGCGGCACTCCGACGCGGTGCGGCGCTACGCGCGTACCTGCTGCCGCGACGCGCACACCGCCGACGACCTGACCGCCGAGGTCTTCGCCCGTACGCTGCAGGCGGTGCGCGGCGGCTCCGGGCCCGAACACGCGGTGCGCGCCTATCTGTTGACCACCGTACGAAGGGTGGCGGCGGGCTGGGCGAAGACGGCCAAGCGCGAGCAACTGGTCGAGGACTTCGCGGTGTTCGCCGCACAGGCGGCCCGTTCCTCCGAGGTGTCCGACAACGACACGCTGGACCTGGGCGCCGACGTACGCGCGATGCACGAGGCGGAGCAGACGCTCGCCATGCAGGCCTTCCGGTCACTGCCCGAGCGGTGGCAGGCCGTGCTGTGGCACACCACGGTCGAGGAGGAGTCGCCGAGCGCGGTGGCCCCCCTGTTCGGGCTGACCGCGAACGCGACGGCGGTGCTGGCTTCGCGCGCCCGCGAAGGGCTGAAGCAGGCGTACCTCCAGGCGCATGTGAGTACGGCACTGACCGCGGGCGGCGACTGTGCGCAGTACGCGGACCGGCTGGGCGCGTACTCGCGCGGCGGGCTGCGGATGCGGGCCGAGCGGGGGCTGCGCAAGCACCTGGAGGAGTGCGCCAAGTGCCGTCTCGCAGCGGGTGAGTTGCGCGATGTGAACGCCGGGATTCCGGCGATCCTGCCGGTGGCGGTCATCGGTTGGGTGGCTGCCGGGTACTCGCTGAAGGCCGCGGGCATCGTGGCCGGTGGGGCGGCAGGTGCCGCCGGTGCGGGTGCGGCCGCTGCGGCGACCGGGGGTGGAGCGGCGGGAGCGGGTGCCGCCGGGGCCGGAAGTGCCGGTGGTGCGGCCGGTTCGAGTGGGGCTGCCGGTGGCGCTGCCGCGGCCGAAGGGGTCGGGGCTCCCGTGAAGGTGGGGATCGGCGCGGCCGTCGCGGTCGCGGTGACGGCGGGTCTGGTGTTCGCCTTCGCGGGGGACGAAACCCCCGTCCCGCCGACCACGGACGCGAAGCCGCAGGTGACGAAGCCGGTGGCGCCGCCTCCCCCGCCTCCGCCGCCCCCGGCGAAGCCCTCGCCGAAGCCGACTCCGACGCCCCCGCAGAAGCCGACGCCGACGCCGCGTGCCGAGAAGCCGACGCCGAAGCCCCCGGTGGTGACGCCGCCGAAGCCCCGGCCGAAGCCTCCGGCCCCGAAGCCGCCCCCGCCGAAGCCGCGTCCCAAGCCCCCGGCCCCGAAGCCGCCCCCGCCGGAGCCCGCCGCGTACCCCGTGGCCGAGTTGGAGTACGGGCCGATGGGCGACCACACCACGCCCGAGGTGCGGGTGGGCGAGAGCAGTGCGCTGTGGCAGCGGTCGGAGATGTCGATCGGCGGGGTGGCGTACAAGCACGGGGTGTCGGTGCCCGAGAACTCGTCCGTGACGATCGACCTGAACCGGAAGTGCTCGACGTACGAGGCGCTGGTCGGGGTCGACGACATGACGATGGGCAGCGGGGCCGTGCGCTTCTCCGTGTACGGCGACGGGGCGCTGTTGTGGCGGTCGCCGGTGGTGCGGGGCGGGGACAAGGCGGTCCCGGTGCAGGTGGGGATCGCGGGCCGCAAGACCCTGCGGCTGGTCACGGAATCGGTCGAGTCGGCGGACGGGGTGGGCTTCGCGGACTGGGCGCGGTCGCGGATCGCCTGCGGGTGAGCCCGGTACGGATCGTCCGCGGCTGAGCCCGTGGGGACCGTCGCGGCTGGGCCCGTGGGGCTACAGGCTGCGGCGGTGCGGGACTCCGGCGGCCACGGCGCGTTGGCGGGGCGCGGCGGAGCCCGTCCAGCAGGTGCCCCGGCGGGCCATCAGACGGCGGAGCCAGAGTTCGGTGGAGACCAGGTCGGCGAGGCCGTCCAGGGGTACGGGTTCGCCGGCGGCCGCCGCGCGGACCGCCTTGCGTACGACTCGGGCCTCGATCAGGCCCGCGTCCGCCAGCAGCGGCGCGTCGAACAGGGTGAGCAACTCGTCCTGGGCGGCCCGGATGCCCGCCTGGGCGGTGGCCGCCGAGGTGGTGTGCGTGGTGGCCGCGCCCCAGCCGGGCGGGAGTTCGTGGATGCCCGCCCCCCGCAGCACGGCGCGGAGTATGGCCGCGCGGGCGCCGGGCTGGACGCGCAGGGTTTCCGGGAGGTCCCGGCAGGCGCGTACGACCTGGTTGTCGAGGAAGGGGGCGTGCAGGCGCTGGCTGCGTACCTCGGCGGCCTGTTCGAAGACGCGGTGGTCGTACGCGTGCCGGGCCAGCGCGGCGCGGGCGCGGGCCTCTCCGGGGCGCTGCACCGAGGCCGGCCGCAGCGCCGACTCCTGTAGGCGAACCGATACTTCAGCGAGCGCCTCGCCGGTCAGCCAGCGCGCCGCGGGGCCGGGCCGGGACCAGGCGAGCGCCTCCAGCGAGGCGTCCAGCACCCCCGTCGGGCCACTCGCGTCGACCACGCCCCGGCTGGTGAGGCGGCCGGCCGCGTCCTCGATGCCCGAGCGGTAGGACGTACGGGCCAGCTTGCGGGCGGCGCGGTAGACGGTGAGCGGGACGAGCAGGGAGTGCGGGGACGCGCCCTCGGCCTTGGCCAACGCCGTTGCGGGGCGCAGGATGTGGCGGCGTCTGCGGTCGATGAGGAGGTCGGCGAGGCGGGCCGGGTGCGCGTCCAGGACCTGGCGGGCGCCGTTGCCGACGAGGTGGTCGGCGCTGCCGGAGGTCAGGCGCAGCCGGGCGCGTTCGGCGGTGACGAGGGAGGGGCCCGGCTCGTCGGTGAGCGGGCCGGAGGTCAGGTCGGCGTAGGGCAGGGCCTCTTCGGCTCCGGCGACGACGACGTGGTGCAGTCGGGGGTTGGCGGCGATCTCGCCCGCGCGCGCCAGTTCGTCGGCCAGGTCGCTCTCGCGGGTCGGAGCGGAGGCGGCCAGGTCGTTGAAGGTGACGGCGAGGAGGCGCTCGCCGGCCCCGGCGCCGTGGCCCAGGACCGTACCCGGAAGGCCGGGGAGGCCCGCCGCGAGCAGGGCGAGGGTGGCGGAGGCGCTGCCGCCCGAGAGGTCGGAGCCGATGCCGGGGACGGGCGCCCCCCGGCGTCGGGCGCGCCGCTCGGCAGGACCGTTGCCGGGCACCGGCCCGGGGTCGGGGAGCGGGGTCTCGGGCGCGTGCCGGGGTGCCGTGAGCCGGGCGCGTACGGCTTCGACCAGCGCGTCCCGTACGCCTTCCACGGCGCGCTCCGCGTCGACCTGGGGCGCGGCGACGGCGAGCGAGGCGACCGGCTCGTAACCGGTGATCTCGCGCGAGCCCTCGCGCAGGACGAGGGCGTGGCCGGGCGGGATGCGCCTGACCCCCGCGTACGGCGTGCCGTCGCGCAGGGCCTCGGGGACGTCGGGGCAGGCGAGCAGGGCGGCGAGGTGGCCGATGTCGAGCTGGGCCTCGATGAGGTCGGCGAGGGGGAGCGCGGCGGTGGCGTACGCGGTGCCGTTGGCCCAGGGCGTGTAGAAGACGGGGCGGGCCCCGGCCAGGTCACCGGCGATGGTCACGCGTCTGCCGGTCTGGACGACGGCGGTGTAGCTGCCGGGCCAGGCGGTCAGGTGCCTCAGTGCGCCGCCGCGCGCCGCGAAGAGCCCGACGCGCAGTTCCTCGTCGGTGGCGCCGCAGCAGCCGAGGACGGCGAGCCGGGTGAAGGCGTCGACGCTGACGGTGCGGACCTCGTCGGGGCGCCAGTCGCCGACGGCCCACAGCGGGTCGGGGTCGCCCCAGAGGAGCTGGGCGCCGACGGGCTGGACGGTGTCGCCCTCGTGCTCGGTGCCGGGGGCGCCGACGGCTCCGACCGTGCCGAAGCTCGCGGCGACGCTGCTCCATCCCACCAACCAACGCATCGCCGCCTCCACAGGCTGTGGACAACTTTGCTCCCGCGCGGTAGACGCTCGCGCGTGGGGACCATGCTGCCACGACAACGGCGCGCGGGGTGCGCGGCGCCGTGCCGCAATGCGCTGGGAGAAAAGGGGAGTTGGGGGCAATTGGGGTGACCGTCGGCCGGCCCGGGCCGCAGCGGGCGGTCCGGGAGAGGGGCGGGTGGGTGAGGGAAGGGGCAGAAGGAGACGGGAGGGGCGGAGGAGGTGCCGTCGCCCGCCGTGGGCGCGATCGTCCCGCACCGGCCGGATGCAGACACCACCGACTCGGCACTACGCGCGCGTGCCTCCGCACCCGCTCCCCCTCGGGGGTCCACATTCGGCCAACTTGGCACACGCGTAGTCCGGGAGGCGCTGTTCGCCTCCCGGACCGCTCCGCCACCCGCGGGGATGAAGGTGGCGGTGTCCCCCAGCCCACTGGATCCAGTGCAGCGGGCCGACCCACGCACGTCCCATGGAAGCGCTGCCTCCGTACCCGGAGAAGAGCGCACGGCCGGGCGCACGGCCACACGACAGGAGCACGAATGGGACGGAACGTTCCTCCCGCACTGCCAATACGAACAAGAATCTCGCCATACGGGACACATCCCCTTAACGCTTGGGATGCGGCGAACTACGCTGGGTTTACGAATGCCGCGTGCCTATGCCGGGCCCGCGGCGGCCGTCTGCGTGAGGGGTGGCGCAATGTCCAGGGAGCAACGCGGGCCGAACGACAAGCTCGGCACGGTTCTCGCCCTCGCGGGAATCAGCAACGCCGGGCTGGCGCGCCGGGTCAACGACCTCGGCGCGCAACGTGGCATGACCCTGCGGTACGACAAGACGTCGGTGGCGCGGTGGGTCTCCAAAGGCATGGTGCCGCAGGGCGCGGCCCCGCACCTGATCGCCGCCGCGATAGGCGCCAAGCTCGGCCGCCCCGTACCGCTGCACGAGATCGGTCTCGCGGACGCCGACCCGGCCCCCGAGGTCGGGCTCGCCTTCCCGCGCGACGTGTCGGTGGCGGTGCGCCACGCCACCGAGCTCTACCGCCTCGACCTGGCGGGGCGCCGGGCCGGCAGTGGCGGGATCTGGCAGTCCCTGGCCGGCTCTTTCGCGGTGAGCGCGTACGCGACGCCCGCGTCCCGCTGGCTGATAACGCCCGCGGACTCGTCCGTGGCGCGCGACTCCACGGCCGTCGAGGGCACCCCCGACGCGACCCCGTTACGGGTGGGCCACAGCGATGTGGCCAAGCTGCGCGAGGCAGCCGAGGACGCGCGCCGCTGGGACTCCAAGTACGGCGGCGGGGACTGGCGTTCGTCGATGGTGCCGGAGTGCCTGCGGGTCGACGCGGCGCCGCTGCTGCTCGGTTCGTACAGCGACGACGTGGGGCGCTCGCTGTTCGGCGCGACCGCCGAACTGACCAGGCTGGCGGGGTGGATGGCCTTCGACACCGGTCAGCAGGAGGCCGCCCAGCGGTACTACATCCAGGCGCTGCGGCTCGCGCGCGCGGCGGCCGATGTACCACTGGGCGGGTACGTACTGGCGTCGATGTCGCTCCAGGCGACCTATCGCGGCTTCGCGGACGAGGGCGTGGACCTCGCGCAGGCCGCCCTGGAGCGGAACCGCGGTCTGGCCACCGCCCGCACCATGAGCTTCTTCCGGCTGGTCGAGGCACGCGCGCACGCGAAGGCGGGCGACCCGGTGGCCGCGGGAGCCGCTCTGAAGGCGGCGGAGGGCTGGCTGGAGCGGTCCAGGGAGGGCGATCCCGACCCCTCCTGGCTCGGCTTCTACTCGTACGACAGGCTGGCCGCGGACGCCGCCGAGTGCTACCGCGACCTCAAACTCCCGCGCCAGGTGCGCCGGTTCACCGAACAGGCACTGTCCAGGCCGACCGAGGAGTTCGTCAGGTCGCACGGGCTGCGCCTGGTGGTGAGCGCTGTCGCCGAACTGGAGTCGGGCAATCTCGACGCGGCCTGCGCCGCGGGCACGCGCGCGGTGGAGGTGGCGGGCCGGATCTCCTCGGCGCGCACCACCGAGTACGTACGGGACCTGCTGCACCGGCTGGAGCCGTACGGGGACGAGCCCCGGGTGGCGGAGCTGCGCGAGCGGGCCAGGCCGCTGCTGGTGGCGCCGGCGTAGCGACCCGCCGGCGGCGTGATTCCGTAAAGCTCTGACCAGAGGTCTCGCTTCCCAGGTTTACGGGCATTGTCAGTGGGCCAGTGCACTATTCGGGGTGGGAGGTGGCAGCGATGAGGCATGACTGCGATGTGCTGGTGATCGGCGGCGGGATCGTCGGGATGGCGTCCGCGCATGCGCTCACGCGCGCCGCGCCGGGGACCCGGGTGATCGTCCTGGAGAAGGAGCCGGGCCCGGCCAGGCACCAGACGGGCCGCAACAGCGGGGTGATCCACAGCGGGATCTACTACCGCCCGGGCTCGCTGAAGGCGCGGTACGCGGTGCGCGGTGCCGCCGAGATGATCAAGTTCTGCGCGGAGCACGGCATTCCGCACGAGGTGACGGGCAAGCTGATCGTCGCCACCGAGCGCGAGGAGCTGCCGCGCCTGCACGCCCTCGTCCAGCGCGGCCGGCAGAACGGCATCCCCGTGCGCGAGCTGGGCCCCGCCCAGATCGAGGAGTACGAGCCGCAGGTGCGCGGCCTCGCGGCGATCCACGTCGGCACCACGGGCGTGTGCGACTACGGCAGGGTGACCGAGGAGCTGGCGCGCTCCTCGGGCGCCGAGGTGCGGTACGGGGCGGAGGTCAAGGTCATCGCCCGCCGGGCGGACGGCGTCGCGGTGCGGACCGCCGACGGGACGGTGATCCGGGCGAAGGCGCTGGTCAACTGTGCGGGGCTGCACTGCGACCGGGTGGCACGGCTGGCGGGCGACGACCCGGGCATGCGGATCGTGCCGTTCCGGGGCGAGTACTTCGACCTGGCGCGGCCCGAGCTGGTGCGCGGTCTTGTCTACCCGGTGCCGGACCCGGCGTTCCCCTTCCTCGGCGTGCACCTGACCCGGGGAGTGGGCGGCGGCGTCCACGTGGGGCCGAACGCGGTGCCCGCGCTGGCCCGCGAGGGGTACGACTGGGGAGTGGTGCGTCCGACGGACGTGGCGGGCACCCTGGCCTGGCCCGGCTCGTGGCGGATAGCGCGCAGGCACTGGCGGTACGGGGCGGGCGAGCTGCACCGTTCGCTGTCCAAGCGGGCGTTCACCGAGGCGGTCCGGCGGCTGCTGCCCGCCGTGACCGAGACGGACCTGCGGCCCTCCCCGGCCGGGGTCCGGGCCCAGGCGGTCCTGCGCGACGGCACCCTCGCCGACGACTTCCTGATCCGCGAGGCCCCGCGCACGGTGCACGTGCTGAACGCTCCGTCCCCGGCGGCGACGGCCTCCCTGCCGATCGGCCGCGAGGTGGCACGCCGGGTCCTGGAGGCGCTGCCGCGCCCGGTCAGCACGTAGCCGCCCCGGCTCCCCCGCGCTGCTCCCCGCTCCCTCGCGCTCGGACTTCCGCCCCACCCGCATCCGTAGAATCGGAAGCACTGTGTCCGAGAACAGCGAGAACCCCACGATGCCCCAGCCCACCGAACAGCCCGCCGCGCCGGCCGCCGCGCCGGCCGCCGCATCGGCTGCTGCCCCGGCCGACGTCCCCGGCCCCTCGCAGCTCGCCGCGCGCGACGCCGCCGACCGCGAGGCCGCGCACGTCCGTGCCCGGAACCTGCGGATGTTCCCCGAGGGCGTCGGCCCGTCCCCCGATCCCGCCGGTTCGCACTTCGAGCGGCGGATCCGCAGCTTCCAGCCGCGCCGCAGCCGCGTCACCACCGGCCAGGGTGAGGCGCTGAAGAAGTGGTGGGCGACCCGGGGCACCGACATCGACGGCCAGCGCGTGCTCGACCTGGGCGAGATGTTCGACGGCCTGCCGGTCGTCCTGGAGATCGGCTTCGGAATGGGCGAGGCGACCGCCCAGATGGCCGCCGACGACCCGGCCACCGGCATCCTCGCCGTCGACGTCCACACCCCCGGCCAGGGCAACCTCCTGCGCCTCGCCGAGCTAAACGGCCTCTCCAACATCCGGGTCGCCAACGGGGACGCGATCATCCTGCTGCGCGAGATGCTCCCCACGGACTCCCTGGCCGGTCTGCGCGTGTACTTCCCCGACCCCTGGCCCAAAGCCCGCCACAACAAGCGCCGCCTCATCCAGCCCGAGTTCCTGTCGCTGGCCGCCACCCGGCTCGCGCCCGGCGCCGTACTGCACTGTGCGACCGACTGGGAGGACTACGCGGAGCAGATGCTCGAAGTGCTCTCCGCGCACCCGGACTTCGAGAACACCCAGGCCGACGGCGGTTACACGCCCCGGCCCGCGTTCCGGCCGCTGACCCGCTTCGAGGGCCAGGGCCTGGACAAGGGGCACGTGGTGCACGACCTGATGTTCCGCAGGGTCCCGCGCACGAGCTGACGCCCCGGGCCCGACAGTCCGACAGCTCGGCAGTCCGGCAGTCCGTCCCGAGTTGTCCACAGGCTGTGTCCACAGGGCATCGCGGCTGTCAGTGGCAGTCGTTAGGGTCGTTGGATGTACGAGACGTACGAAGCCCCGCCTCCGCACCCGGCCCCGCCGGTACCGGACCACGCGCCCGGGGGACCCGGGCCGTGGCCCGACACCGCGCTGCCGGCGCCCGCGCCCTGGCAGGACGGGCCGCGACGTACGTTCCCGGGCCGGTGGCTCCACCGGCTGCGCGCCAGCCGCCTCTGGCGCAGCAAAGCGGTGCGGGCCACGACGCTGATCGTGCTGCTCGCCCTGTCCGGGCTGGTCCTGCTCGCTCTCGTGCGGGAACAGACCGGTACCCGGGGGTTCCTGGTCGGGCTCGGCCTCGCGGTCTTCCCCGTGCCGTTGCTGGTGCTGGCGTTCCGCTGGCTGGACCGGGTCGAGCCGGGGCCGTGGCGGAACCTGGTCTTCGCGTTCACCTGGGGTTCCTGCGCGGCCGCGCTCGTCGCGATCACCGCCAACAGCTTTGCCGTGCAGTGGATAGCCGTGGCCACCGCGGACCCCGACGGGGCGGACACACTGGGGGCGACCGTCGTCGCACCGGTCGTCGAGGAGAGCGCGAAGGCCGTGGCGATCCTGCTGATCTTCCTGTTCCGCAGACGGCACTTCACGGGGATCGTCGACGGCGTCGTCATCGCGGGCTTCACCGCGACCGGCTTCGCCTTCACCGAGAACATCCTCTATCTGGGCAATGCCTTCGGCGAGGACCAGGCGTACGGCTTCTCCGGTCTCGGCTCGGTGACCGCGGGCACCTTCTTCGTCCGGGTGATCATGTCGCCGTTCGCGCACCCGCTGTTCACGGTGCTGACCGGCATCGGCTTCGGCCTGGTCGCGCTCGCCCCCGCGCGCCGGGGCCGGGCCCGTGCCTGGGTGCGGATCCGCCGGATCGCGCTGCCTGTGCTGGGCCTGCTGCTCGCGATGGGCATGCACGCCCTGTGGAACGGATCGGCGTCCTTCGGCCCGCTCGGCTTCTACGCGGTGTACGGGCTGTTCATGGTGCCGGTGTTCGCGTTCCTGACCTGGCTGGCGATCTGGACCCGGCAGCGCGAACTGCGGCTGCTCGGCGCCGAGCTTCCCTCGTACGCCGCCGCCGGCTGGCTGGACCCGGCCGAGCCGCTCGCCCTGTCCTCGATGCGGGCCCGCTCGCTGGCGCAGGGGTACGCGGCCCGGTCGTACGGCCCGGCCGCCGCCCGCGCCGTCTCCGAGTACGAGGGGTTCGCCACCGCGCTCGCGTTCCTCCGCTACCGCGCGCGACGCGGCGTACCGACGCCGGGGGCCGCCGCCGAATTCACCGCCCGGGAGCGGGAGCTGCTGGAAGAGCTCTGGCGGCGCAAGCGGATCGCGGGGCCCGCGCTGGTGTACGCGGCCCAGGTGACCGGGCGAATACGGATGCTGCCGCCGCCGTACCACCCGGCGTACGCGGCGGCGTACAACCCGTACAAGCGCTGAGGCGACCGACGCCTCCGTCCGGGCTGTCCTGAAACGCGAACCGGCAGCCCTGGCGTCGGGGGGTGAGCGCCAGGACTGCCGGAGTTCGGGAGTACGCGGGGGGGCGGAGCGTCAGGCCGTCAGACCGTCAGGCCCTTGTCGCGCAGCCAGGCCGCCGGGTCGATGCCGTCGCCGCCCGGGGTGTGCACCTCCAGGTGCAGGTGCGCGCCGGACACGTTGCCGGTGGCGCCGACGTTGCCGATGACCTCGCCGGTGGTGACCTTCTCGCCGGGCGAGACGTTCATCTGCGAGAGGTGGCAGTACCAGACCTCGGTGCCGTCGGAGAGCTCGATGACGATGCGGTAGCCGTAACTGCCGGAGTAGTTCGCGGACTTGACGGTCGCACCGTGCACGGCCTTGACCGGCGTACCGGCCCCAGCGGCGAAGTCGAGACCCGTGTGCTGCCCGGAGGACCACATCGAGCCGGACTGTCCGAAGGTGGCGCTGAGGTAGTACCCCGAGGTCGGCAGCGAGTAGCTGGCGGCCAGCTTGGCGAGCCGCTCGGCCTCGGCCTTCGCCGCTGCCTCCGCCCTGGCCTTCTCCTCGGCCTCGGCCTTCTCGCGGGCAGCCTTCTCGGCCTTGGCGTGGGCCTCGTCGCGCTGCTTCTTCGCCTCGGCGGCTGCGTCCTTGACCGCCTGGGCGCGGGCCGCCTCCTGGACCGCCTCGTCGGCGGCGGAGCGCTGCTGCTCGGCCTGCTGGAGGATGCGGGCGCGCAGGCTCTCGCCCGCCCCGGTCGGCTGCCCGGCAGCGGCACCCGTACCGGCACCGGCCTGGTCACCGGCGGCGGCCGGAGCAGCCGCCGGAGCCGCGGCTGCCATCAGCTCCTCGCCGGAACCCTCCTCGGAGCCGGAGTCGGACCCGGAGCCCGACACCAGGGCGCCGACACCCGGCAGGGACTTGGCGTCCGGCAGGGAGTCGGCGAGGGAGTCGAGCGACTCGGTGATCTGGTCGGGCAGGGATATGGAGACGGCGGGCTTGTCCTGCGCGGTGGCGATGCCACCGGCGCCGACGGCTGCGATCACGCCGACACCCAGCACGGTGGAGCTGCGGGCCAGGGAGCCGCGCTGCTTGGCCACCCGGTGCTTGCCGCGGACCGGAACGACGGAATCCTCGGTGGGGTTCCACTCCTCGGTCGACGCGGCGGGACCCTCGAAGTCCACGAATCCGGCGCGCTGCTGCGGGACCGTCTGCACGGCGGGCATCGTCGCGGTGGCGGCGGGACCACTCTCGTAGCCGCTGCTGTGACCGCTGCCGTAGCCGTTGTTGTCGTAGCCGCTGCCGTAGGAGGCGCCGTAAGCGTTGCCCTCCGGCCCGTCGGTGTCGTTCGGGACGCCGTACGCCCCGTACGAGAAAGCGGGGGCTGTGGGGGCTTCGGGGGCAGGCCTGTTGGACGCCACGGAGGCGCGCTCCTTTCCTTCCTTCTCGCCTACCGGGTTAGCTGACGGGTTCGGAGCAGGAAGGTCTCCTACGAGCCAGGTTCGGCCCGATTCACCCCAATTGGTGGTTCCCCGGTTTCCTCACGGAATTCGGCGCACGCCGCACGGCGCCGTCTCTGACGACGGCTGGGACGACCGCGCTGCGTTATCGAACGTTAATAGACACACAAGTGGAATTCCAAGCCGTTCCTGTTGATCGTTAACGCAGCGCACGCACCGATGGCCAGGACATCACTCCCAAATGCCCATCAAGTAGGGCGACCCAAAGACCCCTTGACACCCCTTCGGCCACACCCGTTCCCGTGCGTGCAAACTCTCCACAACTGATAGATCGTCAATTGTTATGCGGAGCGCGCTCCTTCGCGCACGCCCCGTGACAACCCGTAGTCACCTCGGATCCGCGGCTCGGCAACTCCCACGGCCCGACAGCTCCGCAGCCGTCGGCCTCACGGCCGTTTCACGATCTCCACGGTCCGCCGCCTCTCCGGCTGCCCCTCCCCCGGCCGCCCCACCGCGAGCAGCGCCATGTCGTCCGTCTGCTTGCCGCCCGTGTGCACCCGTACGTCACTCGTCACCGCCTCCAGCACGGCCTCCGGGCCGGAGAAGAGCGAGCGCCGCAGCCGCAGGGCCGGGTCGTAGAAGACCCCTTCGGCGTTCCGCGCCTCGGAGAGCCCGTCCGTGTAGAAGAGCAGCGTCGACCCGCCGGGGAACGCGAACTCCCGGGCCCGGTCCGGCCAGTTCCCCAGGTCCCCCATCCCCAGCGGCAGCGCGAACTCCTCCGGCGTCAGTACCTCCACCTCGCCGTCGGCGAACAGCAGCAGCGGCTCGGGGTGCCCCCGGTTCACCAGGCGTACGACGCCCTCGCCGCGCGGGATCTCGGCGAGCACCGCCGTCGTGAACCCCTCCATCGCGTCCAGCCCGTCCCGCCGCGTGCCCTCGCGCGCCAGCGCCCGCTCCAGCCGCTGCGCGACGCCCTCCAGCGTGCTCTCCGTCTCGGCCACCTCCCGGAACGCGCCCACCACCACGGCGACCGCCTCGACGGCCTCAAGTCCCTTGCCCCGTACGTCACCCACGACCAGCCGCACCCCGTGGGGCGTGTCCTGCACCGCGAAGAGGTCGCCGCCGATGAACGCGTCCGCCTCGGCGGCCTCGTAACGCGCCGCGATCTGGAGCCCGCCGATGCGCTCCGGCGGTGTGGGTACGACGGCCCGCTGGGCGGCCTCGGCGATGACGCGGACCGACGCGAGCCGCCGGTCGCCACGGCGTACGACCCTGTTGATGAAGACGGCCAGCGCACCCACCGTCATCACCGTCACCAGCTCGGTCACCGACAGCACCACCAGCAACGAGTCGTCACGGATGCGCAGCCCCGTCACCGCCAGTGCGGACGCGATCACCGTCAGCACGGTGGCGGCCAGCCCGAAGAAGGGGGCGGCGACCAGCGGGGCCGCCGCGAAGAGCGGGGACGCGGTGAAGCCGGGCGGAGTGAGCGTGTCGAAGACGACCCCACCGACGACCATCAGCGCCGGCAGCGCCCGTACGAACCGCCTGCTCTTGCGGCCCTTCTGCCCGGAGGGGTCCACCCCGCCCACGACCTCGTCGATCCCGCGCCCGTACCCCGCCACCGTCTGCTCTCCTGCCCAGGTCCGCACCGGGTGCGGACGGTACCGCTCCCCACACAGGCTTGCCGGAGCCGCGCCGCAGGGCGAATCGGCATCGGCCATGTGGGGGACGGCCCGCGCCGCACTCCGTACTTCCGTACTCCGTCTCCGGAAACGCCTGAGGCCCGGAACTCAATCGAGTTCCGGGCCTCAGACCTACTGCTACTTCTTCAGTAGCGGGGACAGGATTTGAACCTGCGACCTCTGGGTTATGAGCCCAGCGAGCTACCGAGCTGCTCCACCCCGCGTCGGTGAACACAACCCTACGCCATCCGAGCAGCTCCCCCGACCACTTTTCCGACCACCTCCCCGACCCCCTCTCCGATCACCTCACCGACCACCCCTCCGATCACCGCCCGCCGAAGGCCCCCACGTTCTCCCGCACCCACTGCCGATAGCTGCGCGCCGGCCGGCCGAGCAGGCTCTCGGTGGTGTCGGCGATCTTCGCGGGGCCGTCCTGCGCGGCCTCCCACAGGTCGAGCAGCGCGCCCACGAGCCGCTCCGGCATGTACTGCCCCATCTGCGCCGCGGCCTCGGCGCGGCCGATCTGCTCGACGGTGACCTCGCGCCCGGTCTCCTCGGCGACGACGGCCAGTTGCTCGCGGAAGGACAGCGACTCGGCGCCGGTCAGCTCGACCGCCCGGCCCGCGACGGCACCTCCGGTCAGCGCGTCGACGGCGATGTCGGTGATGTCCGAGGGATGGATGGGCGCGATCTGCGCGTCCGGGTACGCGAGGGCCACCGGCAGCGACTGCCCGATGGGGTGGCTCCAGCCGAGGGAGTTGCTCGCGAAGGCGTCCGGGCGCAGGAAGGTGTGCGGCAGCGCCGATGCGGCGAGCGCGCGCTCGACCTCAAGGTGGTGGGCCGCGATCGGATGGGTCTCGGCATCGGGCGCAAGCACGGCGGACGTGGACAGCAGCACGACGTGCTCGACACCGGCCGCCTCGGCGGCCGTGATCAGCTCGTGGATCCCGGCGGGCTCGGGATAGAGGAACACCTGCCGTACGCCGTCCAGCGCGGCGCCAAAGGTCTCGGGCCGCCCGAGAGGCATCTCAACGGCCTCCACCCCCTTCGGAACGACCAGCTCGGCGGGCCGGGCACTGGCCGCACGCACAGGAAGGCCGCTTTCGGCAGCGAGCCGCCCGACGACACCCTGGGCGACCTTGCCCCGAGCCCCAGTAACAAGAAAAGACACAACAAACCCCAATCCACTGACCACTAACCGATGACCACTGCCACATACATGCTTCCATGCACGCACTTGCATCTCAACACATATATGCGGCACGCACCGAGCTTGCGTACGATGCGGCCATGAAGAAGCACGAAGGGGCCGACGCCGACGACCTGCTGAACGCCGTCGGCCCGGCGTTCGGGAAACTGCGGCGGTCCTCGCTCCTGGAGGTCGCGAACCCGATCTCGCAGAAGGACCTGAGCCGGACCCTGGTCCTCAACATCGTGCTGGAGTCCGAGCAGCAGCCCGCGGCGGCCGACGACCCGGCGGACCCCGCGACCGGCCCGGCCCCCCGCGAGATCACCGTCGGCGCCGTCGCCTCGTACCTGAGCGTGGACCCCTCCGTGGCGAGCCGGATGGTGTCCGACTGCATCGCGGCCGGCTATCTGATCCGCGCCGCCTCCCAGCAGGACGGCCGCCGCACGGTCCTGCACCTCAGCCCCGAGGGCCGCGACCTGATGGCCCGCTTCCGCCGCCACCAGCGCGACGCCTACGAGCAGATCACCGCCACCTGGTCCGAGCACGACCGCCTGGAACTCGCCCGGCTGATGGTGCGTTACGTGGCTGACCAGAACGCGCTCACAGCACGCCACCAGAACCACGGTCGCCGCTCACCCCAAGTGTGATTCCCAACTCGGCCGCAACAGAGGCGCGTTCCTGGCGCAGCTGGGCACCGTAGCGTCGTCGCCATGAGACTCCGACGGGGCCCAATACCCGGCCCGGCCACCGCCGGCCTGCCGCAACAGCGCCGTGGCGGGCGGAGCCTGACGGTCACGGACCGTGGTGCCACCGGCCAGTCACAGGCACCCCCTCGCGCGCAGCGGGCGGGGATCCCCCCACAGCACCAGGGCCTGCTGCTGACGCTGTTGTGCTTCCTCCTCTGTCTCGGCCTGGGGTTACAGTCCTGGACGGCGTTGCGGGCGACGGGATTCGACCTCGGGATCTTCGACCAGGCGATCCGGGCGTACTCCCACTTCGAACTGCCCAGATCGCCGATCAAGAACGTGCACCACGAGTTCCCGCCGGGCTTTTCCCTCCTGGGCGACCACTTCTCCCCCGTACTCGCCCTGCTGGCCCCGCTCTACTGGCTGTGGGACGACCCCCGCATGCTCATCCTCGCCCAGGCCGGGCTGTTCGCCGCCGGAGTGCCCTTGGTGCGCAGAATCGCCGAGCACTGCTTCACGGACGCCGCACCGTCCGTCGTTCGGCGGGCAGCCGGCGGGGCCGGACTGGTGTACGCGCTGGGCTGGCCGCTGCTGAACGCCTCGTACACCACCTTCCACGAGGTGGCCTTCGCGGTGCCCCTCACACTGCTGATGCTCGAACGGGGCCTGGCGCACCGCTATGCCGCAGCGGCCCTGTGGGCGGTCCTGCTGTGCGCGGTCAAGGAGGACATGGGGCTGGTGGCCGGGGCGTTCGGGCTCCTGCTGGCGGTACGCGCCCACCGGTCGCGGGACCGCGTGGGCAGGGTGGCCGGACTCGCGGTGATGGTGGCGGGGCCGCTGATCTCCGCCGTGGTGATCGTCTGGTTCCTGCCTGCGATGGGCAGTCCGTCCGGCTACTACTGGTCGTACGGGCGTATCGGATCGGATCCGGGCGACGCGTTGCTCCGCGTGCTCACGCAACCGTGGGTGGTGGCGCAGGTCGCCTTCACCCCGTTCATCAAAGTGACCATGCTGGCCTGGGTGCTGGGCACGCTGGCCTTCCTCCCCTTGGGGTCACCCACTCTCCTCCTCGCGGTGCCGTTGCTCGCGGAAAGGGTGCTCTCCGACAATCCCAACCACTGGCCGGTGATCAACCACTACGACGCCTTCCTGTGGCCCGTCCTGCTCACCGCCGCGTTGGAGACCCTGGCCCGTCTGTATCGCTCCGGGGCACCACGAATCCTCTCCAGACCCAGCGTCAAGAGCCATCGGCTCCCCCTCCGGCTGGCCGTGACGGCACTCGTCTCCAGTACGGCGGCTTCGGCCTTCCTCGGGCTGTGGCCCCTGCTCGATCCGGATTCCTGGCGCGCCACGGCCGACAAGCGCGCTCTGGCCCAGGCGGCGGAGCTCATTCCCGACGGGGCGACCGTCGAGGCGGACAACAACATCGCTCCGCGTCTGACGGCCCGTACCGACGTCGTCATCGCCGACGCGACCCCGCGGGGAGCCGAGTGGCTGCTCCTGCGCGAGCAGGAACGAGCATTCCCCTTCGCCTCGGCGGACGAGCAGCGGCAACGGATCGACGTCCTGCTGGCTCACGGGCACGAGGAGGTGTGGCGCCGGGACGGGGTGGTGCTGCTGCACCGCGTCCACCCGATGCCCGTCCCCGGAATGAGCCGCCCCGGCCCGGACAGCGTTCCGGTTCGCGAACGGGTGCCTGCGAGCGTGGGGCGCAACCTGTTCCAGCGGTAACCGTCCAAGGCTGCGGTCTGAAGCGCGCGAGCCCCAAACGACGGAGCGCCCCGACCGAAGAATCTCGGTCGAGGCGCTCCCCCGCAGGTCAGAGGCGTAAGCCCCTCACTTCGTCCTGTAGGCCATGTCGGACTCGAACCGACAACCAACGGATTAAAAGTCCTGGAGGGGCCGTCCGGACGAGTCCGGGAGGTCCTTCTCTGTCCGAGGACACCTGGTGAGGGCAGGTATCGGCTGTTGCCTGATCCGTCGGAAAACAAGCAGTGGGGCGCCGTCCGCTCACGCATCGCTCACGCATGTGCTGGCCTACGAGCTGCAGATTCCTACCCCCTGGCGAGTGATGCGCCGAGTCGCAGGAACGGTCACTACCAGCCGGAGCACTTACGCAAGACATCGCGGCGCGGTGGAAGAGACGACCTCGGGGAACCTGTCCGGGCGCTGTCTGGGAGCCCCGACCAAAATCCTCTCCCAAACGATCACTGGAGACGCATCAATGCCTGACCCGGATCCCGGATCAGGCCATTGACCTGGTATTTCTCTGGTGTGGGGGTTCTGGGACGTGTAGCGATGTTCTGACCTGCGGTGGAGCTGGGGCGGGTGGGCTTTCCGAACGGTGCTGTACGGGGGTGAATGCAACCAGAAATGCAACCATGGCGCCGCGGTGACCAGCTATGTGACCAGGCCCTATTCGCCGAGCAGATCTGGCCATCGTTCCCAGCTGTCGCCGTCGCGGAGAGCCGCCGAGCAGCTGGAGCCGGGGGCGGCGCCGGGAGCGATGGGGAGGGCTGGGCGGACTCTCTCGGCGGGGTCAGCTGCGTCGGATCAGTTCCTGTGGTCTGTCAGGCCGGAACCCGACTCCTCCGGCGAACTCATCGCAGCCCGGGCCATAGCGACGAAGCGAGGTGTCAGAGGGTGGCCGCCATGCTTCAGGTAGACGAGGTTGAGGGGAACGGGCGGACCGTCAGGCACGGTAAGGAACGACACGAAGGAATGAATGTGCTGGCGACCGACAAATTCGGGCACCACGCCAACGCCTTTGTTCGCCGCGACAGCCTCCAACCACTCGTCGAAGTTTCGACAGATGGCAGAAATGCTGGGGCGGCGACCCTCGGGCCACTGCGTCAAGTCCGTTGTCCCACTTACCTCATTGAGCACGAGAGAATGGTCAGCGATATCTTGCCAGCTTATTTCTTCCCGCTTCGCGAGTTCAGATCGCGTGGATACTGCGACGATTCTCCGTTCGTGCAGCAAGGTGACTAATTCCATTTCGGGGGGTACAGGTATGCGTCCCCTTAGAATTGCCACGTCGGCTTCCCCTTGGTCCACCCCTGCGAGCTTTGCATCTCGCCGGTGCACCTTCACCGGTACCCCGGTCTCGGCCTCGAACGTGGCGATGACCTCCTGGGGCCACCCTGTGGGAAAGCCCCAGGCGAAACCCACGCGAAACGGTTCCTCGTCGGGGTCAGGGTGCAGGGCCGCCTCCAAGCGAGGGATGAGAACGCTGAGCTGGTCGTACAGCGTCGCGCCGGCCGCGGTGAGGGAGACCTGGCGAGTGGACCGTTCCAGCAGGCGTCGCCCGACCAGTTCCTCCAGGCGTCGTATGTTGCGGCTGAGTGTTGGCTGTGACACACCCATCCGACGGGCGGCCCTGGTGAAGTGCCTCTCCTCCGCCAAGGCCAGGAACCCGCGTAGGTGGTGCAGCTCGATGCTCATGGCCAGAAGCATATGCAAGGCCGTGTAAGGGCTTGCATTACTGTCGGAAGGGTCGCCGCTCTCGGGTTGCGTACGCACCTGAGCCCTGCCTCATCTCCCGAGAATCGCTTTGGCGTTGTTGTTTCCTGGCTCTGTCTGTGCAGTGAACAATTCGTCATGCAGGGCCCGGACGACCCGGGCCCTGCATGAGACGTCGCCTGCGCGTGGGCTCAGCCCTGGTACTCCTCGTCCGTCACGTGCTCCTTCCACTCGGTGGGGCCATCAGTGACGGCGATGTGTGTCATGAAGGTGCGCGGGCCCGCGCCGTGCCAGTGCTCCTCACCGGGGTGGCAGACAACGGTGTCGCCCGCCCTGATCTCTTGGCGCTCGCCGCCTCGGTACCCCACGACTCCCACGCCTTCGGTCACGTGCAGTACCTGACCCGCCGGGTGCCGATGCCATGCGCTGCGCGAGCCGGGAGTGAACAACACATTGCGCACTTCGGTGTTGGCGGTGGCACCGATGCGAGGCCACAGCCAGACATCGCCGTAGAACCGCTCCTCAGGTCCCTTGGTTGCGTCTCCGGGGTGACGAATAACGTCCATGGTGTACTTATCCTTCTATTTGGTAGTGATAGATGGTTGATCATGATTTAGAGGTGGAGGCTGACTGGGTCTTTCCTGCGAGCAGGATGAGCGCGGAGGCAGCTACCGACACGACAGCCAGTGCCGCGCTAGTGGTGCTGAAAGCGTCCTTTGGGGTGCTGCTCGGTTCGGCGAGACCCAGATAGACGGTTCCGAAGACGGCAACACCCATGGTTCCGCCGACCTGCAGCGTCGTGTTGAACAGGCCGCTCATGTCCGGCGCGTATCGAGCTTCGACGGACTCCGTCAGGTGGGCCAGCGTCCCGCTGAAGGCTGCGCCGTAGCCAACGCCACCGATACCGAGGAGGACGACTAGCCAGCCGGTGCTCTGAGCGCCCGCAGCCATGGCTGCAAAAGCGATCGCCATCAGAAGACTTCCCACGGGGGCCGCGAGCCGCCGAGTGCGCGCGCCAGCTCGGCCGAGGATGGGGCCGACCAGAGCGAAGGTCGCCACCCATGCGATGGGAACCAGCCCCGCATACACCGCACTCTTGCCCAGCCCTTGCTGTAGATACAGCGCGAGGACGAACAGCAGGGCGAAGTACCCTGCGCGAGTTGCGGCTTGGGAGACCAATGCCAGGGCCACTGGCCTGCGGGCAAGCAGCCCGACATTCATCAGTGGGTCGCCCCCGCGCCGCGTGATGCCTCGCTCCACCACGGCAAATACAGCGAAGACCGGCAGGGATGCGGCGATGCAGCCCCATGTCCACGGAGCCCAACCCGCGTCCTGACCCATCACGAGCGGTGTCACCAGAAGAAACAGCGCGAGGGACAGAAGCCCCACGCCTCGCAGATCCAGCTTCTTCTGCCCGGTGCCTTCATCGGCCGGCAGGAAGATGAACGCGGCGATCAGCAGAAGGGCACCGATCGGTACGTTGATCAGGAAAATGGGGCGCCATCCCGTTCCCAGGATGTCGGCCGTCACCAGAACGCCACCCAGCGCCTGCCCAATGACGGAACTCACCCCGAGGACACCGGTATAGGCGCCCAGTGCCCGTCGGCGTGCTGGCCCCTCGAAGTTGACCTGAATGCCTGTCAGCACCTGGGAGACCATCAGGGCGGCGCCGATCCCCTGCACTACTCGGGCACCCACTAGTGCGCCGCCGTTCAGCGCGAGGCCGCAAGCCAGTGAGGAGACCGTGAATACGACCAACCCCAGCAGGTAGGTCCAGCGGCGCCCACGGATTTCGCCAAGCCTGGCGCCAGTGATCAGCAACATGGCGTACGCGAGCGTGTAGCCTGAAACGATCAGCTCCAGCTCGCTGCCGGTCGCGTGCAGACGGTCTCGGATCGACGGGATCGCGACGTTGACCACCGCAATGTCCACGTTTCCCAAGAACATGCCGCCAAGCAGTGAGGCGAGTAGCCACACCTGTCGCTTCCCATGAGGGGCGGCGTCCCCTTGTCGTGCTCCGGTTCGCGTTGGCTCATGCGTAGGAGATGTCTTCAAGGAGTCACACCTCGGTCGATAGCTGACGGTTCGAACGGCTGGCGACGCAGCACGCCTTGTGCGCCGCTCCCTCCGTTAGACGGCATCCCGCTGGACCAGCTGGAACTGGACGCCGTTGGAGGTGTGGGGCTCCGTCCATGCATTCAGGTTCGGACCGACCGGGACTGGTTCGCTGGTAGTCAGCTCAACGCCCAGTCCTTGGACCGCCTTCATGATGGTGGGGACGTCGTCAACCTCGACTCCGATGTGTTCGATCCGAGCCTGGTTACCCGCGCCCAGCCTGCGCTGGCGGGCTTCCTCTGTTGTGGGCTCGATGAGCTCGATTCGGCCGTCCCCACAGAAGTAGAAGGCGATCTTCACGTTCCGCTCCGGGACCTCCTGCGCTCGCTCCAGACGCATTCCCAGGCTTTCCAGAAAGGACCTTGCCTCTGCAAGGTCATTCACCACTACACCGATGTGATCTATCCGCTTGAACATGATTCCTCCCATTACTGCTAGTTGTTCTGAACGTCTGTCGGCACGTATTCCTTGGAGAACTTGTTGTGCAAGTCGGCCAGTTGAGGAAGGTTCGACATATTGAGCAGCAACAGGTCACCGCCCGACTCGTTATTTTCGAAGTGATGCACGTGCCAGGCAGGAATGAGCACGATGTCGCCGCCGCTTACGCCGACGGTTTCATCGGTCTCGTCGAAGACCAGGACGCCGGAGCCGGATCGTACGAAATAGAGGTGCCACCAGGAGTGGGTATGCGGGGTGGTGTGTTCACCTGGCCTCACGGACTGGAAAGTCATCGACGTACCAGGAACGACCTGGTGGTCGCCGTCGGGGGTGGCAAGTGTGAGTGTGCCGTATTCCGTGTGCTCGGCTGCCGCCAGTTCTTCGGCCAGCCTCTCCCACTGCCAAATGATCGGGGCGGGACGCTCCTGAACATGGCGTTTGCGGAATTCAGGGTACGGAAATTGGCTTCCGGTCTGAACCGGCATCTTCTTCCTCCTGGGTGGTGTTATGTCGGTGATTGATGTCCGCGACCATGTCGCGCACGGCCATGTCGGCGTCGAGCGTGAACTGCGAGGCCATCGCCTGGCGAGGCAGTGCGTGTGTGTAGAACCGTGGCCCCTCGACCAAGTAGCCGACTGCCCAGGCGGAGTTCAGCGCCTGGCCTGCCGCCGTGACCGGACGGCCGCGTTCATCGATGTCGATGCCACCGGGCTTGAATTCGTCGTTCGAGTAGGGCCGTATGAGGCCCCGCTCAAGGAGGTTGGCGATCAACGGTGACCGGTCACTCTCGGGGTGGAACGCGTCGAGGCGTGCCACGATCAGCGCGTCGGCGTAGTGGACCTCGGGGCCGTCCGGGTAGTCGGTGCGGACGGTGAACTTTGCCGCCTCCCGATCGAGGATCACTCGGCTGCCCGGGCCGCCGGCCAAGTCCACAATCCCGGCGTGCATCAGCGCGAGGAGCTGATGGTTGCGGTGCCGTGGGGGTCCGAACGAGACCCGGTTCATGACTGGCACGTACTTCCTGTTGAACACTCCGTGCGAGTCAGGAGTGAGGCCGGAGAACTCAACGGCCTCCCGCAGGCTTGCCCGGGTGTCGCGGATGACGTCGGTGGCGGCCTTCACAGGACTCGTGGCGTTGCCGAGTTCTGCGTGCTCCAGGTCACTGACAACGTAGTCCACGAAGAATTTCGCGAATTCCTCCTGATTCGCGAACTGCTTGTCGTGCAACGGGTCGAGGAGCTCTTCTAGTACACGACGGTCGCCTGCAGTGAGTTCGTAGTCCTCCGGCGAAATGGAGCGTTGCTCCTCGGCCGATCGATAGGCGTACCCCATCTCCCGCAGCAAGAGCGGAAGGACCTCTTCTGCGAAGTCGAGCCTGGGGTCGCCGCGGTGTTGGGTGGCCTCTTGCTGTAGCTGTTGTACGGCTTCATTGGTGAAGAACCGCGGACGGTGGGCCCCGGTGATCCCCTTATGGTTCACTCCACGCGCACTGAAAGGCAGGCACTGGCGCGAGAACAGCCGAATCTGGGGTTCGCGTCCGGAAGGCCGGTACTCCGTGTCAGGCCCGGAGCCGTGGAATGTTCCACCTCGACCGACTGTGAGCTCGGAGATTACGTCGTGCGCGGTCAGCCCGAACCCTTGGACGGCGACCGTTGATCCGGGGGCGATTTGCTGAAGCCGGTTGACCGGGTACGGAGTGGAGCAGTAGGCAAGCCGGGGGTTCCGCTTGGCGTTACCGCGTGCGAACTCCTCGTACGCCTGATCCTCCTCTGTGGGGGTCCGTTCGCAGTGTCCTGTTGTCAGGAAGAGGTAGTCGCTGTGGACGACGAAGCCCTTCTCAAGACGGATGGCGAAGCGGCCGACGTCCCCCTGCTCGATGTCCACGGCCCGGTCACGGTGGTGGACAATGCGTACGTGCTGCGGCAGGCCATTAACTGTCTGGTCGAAGACCCAGCTGAGATAGGCGCCAAGGAGTTGGCGCGGTAGATAGGCGTGCTCTCCGACGGGCTCCCCGGAATCGTCACCCGTCGGATAGAACGCGCCGCCGAACTGCCGGTATCCGCTGTCAGCCGCCCACTGGGTGAACGACGGACCCTGGCCATTGGCGAACATCGTCACTTGGCTGGCAACGGTGTTGGTCAACAGGTGTCCTGGCTGTTGCGTGGAGTGCACACCCTGGCCGCTGTCACCAGGGTCTATGAGGTGCACGTCCAGCGAGCATCCCGCGGGCAGTTCCGCCGCGAGTTCGGAGATTCGCTGCAGGATGCTCAGGCCGCGCGGCCCTACACCGGTCACGGCCACCTGGAGAGCGCTCATCGCATGGCTCCAGCGGTCGCCGTCGCGGCGTCGATGCCGTCGAGCACGGGTTCGTGGAGGCAGACCCAGTCAGCCGCACCGGGGAGGCGTGGGAAGCGCAGTGCCACCTGAGGGTCGTGTCCGGGGATGATGTGGTCGTCCCCGTCCGCCAGGGCTTCGATCCGGTCGTACCCTTCGAGCATCGGCGTGAGATGGTCGAGGATCGGGAACGGGCTGCGGAGCCGGATGTTGGCCCACAGGTGCGTGGCGTCACTTGCCAGCACGACCCAGCCGCGTGTGGTCGGAACCCGTACCACCTGGGTGCCCGGCGTGTGGCCCGGAACCGGGTGCAGCGTAACTCCAGGGATGACCTCGGCTTGCCCTGAGTGGAGGACGAGTTGATCCTCGAACAGACCCTGCACCGCTGTTTTGATGTTGACCGGTTCGAAGGGCTTGCGCACGACATGGTGACGCATGGCAGGCCCGGTACAGAATTGGAGTTCGTCCTGCTGCAGATGGATCCGAGCGTGCGGGAACCGGTCCAGGTTCCCTGCGTGGTCATAGTGCATGTGTGTGATCACGACGTCGGAGACATCTTCGGCCGCCATACCGAGATCGGTCAGCGCATCAACCGGGTCGCGGAATAGGGTGCGTCCGCGGCGCTGGGCCATCTCCTCGGGGAATCCCGTGTCCACGAGGAGGAAGTGCCGGTCGTTGCGAATCGCCCAGAGGTAGAAGTCCATGGGCATCTCGCTGCCAGGTGTGAACTGGCCCTCATCGACGAGGAAGTTGTCCCGCGCGGGCCGGTCTGCATGGGTGCCGAACCGGAGCGCCAGGACTTCGTATACCGGATGCGTGTCCTCGGTCATACGGCTCAGACCCCCACGAGGTTGAGCGGCTTGCCGAGCGCGGAGTCAGCGATGCCGGACGGCTCCTCCTCAAAGAGGAACTTGCTCTCCCCGAAGGCAGGTACGAGTTGGTCGAACCAGGTCGCTTCCGGGTCGAACTTCGCGTAGAACGGCTGGCGGACGAGGCCGCCTCGCCGTGCCTGGAGGAGTTGCAGAGCGAAGACCTTCTCGCCCCGGATCGTCGGGACACCGTCGATGAGTACCTTTCCTGGGAACGCGCTCATCGACGGCCCACGTACCGTACGAGACAGACCGGAGACGCTCGAGTAGGCCGAGCGGAAGATGTCATATGCCTTGACCAGCGGCAGCTCGAAGTAGGACCGCGCACCGGTGTCACGCTCGACGAACATGTAGTACGGGATGGCACCCAGTTTCACGCCCTGGGTCCACAACTCGTGCCAGGCGGCCGGATCATCATTGATGTGCTGCAGGACAGGCGACTGCATGCGCACAACGGCACCGGTTGCAGAGATGCGGCGCAGGGCGTCTTGCGCGATAGCCGGGCGCAGCTCAGCTGGGTGGTTGTAATGGCCCATCAGCGCGAGGTGCTTGCCCGCACCCACGACGCGCTCGAACAGTCGCAGCAACACATCGGCGTCTGGATCACTGACGAACCGCTGCGGCCAGTAGCCCACGGCCTTCGTACCGATCCTGATGTTCTGGATGTGAGCCAGTTCGGGCACCAAGAGGGGTTCGAGGTATCGCTCCAGCGTGGCCGTGCGCATGATCAAGGGGTCGCCACCGGTGATCAGCACATCGGTGACCTCGGGGTGCCGTTTGAGGTAGGCGACCAAGCCCTCGGCATCACGGGCCGCGAACTTCAGATCCTCCTCGCCGACAAACTGTGGCCAGCGGAAACAGAACGTGCAGTAGGCGTGGCACGTCTGGCCGGCGCTCGGGAAAAAGAGGACCGTCTCCGCGTACTTGTGCTGGATGCCGGGAACAGTCTCGCCGTCAAGCTCCGGCACGTTGTGTGACTGCTGGCCGGCCGGGTGCGGGTTCATTCGTGACCGGATCACGTGGATCTGCTTGGCCAGCTGCTTTTTGTCGTCCGAGCGCAGCAGGTCACGCAACGTGATGTAGTCGTCCGGATCAAGCATGGACTTGTGCGGGAAGTTGAGCCGGTATATCGGATCGTCTGGAATATTGTCCCAGTTTATTAGTTCATCGAGGACGTATTGATTGGTTCGGAATGGCAGGACGTGGGATACCACATCGACTGCCTCGCGCAGCTCGGGCGGAATGCGCCCCCATTGCGGTGCGCGATGAATGGACGAGCGGTTATAGGGCTTGTACTTCGGTGAGCTTTCGCTTGAATTATCCATGCGAACTCCCGTCAGGGTTGCGTGAATGTGGTGTCGGAGCGAACAAATCAGGTCCAGGGCTGCCGAGTGAGTGGCGCCTGGCAGGTTGAGCGAAGGCCCTGCGTGAACACGGGGGCTCCCGCGCGTTTCCACTTCCCCGTGTTCACACAATCGTCCGGGAATCGGACTTGAGGGCATTCTTTCGCCGCGGTTCATAAATTTAGCTGCAGGTGCCACGGGTGGAGAAATAGACGGGGACGAACATTCATGCACTGTGTGCATGAATCGATTTATGATCCATTTGCATAAGTGGTTCGCCGGTCGCATGAATGCCGCTTCGTCGAGGTCTTACGCTCAGCAGCTGTCTATGAGAAGTAAGGGAAAGCTGAGGGACGGAGGTTCTGCCGTTGAACGGGCGGCTTAGCGTGGGCATCGTGGGCGCTGGACCGCGAGGGCTCACTGTCTTGGAGCGGTTGTGCGCCAACGCGGCGTCCCACCCGGATGTCGGGCATGTGAGCGTGCACGTAGTCGACCCTGCTCCGGCTGGGGCAGGGCGGGTCTGGCGTACGGAGCAGTCGCCTCACCTGTTGATGAACACGGTTGCCGAGCAGATCACCGTGTTCACCGACGCGAGCGTTCTGTGCGATGGGCCGGTGACACCAGGACCCAACTTGTACGAGTGGGCAGCCCTGCTGGCTGCCACGGGACCAGCGGCGGGATACCCAGATGACGTACTCACGCAGGTACAGGCCCTGAGCCCCGACTCCTACCCCACGCGCGCACTGTACGGTCACTATCTCCGGTGGGCCTTCCAGCGGACTGTGGAGACAGCGCCCTCAAATCTGAAGGTGAGGGTTCACGAGGACAGCGCGGTCACGCTGGATGGGCGAGGTACGGCGCAGCTGTTGCAGCTGGCGGGAGGGGACTGCCTACGGCTCCACTCCGTGATTCTCACCCAGGGGCACGTCGCAACCTCTGCCTCTCCAATGTCTTCGCCCGGTTCACGCCGTATCGGGCCGGGCAATCCCGCGGAGATGGACCTCAACGGGATCGGCCCAGGTGAGCCAGTGGCGCTGCGCGGCCTTGGCCTCACCTTCTTCGACTACCTGGCGCTGTTCACCCAGGGACGCGGTGGCGTGTTCGAGGAACGTGTGGACGGGAAGCTCGTCTATCACCCCTCGGGCCTCGAGCCAAAACTTTACGCGGGATCTCGCCGAGGCATCCCGTACCAGGCGCGCGGCGAGAACCAGAAAGGCATGGGGGAACGCCACCGGCCCGTGCTGTTAACGGACAGCAGGATCCGGGCCCTGCGCCGACGCGCTGCGGTGGATGGTGATGTCCGCTTCTGTCGGGACGTGTGGCCGCTGATCGCCCGTGAAGTAGAGCTCGTCTACTACCAGGCACTGCTACGGCGACGTGGTGCATCAGCCGAGGCCACGTCCGCGTTCCTCAGTGCCTCCTTGGCCCTCCCTGACCACAGCCCACTGACAGAGCGGCTGCGGGCCTACGGCATCTCCGCATGTGATCACTGGGACTGGACGGCCATCGAGACACCGTACGGTGATGAAGCCCTCAGTGGGCGAGGGGAGTTCACCCACTGGTTGCTGCTGCATCTGGAGCGCGACGCTGCGTTGGCCGGCGGAGGCAACATCGATGACCCGGTCAAGGCTGCCCTCGACGCCCTGCGGGATCTGCGCAACGAGATCCGGCAGGTGGTCGACCACGGTCGGATCACGGGGGATTCCTACCGAGACGAACTGGCCGGCTGGTACTCGCCGTTCAACGCCTCTCTTTCCATCGGCCCGCCCCGACGTCGCATCGCGGAAATGGCGGCAGTCATTCGCGCCGGAATCCTGAAGCCCGTGGGCCCAGGGATGCGTGTCGTCCCGAAGGCAGACGGAAGCGGCTTCATGGTCTCCTCGGACAGAGTGCCGGGGGCGCCCACACCGGTCACGGCCCTCATCGAGGCGCGCATTCAGGACCCAGACATTCGCACGACCTCCGACCCGCTCATGCGACATCTCCTGGACACCGGGCAGGCGGCCCCGTACCGCATACCCAATCCACACGGCGAAAGCTATGAGACCGGTGGCCTCGCGGTGACGGAGCGGCCCAGCCACCTCGTGGACGCGCACGGTCAGCCTCACTCCCACCGGTTCGCACTTGGCGTCCCCACTGAAGGTGCGCACTGGGCGACAGCGGCAGGTGTCCGGCCTGGAGTCGATTCCGTGACGTTGGGGGACGCGGACGCGATCGCGAGAACGGTGCTCGGAATCGGTGCAGCGCAGCCGTCCGGCCAGGTGGAGATGCCCGTCCGATGACAACGTCCATCGACGCGCGCGCCCCTGCCACGGCTTCCTCCACCGGAGATCCTTCCTCGGGCCTGTACACAGCTGCGGGGGTTGCGGCGGTCACCGTGCTCACGTCGCTGCCTGTGTTCCTTCCCGGGGCGGCGAACGGCCTGATCGCCGCCGAGTTCGGTTGGAGCTCGGTCCGTATGGGAGCCATCCTGGCCGTGTACTGGCTGGCCTCCTTGTCGGGAGCCTTCATCAGCAAACGTGCTGCCGTTCCTCCGGTGATCGAACGCACCCTCGCTGTGGCGCTGGGCGCCACGTGTCTGGGGCTGCTGAGTGCAGCGGCGGCACCCACCGTGGGCCTCTGGCTCTCCTCGGCGGTTGGCGGTTTCGCCTACGGGTACACCCAGCCTCACACCAATGCCCTACTCATGCGTCGCTGCGCACCTCGACTGCGGGCGTTCGCCTTCGGCCTCAAACAGGCCGCAGTGCCCGCAGCGACCCTGCTCGCCAGCATGGCCATGCCGACGCTGGCGGGTCCGGCCGGCTGGCGGCCGGTGTTTGCCGGTACGGCGGTGCTGTGCGGCGTGGCCGCTGTCCTCTTCGCGCACACGGTCCCCCCGGGCAGTCGGCCCGTGACTGCAGGACGTGACATCGTGCCTCCACTGCGTGGGGATGTCTTCCTGTTGGCTCTGAGCGGCGCCGGGTTTTTCGGTGCAATGGTGGGAAACGGCCTCGGCGGCTTCCTGGTCCTATCGTTGACCAGCCGTGGTGCGTCTTTGTCCGTCGCGGGAGCGGTGGCTACAGCCGGCGCTGCCCTGAACATCGCGGTCCGGCTGATCGCCGGATGGCTGATCGGTCGGCTGCCTCGGGCCGCCTGGGCGGCGCTGATCGGAATGTTTGCAGCGGGAGTGGCAGGCACCGTTCTTCTGGCGCATTCGTCGCTCACGCTGACCACTGTGGGTGCCCTGCTTGCTTATGGAGGCGGCTGGGGCTGGGCGGGCCTTCTGCACTATGCCATCGGACTGCCGTACCCGGGCCGAGAGCAGCGGGCCACTGCCTACAGCCAGATGGGAGTCTCGCTGGGTGCGGCCACTGGCCCGATGGTGTGTGGATACCTATTCACCGTGAACGCGGTCGCAGCCTGGTGGGCACTGACGGCTGCGGGCCTGGCCGCAATGTGTTGTGTCGCCGTGGCCAGGAGGAGGACTGCCCGAGTCTGACAGGGGAGCGTCCAGCGTGGGGCACTTGTCGCTGGACGCTGCCGTCCCAGCCCTTCGTACTACCGAAAGGCATGCGTGCGGCTTGGCGGCCAAGTGAGTCGCTTCGGGTCAGCGAAGAGCATCGGCGATGTGCCGTCGAAGTTTGGGGTCAATGAGCTCGGCGATATCGTGCCAGGCTGTGGCGGAGACTTCTTCGTTCTGAAGCCCTCTGATGTCGGCGGTGGTGCGGAAGAGGAAGTCGAAGTGCCGGTGGGCGGATTCGTTCTTGGCGGGGTTGGCGCCGATGGGGTGGATATCAATGTGGAGCGGCTCCGGCAGCCCCGGTCTTGTCAACGCCCACCTGGAGAAGGCCGTCGCCAGGGCTCATCGCGTGCGTTGAGCGGGCAAACCGTGGGGCTACTGCCCTACTGCCCCCAGCCGTTCAGAGAGACCTCCGGGCCTCCGTCCAGGTAGCGGCGGAGCGCACTGGCGGTGGTGTCCACGAACTCCTCGGGGATGGCGTCGGCATCGACCCAGCGCACCTGGGCGTGCTTGCGCGGTTCGCGGTTCTCGGGTTCGCCCGTCCATTCGTGGGCTGCGAAGACGACGGTCAGGAAGCCGCTGGGGGCTTCAACTCCCCATGCCCCGGGGATGATGTGGGCGACCTTGAGGGATTCCGGCTTCACCGTCAGGCCGGTCTCCTCGTAGAGCTCGCGCACCGCGGTTTCGGTGATGGGCTCGCCGGGTTCGCTCTTGCCGACGGGCAGGTCCCACATGCCCTGGGCGAACTTGGCGTTCTGGCTGCGCTGGAGGAGTACCAAGCGGTTGGTGGCTTGGTCGTGGACGATGACGGCGGCGACCAGCAGGGTCATAGATTCGAGGGCGGGCTTGAGGGCTTTGGGCTGGTCGTCGGTGGTCGGTTGAGCCACTGTGCGTCCCTTCTTCGGCCGGTTGGTGGGCATGTTAGGCGAGTGCTTCACGTGCGCGACGGGCGAGTTCGGTGGCTCCGGGGACTTTCCGCCGCTGGTAGATCCCGAGGGTGGACCGCAGTGATGTGATCGCTTTACGGGTGCGGTCGGAGGTCATGCCCTCCATGAGAGTCAGAGCCTGCGACCAAGCGGCGACCGCCTCGTCGGCGCGGGCTTGGACTGCGAGGCTGTCGCCCAGGTCGGCGTAGGTGAGGGCGTGGACCCGCTTGTACTTCACGGGGTCCCAGCGGACCAAGGCGTCGCGGTGCTGTTGTTCGGTACCTACGTGGTCGGCGAGGTCGGTCAGCGTGCGCGCGGTGTGGCTGGTCACAGTGCCGACGGCAGGGCCGCTGACGCGGGAGTAACTGGGCTGAGGGCCGTCCTCGCGCAGGAGAGCGTCCTCGGCGGCGAGCAGAGCGCGGGCGGCGGCGGGCTTCTCGCTGGTGGCGGCGTAGGCGCGAACGTGGGTGATGTGGAGCAGGGCCTCGGTCTGGCCGTCGATGTGGCCGACACCCTGGGCGAGCGCAGCTTCGGCCAGGGCAATGCAGTAGTGGGGCTGCTTGAGGCTGAGGGCTTGGTGGGCAAGGGCACGCATCATCCAGGCGGCGTGGCCGTGCGGGTCAGCCTCGCAGGCGAGCTGGTAGCCGACGCGGTAGTAGCGCTGGGCGGCGCCTTCCTGGCCAAGATCTTGGTGCTTCCAGCCTGCCAGGTAGGCGAGTTCGGCAACTGCGCCGAACGCGGCCTGGCGTAAGGGCTCTGCGGTGAATCGTCCGCGGAGCAGGGGAGCGGCGGTGTCGGCCAGGTAGGCAGTGACGGTGGTCAGGCCGTGGCCGCCGCCGAGGCGTTCGTCGGCCGCGCTGAGCGCGGCGGTGATCTCGCGTACGACGTCCACGTCCTGCGCACCGACCAGCCCGGTGGCGGTACGGGCACGGAGCATGCGGGCGGTGGCTTCGTGATCGTAAGCGAGCGGCATGGCGACGCCTGCGGTGGTGAAGGCGGCGACCGCGAGGAAGCGGCGGCGCTCGACGTCGGCACGGCCCAGATCGGTCACCGCCAAGACCGGGTCGGCTTCGTCCTGATCGTTGCCGTCAGACCTGCCCGCGCCGATCTCGGTCGGTGTGACGATGCGGCCAGCTCGGCGGGACAGCGCTTCGGCAAGGTACTGACTCGTTCGGCCGCTCGGCTGGCGAGTTCCGTTGGCCCAGTGGGAGATGGCCGACTACCCACGCTGCGTGACGAGCGGTTCACCTAATCGCAGCCGCCCGGCACGGTCCGAGTTCCGACCGTGATCCAGGCTCCCCCCCTGATCCGGGCGGCTCCCCGAAGTTCCGTACACCCGCAAGGAGTCCGGGCATGCCTATGCCCGCTCCCGGCCCATCAGAGACGGAGACACGGTGACCACCATCGAGACCACGACCATCACAGTCGAGTTGCCCGAGGCGTTCGACACGCGCTGGAGCCGACTGCCCGGCATCCACGTCGACGGCCGGCGCATCACCATCGACCCGGCCGAGTACTTCTACCGCTTCGAGTCCCACACCTGGCTCATCGCCGACTGGGAGCTGGTCAAGTCACAGCTCCTGGACGTGGACGAGACGACCGAGAGCGCGGTCGAGCGGCTCGCGCTCGACTTCATCAAGCAGCACAGTCAGCCCACTTCGGATGCGGTCCAGGTGCTGGCCATCGCGTTCGAGGTGTACGCCTACCTGTTCCGCGAGGAACACCTCGCAAGCCTCGGCCTGCCGCGGATCACCACCGACCACCTGCGGATGCTGCGTGAGGCCGCCACGCTGATGGCGCTGAACAAGGTCGAGCTGGACGGGCACATCTCGAACGTGGGCCCGTGCTGGCTCTTCCCCGCCGCCACCTCCGTCGTCTTCGACCTGTCCGACGAGATGGGCGGCCTGCTCGACGAGGCCTACCACGGTGGCTGGTTCAACGAGCACCGCCGCATCGAGTCCATCAAGGCCCACGCCGCGCTCGGCGGGCGGCTCGTGCATGGCTGCCAGTCCGTGCCGGACCAGTCCGGCGGCGTGGTCGCACCCTACGGTGCCTCGATGGCCACCTTCCGCGACGACCTTGCCGAGTTCAAGGCTGGATGGATCGAGCAGGTCTACGCCCACCGCGTAGCCCCCACCGCACAGCCACCGCCCCACCCGGCTCCGGGGCGGGCCAGCACCGTCGCCCGCCCCGGACGCCCTCAATCACAGGCGTCCTTCATGGACGCGTCGCTGAATGCCGATCTCTTGGACAGCGTGCTGACCGCTGCCGGTCGCCCCTCCGCCGTAACGCGCGAAGAGGTGCGCGTCTGGTCCATGTCCGGCGTCGAACGCCTGACCTTCTCCGACGGCGCCACCGCCATCTTCAAGTACGCCAAGAAGCCCTTCGACAGCGAAGACCAGGCCCTCCGCCTGGCGCACACCCTCGGCGTCCCGGTCCCGAAGGTCCACGCCTCCGCAAGTCTGGACGGCTGGCTCGGGATGCTGCTGGAAGACCTCGGCGCCCCCATCCGCGACGCCGACGACCTTGACGGTGCCGCCGCAGCCGTTGTCCTGCACTCCACTCGTAGGGCAGCGTCCCTGCCCATCCTTGATCAAGAGGCCCTGCGCTCCCTGCCCGGCCAGGCACTGGACCACCTCGACGACCGGCTCCGCAAAGCCGAGCGATGGCAGGACGCGGACGACATCGAGGCGGCACTCGACCGGCTTGCCCAGGCCGCCGAAGCACGCTCGACCGAGGCCACGGTGGCGCCGTTCGGCTGGGTGCATTCCGAGTTCCACCCCACCAGCCTCCACATCGGCCAACGCGGCTGGCGTCTGCTGGACTTCGCCCGTCCCTTCACCGGCCCCGGTCTGCTCGACCTCGCCAGCTGGCACGGCACCCTTGAGGAGCCCGACCCCGTACGCCTGCGCGTATTCCTGGAGACCTACGTCGCCGAGGGCGGCACCCCTGATGCGCTCGCCGAGCGCGGCGGTCTCGCTGCGGAGAAGTGGGCGCTGGGATGGCATCGCATGTGGGCGGTGGAGTGGTTCATGGAGCAGGCTATCCGGTGGATCAACGACCCGGCCACCGACCCCGAGTACCTCAAGGTCGTGCGCCGCCACCTCACAGACGCCCTCCGGCTGCTGGAGGTATAGATGCTCGCCCAGGCTTCCCCCTGGTACGCCCACGCTCTCCAGCGCACGGCGGCAGGACCCGCCGAGCCGCTGAACGTACCCGCTCGGCTGGAATGGACCACACGGCCAGGCAGCGGTCCCGGCTCCGAGATCCTCCAGCTGGGCCCGCACCGCAGACGAGTGCTGGAACTCGGCTGCGGCCCCGGCCACAACGTGGCTCACCTGGCCACCAAGCATGCCGCCCAAGTCACTGGTGTCGACCTGGTCGGCCTCCAGGTCCGAAGAGCCCGCTCGCATTACGGGCGGCTGCGCAACCTCGACTTCGTCGCCGGCCACGCCCTGCACTACCTGCAGGCAACCGAGGAGCATTTCGACGCGATCTACTCCGTCTTCGGTGCCGTCGGCCTCGTCGCCCCGCAGGTCCTGCTCCCTGCTGTCGCCCAGCACCTCAAATCCGGCCGCACCCTCGCCTTCTCCGTCCCCCATCCCCAACGCGGCGGCAGACCCCCTTGCGCCGACGACCGACCGTGACGCGATTTCGTCACCCTCCCCGATCGCACCCGACTGCCCGTGCCTCGCTGGGACTTCGACACTAGCCGTAGGTTCTCTGTCGATGCCCGATGGTCGGGTAGGGCATCCAGAACTGGCCGCGTCCGAGGCCAGGCGGCGGGAATTTACCCCGTGTTCCCTCAGGACCCAAGCGCAGCGCGTGCCCGTCGCTCGGTTGCCGGTACGGGGCGGGTGGGATCTGCGCGAATCGACCATCAGGCGGCGCCTGAGCGAACAGTCCCCGAGGCCGACCACAGCGGAAGAAGCATCGGCGAACCTGGTCTCTCGTACCTGCTCGTCCGCCTCCTGAGCAGGCAGTACCGGAGCGTCCGCTCACGCATCGCTCACGCACGAGCCCCCAAACGACGGAGCGCCCCGACCGAAGAATCTCGGTCGAGGCGCTCCCCCGCAGGTCAGAGGCGTGAGCCTCTCACTTCGTCCTGTAGGCCATGTCGGACTCGAACCGACAACCAACGGATTAAAAGTCCGCTGCTCTGCCAATTGAGCTAATGGCCCCCGGCAGGACTCCCAAGAGCATAGCTGCCCGGGTCCCGGGGGCCGATCCGGTATTGCGTACAGGGTGGGTTCCCGGGGGCGGCCGGCCTGTGCGCGGCCGCCGGTGGGAGGGGGCGGGAAGGGGTCGGGAAGGGGTCAGAAGAGGGATTTGTAGTACTGCCAGCCCGTTGTCAGGGCGCGGCGGGCGCCGAAGCTGCCCTTGCCGTCGCCCTCGTTGCGGAAGATTCCGCCCGCCGTGTCACGGACCATCAGGTCGGCCTTGCCGTCGCCGGAGACGTCGCCGACCCCGGCGATCTCCTTGTAGCCGATGCCCCAGCCGGTGAAGACCAGGACGCGGTCCTTGAACTGGCCGTTCGGGGTGCCGTCGTAGCGCCACAGGTCGCCGTTGGAGGCGCGGGCCAGCAGGTCGCCGTGGCCGTCGCCGTTGAGGTCGCCCGCGCCGATGACGTGGGAGTACGCCTTCCAGTTCGGGCGGATCTTCACCGGTGCGGCCAGTTTGCCGTCGGGCTTGGCCGCGAACAGGAACACGTCGTACGTGGTGCCGTGGCGGGCCACCAGGTCGGGGCGGCCGTCGCCGGTCAGGTCGCCGGGGGAGGTGAGGACGTTGTACTGCTGGTAGCCGGTGCCGATGCGGGTTTTCGGTCCTGTGGGGTTCACCGCGCCCGTGCAGCTGCCGTCGTAGCGGTCGAGGGCGCCGCTTCCGTCGCGGACCAGGACGTCGTTGCAGCGGTCGCCGCCCAGGTCTCCGTACGGGACGAAGGTGGTGTCCTTGGGCCAGCCGCCGGACTGGGTGAGCCGGTCGGTGCCGTTGGTGCCGAGCTGGTGGGTGTGCAGGGTGCCGCCGGTGGTGAAGGTCATCACGTCGCCGTAGCCGTCGCCGTCGTAGTCCCGGGGGGTGTCCTTGGCGCCGGAGAGGTAGAGCGCGCCCGAGGCGGTCTTCTGGGCGCCGGTGCCGTCGCCGGCGTCGGTGGTCAGGGTCCAGGTGTGGCGGCCGCCCACGACGACGTTGCCCTTGTCGTCCTTGCCGTCCCAGACGGGGGCGATCTGCGCGCCCTCGCGGGCGGTGCCGGTGCGGGTGGCGAGGGTGCGGCCCTGGTGGTCGGTGAAGGTGACGGTCCAGCGGGCGACCGGGCGGGAAAGGAGGAAGCGGGCGTTCCAGGGGTCGTCGGAGGCATCGCGGGCGACGGCAGACCCGTCCACCTGGGACTCGACCACGGAGACGGCCTGGCGGGCGATGCCGGTGGGCTTGAGGTGGATGCGCTGCTCGGGGTCGGTGTAGGCGACGTGGCCGCCGTACGCGTCGACGGTCCACTCGCCGACGGTGACGCCGGGGGCGGAGAAGTCGGTGGTGGTGCCCTTGAGGAGGTCGGTCAGCTTGAGCTTGCCGTCGCCGGAGTCGGTCACGACGAAGCCGTCGCCAAGCTTGCCCCACGCCGGGGCGGCGATGTTCTTCTTCGTGGTCAGGTCCAGGACGCCGGACTTGGCCCCGGCACAGTCCCAGTACAGCCAGCGGCCGACGGCCTGGAGCGAGGTGGGGACGCAGCCGGAGCCGGTGTTGACGGCCGGGGTGGTCTGCTTGGTCTTCAGGTCGTACGAGTCGACGGTGCCGGCGGTGGCCGCGGGCTTGTAGAGCTTGCTGCCCCAGAGGGCGGCGGCGGTCTGGGTGGGGCGGGTGAGGACCTCGGAGGTGCCGTTGTGGTCCTCGAAGTCAGTGACGTACTGCTTGCCGTCAGCGGCGTTCACGACCGCGTAGCGGCCGGAGGCGGAGAGCAGGTCGGTGGCTGCTGCGGGCGTCTCGGCCATCCGCAATTCGTCGGGGGCGGTCGGCGAGTGGATCCTTCCGGACTCCAGGTACGCGGAGCGTCCGTCCCCCAGAGCGGTGAGGGACGACGGTACCGGGCCGACGAACCTGTGACGGAGCGCGCGCTCCCCGGGTGTGGGTGCGCCGGTGAGCGGCAGGTCGTGCTCGTACAGACCGGTGGGCGGGCTCCCGTCGTTGTCACTGCGGTAACCGAGCCTGCCGCCTCCGATCGCCAGGAGGTCCCTCGGCGCGGGGACGGGTGGCAGGACCTGGAGGGTACTGACCTGGGGGGTGCCGTCCGGCCCGGTGGCGATGCGTCGCACGGCCCAGTCCTTGGGGCCCGTACCGCCCTGGACCAGCGCACTGCCGTCGGGGGCGATGGGCAGCGGAGCGCCCGCATGCGGCAGCAGTTCCTTCGCGGCCCCTCCTGCCAGCGGGATGGCCTGTACGGGACCGCCCGGCGCGGGGTCGTTGGCAGGGTGGCGGATCAGCCAGTCGCCCACGAAGGCGTACTGGGCGTACCCGGTGGCGAGCGGGAAGGTCATCGGAGTCGCTGCCAGGTCCGTCCGCGGCACGACGTGGACCTGGCGGGATTTGTCGGCCCAGGCAAGGTGGTCCTTCCCCAGCACGACGACGTCAAGGGAAGCGACACCTTGCGGGAACGGCGTGAGCTTGGCTGTTCCGTAGTCGAGGAGGTAGGGGGTGGCGACCTGTCCGTCCGCCGCACGCAGGTTGAGTACGGCACCACGCAGGTCCTGATGGTTGTCCCATGTCATCGGGATGTAGGCCACCAGGAGGTTCTCCGGCCCACCCGTGACCTGCTGGTCCTGCACCTTGCCGTCCACCAGCCGCCGAATGACCAGGGCCTTGGGAGAGGTGGGAGTGGCATTCCGTACCAACACGGCCGAGTCAGCGGTGTACGCGCGCGTCCAGAAATCACCGGAGGCCAGCGGAATGCTGGTGTCGGTGCCCGTCTCCAGGTTTCTCAGCAGGACGTGCCGCGACGGAAGAGTCTGGTCCCTGAGCCAGGCAGCCACACCGGAATGATCGCTGGCGGCCAGGGACACCGGGCGGTCCTTGCCGGTCGCGTAGTCGGTCCACACGTGGTCCCGCGTGCCCTCCGGGCGGTGGACGAAGCCAGTGGCCCCGGCCGAAAGCAGTTCGTCCCTCCGTGGGAGATCCCGTATCTCCGCCGGGATCACCACCTCCCCCGCCGGATCCGCCTCCACAGCCACCGCCGCGCCCCCCAGCACCGGCACCAGCCCCACGCCCGTACCCAGTACGGCCGCAACCGCCACGGCGGATCTCAGTCGCGTACGTCGATTCATCGGCATTGCCCCTCCCCGGGCAGCCCGGAGAAGGGGCGGTCGGCCCCTGGCCCCCCGGCCGCTCCCCATACAAGTCGCCGGAGCGTAACAGCAGTTCCGGATGTGGCGGAAGTGAAAAGAGAAAAGGGCCCGCTCGTGAAGAGCGGGCCCTTTTCAGGGGATTACTGCCGGTTCAACCGACTCGGGTTCAACCGACTCGGGCTGGCTCAGGCTGACTCAGCCGTTGCGCTTCCAGCGCGGCTTGTCGTCGCGGCGGCCGAAGGAGCCGGTGCCGGTGCCGGTGGAGCTGCCCCGGTGGTCGCCGCCACGGAAGCCGCCGCCGGAGGACGGACGGTCGCCGCCGCGGAAGCCGCCCGAGGGACGGTCGTCACGACGGTCGCGGTTGAACGGACGGTCGCTGCCACGGTGGCCACCGGACGGACGGTCGTCGCGGCGGAAGCCGCCACGGTCGCCGCCCCGGTCGTCACGGTCGTCGCGGCGGAAACCACCGGACGGACGGTCGTCGCGGCGGAAACCACCGGACGGACGGTCGTCACGACGGTCGTTGCCGCGGTAGCCGGTGGCCGCCGGGCGGTCGCTGCCGCTGCGCTCGCCGCCACGGAAGCCACCGCGGTCGTCACGACGGTCGCCGCCGCGGAAGCCGCCGGACGGACGGTCGTTGTCGCGGCGGAAGCCGCCACCGGCGGGACGGTCGTTGCGGTCGTTGCCGCGGAAGCCGCCACGGTCGCCACCCCGGTCGTCACGACGCTCGAAGGAACGGCCACCACGGTCGCCGCCCCGGTCGTCACGACGGTCGCCGCCACGGAACCCGCCACGGTCGCCACCGCGGTCGTTGTTGCCCCGGTAGCCACCGCGGTCGTTGTCACGGCGCTCGAAGTTGCCGCGGTCGTCGCGGCGCTGGCGCTGCTCCTCCGCCGCCTTGGCGGCAGCGGCGGCCTCGGCCTGGGCCTCTTCCAGGGCCTCGGCCTCGGCGGCGGCAGCGGCCTCGGCCACCGCGGTCTCCGGGTCCTCGCCACGCTCACGGGCGGCACGGGCGACCAGACGGTCGGCCTCCTCGCGCAGCTCGCTCGCACGGCGCTGGACGCGCTCCAGCTCCTTGGCGAGCTCCTTGGCCTCGCGCTCGGCCTGCTTGGCCGAGTTGGTCGCGGAGTCGGCCTGGACCTCGGTCAGCGAGCGGGCGCCGGTGATCTCGGCGACCTCCGGGTCGAACGCGCCCGAGCCGCCGACGATGTGACGCGAGGCGTCGACGCCCGCGTCCTCCATCAGGCGGAAGATCTGGCGGCGCTGGTGCGGCAGCGACAGGGAGACGACGACGCCGGACTTGCCGGCACGGGCGGTACGGCCCGAGCGGTGCAGGTAGTCCTTGTGGTCACCGGCCGGGTCCACGTTCAGGACCAGGTCGATGCCGTCGACGTGGATGCCGCGGGCGGCGACGTCGGTGGCGACCAGGGCGTTGACGTAGCCCTTCTTGAAGTCTTCGAGGACGCGGGTACGGGCGCCCTGCGTCATGCCGCCGTGCAGGGCGTCGGCCTTGACGCCCGAGTCCTGGAGCTGCTCGGCGATACGGTCGGCGCCCAGCTGCGTACGGACGAAGATGATCGTGCGGCCCTTGCGGGCGGCGATCGCGGCCGTGACCGGCGCCTTGTCCTTCGGCTTCACGACGAGGACGTGGTGGGTCATGGTCGAGACGTTGCCCTGCGCGCTGTCGACCTCGTGCGTGACGGGGTTCGTCAGGTAGCGCTTGACCAGGGTGGAGATCTCGTTCTCCATCGTGGCGGAGAAGAGCATCCGCTGGCCGCCGCCGGGGATCTGGTCGAGCAGCTCGGTGACCTCGGGCAGGAAGCCCAGGTCCGACATCTGGTCGGCCTCGTCGAGTACGGCGATCTGGACGTTCTCCAGGGAGGCGGCGCCACGGTTCAGCAGGTCGCGCAGACGGCCCGGGGTGGCGACGAGGACGTCGACACCGCGCTCCAGGGCGTAGATCTGGTTGCCCATGGAGGTACCGCCGCAGACGACCTTCATCTTCAGGCCGAGCACGTCGCCGTACGGCTGGAGGGCGTCGGCCACCTGCATCGCGAGCTCACGGGTCGGCGTGAGGATGATCGCGCGGGGCTTCTTCTTCTCGGTGGTGCCGCCGGCCAGCGAGGCCAGGGTCGGCAGACCGAAGGAAAGGGTCTTGCCGGAGCCGGTACGGCCACGGCCGAGGATGTCCTTGCCGGCCAGGGCGTCCGGGATGGTCGCGGCCTGGATCGGGAAGGGCGCGGTGACGCCGTTCTGGGCGAGCTTGCGGACGATGCCCTCGGGCAGGCCCAGGTCGGCGAAGGTGACGCCGGGCTCGGCGTCGGCCTGGTCGGCCTCGACGTCGGCGGCAGCCTCGACGTCGGCAGCGGCCTGGACGTCGGCGACAGCCTGGACGTCAGCAGCGGCCTCGACAACCTCGACCGTCTCCGCCTCGGCCTCGGCGGCCTCGACGATCTCGGTGGCGGCCTCTACGACCTCGGTGGCGTCGACCGTCTCGACAGCCTCGACCGACGCGGTGTCGAGCTGCTGCTCGGCGTCAGTGGGCATGGCGGTGCGGTCAGAACTGGAAATAGACATGCGGATGCGAAACCTCTCGGAGTCTCGGCACGCGCCCAAACTCCGTGAATCGCAAGTGAAACCGCCTCGATGCGGTCAGCCACGGCAAGGGAGAGTACGCGCCACACGGCGCTCTTCTGTGTCGGCGCCGGGCAATGGGATCAAACGATCTATAACCATACGCACCCTCCCCCACACCTGGCAAATCGGCTGCCCTACACCGCTTCCACCTGCGGATTTACCGGTGGCCCCACGCGCGCTCCGGGAAAATGCCCGCTCCCGGAACCGTGAGAGGTCCTGCGGTATTCCACCGGCTCAGGCGTCCCCGCCGCCCGGTTCTCCGCCGGGGGCGTCTCGGACGGCGTCGGCGGCACGGTCGGCTCCGGCGGCTGGGTCGGCGTCTGCTCCGGCGGGCTGCTCACCGGCGGTTTCGTCGGCGCGGGCGGATCGGAGGGCCGGGGCGCCGACGGCGTCGGCAGCCCGGCCGACCGCGAGGGTACGGCGGCCCCCGGCGACGGCGTGGCGCCCGGCGCGCCCTTCCCCGGCGTGGCCTGCGGGCCCGGGGTCGCGCTGGGCGCGCCCGGGGGCGCGGCCGAGCCGTCCGCGCCGTCCGCGCCGCCCTCGCCCCGGGACACCGGCCTGCCGTCGGTACGTCGTCCCTGCCCCTCGCCGCCCACCGCGGCGCCGCCGTCAGGCCCCGCCTGCTCCTGCTTGGCGGCGGGCCTGGCCGGCAGCGGTTTGCCCCCGTCGTCGCTCACGCTCATGCAGCCTGCGGAAGCCGCCACCGCGAGCGCCGCGGCGGCGAGTCGGACAGGGGTGGGCAACTGGCGCACGGGCGCACCTCCGGAATGACGGCCCCGGGGCGACGGCCCGGACTCAGGGACACACGGGTCCACGGGTCAACGGAGCTGCGGCGATCGGGAAGCCGTAGGGCGGGAACTGGGGTCAGCCCTCTCAACTCCCTTTGCCCCGCCGGGGACACGCGCCCGCACCCGACCGCCACCGCGCCACCACCGCGCCCCCACCCCCGGCACACCCGGAGCACACGGCGCCCGCACGCCCTCGCACGCCCCACCCGCCCCCCTGCCGAGCCGCCCCCTCAGCCCCCGAACGCGTTCCCCAGCGCCAGCCCGAGCCCGACCGCCCCCAGCCCCACCAGCACGGACACCGCCACGTTCGCCGCCGCGAGGAACCGCTCGCCGCCCTCCGCCAGCCGCAGCGTCTCGTACGAGAACGTGGAGTACGTAGTGAGCGCCCCGCACAGCCCCGTGCCCACGAGCAGGTGTACGGACGAGGAGGCCGCGCCCACCGCGACCGCCCCGGTCACCACCCCGAGCACCAGGCTCCCGCCCGCGTTCGCCGCGAGGGTGCCCCAGGGGAACCCGGAGGAGTGCCTCGCCCGCACCGCACGGTCCGTCAGATACCGCAGCGGCGCCCCGACAGCCCCGCCGATCACCACCAGCAGCCAGTTCACCCGGCCCGCACCGCCCTGCCCACGACCCCGCGCGTCACCGTCGCCGCCACCCACACCGCACCCACCGCCCCGACCACCGTTCCCAGCGCGTACGAAAGCGCCGTGAGCACCTCACCCCGCCCGAGCAAAGCCACCACATCCATCGCGTACGTGGAGAACGAGGTGAAGCCCCCGAGCACCCCCACCCCCAGGAACGGGCGCACCAGCGGATGCGCCCGCGCCCCGCGCCCGTCCTCGGCGACCAGCACCATCAGCACCCCGATCAGCGCGGACCCCAGCACATTGATCCCGAACAGCGCCCACGGAAAGCCCGCACCGGAAGCGGGCCACAGCAGCAGCGCCCCGTACCGCGCCGCCGCACCGAGCGCCCCGCCCACCGAGACCACCGCGAGCACCGCCCCGCCCCCGGGCTCCTTCACCCGTACCCCAGCGCGTGCAGCCGCTCGTCGTCGATCCCGAAGTGGTGCGCGATCTCGTGCACCACGGTGATCTCCGTCTCCGCGACCACGTCCTCCCGGTCCTCGCACATCCGCAGCGTCGGCCCCCGGTAGATGGTGATCCGGTCCGGCAGCACGCCCGCGTACCACTCGCCGCGATCGGTCAGCGGCGTGCCCTCGTACAGGCCGAGCAGCTCCGGATCGTCCTTCGCGGGCTCGTCCTCGACGAACACCGCGACGTTGTCCATCAACCGCGTCAACTCCGGCGGTATCCGGTCCAGGGCCTCGGCGACCAGTTCCTCGAACTCCTCACGCGTCATCTCCAGCACGCGCCCATTCTCATGCACCACCCGGCATGCCCGCCCGCGCTCCTGGGCATACGGGCCCAATGGCCCGAGCACTCCGTGCACCCCGTGCCCACCACCTGCGAACCGCCGCCGCCCGGCTGGTACGCCACTACCGCTCGCACCACACCGCCCCCACCAGCACCCTGGCTCACACGCCCCACCCGTGGGCCAGGGCGCTCGGGCTCCTCGCCGTGGTCCTCCTCGGCGCCTGGCTGGGGCTCCTGGTCGTCGGCGCCGTCCGCGCTCCCGTGGGTCCCGTGGACACCACGATGACCCTGCGCCCCTCCCTCGCCGGCGGCACCAAGATCAACGTGTCTCCCCTGGGCGCCCTGGAACTCGACTCCCACACCGCCCCCATCCGCCTCGACGTGGACGTCGACCAGCTCGACCCGGAACGCTCCTCCGCCCTGGTCAGCCACCCGGAACGGATCTCCGGCCTCCAGGAGGAGATCACCGGGGACGTCGCCGCCGGAACCCTCGACCTGGCGCTGCGCTCCTCCGTCGCGGTCCTCGCCGGCGCCACCGCCCTCGGGCTCGTGGTCTACCGCCGCCCCCGCCGCGCCCTGGCCGCCGGGGGTCTGGCGCTCGCCCTGCTGACGGCCTCGGGCGTCACCGCGTACGCCACCTGGAACCCCAAGTCCGTACTGGAGCCGAAGTTCTCCGGCCTGCTCTCCTCGGCACCCTCGGTGGTCGGCGACGCCCGCAGCATCGTGGCCGAGTTCGACGTCTACCAGAAGGAGCTGGCCCGCCTGGTCACCAACGTCACCAAGCTCTACGACGCCACCTCCACCCTCCCCGCCTACCAGCCGTCCCCCACCACGATGCGCGTCCTGCACGTCTCGGACATCCACCTCAACCCGGCGTCGTGGCACATCATCGGCTCGCTCGTCGAGCAGTACGACATCGACGCGATCATCGACTCCGGCGACACCATGGACCACGGCAGCTCCGCCGAGAACGCCTTCCTCGACCCGATCCCCGACCTGGGGGCCCCGTACATCTGGGTCCGCGGCAACCACGACTCGGCGGCCACCCAGGCGTACATGTCCCGGCTCAAGAACGTGCACGTGCTCGACCACGGCGACGCCGTGACGGTCGCGGGCGGGCTGCGCGTCGCGGGCATCGGCGACCCGCAGTTCACCCCGGACCGCTCGGTCAAACCCCAGGGCGACGCCAACGAACGCGTCGCCGGGGTCCAGCTCGCCGCCGCCCTGCGCGACCAGAAGGCGGCCCGCACTCCGGCCGACATCGCGGTCGCCCACAACCCGATCGCCGCCGCCCAGACCGACGGCGAGGTCCCGCTCGCGCTGGCCGGCCACACCCACGAACGCAAGACGGAGATCCTCAGGCGCGGCACCCGGCTGATGGTCGAGGGCTCCACCGGCGGCGGCGGACTGCGCGCGGTCGAGGACGACAACCCCCAGAAGATCCGCGCCTCCCTCCTCTACCTGGACCGCGACACCCGTCGGCTGCAGGCCTGGGACGAGATCACCCTGGGCGGTCTGGGCCTGACGACCGCCGAGGTCAGCCGCCATCTCCCGGCCGAGAACAGCCCTGCGGAAAAACCCGCCGACAAGCCTCCGGCCACCCCCGCTCCGGGGGCCCGGTAAACCGTTTTGGCGATCGCCCCGGGCATCGCCTATGCTTCTGAACGTCCCCGACGCGCTGCAAGGCGCACAGGCGGGCCAATTAGCCCTCATCGTCTAGTGGCCCAGGACGCCGCCCTTTCAAGGCGGTAGCACGGGTTCGAATCCCGTTGGGGGCACGCAATACCTGTGCGAGACTTCTGAGAAGTCCGTCTCGCACATGCTTGGTCCTGTGGAGCAGTTTGGAGTGCTCGCCACCCTGTCAAGGTGGAGGCCGCGGGTTCAAATCCCGTCAGGACCGCTACGGATCGCAAGATCCGAGTGGCTGGGTAGCTCAGTTGGTACGAGCGATCGCCTGAAAAGCGATAGGTCGCCGGTTCGATCCCGGCCCCAGCCACCACTTACCGAAGGCCCCGATCCCCACCAGGATCGGGGCCTTCGGCGTTCCCGCACACAGCCGCCACGCAGCCGTCACACCTCCGCGTACGGGTCCTGGGGGGGGGGGGACCCCCCCCCCCCCCCCCCCCCCCCCCCCCCCCCTTCCCCCCCCAACACCAAAGAGGAAAGAAAGCAGTCCCGGAAGACCCTCTTTGTTCCCCCCCCCGCCACCGCCCCCCAAAAAAAC
>NZ_JBVIMX010000021.1:51217-116914 GCF_055579625.1 Streptomyces sp. NPDC032721 | reverse complement strand
CGGACGCCTCTTGTCCCTCCCCCCCGACTACGAACTCACCGCGCCCCCCCCCCCCCCCCCCCCCCCCCCCCCCCCTCCTTCCCCCCCCCCCCCCCCCCCCCCCCCCCCCCCCCCGGCCCCGTCTCAGGCCTTGGCCATCGGGAACGCGAGGAAGGCCGGATAGCGGTACGGGCGGCCCTTGTTGGCCGCCACCGTCGCGATGATCATGAAGACGATCACGGTGATGCCGTACGCGAGGAGCAGCAGCATCGGGATCGTCTGGATCACCGCCACCCGGCCCGGCAGCAACGACAGCAGCACCGACAGCGTGACCATGCCCGCGCTGTAGATCAGCGAGGTCAGCGCCGCGTTCAGCGCGCCCGTCGCGTGCTCACGGGTGAACTGGTCGCGGGCGCTGGAGCGGATCGAAAGACCGACCGCCCAGGCCGCGATCGCCGACAGGCCGCAGGTGACGCCGGAGCCGACGGAGAGCGCGAGGAGGGTGCCCAGGTGCGCCCACATCGCGGAGTTGGTGTTCATCGGCTGCCCGCCGGGCATTCCGTAGCCGGGGTAGGCGCTGTAGGGGCCCGGGGCGCCGTAGGGCTGCTGGCCGGGGGCGCCGTACGGCTGCTGGTACTGGCCGGGGGGCGCGTCGTACGGCTGCTGCTGGCCGGGGTAGCCGTACGGGGACTGGCCCGGGTGGCCGTAGGGGTCGCCGCCCTGGGGATGGCCGCCCTGGGGAGCGCTGTCCTGGGGGTAGCCGTAGGGGCCGGCTCCGTTCGGGTCCTGGGGCGGCTGCGCGGGTGGGGGTGTGGTCATCGGGAGAGCCGTTCCTCGGGTTGGCCGTTCGGGTCCTCGACATTGTCTCGTCCGCGTCCGCGCCCCCATCCGCCGCGTACCCCCAGCACCACGGCCACCACGGCCACCAGGGCCACCAGCAGCGCCCAGTCCGGGACGGCCTTGCCGAGGCCGCTCGCCCACTGTTCCAGGGCGAAGGAGTTGTCGACGTCGAGGAGGCCGGGGAGCGCCGTCGTGCCGTCGAAGACGAGGAAGACGACGCCCAACGCGATGAAGAAGAGGCCGGAGAGGAGGGAGGTGGTGTGGAGCTCGAAGCGGCCGAGGGTGAGCGTGCGGCCGCGCAGCCAGCGGCGCTTGCCGAGGTCGAAGCGTTCCCACAGGAGGGCGAGCAGGAAGAGGGGGACGGCCATGCCGAGCGCGTAGACGGCAAGCAGCAGGCCGCCGTAGGCCGGGCTTCCGCTGACGGCGGCGACGGTGAGGACGCTGCCGAGGATGGGGCCCGCGCAGAATCCGGCGAGGCCGTAGACCGCGCCGAGCGCGTAGACGGAGAGGGCGGTGGTGGGTTTGATGCGGCCCGACAGCTCGGCCATCTTCTTCGAGGCGAAGCCCATGCCGAGGATCTGCGCGACACCGAGCGCGATGATCAGCCAGCCCGCGACGGTGACCAGGAGGTCGCGGTTGCCGTAGAAGAACCGCCCGGCGTACGAGCCCGCCGCGCCCAGCGGCACCAGGGTCGTCGCCAGCCCGGCGTAGAAGATTCCAGTACGGGCCAGCAGCCGGGACGTGGAGTCGATGGAGTACGCGAAGAACGCGGGCAGGAGCAGGGCGCTGCACGGGCTGACCAGCGCGAGCAGACCGCCGAGGAATGCGGCGAAGTAGCCGATGTTCGCGGTCACTTCTGCTTCGCCTTCGCGGTCTTGGCGGCCTGCTCGATGGCCTGCTCGAAGACGTCGTCGGGCTGGGCGCCCGCGATGGGCCGGCCGTTGATCAGGAAGGCCGGGGTGGCACTGGCACCCAGCTGGTACGCCTCCTGCTGGTCCTTCTGTACGGCGGCCTTGGCCTGCGCGCCGCCGAGGTCGGCGGAGAACTTGGCGAGGTCCTTGACCCCGGCCTCCTTGGCGAGCTCCGTCAGCCGCTCCTCGCCGAAGCCCTTCTCCTTGGCGCCCTTGGCGTAGGCGGCCTCGTGGAACTGCCAGAAGCGGCCCTGCTGTCCGGCCGCCCAGGAGGCGCGCGCGGCGGCCTCGGACTCCTCGCCGAAGATCGGGAAGTTGCGCCACTCGATGCGGAGCGTGCCGTTGTCGACGTACTTCTTGATCAGGTTCGGCTCGGTGTCGCGGGCGAACTTGCCGCAGAAGCCGCACTTGAAGTCGGCGTACTCGACCATCACGACGGGTGCGTCGGCCCGCCCCTGCGCCAGCTTGTCGCCGTCGGCGCGGCGGGCCAGCTTCTCCAGCTCGGGGTAGATGCCGGCCTGCGGGTCGGCGGAGACGGAGGCGGCGGGCTCCTTGGCGGTGGCGGTGGTCTTGTCGTCGGGCTTGGTGGCGGAGTACGAGACGGCGCCGAGGGCGAGGGCGGCCACGGCGACACCGGCGCCGATGAGGAGGCCCTTGTTCTTGCCGGGCTTGTTCGTCTTGTTGGTGCTGGCCATGGGGAAGCTCCTGGGGGTACGTCAGAGGGAGGGGGCTGCGGGGGTGGCGGGGGCGACCGGGCAGGCCACCTCACCCGCGAGCCGGCGCACGGCCGCGAGGGCCAGCAGCACCAGGGAGACCAGCGCGAGCACGGGCTGGAGGGGCGCCCAGATGCTCAGCGCGCCGGAGGTGGGGAGGCCGATCAGCAGCGCGCACAGAACTGCGCACGCACCGGCCACACCCCACCTGGGCAGCGGCCACGCGGCACAGGCGCGCGCGGCGTTGCTCAGGGTGGTGAACATGTGTGGGGATCTTTCGTGTCATGTCGTACGGGTACGAGGGCATGCCGGATCGGCGCCTCGTTACACGCGCAACAGGACGGAGAGCTCCACGGGTGAGGGCGGGACGGGGGTCGGCGGGCCGCGCCGGGGGGCGGTGGCCAGGGCCGCGTCGAGGTAGCGGTTGGCGGACGCGGACTGCGAGCCGCCGGCCAGCGCGGGCAGCAGGTCGTACGCGGAGCTGGCGCGGGGCGGGGTGGTGGGGTTCGTGCCGTCCTGGTGGAGGGGGGCCTTGTCGCAGCCGGGGGCGTCCATGACTTTGACGTACACGGAGGCGGTGGCGGTGCCGGAGGCGGTGGCGGTGCCGGAGGCGGTGGCGGTGCCGGAGGCGGTGGCGGTGCCGGAACCGGGGCCCGCCGGGGTGGCGGCGGCCGGACCGCAGAGCATGCCGAGTACGACGGCCACCAGCGCGGCGAGGCCGCACCATCGGGTGAGTCGTGTCGTACGGGGCACGGGGGCCTCTCGGGGTCGGGGCGGTCTGCCCTGAAAGGGTACGCGGCCGGGGTGGGGTGGAGTGGGAGCCGGGGCGGGGTGGGGTGGGGTGGAGCGGGGGCCATGGCGGGGGTGGGGCGGGGCCGGAGGGTTCGGCTCCGCCGGGGGCCGCCCCCTTGCCCGCCCGTTCCGCCCCCGGGGGGCGGCCCCGCCGCCCAAGGGGGCGGGGCAACGGGTGGGGGCGGGGCCGCCGCCCTAGGAGGGGGTGGGGGCAAATGGTTGGCCAGGCTGGTGGTCTGGGTGAGATCCTGGGTCAGGTATGTCTACTTCCTTCGCCGACCTCCAGGCCCTCCTCGCCCAGAGCTCGCTCCGTGACGCTCACCGCCTCGGCCGCCGCCTCGAAGGCGCCCGTCGTATCCGCAAGCCGGAGGCCCGGCAGGCCGTTCTGGACGAGATCGCCGCCGAGGCGGAGAAGTCCACCGCCAAAGTGGCCGCCCGGGCCGCCCGCATGCCCACCATCACGTACCCCGAGACCCTTCCCGTCAGCCAGAAGAAGGACGACATCGCCGACGCGATACGCGACCACCAGGTCGTGATCGTCGCGGGCGAGACCGGCTCCGGCAAGACGACGCAGATCCCCAAGATCTGCATGGAGCTGGGCCGCGGGGTCCGGGGCATGATCGGCCACACCCAGCCCCGCCGGATCGCCGCCCGCACCGTCGCCGAGCGCATCGCGGACGAGCTGAAGACCCCGCTGGGCGAGGCGGTCGGCTGGAAGGTCCGGTTCACCGACCAGGTGAACCAGGACGCCACCTTCGTGAAGCTGATGACGGACGGCATCCTGCTCGCCGAGATCCAGACGGACCGCGAGCTGCGCGCGTACGACACGATCATCATCGACGAGGCCCACGAGCGGTCCCTCAACATCGACTTCCTGCTCGGGTACCTGGCGCAGTTGCTGCCCAAACGCCCCGACCTCAAGGTCGTCATCACCTCGGCGACCATCGACCCCGAGCGCTTCTCCCGGCACTTCGGCGACGCCCCGATCGTGGAGGTGAGCGGCCGTACGTATCCGGTGGAGGTGCGGTACCGGCCGCTCCTCGAAGAGGAGGGCGACGACTCCGACCGCGACCAGATCACCGCCATCGCGGACGCCGTCGACGAACTCCAGTCCGAGGGCCCCGGCGACGTCCTGGTCTTCCTCTCCGGCGAGCGCGAGATCCGCGACACCGCCGACGCCCTCAACAAGCGGCAGCTCAAGCACACCGAGGTGCTCCCCCTCTACGCGCGCCTGAGCCACGCCGAGCAGAACCGTGTCTTCCAGCGCCACACCGGCCGCCGCATCGTCCTGGCGACGAACGTCGCCGAGACCTCGCTGACCGTCCCCGGCATCAAGTACGTGATCGACCCGGGCACCGCCCGCATCTCGCGCTACAGCCACCGCACCAAGGTCCAGCGACTGCCCATCGAGCGGATCAGCCAGGCCAGCGCCAACCAGCGCAAGGGGCGTTGCGGGCGCACATCGGACGGCATCTGCATCCGGCTCTACTCCGAGGACGACTTCGTCACCCGGCCGGAGTTCACGGACGCCGAGATCCTCCGTACGAACCTCGCCTCCGTCATCCTCCAGATGACCGCGGCCGGGCTCGGCGAGATCGAGAAGTTCCCGTTCATCGACCCGCCGGACCACCGCAACATCCGGGACGGCGTCCAGCTCCTCCAGGAGCTCGGCGCGCTCGACCCGAACGAGAAGGACCCCCGGAAGCGGCTGACCGAGCAGGGCCGCAAGCTCTCCCAGCTGCCCGTCGACCCACGGCTGGCGCGGATGGTCCTGGAGGCCGACAAGAACGGTTGCGCACGGGAAGTGATGGTGATCGCCTCCGCGCTCTCCATCCAGGACCCGCGCGAGCGCCCGGTCGAGAAGCAGCAGCAGGCGGACCAGAACCACGCCCGCTTCAAGGACGAGACCAGCGACTTCCTGTCCTTCCTCAACATGTGGCGGTACATCCGCGAGCAGCAGAAAGAGCGCGGCTCGTCCTCGTTCCGCCGCATGTGCAAGCAGGAGTACCTGAACTTCCTGCGGATCCGCGAGTGGCAGGACATCTACGCGCAGCTCCGGTCCGTGGCCAAGCAGCTGGGCATCCACCTCAACGAGGAGGACGCGCCCGAGACCTCCGTACACACCTCGCTGCTCGCCGGTCTGCTCTCGCACATCGGCCTCAAGGACACCGACAAGAACGAGTACCTGGGCGCCCGCAACGCCAAGTTCGCGATCTTCCCCGGCTCGGCGCTGTTCAAGAAGCAGCCGCGCTTCATCATGTCCGCGGAGCTCGTCGAGACCTCCCGGCTGTGGGCCCGCGTCAACGCCAAGGTCGAGCCCGAGTGGATCGAGCCGCTCGCCCAGCACCTCCTCAAGCGCACGTACAGCGAGCCGCACTGGGAGAAGGACCAGGCGGCCGTCATGGCGTACGAGAGGGTCACGCTGTACGGCGTCCCGATCGTCGCGCAGCGCAAGGTCAACTACGGGCGGATCGACGCCGAGGTCTCCCGCGACCTCTTCATCCGCAACGCCCTGGTCGAGGGCGACTGGCGCACCCACCACAAGTTCTTCGCCGACAACCGCAAGCTGCTCACCGAGGTCGAGGAGCTGGAGCACCGGGCGCGCCGCCGCGACATCCTGGTCGACGACGAGACCCTCTTCGACTTCTACGACCAGCGCATCCCCGAACACGTCGTCTCCGGCGCGCACTTCGACTCGTGGTGGAAGCACAAGAAGCGCGAGGAGCCCGAGTTCCTCGACTTCGAGCGCGAGATGCTCATCAACGAGAAGGCCGCCGGGGTCACCAAGGACGACTATCCGGACTCCTGGCGGCAGGGCGCGCTGAAGTTCCGGGTGACCTACCAGTTCGAGCCGGGCGCGGACGCGGACGGCGTGACCGTCCACATCCCGCTCCAGGTGCTCAACCAGGTCACCGACGAGGGCTTCGACTGGCAGATCCCGGGGCTGCGGGAAGAGGTCGTGACGGAGCTGATCCGCTCCCTCCCGAAGCCGATCCGCCGGCACTACGTCCCGGCGCCGAACTACGCGGGGCGCTTCCTGGACCGGGCGGTTCCGTTGCAGGAGCCGATCCACTTCACGCTCGCGCGCGAGCTGCAGAAGATGGTCGGGGTGCCCGTCTCCCCCGCCGACTTCGATCTCACCCGTATCCCCGACCACCTGAAGATCACCTTCCGGATCGTCGACGAGCGGCGCAAGAAGCTGGCCGAGGACAAGGACCTGGAGGCGCTGCGCCTTCAGCTGCGCCCCAAGGCCCGGCAGGCCCTCTCCAAGGCCGCCGCGGCCACCGCGGAACGCTCGGGCGGCGAGACCATCGAGCGCTCAGGACTCACCGACTGGACGATCGGCACGCTGACCAAGGTCTTCGAGACCAAGCGCGCCGGGCAGCCGGTGAAGGCGTATCCGGCGCTGGTCGACAAGGGCACCTCGGTCTCCGTGCAGCTCTTCGACAGCGAGGCCGAGCAGCGGCAGGCCATGTGGGCGGGCACCAGACGCCTCATCCTGCTCAACATCCCCGTGAACCCAGCCAAGTTCGCCTCGGACAAGCTCACCAACCAGCAGAAGCTGGCCCTGTCCAGCAACCCCCACGGCTCCATCCAGGCCCTCTTCGACGACTGCGCGACGGCCGCCACGGACAAGCTGATCGCCGACCACGGCGGCCCGGCCTGGGACGAGGAGTCGTTCCGGAAGCTGTACGACAAGGTGCGCGCGGACCTGGTCGACGCGACCGTACGGACGGTGGGCCAGGTCCAGCAGGTACTGGCCGCCTGGCAGGCCTGCGAGCGCAGGCTGAAGTCCACGAAGAGCCCGGTGCTGCTCGCCAACCTCACGGACGTACGGGGGCAGCTGGACGCGCTGATGCCGGCCGGGTTCGTGACGAGGACCGGCCTCAAGCGGCTGCCGCACCTGATGCGCTACCTGGTCGCCGCCGACCGCCGCCTGCAGCAGATGCCGACCGGCGCGCAGCGCGACACCGCGCGCATGGAGAAGGTCCACGAGATGCAGGACGAGTACGCCTGGCTGCTTGAGCAGCTGCCACAGGGCAGGCCCGTTCCGCAGGAGGTGCGGGAGATCCGCTGGATGATCGAGGAGCTCCGGGTCAGCTACTTCGCGCACGCCCTGGGCACCGCGTACCCGGTCTCCGACAAGCGGATCGTGAAGGCGATCGACGCGGCGGCGCCGTAGCCGGGAGGCCGTCGCGGATCGGGTTCGACTGCACCCTCTGACCTGCTGTACAGTCTGACTCGCAGCAACACGCACACACCAGGCGAAAAGCTGCGAATCAAGGTCCTGTGGAGCAGTTTGGAGTGCTCGCCACCCTGTCAAGGTGGAGGCCGCGGGTTCAAATCCCGTCAGGACCGCAGTAAGTTCGAAGCCCGCATCCGAATCGGATGCGGGCTTCGGCGTTCTCGGCCGACGTTCAGGACCGCAGTACTTGGAAGGCCCCGATCCGAACGGATCGGGGCCTTCCCGCGTCTTGACTCCGTCATCTGCCACCGGTAACCCAGACAGCAGGGGATCCCGGAGGTGACGCGTGGCGGCATCCACGGCGCGGCACGAGACGAGGGCACTGCTGCGTGCCCATCTGGCCGCCGCGATGAACTACCGGCACCGGACCGAGCACTGCCCGATCTGCCGCCGGCTACTGCTCCTCGCCATGGAGCCGGAGCACGAGAGCGCGAGCGACGGCTCGGGCACGGATACGGGCGCGAGTACGGGCGCGGATACGAGCGCCGCGGAGGCGCCCTCCCCGGCCGACGAGGATTCGGGGGCTCAGGACGAAAGTCCTCCGATCCCGTGACCATTGCCCCGCGACCGCTACCCCCTTTCGGTGGCAAGCTCAGATTTAGCAAGAGTCATGAGCTGTGACGGGTGTCACGAGAAGAGTTTGTGGGACAGGGGTACTTACACCCTTCCTACAACAGCCCAATTTAATATGTGCAATTGCACCTCCCCGCAATGCCTTCCGGAGCCCCTCCGAAGGCGCCCCGAAGGCCCCGCCGAGTCGCCCCCCGGCCCTCCCCGACCAGCGCCGCACCGGGCACATCCACCCCCGGCCGGCCCGCTCGCCGCCACTCGCGGCTGGAGCCCCCAGGAGGGCGGAGACCGGCCCGGGACGCCCGGAGGCCCCGGGAGGGGCGCAGAACGGCGCCCTGGCGTGAAGAGGGCATAAAAAAATCGCGCTGGACCCGGCGGAGTCCAGCGCGATCACTGACCCGGCTCCCGTTGGGGCGGGTGCCGGTCAGATGGAGCTATGGGTGGGCGGGCGGAACGAGTTGGGGGACCCGTGTCCGAAATGCCCAGTGATGCAGGGGTGTTGCTCGGTCCTGCCAGGTATTGCCGTTACTGCGGGTAAAGCTGTGACTCGTTAAAGCATGAAGCGGTAATGCGAGGTAATGCGATGCCTCAGGCCTCGCTGCGCTGCTGCGGAATACCCGCAAGCAGTGCGCGGACCTCGGCCTCGCGGTAGCGCCTGTGCCCACCCAGCGTGCGGATGGACGTGAGCTTGCCTGCCTTGGCCCAGCGGGTCACCGTCTTCGGGTCCACGCGGAACATCGTGGCGACCTCAGCCGGGGTCAGCAGCGGCTCGGCGTCAGGGGTGCGAGCGGTCATGAGCGGCCTCCTCGGGAGAACCGAACCTTCACGGTTCTTTCCTCTAAATTCTGCACCTTGACCCGCGTTGCCCGAAATGGCGGACGCGGGCCGAGTCGGTTATAGGACGAACGGCTTGTCCTCGGCACTACAACTACACCATCCGTCCAGCCGCGTGGGCCAAACCGATGGAATTGCCCTCTGAGGTGTTCATCCGCGACGGAAGCCCGTGGACCATGCCATAGCGGACAGTCACGCCACAGTGACGATCAGTCACAGAGCGATCAGGAGTCATCAGACCCCCCATAGAGTGCAATGCCGAGCATTCCGCCCCTACTTGGACGGAAGGAGCCCTCCCCGGACTCCTTGTCCTATTTTGACACGAGGGCGGGGGATGGGCGCAAGGGGCGATTAAGTGCTGTCCGTCACGCTTGACACAAAAGCCCGGATCGGGACGTAGGTCCCGAGGTCCCTCGCCTCACCTGTCACACGCACCACATCACGGGATGGTTCACCTGTAGCTCAGGTTTTGCTCAAATCGCATTCGGTATGCGGTATTCAGTGCCCGGGAAGCGGAAAACGGACGGCCGCCGGAGCAGCCGCCCGTCCCTGCGCACACCCCGCTCAGTTGGCGAACTGCCGCTCCCGCACCGCCCGCCACCGCTCCGCGAGCCTGCCGTACGCCTCGGCCGCCCCGTCCGGGTCGCCGGCCCGCAGGGCCGCGATCCCCTCGGCCACGTCCGCCGCCGACCGGTCCGCCGTGAGCTCCTTCTCGTCCAGTACGTGCGCGAGACCTCCGTAGTCCAGTTCGACGAGGGACCTGGGGTGGAACTCCTCCAGCCAGCGCCCCACCTCCAGCAGTCCGGTCACCAGCGGTCCCTCGTCCATGTGCTCGCGCAGCGTCCGCAGCCCGCGCGCCACCCGCCGCCGCGCCTGCACCATCGGCGTCCGGTAGCGCAGCACCGGCGCGCTGTCCGCCGAGCCCTTCGCGTACTCCCGCTCCTCGTCCCCGAAGAGGACGAACCACCGCACCGGCACGTGCCACACCGAGGTCTTGATCCACGGCCGTGCGTCCGGATTCCGCTCCCGCCACCGCTCGTGGTCCGCGCTCGCCTGCCGGCGCAGCAGCGGCGGCACCACGGCGTCCAGCAGCGCCGCCGGGTACTGGTCCGCCAGCTCCTCCAGGGCCAGCCAGCCGCGCAGCCTGGTCCGCCACGGGCAGACCACCACGACCTCGTCCACCTCGGCCACGTACGCGTCCCCGCTCTCGTGCACCGGCACCACCACGGGCGGCGTGGGGAGCAGATCGGCGAGCGCGGCGCGCAGTTCGTCCTGCGGGCCGGGGTGCTCGGGGCGGCGGGCGTAGCGGGCCCAGTGCGTGCGTTCCGGTTCGGGAAAAGCGGCCAGCGGTTCGTACACCCGCAAGGACGACACGTACGGGACGATCACCGATGACGCCAAGGGCACGCCGCCTCCTCCACTCGACCGGAGACAAATCGTCCCACGGCTCCTTCGGATGGGGGTGATCTGCGGCACTCCGGCCTAATGACGGGCCCTCGGGGCCTAATCTCATGCCCATCGGCCCTCTCCACCCGCAAGAGGGCTTCACCGCCTCGCAATTGGGAGTCACCACAGTGACCGCATCTTCCGACGGCGTCCTGCACACCCTGTTCCGCTCGGAGCAGGGAGGTCACGAACAAGTCGTGCTCTGCCAGGACCGCGCCTCCGGCCTCAAGGCCGTCATCGCCCTGCACAACACGGACCTCGGTCCCGGCCTGGGCGGCACCCGTTTCTATCCGTACGAGAGCGAGGAGGCGGCCGTCGCGGACGCCCTCAACCTCTCGCGCGGGATGAGCTACAAGAACGCGCTGGCCGGGCTCGACCACGGCGGCGGCAAGGCCGTGATCATCGGCGACCCGGAGCAGATCAAGACGGAGGAGCTGCTCCTCGCCTACGGCCGGTTCGTGGCCTCCCTCGGCGGCCGTTACGTGACCGCCTGCGACGTCGGTACGTACGTCGCGGACATGGACGTGGTGGCCCGCGAGTGCCGCTGGACCACAGGACGCTCCCCCGAGAACGGCGGCGCGGGCGACTCCTCCGTACTCACCGCGTTCGGTGTCTTCCAGGGCATGCGCGCCTGCGCCCAGCAGCTCTGGGGCGACCCGACGCTGCGCGGCCGCAAGGTCGGTGTGGCCGGGGTCGGCAAGGTCGGCCACTACCTGGTCGAGCACCTGCTGGAGGACGGCGCCGAGGTCGTGATCACGGACGTACGGGAGGAGTCGGTGCGCCGTATCACCGACAAGCACCCACAGGTCACCGTGGTCGCCGACACCGAGGCGCTGATCCGCGTCGAGGGCCTGGACATCTACGCCCCGTGCGCGCTGGGCGGCGCCCTGAACGACGACACCGTGCCGGTGCTCACCGCCTCCGTGGTGTGCGGCGCGGCCAACAACCAGCTCGCCCACCCGGGCGTGGAGAAGGACCTCGCGGACCGCGGGATCCTCTACGCGCCGGACTACGTGGTGAACGCGGGCGGGGTGATCCAGGTCGCCGACGAGCTGCACGGCTTCGACTTCGACCGGTGCAAGAAGAAGGCCGCGAAGATCTTCGACACCACGCTGGAGATCTTCGCACGTGCGAAGAGCGACGGTGTTCCTCCGGCCGCGGCGGCCGACCGGATCGCCGAGCAGCGGATGGCGGAGGCGCGCGCCCGGCGCTGATCGGAGGAGGCCGGCCCGGCCGATGGGGAGACATCGCTCACCCCCGTCGGCGGGTCGGCCGTCAGGAAGGGGCTAAAATCGCGGTTGACCAGCGGGGACGGATCGTCTCGCCGGTTGTGCTTCGAGGTGTCTCATGCGGGCGGCGTACCGTATGGCCAAAGAAGCAGGTACCGTTGAAGTCCTGCGGACCGGTCTCTTCACGGAGAGCCCGTTCCCAACCATGAACGCGTGTCAAGACTCTGGGGCCGTCGAGCCCCGTCACCGAGGGGGTCGAGCCATGGGGCGCGGCCGGGCAAAGGCCAAGCAGACGAAGGTCGCCCGCCAGCTGAAGTACAGCAGCGGCGGGACTGACCTGTCGCGTCTGGCCAATGAGCTGGGCGCTTCGACTTCGCAACAGCCGCCGAATGGCGAGCCGTTCGAGGACGATGACGAGGAAGACGACCCGTACGCACAGTACGCGTCGCAGTACAACGACGAGGACGAGGACGATGAGTCCGGTCCTTCGTCGCAGCGCCGCGGTGCTTGACGCTTCGGCTCTGACGCGTTCAGTTCTGGCGCTCGTACACCTCGAAAATTTTCATAAGGTTTGAGCAGAACCACCGGACCCGGTCCTGGGCTTTCGCCCCGGGCCGGGTTCTGTGCGTCCTGCTGGCCTTGGCCCGGCCCGCCCCGGCGGAAGGCCCGAGCGGCCGGCCCCGGTGGACGGGGCCGGCCTGCCCGGACTACTTCGCGTAGTCGCCGGTCAGGGTCGCACCCTCGCGGTGGTCGCCGCGCGCGAGGATCTCGCCCGCCACCCAGGAGTCGACTCCCCGGTCCTCCAGCGTCGCCAGGGCCACGTCGACCGACTCCTGCGGGACGACGGCGATCATGCCGACACCCATGTTGAGGGTCTTCTCCAGCTCCAGGCGCTCGACCTTGCCGGCCTGGCCGACGACGTCGAAGACGGCGCCGGGGGTCCAGGTCGAGCGGTCGACCGAGGCGTGCAGGTGGTCGGGGACGACCCGGGCCAGGTTGTTGGCCAGGCCGCCGCCGGTGACGTGGCTGAAGGCGTGGACCTGCGCGGTGCGGGTCAGTGCCAGGCAGTCCAGCGAGTAGATCTTGGTGGGCTCCAGGAGCTCCTCGCCGAGCGTGCGGCCGAACTCCTCCACCTCCCGGTCCAGGGCCCAGCCCGCGCGGTCGAAGACGACGTGCCGCACGAGCGAGTACCCGTTCGAGTGAAGACCGGAGGATGCCATCGCGATCACGGCGTCGCCCTCACGGATCCGGTCAGCGCCCAGGAGCTGGTCGTACTCCACGACACCGGTGCCGGCGCCCGCCACGTCGAAGTCGTCCGGGCCGAGCAGGCCCGGGTGCTCGGCGGTCTCGCCGCCGACCAGCGCGCAGCCCGCGAGGACACAGCCTTCGGCGATGCCCTTCACGATGGCGGCGACACGCTCGGGGTGCACCTTGCCGACGCAGATGTAGTCGGTCATGAAGAGCGGCTCGGCGCCGCAGACGACGAGGTCGTCGACGACCATGCCGACGAGGTCGTGGCCGATGGTGTCGTACACGCCCATCTGACGGGCGAGGTCGACCTTCGTACCGACGCCGTCGGTCGCGGAGGCGAGCAGCGGACGCTCGTAGCGCTTGAGGGCGGAGGCGTCGAAGAGACCGGCGAAACCGCCGAGGCCACCGAGGACCTCGGGGCGCTTCGTCTTCTTCACCCACTCCTTCATCAGCTCGACGGCGCGGTCGCCGGCTTCGATGTCGACGCCCGCAGCCGCGTAGCTGGCACCGGTGGTCTCAGACTTCTCAGACATGGGGAGGTGAGAACTTTCGTGTCGGACTAGCGAGGGTGTTGCGGGCGGCCTCAGGGACGACGGAGCGCTTCGGTGGCGGCGGTGTTCGCCACTCCGGCCGCGATCTCGGTCTCCAGGAGCTGCTTGCCGAGGAGCTCCGGGTCGGGGAGTTCCATGGGGTACTCGCCGTCGAAGCAGGCGCGGCAGAGGTTCGGCTTGGCGATCGTGGTCGCCTCGATCATGCCTTCGATGGAGATGTACGACAGGGAGTCGGCACCCATCGAGGTCGCGATCTCGTCCACGGTCATGCCGTTGGCGATCAGCTCCGCGCGGGTGGCGAAGTCGATGCCGAAGAAGCAGGGCCACTTCACGGGGGGAGAGGAGATCCGGATGTGGATCTCCGCCGCGCCCGCCTCGCGGAGCATCTTGACCAGTGCGCGCTGGGTGTTGCCGCGGACGATCGAGTCGTCCACGACCACCAGGCGCTTGCCCTTGATGACTTCCTTGAGCGGGTTGAGCTTCAGACGGATGCCGAGCTGGCGGATCGTCTGTGAGGGCTGGATGAAGGTCCGGCCGACGTAGGCGTTCTTGACGAGTCCCGAGCCGTACGGAATCCCGCTGGCTTCGGCGTACCCGATCGCGGCGGGGGTGCCGGATTCGGGCGTCGCTATGACGAGATCGGCCTCGGCAGGAGCTTCCTCGGCCAGTTTCCGGCCCATCTCAACCCGGCTGAGATAGACGTTGCGGCCCGCGATGTCGGTGTCGGGGCGCGCGAGGTAGACGTACTCGAAGACACAGCCCTTGGGCTTCGCTTCTGCGAATCGAGAGGTCCGGAGACCGTTCTCGTCGATCGCGAGCAGCTCGCCGGGCTCGACCTCGCGGACGTAGGAGGCGCCGCAGATGTCGAGGGCGGCGGACTCGGAGGCCACCACCCAGCCGCGCTCCAGACGGCCGAGCACCAGCGGGCGGATGCCCTGCGGGTCGCGGGCCGCGTACAGCGTTCCTTCGTCCATGAAGACGAGGGAGAAGGCACCCATCACCTGCGGGAGCACCTTTGCGGCGGCCTCCTCGATGGTGAGGGGCTTGCCGTCGTCGTCGGTCTGGCCCGCGAGGAGGGCCGTGACCAGGTCGGTGTCGTTGGTGGCTGCCACCTGGGTGGCGCGGCCGTTCTCCTTGGGGAGCTCGGCGACCAGTTCGGCGAGCTGCGCCGTATTGACCAGGTTTCCGTTGTGGCCCAGCGCGATCGAGCCGTGCGCGGTGGCACGGAACGTCGGCTGCGCGTTCTCCCACACCGAGGCTCCGGTGGTGGAGTAGCGCGCGTGACCGACCGCGATGTGGCCCTGGAGGGAGCCGAGAGAGGTTTCGTCGAAGACTTGCGAGACCAGTCCCATGTCCTTGAAGACGAGGATCTGGGACCCGTTGCTTACTGCGATACCGGCGGACTCTTGTCCCCGGTGTTGCAGTGCATACAGTCCGAAATAGGTGAGCTTGGCGACCTCTTCGCCGGGAGCCCAGACACCGAAGACGCCGCAAGCGTCCTGGGGGCCTTTCTCACCGGGGAGCAGGTCGTGGTTGAGTCGTCCATCACCACGAGGCACGGCACCGAGTGTAGGCGAGATCGACCACTGGTCCGAATTGGGGATACGAACAAGCCCTGATCCGGGGCGAAACGGTCCTGCTCAGAGGCCTGATCGGGGTCGTTCGCACGGTCCCGTCCGCAGCCCCGTCCGCAGCCCTGCGGGAGGTATTTCATGGCCCCGGGCCAGGGTCCTGTACACAGCGGAACCGGCCGGGGTCAGCCGCGGCCCCGGCGGCCGGGCTGACCGCTGCGTCCAGGTTCACGGAGGCGACGGCAACCTCCCTCGCGTCGAGTGCCCGGCGGACGAAGGTCCGGGCAGGGGCACGGAAGGTGATCGGGCGGCTCCGGGCGGTCGGCCGGGTGGGTGCGGGGGGTGTCCGGGGGTGCGTCCGCAGGGTGGGACGTGCGTTGACAGGGGGGCGGGCGGTCGGACAAGGTCCACGGTCATGCAGCCTTTCGCGGACCGTCCGGTCCCGCTCGTTGCGCGCCGACACGTCGACCTGGTCCGTGTCGCCAGCGCCATCTGTCGCTGCGCGTAAGTCCCCATCCCCGGTCAGTCCCCTTGTGCGCCGGACCCTCTGAGCAGGGCTCCTTCCGGCCGCTTCCTCCTGCCTTCCCGGAGACACCGTGACTTCGCGCGTTCCTTCCACGCCCGCCACGCCCCCGCACATGCCTGAAACACCCGATACGTCCGAACCGCCCTTGTCCCGGCGCACTTTCGCGGCCGGTGCGGCCGCCGCTGCCGGTGTCGTCGCCACCGCTGCCGTCGTCGGGCCGGCGGCCGGGTCCGCCGGGGCCGTGGAGTCCCGGTCGGGCGGCTCGGCCGGGGAGCCCCGGGAGCGGCCCTTCCGGGCTGCCGTCAAGAGGCGTTCGCGGCGGCCGAACATCCTGTTCATCCTGGGCGACGACCTGGGCTGGGCCGATCTCTCCTCGTACGGCTCGCCCCACATCCGTACGCCGAACCTGGACCGGCTCGCCCGGCAGGGCGTGCGCTTCACCGACGCGTACTCGGGATCGGCGACCTGCTCGCCGACCCGCTTCAGCCTCTACACCGGGCGCTTCCCCGGCCGTACGAAGGGAGGGCTCGCCGAGCCGATAGCCGACAAGGGGGTCGGACTGGAGCCCACGCATCCGACGCTGGCCTCGCTGCTGCGCGGCGCGGGGTACTCGACCGCGCTCATCGGCAAGTGGCACTGCGGATTCCTGCCCGACTACAGCCCCACCAGGTCGGGCTGGGACGAGTTCTTCGGGAACTTCGGCGGGGCGCTGGAGTACTACTCAAAGCTCGGCGGGAGCGGCGAGTACGACCTCTACGAGGGCGACGCCGAGTACAAGGACCTGCGCTACTACACGCGCATCCTGACCGAGCGGGCCAGTGAGTTCGTCCAGCGGGACCACGACAAACCGTGGCTGCTCAACCTCAACTTCACCACTCCGCACTGGCCCTGGATCGCGGACGGCGACGAGGAGGCGAGCGCCGAGGTCGTACGGCGGATCAAGGCCGGGGACCGGCGGGCGCTCTGGCACCAGGACGGCGGCTCGGTGGAGAAGTACACCGAGATGGTCGAGGACCTTGACCGGTCGGTCGGCGAGGTGCTGCGGGCGCTCAAGCGGTCGGGGCAGGAGGAGGACACCCTCGTCTTCTTCGCGAGCGACAACGGCGGCGAACGCTTCTCCTACAACTGGCCGTTGACCGGCAACAAGGGCTCGCTGCAGGAGGGCGGCATCCGGGTGCCGACCATTGTGCGCTGGCCCGCCCGGCTCGACGGGCGGCAGGTCAGTGACGTGCCCGTCTACACACCGGACTGGACGGCGACGCTCCTGGAGGTGGCGGGGGCCAGGGCGGACCGGGCGTTCCCGCTGGACGGGGCTTCGCTCGCCGGATACCTGCTGCGCGGCGAGCAGGCTCCCACGCGCGATCTCTTCTGGCGGGTACGGGGAGAACGGGCGCTGCGGCGCGGGGAGTGGAAGTACTACCGGGGCAGGAGCGGGCGCGACCAGCTGTTCCGGCTGAGCGGGGACGCGCGGGAGCAGGCCGATCTGGCGGGGGTGCGGCCGGAACGGCTGGCGGAGCTGCGGGCGGCCTGGGAGGCGGTGGATGCGGGGCTGCTGAAGTACCCGGACGCTTCGGCGGGATCGAGTACGGGCTGAACTGCCTTGCCTTAAGGGGGAGTTAAGGGCGGCATAACGCCTGGTGGGTGGGGGTGGCGGGGAGCGGGGCACGGTTTAGCGTGTGGCGCTCCCCCCACTTCCGGTCGTGAAGGATCCCCCCATGCGTTCCCCTTACCGCTCCCGTGTTTCCCGTGTTCCCGTGCTCGCCTGTGGTGTCGTGCTGGCGGCGGTGGCCGGTTCGTCGACCGCGTACGCCGCCGATGCCGACGCCCCCGCCGCCAAGCGGACCGTGCAGGTCGTGATGGTCAACTTCAGCGACAGCACGCTGACCGACACCGCGAAGCTCAAGTCCACCCTGGAGAGCACCTATTACGGCTCCAGCGGATCCCTGACCTCGTACTACAACGAGATCACCCGGGGCCGGACCACCTTCGGACCCCGGGACGCCGGGCAGAAGGTGATCGGCCCGCTGACCCTGCCCATGGCGGGTGCCGGGTGCGACACCTCGAAGATGGCGGACGAGACCTACAAGGCGCTGGCCGCCAAGGGCATCGCCGAGGACTCCTTCGACCACGCCTCGATCGTCTACCCGAACAGCGTCGCCAAGTGCGGGTTCGCCGGGCTCGGCACGGTCGGCGGCGGGAAGACGTGGATGCCGGCCGAGGAGTTCTCGACGGACGCGCTGATCCACGAGTTCGGGCACAACTTCGGGTACCACCACCACATGCGACTGCGCTGCCCCGAGGGCGATCTGGGTGCCGGGTGCAAGGAGGACGCCAAGGACTCCACCAGCCACAAGTCCGTGATGGGCGGCGGGGGTTCGGCCGCCGGGCTGAGCGCACCCGAGCTGATCCACAACAAGTGGCTGACCGGTGGGGAGCTGGCGCAGGTCACCAAGTCCGGGACCTACACGCTGCGTCCGCTGGCGGGGGCCGGGAGCGGGGTGCGGGCCTTGAGCATTCCGCTGGGCGAGGCGGCGGGGGCGGGCAAGGAGGGTGACCGGCTGATCGTCGACTTCCGGGCGAAGGCGGGGGCGCTGGACGGGAAGATCCAGGGCGTCCACGCGTACAGGGTGACCGCTGGCAAGTACGCCGAGTCCGCCTTCGTCGACCCCACCCCCGGTACCGGCGAGGCGGCCGACGCCGATGCACTGAAGGCGGGGGCCGAACTGACCGACACCGCACGGAAGATACGGGTCAAGGTGGTCTCGGCGGGGGCCGGTTCGGCGACGGTCTCGGTCAGCCTGAACGGGGTTCCGGCCCCGGCGGGCGGGTCGGCGGCCAAGCCCCAGACCGGCGGAAGCCCTTCGCCCGCGACCGGGAAGCCGACCGAGGCGTCCGCGCCGGGCACCCCGGCCGGGTCGACGGCCGGGCAGGCATCCGGCGCGGCTTCTGGTTCGGCGTCCGGCTCGGCTTCCGGTTCGACGTCCGGCTCGGCTTCCGGTGAGGACCTCGCCGCGACGGGAGGCAGCTCCTCGACCCTCCCGCTGGCCCTCGGCGGAGCCGCCCTCCTCGCCCTCGGCGCGGCGGCACTGGTCAAGCTGCGCCGCCGCCGGGCCTGAACACCCCTGACAGACCGCCTACTTGGTGGCCTTCGCTTCCAGTCCCTTGCCGTCCGGTCCGGTGAGGGACAGGGAGCGGCCGTCCACCTGGTAGGCGGTCTTGCCGCTCAGCACCTTCAGCAGTTGCTTCTCCACCGTGGCTCCGTCGCCCTGGCACATCATCCGGGTGGTCGCGATGCGCCCGAACTCCAGGCTCCCCTCCCCCTGCTTCGCCTTGCCGTTCAGGGAGTTGCAGCCGGTGCGGCCGGTCACCGAACCGTCCTTGCCGAAGATCAGATACGCCTTCCCCGCCGTGCTCTTCGGCAGCGACTTGGCCGTCTTGCCCTCCAGGAAGGAGTCCACGGTCCACTTGGTCCCGGCGAGCGGCGAGGCGGGCTCCACCGGCTTCGAGGTGAGCGCGATCGTGTCGCCCGCCGCCGTCGTGAGGGTCAGCCGGTTGTCGTCCAGCTTCGCCTTCAGCCGTTCCTTGAACGCCTTGCGCAGCGTCAGCTCGAAGTCCTGCTGCTCGCAGGCCATTTGAGTGGAGAGCAGCTTGTCGAGGTCGACGGCGTCGCCCTTGACGGTGGCCTTGCCGGTGAAGGAGTTGCAGCCGTAGTTACCCTTGACCGTGCCCTTGTCGTCGATCTCGACGTACACGTCCTTGGGCGCCGGGGCCTTCTTCCCGCCGACCGTCGAACTCTCGACGGTCCAGCGCACCCCGGTCAGTGGCAGGTCGGGCTGGACCTTGCTGTCCCCACCGCCCTTCTTGTCACCGCCACCGGCCCCGGCGCCCGTCGTCTCCGTACCGCAGGCGCCCAGCGCGAGGAGCGCCAGGGCCGTGACGGCAACGCTGAGCACCGGCTTCGTCTTCCGCGTCTTGAGCTTCGGCTTCGTCTGCATGCCGGTGTGACGGAACAGGTGGGACTACTGGTTCCACTTACCCCGGCGCACGCCCCCGCCTCACCCCATGATCGGCAGCACCCCCACCAGATCCGCACGCTCCCCACTGGCTCTGACCTGGGCTTCTTCAAGAGCGTCCGCCCATTGTGTACGTCCTGTGGCAAGCCGGATCCAGGTCAGCGGATCGGTCTCCACGACATTCGGCGGGGTGCCCCTGGTGTGCCGGGGGCCCTCGATGCACTGGACGACCGCATAGGGCGGAATGCGTACTTCCGTGGACGCTCCGGGCGCCTTCACGGCGAGCGCGTCCGCCAGCAGCCGGGTGCACGCGGCGAGCGCCTGCCGGTCGAACGGGACGGCGGCGCCGGTCGCCCGGTTCACGTCGTCCGTGTGCACGACCAGTTCGACGGTACGGGTGACCAGGAAGTCGGCCACGGTCATCGGCCCGACCCGGGTGGCGATCACCTGCTCGTCGGCCAGTGCGGGGAGCAGCTCGGCGAAGCGTGCCCCCGTCCTCTCGTAGAGCTCGACGAGGTCGGTGGCGGCGGCGGCCAGCTCGCGCGAGTCACTGTCGACGTCCGCCGCGCGGGCGACGGTAGCGAACGGCCAGTCCACCAGCGCCAGTTCGGCCCTGGCGGGGGCGGGCCCGCGCAGGTTCCGGTCGAAGGACGAGACGGCCATGGAGAGGTGCGCGAGGAGGTCGCGCACGGTCCACTCCCCCATCCCGGCGGCGGGCAGGGCGAGCTGCTCGGGGCTCATTTCCGCCACCGCGTCGTGCACGTGCCCGAACTGGGCGAGGACGGCGGCGCGGATCTTGGCGGAGTCGTACCGCCGAGCGCGTCTCTGCTGCTGAGGAGCCATGAACACACGCTAGCGCGGCCCACTGACAATGCCCCCGAGCCGCCGCTACCGCTACCGCTCAGGCTCCGACTCCAGCTCCCGCTCCGGCTCCCGCTCCTCGACCGTGAAGTGCGTGCCCCTGCCCGGTACGCCCACCCCCGCCCAGCTGAAGGGCAGCCCCCGCGCCGTGTCCACGTCGGGGGTGTCCATCAGCTGGAAGTGGAGGTGCGGTTCGGAGGAGTTGCCGCTGTTGCCGCACCGGCCCAGCCGCTGCCCCGTCACCACCCGGTCGCCGGTACGGACGTCCAGCGAACCGCGCCGGAGGTGCGCGTACACCGCGTACGTACCGTCACCCAGGTCCAGGACGACATGGTTGCCGAGCACCCGGTGCGGTCCCGCGATCACGCGCACGGCGCTCTCGACGACCATCAGGTACAGCACTCCCAGGAGGGAGCTGCGGCTGAGGTGGTCGCGCTGGGCGTCCTCCGCGTGCACGACGGTCCCGTCGGCGACGGCGTACAGCGGGGCCCCGAAGGCGGGGAATTCCTCGCTCCGGCGGGCGAGCGGCCAGAACCACACCGCCGCCGGCCTGCTGTCCCCGTCCGCCGGCTCCGCCAGGACGTCGATCGCGTACGTCTGCCCGTACTTGTGCGTGCCGTGGCTCGGCTGCTTGTCCGCCGGACTGTTCAGCGCGGTCCACCGCCCGGTCACCGGAGGCGCGACCTCGACCGTCGCCGGGACTCCCAGCGCGACCCGGCCGCGCCGGGAGTCCTCCCACCGCCACAGGGTCAGCGCGAGCGCCGCCACGAGCGGTGTCCAGCTGGCCAGATAGCCGTAGGGCAGTTCCACGAAGAAGCCCGCCACCGCCTGTACGGCGAAGATCCCCCAGAGAATGCGGCTGAGGTGCAGGGCTGCCTGACGTGCGGACATGGTCGTTCCCCCTTGGTCGATGCGGTGTTCAGGTGCGCGCGTCCGGCGCGCGTCCGGCGGCTACGGCGTGGCGGCGGACAGCATCACCAGCAGCGGTACGACACGGGTGACCGGCACCTCGTAGCGCCCCCGCCCGGACGTGACCAGCCAGCCCGCGGCGGTGAGCTGGCGCAGGTGGTGGTAGATCTGGCCGGTGGTGCCCAGCTCGTCGAGCGCGTTGAGCTCGGCGGCGGTGCGCAGGCCCCCGGCGATCTCCCGGAGCAGCCGCAGCCGTACGGGATGACCGAGCGCGGCGAAGGCGTCGGCGGTCTCCGCCCAGTCGCGTGCGAGCAGGTCATCGGTGGTCGCGCCGAACTGCCACTCGTACCGCGCCTTGGTCGGCAGCCGCACCGAACCCGCGAACAGCACACCCCCGTCGGCCGCCCCGAGCTCGTCGAGCTGCGCCTTGAGGCCGTCCAGGGCCCAGAGCGAGGGCACGGGATGATCATCTCCGACAGCGTCGCCCGCCCCGCCGCTCTCCAGCGCCGCCATGCGCCGCTCCAGTTCGGCGACGCGCTTCTCCAGGTCCATGAACAGAGATTACGTAATTACGTAATCCCCGACAACCCCCGCAGGCACCCCACGGCCCCCTACAGCAACAGCGCCGCCGCCCCGCACAGCACCGACACCAGCACGATCACCGGTCCGAGCGGCATGCCCTGCTCCCCGGGCGTGCTGTCCTCGGCCGGCCGCAGGGCCGGGTCGGCGAGCATCGCGCGGATCTCGTCGGCCGCGCGGCCCGCGACGTGACCTGCGGCGGTACGGCGGTCCAGCCGCGCCCACCCGGTGGGCCGGATGCCGACGCGTACGCCCTCGGGACCGCGGAAGGTGATGCTGTCGTCGTCGTACTCGACCTTCTCGATCTCCGCCCAGCGCAACTGCCGCACCCGCCAGCCGCCCGCCACCCACACCCCCGAACGGTCCGCCGTGATCCGCCAGTTGAGCGCGGCGGCGATGAAACCGATGGCGAAGGGCAGCGCCCCCAGCGCGAACCACACCCGCCAGCCGCGCTCCCCGTCCAGGAACGACCAGACCACCCCCAGCTCCACCAGGAAGGCCAGCACACCGATGGCCCGGCCGACCGGCCCCGCGGACCAGGAGGGAGGGCGGACGGAGGGGGAGAGGGGTATGGCGTCCACGAAGATCTCGTTCCCGTTGTTCTCGTTGTTCTCGTTACCGCGTCGGCCGCCGACGGCCGCCGGGCTCGTGCTGTGCTCGATGGCGACGCGCCCCTCCGCCCCGTCGACGGCGGCGACATACGCCAACTCGGCGCCGCTCGCGGGGGTTCCGTACAGCACGGCCTCGCGCAGCGGCCTGCGTCCCGTACTGCCGCCGCCCTCGTACGCACCCCAGGAACGGAAGCCGAGCAAGGGTTCCGCACCCGCCGGGTCGTCGGCCGCGTACACCCAGGTCCTGCCGTCCGCGCCCTCCCTGACCAGCACGCGCAGGGCGGGCTGCGGGCGCCTGCGCAGCCGGGCGTACCGCAGGAGCGCCACCACCCCCTCGACGAGCAGCGCGACCCCGAGGGTCCCGGTGCCCAGCAGCACCCACTCGCCCTCGTACTCGGTCATGGAGTGCCCCGTGTACGCGGCGAAGCCGAGCAGGAGTGCCGCGACGGCGATCAGGAGGTACGGGCGACGGGGCCGCCGCACTCCCCCGGGCACGGCGGGCAGCGGATGCCGTTGCGGACCCGCCGCCTCCGCCACCCGCTCCCAGCGCCGCAGCCGTACGCCCCGGCGGTGCACCAGGGTCACCGCGGCCAGGACGGCGGCCAGCCCGACCCCGATCAGCGCGGGCAGCCCGGTCCGGCCCAGGGCATCGGTGGAGATCAGCGCCCCGGCCGTCAGCGGCACGAGCACCGGCAGCGCCAGCCCCGGCCGACGCCAGATCCAGTACAGCTCCAGAAGCAGCAACCCCAGGAACACCATGGGCCACCCCCACCACGAAGCGAGTCCACCAGGGGACATGGACACCGATACGGCATAGACCTTGAGCGTGTCGACGGGTGCGGCCGTACCGCGCCCGTACTCACCGAACGCACCGAAGCTCCCGATCCGCGCTTCCGAACGGCCGGAGAAGGACGACGCCGCCTCCAGTGGCCCGAAGTGCGGCGGCTTCGGTTCCGGAACCGCCAGCACCGCCCACACCACCGCCGCCACCAGCACCAGTACCGCCCACCCCGGATGCGCCCACCGCGCGGGCACGGCGGCCAGCCAGCCGCGTACCTGCGCGGACCGCCAGGACGCCGTGCCCTCGGGTATCCGCGCGGCGGGCAGCGGTACGGGCGGCGGAGGAACGGGTTCCGGTCCGGGGGAAGTTGGGTGTTCGCTCACCCGCGCATTATGTCCATGACAGAAATCACGACAGAAGTGCGGCCCCGCCCCCGGTCACCCCGGGGCGGGGCCGCACTCAACAGCTCGACGTACGACTCGGACGTACGGCTCGGACGTACGACTCAGGCCAGCAGGCCCGGGATCGTCGCCTCGTGCGCGTCCTTCAGCTCGCTCAGCGGGAGGCTGAACTGGCCCTGGACCTCGATCGAGTCCCCGTCCACGACACCGATGCGGGTGACGGGCAGACCGCGCGCCCCGCACATGTCGTTGAAGCGGAGCTCCTCACTGCGCGGGATCGACACGACCGCGCGGCCCGCCGACTCCGAGAAGAGGAAGACGAACGGGTCGAGACCGTCCGGCACCACGACCCGGGCACCCTTCCCGCCGCGCAGGCAGGACTCGGTGAGGGCCTGGATCAGACCGCCGTCGCTCAGGTCGTGGGCGGCGTCGACCATGCCGTCCCGCGACGCCGAGATCAGGATCTCGCCGAGCAGCTTCTCGCGCGCCAGGTCGACCTTCGGCGGCAGGCCGCCGAGGTGGCCGTGCACGACCTCGGACCAGGCGGAGCCGCCCAGTTCCTCGTGCGTGTCACCGAGGAGGTACAGCAGCTGCCCCTCTTCGGCGAAGGCCATCGGCGTACGGCGGGCGACGTCGTCGATGACACCGAGGACCGCGACGACGGGCGTCGGGTGGATCGCGGTCTCACCGGTCTGGTTGTACAGAGAAACGTTGCCACCGGTCACCGGAGTTCCCAGTTCCAGACAGCCGTCCGCGAGACCACGGGTGGCCTCGGCGAACTGCCACATCACGTCCGGGTCCTCGGGGGAGCCGAAGTTGAGGCAGTTGGAGATCGCGAGGGGCTTCGCGCCCGTGGTCGCGACGTTGCGGTACGACTCGGCGAGCGCCAGCTGCGCACCCGCGTACGGGTCCAGCTTGGCGTACCGGCCGTTGCCGTCGGTCGCCATCGTCACACCGAGGCCGGTCTCCGCGTCGATACGCACCATGCCCGCGTCCTCCGGCATGGCCAGCACCGTGTTGCCCTGCACGAAGCGGTCGTACTGGTCCGTGATCCACGCCTTGGAGGCCTGGTTCGGGGAGGCGACCAGCTGGAGGACCTGCGCGCGCAGTTCCTCGCCGTTCGCCGGGCGGGCCAGCGCGTTGGCGTCGTCGGCCTGGAGCGCGTCCTGCCAGGAGGGGCGGGCGTAGGGACGCTCGTACACCGGGCCCTCGTGGGCGACGGTGCGCGGCGGTACGTCCACGATCTGCTCGCCGTGCCAGAAGATCTCCAGCTGGGAGCCCTCGGTCACCTCACCGATGACGGTGGCGATGACGTCCCACTTCTCGCAGATCTCCATGAAGCGGTCCACGTGCTGCGGCTCGACGATCGCGCACATGCGTTCCTGCGACTCGCTCATGAGGATTTCCTCGGGCGAGAGGGAGGAGTCGCGCAGGTGCACGGTGTCCAGCTCGACGCGCATGCCGCCGGAACCGGCCGAGGCCAGCTCGCTGGTGGCGCAGGAAAGACCGGCGCCGCCGAGGTCCTGGATGCCGTCGACCAGCTTCTCCGCGAAGATCTCCAGGGTGCACTCGATGAGGAGCTTCTCCTGGAACGGGTCACCGACCTGCACGGCGGGCCGCTTGGTGGGCTTTGCGTCGTCGAAGGTCTCGGACGCCAGGACCGAGACACCGCCGATGCCGTCGCCGCCGGTCCGGGCGCCGTACAGGATGACCTTGTTGCCCGCGCCGGACGCCTTCGCGAGGTGGATGTCCTCGTGCTTCATCACGCCGATGCAGCCGGCGTTCACGAGGGGGTTGCCCTGGTAGCAGGCGTCGAAGACGACCTCGCCGCCGATGTTGGGCAGGCCCAGGCAGTTTCCGTAGCCGCCGATTCCGGCGACCACGCCCGGCAGTACGCGCCGGGTGTCGGGGTGGTCGGCCGCACCGAAACGCAGCGGGTCGACGACCGCGACCGGACGCGCACCCATGGCGAGAATGTCGCGGACGATGCCGCCGACGCCGGTGGCCGCGCCCTGGTAGGGCTCGATGTACGAGGGGTGGTTGTGCGACTCGACCTTGAAGGTGACCGCGTAACCCTGGCCGACGTCGACGACGCCCGCGTTCTCCCCGATCCCGACGAGCATCGCGTCGTTCTCGGGGACCTTCTCGCCGAACTGCTTGAGGTGGACCTTGCTGCTCTTGTACGAGCAGTGCTCCGACCACATCACCGAGTACATGGCGAGCTCGGCGCCGGTGGGACGGCGGCCGAGGATCTCGCGGATCCGGGTGTACTCGTCCTCCTTGAGGCCGAGTTCCTTCCAGGGCTGCTCGACCTCGGGGGTTTCGGCAGCGTGCTTGACGGTGTCCAGCGTCATGCGTTGACCAACTTCTTCAGGATCGAGGTGAAGAATCCGAGCCCGTCGGTACGGCCCGTACCGATCAGCGGCTCGACGGCGTGCTCGGGGTGCGGCATCAGACCGACGACGTTGCCCGCCGCGTTGGTGATGCCGGCGATGTCCCGGAGCGAGCCGTTGGGGTTGCCGTCCAGGTAGCGGAAGGCGACGCGGCCCTCCGCCTCCAGCTCGTCGAGCGTGTGCTCGTCGGCGACGTACCGGCCGTCCATGTTCTTGAGCGGTACGGAGATCTCCTGGCCCTGCTCGTAATCGAGCGTCCAGGCGGTCTCCGCGTTCTCCACCCGCAGCTTCTGATCGCGGCAGATGAAGTGGAGGTGGTTGTTCCGGAGCATCGCGCCGGGCAGCAGATGTGCCTCGGTGAGGATCTGGAAGCCGTTGCAGATGCCGAGGACCGGCAGGCCGGCCTTCGCCTGCTCGATGATCGTGTCCATCACCGGCGAGAAGCGCGAGATGGCGCCTGCCCGCAGGTAGTCGCCGTAGGAGAACCCTCCGGCGAGGACCACCGCGTCGACCTGGTGGAGGTCCTTGTCGCGGTGCCACAGGGACACCGGCTCGGCGCCCGCGATCCGGACGGCACGCAGCGCGTCCTGGTCGTCGAGCGTGCCCGGAAAGGTGACGACTCCGATACGAGCGGTCACTTCGACTCCTCCACCTTCACGGTGAAGTCCTCGATAACGGTGTTGGCGAGGAACGTTTCGGCCATCTCGTGGATGCGGGCGAGGGCGGCCTCGTCGACCGGCCCCTCCACCTCCAGCTCGAAACGCTTCCCCTGACGGACGTCCGCGATTGACTCGAAGCCGAGACGGGGCAGTGCACGCTGCACCGCCTGTCCCTGCGGGTCGAGAATCTCGGGCTTGAGCATGACGTCGACTACGACGCGTGCCACTGGCACTCCCGGTGTGGTGTGGTGCTTTAAGGCGGTTCCCACAGCGTACCCGGCCAAAAATTCTACGCGGGTAGATATCCTCGCGGCCGATCACGTTCCGGTATCGGCACCGACAACGCCGGGAAAAATCAGGGAAAAAATAGCCGCCCGTCATTGCACTCGGACACGCTGACGGAATTGACTGGGCTTCACAATGCAATGACTCCCCCTGTACAAAGGAATACAAGGGAAAGCAGTATTGCCCCATACTTGTTTCCGAAGAGTCGGCCGGCCGACATCACCGCACGTCAGCGCGGTGGTCACGACAGCCGTCCGGCCACCCGTCCGCCAGGAAGGACCGATATCCGTGGCTCAACGCGTACTGGTCACGCTCTCCGACGACATCGACGGAGGAGAAGCGGCGGAAACGGTGACCTTCGGCCTCGACGGGAAGTCGTACGAGATCGACCTCAATCCCGCCAATGCAAAGAAACTGCGCACGGCCCTGAAGCCGTACGTCGACGCAGGCCGAAAGCACTCGAAGTCGGGCAATGTGTACCGGCACACCGCGGTGGCCCCGGACCCGGCGGCGGTGCGCGCGTGGGCCAGGTCCCACCGGATGGACGTGCCGGCCAGGGGACGGATCCCCAAGAGCGTCTACGAGGCGTTCGCAGAAGCCTCCTGACGGAGTGAAGGGTCTCCCGGCCCGGCCGCACGCGGCGCCCGCGAGGACTCCTCGCCCACTCGCGAAGGTCGGCCGGGAACCGATTTGCATCACACCCCGGTACCTGGGCTAAAGTCTGGAGCACGCCGAAGGGCAAGGCCGCAAGGCCCCGCCTCACGCAGCGTGCGGGTGTAGTTCAGTAGCAGAACATCCTCCTTCCAGGGGGAAGGCGCAGTGTGCAATTCCTGTCACCCGCTCTGCATCGCTCAACCGGTTACCGGGCACTCCGGTGGTTCGGGTAGGGTGATGAAGCACCACCAAGCAGTACTCGCACCACCTTGCGGACGTAGCTCAGTTGGTAGAGCGCAACCTTGCCAAGGTTGAGGTCGCCAGTTCGAACCTGGTCGTCCGCTCCACGAAGAAGGCCCCGGTCATGACGACCGGGGCCTTTCTCGTTGCCCGTCCCGTCGTCCCGGCCGCTCATGACATTTGTCATCGGGAGTGATGACAGCGCGCACTGCCGCCGGCCCCGGGCCGACGGGAGTCTTGGAACATGACCACCAACGCAGAGCTTGTCATCGACGTCGAAGGGCTCCGGCGGACGTACGCCGGAGGGTTCGAGGCCGTCCGTTCCGTCTCCTTCTCCGTGGCGCGCGGCGAACTCTTCGCGCTGCTGGGGACCAACGGCGCGGGCAAGACCTCCACCCTGGAGCTGCTCGAAGGTCTCGCCGCACCGACCGGCGGCCGGATCCGGGTCCTGGGGCACGACCCGTTCACCGAGCGGGCGAAGGTCCGCCCCCGGGTGGGCGTGATGCTCCAGGAGGGCGGATTCCCGGCGCAGTTGACGGTGCTGGAGACCGCGCGGATGTGGGCGGGGTGCACGAGCGGTGCGCGCCCGGTCGACGAGGCGCTGGAGCTGGTGGGGCTCGCCGGGCGGCGTTCCGTACGGGTCAAGCAGCTCTCGGGCGGTGAGCGGCGGCGGCTCGACCTGGCGATGGCGGTGCTCGGGCGGCCGGAGATCCTCTTCCTCGACGAACCGACGACCGGGCTTGACGCCGAAGGACGGCGCGACACCTGGCAGTTGGTGCGGGAGCTGCGCGAGCAGGGCACGACCGTACTGCTGACGACGCACTACCTCGAAGAGGCCGAGGAGCTGGCCGACCGGCTGGCGATCATGCACGAGGGGCGGATCGCCACCGAGGGGCGGGTGGACGAGGTGGTCGCCGCGCACCCGTCGCAGATCAGCTTCGAGCTGCCGGAGGGGTACCACATGGGGGACCTGCCGCCGCTCGGCCAGCTCGGCGTCACCGAGCACCAACTGACCGGCAGGACAGTGCGGTTGAGCACCCCCGCACTTCAGCGGGCGGCCACCGGGCTGCTGGTCTGGGCGGAGGCCGCCGGGGTGCAGCTGCGCGGTCTCGACGTGCGGTCGGCCTCGCTGGAGGAGGCCTTCCTGCACATAGCGCGGGACGCGAGGACGACGGCGAACACGACGTCGAACACCACGAAGAGGGAAGAGGTGGCGGCGCGATGAGCACGACGACGCTGACGCAGGGCACGCACGCGACGGGGTCGGCCGGACCGCGCACCACGCCGGTGGGCCGTATGAAGTCGCTGGCCAAGGCCGAGCTGACCCTCCTGGGCCGGAACAGGTCCGCGCTGGTCATGCTGCTGGCGATGCCGGTCGTGCTGACCTTCACGTCCTGGTCGGCCGCCAAGGGCATGGACCTCGACAAGATCGGGCTGTCCATCGGCACGATGGTGATCCCGACCTCGGTCGCGTACGTCCTGATCTTCGGCGTCTACACCACGCTGGTCGGCACCTACGTCACCCGCCGCGAGGAGCTCGTCCTCAAGCGGCTGCGCACCGGGGAGCCGGGCGATCTGGAGATCCTGGCGGGCACTTCGGTGGCCGCGCTGGCGACCGCGGTGGTGCAGTGCGCGGTGCTGATCGTGGCCGGGGTCCTGGTGCTGGACGCGCAGATGCCGTCCAACCCGCTGTTCGTGGTGGTGGGCATCGTCTTCGGCATCGCGCTGGCCGCGCTGCTGGCCACGGCGACGGCGGCCTTCACCAAGTCCGTGGAGAGCTCGCAGCTCACCGTCGCGCCGGTCATGCTGATCTCGATGTTCGGCTCCGGGCTGATCTTCCCGCTGGAGGCGCTGCCGGACCTCGCCACCCGAATCTGCCAGCTGCTGCCGCTGTCCCCCGTGGTGGAGCTGATGCGGGGCGGCTGGTCGGGCAATCTGACCTGGTCGGGCGGGCTCGGTGCCATGGCCGTCGCGGGAGCCTGGACCGTACTGTCGGCGTACACGGTCAAGAAGCGGTTCCGCTGGGAGCCGCGGCGGTAGGACCGAGGTCCGGCCCCCGTCCCGGTTGCGGGGCGGGGGCCGGCTTTCGGGGCAGCGCTGGTTTCGAGGATGTGGTGACGGGGATGAAGGGCTTCTGGCGGGGCCGCAGCGGGGCGGCCAAGATGGACCTGTACATGCGGATCACGCTGTACGGGATTCCGTGGCTGCTGTATCCCGGAGTCCTCGGCACCGTCGCGACGCGGCTCGCCCGTGGGGACGGGCCGGCCTGGGTGGGCATGGGACTGCTCGCGGTGTCCTTCACCCTGACCGTGCTCTCCATGCACGCCGTCAACCGGGGAATGGCCCACCACCGGTACGGGACCCCGGCACCCCTGCGGACGGCCCTGGTGTCGTTGGTGCTGGGTGTGGCCTACACGGCCCTGGCGGTGGCGTACCACTTCGTCGGCGGTTTCGACCCGAACGGCAAGGACGCCACGGACTTCACCCTGATGCTGATGATCGGCCTGACCCCGGTGGCGATGTGCGTGTTCACCCTGTCGACGATCGGCCGGCTGCTCCTTGCGACGGCCGCCAGCGCGGTCCTCGCGGGGCTGACCGTCCAGTGGATCACCCACAGCGGCCCGATCGCCGTGATCACGGGGATCTCGATCGTGCTGGCGGGCCTGTACGGGCTGCTGGCGTTCCGCTCCTCGCTCTGGTTCGTCGCCACGCTCTGGGAACTCGACCGGAACCGGGACACCGAGGCCAGGCTCGCCGTCGCCGAGGAGCGGCTGCGCTTCGGGCGCGACCTGCACGACGTGATGGGCCGCAACCTCGCCGTCATCGCGCTGAAGAGCGAGCTGGCGGTGCAGCTCGCCGAGCGGGGCAGGCCCGAGGCCGTCGCACAGATGGCCGAGGTGCAGCGGATCGCGCAGGAGTCGCAGCGCGAGGTGCGGGCGGTCGTGCGCGGGTACCGGGAGGCCGACCTGCGCAACGAGATCGAGGGGGCGCGCGGGGTACTGGCCTCCGCCGGGATCAGCTGCCGGGTGGAGGACGGCCTCGCCGCCGAACTGCCCACCGGGGTGCAGTCGGCGCTCGGCTGGGTGGTCCGCGAGGCGACCACCAACGTCCTGCGGCACGGCAACCCCAAGAGCTGCACCCTGCGGCTGACCTCGTACGGGGACCGCGCGGTGCTGGTCGTCGAGAACGACGGGGCGGACTCCTCCACCCCCGTCGGACCGTCCGGCTCCGGCCTGGCGGGGCTGCGGGAGCGGCTGGCCACCGTGGGTGGGTCGCTCGTCGCGGGGCCCGCGGAGAAGGGCCTGTTCCGGGTCCGGGCGGAGGTCCCGCTGACGGCTCCGGACGACCCCGCGTCACGTACTCGTAGTCGTACTCGTACTCGTACTCGTACGGAAAAGGAAGTCGAGGGCATGGCCCCGGAATCGAGCACTCCCGCCACGGGCGGCACCGCCAGGCTCTTCCGGCGGTTCACCCGCTCCGGCGCGGGGGCAGGTGCCGCATGAGCGCCGTACGGGTACTGCTCGCGGACGACGAGCACCTGATCCGGGGGGCGCTGGCCGCGCTGCTCGCGCTGGAGGACGACCTGGAGGTGGTCGCGGAGGCCGCCACCGGGCCCGAGGCGCTGGCCATGGCGCTCCAGCACCGGCCGGACGTGGCGGTGCTGGACCTTCAGATGCCGGGGATGGACGGTGTGGCGGTGGCCACATCGCTGCGGACCGAACTGCCGGACTGCCGCACCATGATCGTCACCAGTCACGGGCTGCCCGGGCATCTGAAGCGGGCGCTGGAGGCGGGCGTGCGGGGGTTCGTGCCGAAGACCGTCAGCGCCCAGCAGCTGGCCGCGATCATCCGTACCGTGCACGCCGGAAACCGTTATGTCGACCCGGAGTTGGCGGCCGACGCCATCGCCGCAGGTGACTCCCCGCTGACCGTACGGGAGGCGGAGGTGCTGGAGTTGGCCGCGCACGGTGCGCCCGTCGCGGAGATCGCCGAGCGGGCCGCGCTGAGCCAGGGCACCGTACGGAACTACCTGTCGTCCGCGGCCTCGAAACTGGGGGCGGAGAACCGTCATGCGGCAGTGCGTCTCGCACGCGAGCGAGGTTGGGTATAGTTGTCCTCGCGCCACGGCGCAACGCGGACGTAGCTCAGTTGGTAGAGCGCAACCTTGCCAAGGTTGAGGTCGCCAGTTCGAACCTGGTCGTCCGCTCCAGTACGAAGAAGGCCCCGGTCATCGCGACCGGGGCCTTCTTCGTGTGGGGCCCGGCCCCTTCGGGTCGGGCCCCACTGCCGTACTACGACCAGCTCTGGCCCGTCAGCCGCTCGTACGCCTCGATGTACTTGGCGCGCGACGCGTCGACGATCTCCTGCGGGAGGGCCGGCGGCGGGTTCTCCGACTTGGCGTCCCAGCCGGAGTCGGCCGAGGTCAGCCAGTTGCGGATGAACTGCTTGTCGAAGGACTGCTGGGTGCGGCCCGGCTCCCAGTCCTCGGCGGGCCAGAAGCGGGAGGAGTCCGGGGTGAGGACCTCGTCGGCGATGACCAGCTGTTCGCCGTCGCCGGACGCGGACGGTTCGTAGCCGAACTCGAACTTGGTGTCGGCGAGGATGATGCCCCGGTCACGGGCGATGTCCCGGGCCCTGCCGTACACGGCGAGGGTGGCCTGGCGCAGCTGGGCGGCGGTCTCCGCACCGGTCTGGCGGGCCACCTCCTCGTAGCTGACGTTCTCGTCGTGGTCGCCGACGGCCGCCTTGGTGGCCGGGGTGAAGATCGGCGCGGGCAGCTCCGAGCCGTTGACCAGGCCCTCGGGCAGGGCGAGGCCGCAGACCGTACGGGACTCCTGGTACTCGACCAGCCCGGATCCTGTGAGGTAGCCGCGGGCGACGCACTCGACGGGGACCATCCGCAGCGACTTGCAGACCAGGGTGCGGCCCGCCCAGTCGGCGGGGGCGCCCTCGGGCAGTTCGGTCGACAGGACGTGGTGGGGGACGAGGTCCGCGAGCTGGTCGAACCACCACAGCGAGAGCTGGGTGAGGACGCGGCCCTTGTCGGGGATGACGGTGGGCAGCACCCAGTCGAAGGCGCTGGTGCGGTCGCTGGCGACCATCACGAGGTCGCCCGCCTCGTTCTGGTACAGGTCGCGCACCTTGCCGGTGTGCAGATGTACCAGGCCCGGCACCTGCTGGGGTTCGGGCTTTACTACGAATCCGGACACGGTTCCTCCCCGTGGTTGTTGCCAATCGCTGACGATTCTCCCGCACGCGCGGGGGAAGTCCCCGGTCAGGGTGGCCCGGGGAGCGGCGGGCAGGGTCAGCTGCCCTTGGCGATGCGGTCCAGGAGGTTGGCCGTGGCCCGCTGGATACGGGGGTCCACATGGCCGGGGCGGTCCAGCGCCGGGGACCAGGCGAAGGTGCCGGACGCGAAGACGAGGGCGCCGCTGGGGGCCCGGTAGAGCGAGGTCTCCTGGTGGCGCAGGGCGCCGTCGCCGTCCCGGTAGGGGGAGTGGGCGAGCAGGATGCGGCCGCGGTGCTCGGGCAGGGCGGTGCGCGGGAAGTAGCGGTCGGCCTCGCCCGCGACCAAGCCCTCGATCTCGTCGCCCTCGCCCGCGCCGGTGTTCTCCCAGAGCCAGTGCTCCGCGTTCCGTACGACCAGGGGGCTGGGCTCGGGGACTCTTCCCGCGTACTGGATCCCCATCAACTGCTGCTCGGGCTTGTCCACTTCGCGCCACAGCGCGGCCTTCCCCGAGCCGCGGCGCTTGCGGCAGGACAGGAAGCGGTCGGGCACGCCGGAGGGGGCGGGGCCCAGCTCGACCTGCCAGTACATGGTGTTGGCGGAGAGGAAGACGAGGGAGGTGCCCTGGTCGCGGGCGTGCTCGGCGGCCCGGCGCATCGGCACCGACCAGTACTCGTCGTGGCCGGGGAAGACCAGGCCCCGGTAGCGGGAGGTGTCGATGTTTCCCGCGTGCAGGTCGCGGGCGTCGGCGTAGGCGAGGTCGTAGCCGTAGCGCTCGGCCCAGCGGATGAAGTCGTAGGCGTGCCCGACGTGCAGCGGCAGGCCCTGGCCCGCGTACGGCCGGTCGAAGGAGACGGTGGTGGCCGCGTCCTCCTCGCCGAGCAGCCGGCCCTGCTCGTCCCAGGCGTGGTAGAGGCTGGCGCCGGTGCGGCCGTCCTCGGGGAAGAGGTTGTACGCCTGCCAGGTGACGTCCGGGAGCAGCAGCAGGAAGTCGGCGGGGCGGTCGTCGCGGACCGTGAAGGGGATGTGGCTGCGGTGGCCGTCGGCGCTGGTCAGCACGGCGACGTAGGCGCCGAGGCTCCAGTACTCGGGGATCTGCAGGCGCCAGGACTGCCACCAGTGGTGGCAGGAGACGGTGCGGTCGGCGGTCAGCGGGGCGGGCTGGACGATGCCGGAGAGGCGCGGGCTGGTGTCGACCTGGAGGGCGCCGGCGCCGCTGTAGTGGCCGATCCGGTAGACGTACGCGGAGAACTCCTGCGGCGGATTGACCGTGACGTGGAAGTCGACGGCGCCGCCCGGGGCGACGGAGCCCGACGAGGTGAAGCCCTTGATCTGGCAGTTCACGTCGTCGGCCGTACGGGGGCCCTCGTGGCGGCGGGGCTGGGGGACCTTGGCGCCGGTGGCCGGATCCAGTTCCGCGTACCAGGGGACTACCGTGCCGTCCGCGTCGAGGTACTGCTCGCCGCCGCGCAGCCAGGGCAGCGGGCCCTGGCCGAAGGGGTCCGAGACGGCGTGTGCGAGCGCACCCGAATCCCAGCGAATCTGCTCCGCCCCCACGTCACGTCCCTCCCTCGGTCCCCCGGGAACACAGGAGCCCCCGGAAAAACATGTGGTGCATCGGCTGTCAGCTCCAGAGCCCCAGCACATCACATAACGCACGCACTCCGTCACCGTTCGTCGCGAATTGGCGTGAAACGGAACCTGCTAGTCCGTTCGTGGGACGCTTCGGCGGTTCTGCGGGCCGTACGGTCACATCCGGAGTACGGGGTTCTACGGGTGGCGGCGGGCGGTCAGGGGCCGCCGGATCCGGCGGCCTTCCGAGGGCCCGCACGGGGCCGCCCGGGGCCCGCCCTGTGCCCGCCCGGGGCCGCGCTCACACCAGCCGCACGGGCTTTTCCGGCCGTACGCCGACGGCGGCGAGCCAGCCGCGCAGCGGGAGGGGGTCGCCGTCCTCGACCAGGCTGAGCACCGGTCCGGTCAGGTCGGAGCGGCGCTTTCCGTCGACGAGCAGGGCGGGGCCGTCCAGCCAGTCCAGGCCGGGGGTGGCGCCCGCGGTGTCGACGGCGGCGCAGCAGACCATCGCGGTGACGTGGTCGGCGAGCAGGTCGCGGCCGGTGCGCGGGGGCTGGATCGGGAAGACCGGCAGCTGGCTCTCGCTCCAGGAGCCGCCCTCCCACAGGTCGTGACCGTCGTGGCCGTCGCCGCCGGGCGGAACCGGGGCGGGCGCCGGGGCCAGGGCCTCCTCGCGGGCGGCCTCGGCGGTGATGCCGGCGGCCAGGGCGTCGGTGCGCTCCTCGTCGACGCGGCCGTCGTCGGGCCCGGGGGCGCCGGTGAGGGGCTCGGCGGTGAGGTGGTCCATGACGCGGGCGAGCGTGGGGCTCGTACCGGCGTTGCGGTCGCGGCCCGCGCCGCTGCCGCTCTTGGCTCCGTCGTCGGAGCGGTCGCCCAGGGTGTCCAGGACGCGGTGCAGCCGGGCGGCCTCGGTGCGCCACTTCCGGTCGACGACCTCTTCCGGGTACGCCTGCCAGTCGACCGGGGACCAGTCGGGGCCGGGGGCCGCCGGGCCGCCGTGGAAGAGGCGGGCGGCGAGCAGGGACGCGGCCTCGTCGACCGCGCCGGGCTCTTCGAGGAGGTCGCAGGCGGGGCGCTCGCCGAGCCGGGAGGCGAATCCGTCGGCGAGGCGGTCGCGGCGGGAGAGTTCGGTGAGGGCCGAGACCACGCCGACGTCGAGGCGGGAGGGCCAGCGGCCCATCCGCCAGGCGGGCAGCGCGACCCGGGTCAGCAGCCGGTCCCAGCCCGCGTAGGCGAGGCCGACCTGCTCCTGGGCGACGATCCGCAGCCCGTAGTCCACGGCCTGGGCCCGCTCGGAAGCGGCGGCGGCGACGCCGCGCTCCAGCTGGGTGATGTGCTCGCGGCAGGCGCCGAGCAGCAGCCGGGAGATCCGGCCGAGGGGCGCGAGCGCGAGGCGGCGCAGCGGGCCCGTCGGGCCGTGGCCCGGTTTGGCGGCGAGGGCGACGGCCGCGTCCAGCCCCCGTACGAAACGGCGGGCGGCGGCTATGTCGGGGTGGGCGGCGGGGCCCGTACCGGCGACGACCGGCGCGAGGACGGCCCGCAGTTCGGCGACGCGCATCCACCAGAGGAACGGCGAGCCGATGACCAGGACGGGGGCGGCGGGCCCGGAGGCGTATCCGGTAGGTCCGGTAGGTCCGGTTGGTCCGGTAGGTATGGAATCGGCGGAGGCGGCGGGACTCGGTCCTGTGGGGCCCGTGGCGTTGGTCCGCTCCTCCAGCCAGCTGTCGCAGTCCGGGGTCAGGGCTATCGCGGAGGGCGCGGGCACGTCGAGCCGCTCGGCCAGGTCCCGGACCAGGCGGTACAGGTCCGGGGCGGACTTCTCGGTCAGCTCCACCGTGGGCGTCACGGCGGGGCGGGCCCGCGCGACCACCAGGGCGACCGCCAGACCGGCCACCAGCGTCACCAGGGCGACGGCGGACACCGCCCAGCGCGCCACGTCCCAGCCCGTGCCCACGAGCCGCCCGGACGCGCCGCCGATCAGCAGCACGACCGCCGCGGCGGTCGGCAGCAGGGCACCGGCCAGCGCCCGGCCGCGCACCCGCAGGACGGCGGTCGCACGCTCGCGCGCGGCCTGCGCGCCCAGCTCCGTACCGTGGGAACCGGGGCCAGTGGCACTGGCACCGGAATCAGACACTCCGGACATGACCGGATTCACCCCCTCTGCACTGCTCGCCCTGCTTGCCCGTCGATGGGTTGCTCACTCCCCCACTGTGGCACCCGCCACTGACATCGCAATGTCGGTGGGCCAAGTGCCGGAACCGCTTGCGCGGCACCCTAGTTGGGGCTTTGGCACCAGTCATCCGGATGGGCGAGCCGTCACCCGATGGAATGGCTTTGGGTAAAGGTGCTGGCTTCCGGGGCAAAGCCTGCATCCCGGTACGGAAGAGGGGCGGACCCGGGTGTCAGCCCCGGTCCGCCCCACTCGGCCGCTCCTGGTCGGCTCAGCCCGTCGCGTCCAGGGCCGCCTTCTCCGCGATGTCCGTACGGTGCTGCGAGCCGTCGAGCCGGATCCGGGCCACGGCGCGGTACGCGCGCTCGCGGGCCTCGGTCAGGTCGGCACCGGTCGCGGTCACGGACAGCACCCGGCCACCGGCGCTCAGCACGGCGTCGCCGTCCTGCTTGGTGCCCGCGTGCAGGACGTACGCCTCGGGGGCGTCCTGGGCGGCCACCTCGGCGAGGCCCTCGATGGGGTCGCCGGTGCGCGGGGTGCCGGGGTAGTTGTGCGAGGCGATGACGACGGTCACGGCGCTCTCGTCGCGCCAGCTCAGCGGCGGCAGGACGTCCAGCGTGCCGTTGGCCGCGCCGAGCAGCACACCCGCGAGGGGGGTGCGCAGGCGGGCGAGGACGACCTGGGTCTCGGGGTCGCCGAAGCGGGCGTTGAACTCGATGACGCGTACGCCTCGGCCGGTCATCGCCAGCCCTGCGTACAGCAGACCGGAGAACGGGGTTCCGCGGCGCCGGAGTTCGTTGACGGTCGGCTGGAGCACGGACTCCATGACCTCGTCGACCAGCTTGGGGCCGGCCCACGGGAGCGGCGAATAGGCGCCCATGCCACCGGTGTTGGGGCCCTCGTCGCCGTTGAGCGCGCGCTTGAAGTCCTGCGCGGGCTGGAGCGGCAGCACGGTCACGCCGTCGGTGATCGCGAAGAGCGACACCTCGGGACCGTCGAGGAACTCCTCGATGACGACGCGCTCACAGGCCAGCGCGTGCGCCCTGGCCTCCTCGACGTCGCCGGTGACGACGACGCCCTTGCCGGCCGCGAGACCGTCGTCCTTCACGACGTACGGAGCCCCGAAGGCCGCCAGCGCGGAGTCGATCTCCTCGGGCGTCGTACAGACGTAGCTGCGCGCGGTGGGGACACCGGCGGCGGCCATCACGTCCTTGGCGAACGCCTTGGAGCCCTCCAGCTCGGCGGCCTCCTTGGACGGCCCGAAGACCGGGATCCCGGCCTCGCGCACGGCGTCGGCGACGCCCGCGACCAGCGGGGCCTCCGGGCCTACGACGACAAGACCGGCGCCGAGTTCGGTGGCGAGGCGCGCCACGGCGGCCCCGTCGAGGGCATCGACCGGGTACAGCTCCGCCACTTCCGCGATGCCGGCGTTGCCGGGGGCGCAGTAGAGAGCGGTGACGTCGGGGTCGAGGGACAGAGAGCGGCACAGGGCGTGTTCGCGGGCGCCGCCGCCGATGACGAGGACCTTCACGGGGTGCAGCCTAGTCGGGCGGCGGGGTGCCGGACTCCGGGGCTACTCGTTTACGAACTCCTCGACCACGGTGGCGCCCAGTTCCCGGACGATCAGGTCGTGGCCGGAGAGGGCCGAGTCGACCAGGTCCGGATCGTCGTCCTCCGGTACGTCGTCCTCGGCGGAGACCGGCGGGGGCTCGGCCGGGGGCGCGTACTGGTTCTGACTCTGGCCATAACTCTGACTCTGACTCTGACTCTGCGACGGCCCCTGCCCCTGACCCGGCCCCTGTCCCTGACCCTGAGCCTGGTGCGGTGCCTGCGCGGGCTGGGCCTGGGGGGCCGGTGCCGGGGCCGGGGCCTGGGCCTGGGGCGGACGCGGGGCGGCCGGAGCCGGGGCCGCGGGAGCGCCCCCGTACCCACCTCCGCCGCCTCCACCCGCACCTCCGCCGAAGCCGCCGCCACCGCCGCCTCCGTAGCCGCCTGCGGGACCGGCCGGGGGCTGGCCGCCACCGCCGCCGCTCGCGTCGACCACGGACTCGATCCGCCACTGCACCTGGAAGGACTCGGCGAGGACCTGCTTGAGGACGTCCTCGCTGCCGCTGCTCGCGAAGTTGTCGCGGGCACCGGCGTTGATGAAGCCGACCTGGAGGGTGGTGCCGTCGAAGCCGACGACCTGGGCGTTCTGGCTGAGCAGGATCCAGGTGAACCGGCGGCGGTTCTTCACGGCCTCCAGGATCCCGGGCCACATGTTCCGCACCTGGGCGGCACCCTGCGCGGCGGCGGCACTGGGCGCCGCCTGACCGGGAGCGGCGGCAGGAGCGGGGGCCTGGGCGGCCTGCGGTACGGCCGGAGCCTGGGGTGCGACGGGCTCGGGGCGCCCCTGGCCGGGCGCGGACGCGGTGGGCCAGCCCCCGGGCCGCCGCGCGGGAGCGGCAGCCGGCGGCGCGGCAGCGGCCGGAGCCTCGGCAGCGGGAGCAGGCGCAGGAGCCACGGGAGCCACAGGAGCCGCAGCCACCGGCATAGGCGCAGGTACAGATGCAGGCACATGCGCAGGCGCCGGCGCATGCCCCTGCACCTCCGGCCCCGGTACGTACCCCATCGCCGGCATCCCGGGCACGGCCCCTCCGGCGACGAACCCGCCCCCGCCACCTCCTCCCCCGGTCCGCTCCAGCCGGTCGAGCCGCGCCTGTACGGAGCGCTCGTCGTCGAAGGCGGCGGGCAGCAGCACGCGCGCGCAGATCAGCTCCAGCTGCAACCGCGGCGAGGTCGCCCCCCGCATCTCGGTCAGCCCGGAATTGACCAGGTCGGCGGCCCGGCTCAGCTCAGCAGCCCCGAAGACGGACGCCTGCGCCTGCATTCGCTCGACCACGTCGGCGGGGGCGTCGATCAGCCCCTTCTCCCCGGCGTCCGGCACAGCGGCGAGAATCACCAGATCCCGCAGCCGCTCCAACAGGTCGGCAACGAACCGACGCGGGTCATTCCCCCCCTCGATGACCCGGTCCACGACCTCGAAGGCCGCCGCCCCGTCCCCGGCCGCGAACGCGTCGACCACGGAGTCGAGCAGCGAGCCGTCCGTATAACCGAGCAGTGCGGTCGCCATGGCGTACGTCACACCGTCGTCGGCCGCACCCGCCAGCAGCTGGTCCATCACGGACATCGAGTCACGCACCGACCCGGCCCCGGCCCGCACCACCAGCGGAAGCACGCCGTCCTCGACGGTGCTCTGCTCCTTGGCGCACACCTCACCCAGGTAGTCGCGCAGCGTCCCCGGCGGCACCAGCCGGAACGGATAGTGGTGCGTACGCGACCGGATCGTCCCGATGACCTTCTCGGGCTCGGTCGTCGCAAAAATGAACTTCAGATGCTCCGGCGGCTCCTCGACCACCTTCAGCAGGGCGTTGAAGCCCGCCGAGGTGACCATGTGCGCCTCGTCGATGATGTAGATCTTGTACCGACTGCCGGCGGGCCCGAAGAACGCCTTCTCCCGCAGGTCACGCGCATCGTCCACACCACCGTGGGAAGCCGCGTCGATCTCGATCACATCGATCGACCCGCGCCCGTTCCGCGCCAGGTCCTGGCAGGACTGGCACTCGCCGCACGGCGTCGGCGTCGGCCCCTGCTCACAGTTCAGACAGCGCGCGAGGATCCGCGCACTGGTCGTCTTTCCACAACCACGCGGCCCGCTGAACAGGTACGCGTGGTTGACCCGGTTGTTCCGCAGGGCCTGCATCAGCGGGGCAGTGACATGCTCCTGCCCGATGACCTCGGCGAACGACTCGGGGCGATAGCGGCGGTACAGCGCAAGGGACGACACACATACGAGGTTATCGGGACCCACTGACAACCGATTCCGCCCGGGAACGCAAAGACCCCCCACGCACCCGCCAGAGCCAACCTACCCTTGCTGCCTTCCGGCCCTGGGGGAGTTCAGTCAGATAGCGCCACGTGAGGGGCTGACACCCACCCTAGCCGATCCCCCACCCCAAAAACGACCCGCTCCCACCTCGGAACTCTCCTCGGACCCACCCCCGACGAACGCGGTCGCAAGCACCCCTCAACGTCTTGTATTGTTTGCGGCGGAGGATTCGCCTAGTGGCCTAGGGCGCACGCTTGGAAAGCGTGTTGGGGGCAACCCCTCACGAGTTCGAATCTCGTATCCTCCGCACTCGCCCAGCAGGGCAGATGAAGGCCCCGACCGGTTTCCGGTCGGGGCCTTCATCGTTTGTTCTCGGACCTTAGTTCGCGCGCTTGGTGAGTTCGAGCGGGCCCGTGATCTTCAGGGGGCGCCGTTGCCGTCCATAGGTGTGCCGGCGAGTTCCCAGGTGTAGGTGCCCGCGTCGGCGGAGCGGCCGTTCCACGAGAAGGTGACGGCGGCGGCGTGCTGTTTGGCCGTGCCGGTGAAGACCGGGTGCCCGGACTTGTTCCGGATCGTTACCCGGGGGTCGGTGACGGGCTTGGACAACTGCCAGTGGCACCTTCGGCCCGCCGGGTGCGTCCAGGTCGACGACGTACTGCCGGTCCTCCGGGCCGCGCCCGGTGTCGCCGAACACCACGTAGCGGCCCAAGGCCGAGCGCACGGCCGAGAAGTGGTCGGAGCCCGTCGGCATCTTCTCGCCGGTCGTCCGCACGTCCGGGCGGGCGAGCAGCGACCGCTCGCCCGCCGACGGGGCGTCGCCGAGGGCGGTGTTCTGCTGGAAGAGCGCCGGCAGGTACGTGGTGCCGGACTCGGCGGGGGTCAGCGCTCCGGGCGGCCGTGTTCCTGGACCAGGATGGCCGCCTGGACCCGGGAGCGCAGGCCCAGTTTGGCCAGGATGTGGGAGACGTGGGACTTCACGGTGGCCTCGGTGATGTAGAGGCGGTTGGCGATCTCCTGGTTGGAGAGGCCCTCGCCGAGGCAGTCCAGGACGTCGCCCTCGCGCTCGGTGAGCTGGTCGAGGCCTTCGGGGTTGGACTGGAGCGCGCTGCTCTGGCCGGCGAAGTGCGCCATGACGCGGCGGGTGACCTGGGGGGCCAGCACGCCGTCGCCCTGGGCTACCAGGTGGATCGCCTCGACCAGCCGCAGCGCCTCGACCGACTTGATGAGGAAGCCCGCGGCACCGGCCTGGAGGGCGGCGTAGACGTACTCGTCGAGGTCGAAGGTGGTCAGGACGAGGACCTGGCAGACGTTCTCCTGGACGAGGGTGCGGGTGGCGACGATGCCGCCGCCGCCCGGCATCCGTACGTCCATCAGGACGATGTCGGGGCGCAGTTCGCGGGCCATCCGGACCGCGCTGGTGCCGTCGACCGCTTCGCCGACGACCTTGATGCCGCCGGCCTGTTCCAGTACGAGGACCAGGCCCGCCCGGACGGCGGCGTGGTCGTCGGCGACGAGGACCTTGATGCTCATGAGTGCTCGTGTTCCCTTGTCGGACCCAGTGGGAGGATCGCGTGGACCCGCCAGCAGCCGCCGACGGGTTCTGCCGTGACCGTTCCGCCGATGGCCGCCGCACGCTCGCGCATGTTGAGCAGACCGGTGCCCGCTCCGGGGAGTACGGGTTCCTCGGTGGCGGTCAGTTTGCTGGTGACCTCCACGTGGAGGTCACCGTCCTGTGCGTGCACCCCGACCCAGGCCCGGGACCCGGCGGCGTGCTTGACCGCGTTGGTGAGTGCCTCCTGGACGATGCGGTAGGCGGCCAGGTCCACCGAGGCCGGGATGTCCGGGGGCAGGTCGATGGGGTGGGGGGTGCCGGCCGCTCCCGCTTCCGAGCCCGACGGGGACACCTCCAGGCCGGTGGCGCGGGCCGATTCCAGGAGTACGTCCAGGTCGGCGAGGCGGGCCGGGGAGGCCTGCGGCATCTGCTGGTCGTCCACGTCCTGGCCGCGCAGCAGCTCGATCATGGCGCGCATCTCGGTGAGTGCCTCGACGCTGTTCTTGCGGATGGAGCGCAGCACCGTGTTGACCGCGGGGCTGTCGCTGGCCATCGTGCCGACCGCGTCCGACTGTATGGCGATCGCGGACAGGTGCCCGGCGATCACGTCGTGCAGGTCCCTGGCCATGCGGGCGCGCTCCTCCGACACGGCGGTGCGCCGGTCGAGTTCGGCGATCCTGGCCTGCTGTCTGGCGCGGGTGCGTTCGGTCTCCGCCTCGTCGCGTTCCTGCCGTACGGTCATCGCCCACCAGACCGGTACGAAGACGATCGTCAGCATCAACATGATGAGCAGCACGGCCACTTGCCAGTCGCCCACGGTCCACAGCAGCACCGTGGTGATCGCCACGACCAGCGCGATGACGGAGCGGATGAGGGTGCGGCTCTGGTTCTTGGAGCCGTGCAGGGTGGCGCTGTAGAGCAGCTCGGAGACGACCAGCAGCATCGAGATGCTGAAGCCCATCAGCACGTCCGCCACGCAGCAGACCAGGCCCGCCACCAGCGCGGGCAGCGGCAGGTGCCGGCGGACCAGTACGGCGAGGCAGGCGCAGGCGAGCGGAATCAGCCGCCAGCCGATGGCGAGGTTCCACAGGGCCAGCGTGTGCACGTCCCGGAAGAACGGATACCAGCCGACCGCGTAGAGGAACGCGCCCAGCGCGAACAGTGCCGCGGCCGGCAGGACGTCCTTCCGGTCGGGGCGAAAGCTCCGGTCCCGCAGGACTCCCAGACCCACCATGCAGTCATAAAATCACAGCCAGGCAGCGTGATTGGCGCCAAATCGCCTGCTCCGAAGGTATCTCCATCGAAGGTGGGAGAGCGCCCCGTGCGCCCCGCCGAAGTGGTGACGTGCGCCCCTACCAACCGCCGAAGACAGCGGCGGGGGTGCGCCGCGACGCTGGATGTATGAACCAACAGCACGGCACAGGCACCACCACCGCGACCGCGGACTCCGGGCCCTTACCGGCGGCACGGCGCATCGAGGTCCTCGACGTACTGCGGGGCGTGGCCATCGTCGGCACGCTCGGGACGAACATCTGGCTGTTCACGCATCCGCTGGGCCCGCCCGGACTGTTCTTCCGGATGCCCGAGGCGGACTCGGCGGGCGGCGCGGTGGAGGTCGCACTGCGCTACCTGTCGAACGGGAAGTTCCTGGCGCTGCTCACCATCCTGTTCGGGGTCGGCCTGGAGCTCCAGTACCAGTCGGCCAAGCGGCGCGGGCGGGCGTGGCCCGGCTGGTACCTGTGGCGGGCGGCGCTGCTGTTCACGGAGGGGGCGCTGCACTTCCTGCTGGTCTTCGAGTTCGACGCGCTCATCGGGTACGCCTTCACCTCGTTGATCGTCGTCTACCTGGTGGGGCGCAGCGAGCGCTGTGTGCGCGCCTGGATCTTCGCCATGGCGGGGCTGCACCTGCTGCTGGTCGGGGCCCTCAGCTGGGCGGTGGCCGCGTCCGGGACCGGTTCGGGTGCGGTGACGGGGATGGGCAAGGCCGACGTGTACGCGGTGGGCGGGTACGGGGAGCAGATCGCGCTGCGCCTGGACCGGTTCGTGCTGTACCGGCTGGAGGCGGTGTTCGTGATCCCGATGGGGGTCGCGCTGTTCCTGATCGGTTCGCGGCTGTTGCGGGCGGGGGCGTTCGAGCGGGGTGAGCGCGGGGCCCTGATCCGCAACCGGCTGATGCTGATCGGGCTCGGCGTCGGCGCGCCGCTGAATCTGCTGACCGCTTTCGGCGGGCCGCACTGGTTCGTGGTGGACCGCTATCTGCTGCCGCCGCTGGTGGCGTTCGGTCTGCTGGGCCTGGTCACCACGCTGGCGCTGCGGGCCACCGGTGAACACGGCTTCCTGCGCCGGGGGTTGACCTCGGTGGGCCGCAGCGCGCTGTCCTGCTACGTGTTCCAGAACCTGGCGGCGGCCGCGCTCTGCTACGGCTGGGGCCTGGGCCTGGCCGCCGAGCTCGACTGGGCGCGGCCGTGGTGGCCGGTGCTGGCCTGGGCGGTGATCGTGAGCTCGTTCGTGGTGCTGTCGACCCTGTGGCTACGGAGGTTCAGTCGCGGGCCCCTGGAACTGGTGTGGAACTGGGCCTACTTGGCCCCCCAACGACTGGGTCGCGTCGCATAGCCGGCCGCGCGGTCCGGGTGGCGGCGGTGGTGCCCGCCTCAGCTCCGGGCATCACCGCTCCGCTTCCCGTACTCCCCCGCCGGAAGACCGGACTACCGGAGTTCCACCGTGCGCAGTTGCGGCGACGCGGCTATCTCGCTCTCGCAGAACCGGCCCTGGGTGAGCTGCCCCCTGGCGAACAGCTCGGTCTGGTCGGCGTAGTGCGGCGAGGTGGGGTCGGCGGACTGGGAGGAGGCGAGCAGCCGTGCCACGTCCGGGCACTCGCCCGCGGTGAAGGAGACGACCTGGATCAGGCTCGCGCCGTACTCGACCTCCCCGTACCCCTTGCCGGGCACCCACTTGTGGCCCACGACGTTGACCGGGCCGAGGTTGTTCGGGGCGCCGCGCGTGGGGATCCTCCGGTCGCCGCGCACCACGTACTGGTGCGCGCCCAGCGGGGCGTCGGGGGCGATGGCGAGTGCACCCAGCTCCGTGACGGCGTCACCGAGTGCGGTGGCCACGGCGGCGTCGGCGGTGTTCAGGTCGCGCGGGGTGTTCACCGGGTCGGCCTTGTCGAAGGGGGTGCGCCACGGGGCGGGTGCGCGCTCGGTGAGCCTGGTCCAGAAGCGGGTGAAGAGGAGGGCGCCCCGGCTGTCGGGGGTGAACCGCTTGTCCCACTGCCCGAGCGCCCGGCAGGCCGCCGTCGCGTCGACGGGGCCGCCGGCCGAGGGCGCCTTGCCGCCGGGGAGCGCGGCACACATCCGTACGGTGTCGGCGACCGCCAGCTCCGCGGTCTTGCTGCGGTCGGCGAACAGCAGGTCCTGCGTGTTCCTGCGGTTGAACCCCTTGCCGGGCAGGCCGTCGGTGCCTGCGATGCGCTCCTCCAGCGAGGTGAGGCTCATCCGGGTGCGGGCGGTGCGCTCGGTGCCGATGCTGCCGATGACGCGGGGGTAACCGGTCAGCGGGGCGCGGGGGTTGGTGAGCCAGGCGCTGTCGTTGGAGTTCGCCGTGTAGTCGTCGCGCTGGAGGGCGGGCAGGTCCTCGGGGCCGAGCAGGCCGGGGGCGACGGCCTTGGCGCTGTTGCCCCAGGCGCAGTCGGAGCGGGCGCCGTCCAGGACGGAGAGCCCGGTGCCCTGGTAGATCGCCTTGCCGAGGTCGGTGTTGCAGCGGGCGGCGAGCGCGTCGGTGAGGTGCGGGGCGACCTGTACGCCGGAGAAGAGCGTGCGGCCGCTCTTGTCGGCGGCGGTGGTGTTGAGCCACGGCATGCCCTGGGTGCGTACGAGGGCGTCCTGGACGTCCTTGGTGCTCTGGGCGCGGTTGAGGTCGAACCAGGTGTTCAGGCCGCGCAGGTTGCCGGAGTTGGCGTCGCGCAGGGCGTACGCGGCGTCCGCCGTCCACTGGGTGGGCAGGCCGAACGCGGCGCCGACCACGGGGCCGTACCGGGTGGACCACAGGGTCCGTTCGACGGTGGAGAGCGTGCCGTCGGCGGCGCGTACCTTGACGGCGACCTTGCGCGAGGTCATCCGCTCGGGCCTGCCGTCGACGAGGTGGCTCGTCGGGTCGCCGGGGACCGGCTTGAGCTGGTAGAGGCCCAGCGGTACGGCGGAGGAGACGGTGTGGCTCCAGGCGACGTTCTGGGTGTGGCCGGAGCGTACGAGGGGGACGCCGGGCAGCCCGCCGCCGGACACGTTGAGCTTGCCGGGGACGGTGAGCTGGGCCTCCCACAGGCGCATCGCGCCGGTCCAGGCGAAGTGCGGGTTGCTCAGGAGCAGGCCCCGGCCGTTCTCGGTCTGTCCCGAGCCGATGCCGAAGGCGTTGCTGCCCTTGCCGTCGCCCGCGAGTGCCTCGGTGACCGAACGTACGGCGGCCCTGGGGTCCCGGAGGGCGGGGGAAGGAGCGGGGGTCGTGGGGGTCGCGGGGGCCGGTGGGGTGGCGGTGACGATCGCGTCGATGGACCGGCCGCCGCCGCCCGAGGTGCTCAGCGCGTGGAACTGGCGGTAGACGTCGAGCTCCGTGATCGGCCGCAGCCAGGGCGCGCCCTTGCAGGACGGGTCGCTGATGTTCGCCGCGCCGGTCTGGGCCAAGTAGCGGTTGTAGCCGCTGACATAGCCGCGCACGATGTCCCGCACCTCGGCGCGGGGGCCGAGCGGGGCGGGCTTGGCGAGGGCGGCCTCGACCGCCTTGGAGTCGTTGACCTGCTGGAAGTAGAGGTCGCTGTGGAGGTTGGAGCGGGCGGGGCCGTAGGCGTTGGTCGGCCCTTCGGCGCCCCGGTACCGCGAGCGCTCGGCGGACACCGTGAGGTAGGTGTCGGCGAGCAGACAGATGTTGTCCTTGGCGACCGCGTAGCCGTATCCGAGGCCGAGTCCGGTGAAGTCGTCCGCCTTGATGTGCGGGACGCCGAACTCGGTGTAGCGGATGGTCGCGGCGGGGCCGGGCTTGGCCTCGGGACCGGCGGGCGCGGCGGCGGCGGAGGCGGGCAGGGTGCCCGCCGCGAGTGCGCCGACAACCAGTGAGGCTGCCCAACGGGCTCTCAGGGCATGCCTGTTGACGTACTTCATGTGTGATTCCCCCATGTGTCTTGCTCCGTGCGTACGCGTCCTTGGCGTCCTACGCGTACAGGTCCTGTGGTCCCCGGTCGTCCGCGTCGTCCACCAGTCCCTGGTAGGCGGCGAGCGTCCGGTAGAGCGGGCTGTCGCGCAGCAGCGACTCGTGGGTGCCGACGGCGGCGACCCCGCCGCCGTCGAGCACGATGATCTGGTCGCTGTCGACGACGGTGGCCAGCCGGTGGGCGACCATGACCGTGGTCGTGCCCGGCCTGCGGGACCTGAGCAGCCGCTGGAGGCTCCACTCGGTCTCCGCGTCGACGCTCGACGTCGGTTCGTCGAGGAGCAGCAGTTCGTGGTCGTGCAGCAGGGCGCGCGCCCACGCGAGCCGCTGGCGCTGGCCGCCGGACAGCACGACGCCCGCGTCACCGAGGTCCCGGTCGAGGCCGTCGGGGTGGTCGAGCAGGGCTCCCAGCTCGACGTCCGCCAGGGCGGTGCGCAGTACGTCGTCGGGGGCGTCGGGCGCGCCGAGCCTGAGGTTCTCGCGGAGGGTGCCCGCGAAGACGGGGGCGTCCTGTTCGACCATGGAGAGCCGGGCGCGCAGGCTCTCGTGGGTCATCTCCCTGATGTCCTGCCCGTCGACCCGGATCGTGCCGCTGCCGGGTTCGTAGAAGCGGGCGATCAGCGCGAGGAGGGTGGACTTGCCGCCGCCGGAGGGGCCCACCACGGCGGTGCGCGAGCCCCTGGGCACCGTAAAGCTGGTTCCGGTGAGGACGGGCGGACCGCCGAAGTAGCGGAAGCCGACGTCCTTGAACTCCACCAGGGGGCGGTCCTGCCCGCCGGGAAGGGGCGGGGCGTGCACGGCCGCTGGCTTCGGCGCGCCCTCCGACTCCCGTACAGCGTCCGCCGCTTCGCGCTCGGTCGGGATGCTCAGCACCTCCGCCGAGCGGTCGATGGCGGCCAGGCCGACCTGGACGGTGGTGATGGCCCGGGACGCCTGGTTGAGCGGCAGGACCACGCTGAACAGGTAGAGCAGGAAGGCCACCAGGTCGCCGAGCGCCATGCTGCCCTGGGAGACCCGGTAGCCGCCGACGAGCAGCACCAGGAAGATGGCGATCTGGATCGAGGTGGTGACGGCCGGCTGGACGACGGCTTCGCGCTTGGACAGCTGGAGGCCCGAGCGGTACGCGTCGTCGGCACGGCTCGCCACCCGCCCGTACTCCCGCTCCGTCGCGTCGAAGACCCGGATGGTCCGTACGCCGTGCAGGGCCCGCTCGAACTCCGCCGTCATGCGGCCGACGTGTTCCTGGGCGGTGCGGCTGATGCGGCGCAGCGAGGACATCAGCGCCCACAGGGCGAAGGCGGCCAGCAGCACCGAGGAGAGGGTGACGATCAGCAGCAGCGGGTCGATGAACGCCAGCACGACGATGGACCCGACGCCGAGCAGGACGGCGGAGATGATGTCGAAGACGCCGTTGCTGATCACCGAGCGCAGCAGTGAGGTGTCGGTGCTGAGGCGGGAGATGAGGTCGCCGAGCCGTCGGCGGTCGTACTCCACGACGGGCAGCCGCAGCAGCCGCCTGATCAGCGCCTGCCGGGTGTCGACGACGACGCTCTCGGCGAGCCGTTTGAGCAGATAGACCTGTACGCCGGTGAAGACCGCCTCGCTGAGGGTGACGGCGGCGAGCAGCAGCACCGGGAGGAGCAGGGCCTTCTCGGCGCCCGCGCCCTCCACGATGTCGCGGACGATCAGCGGTTGCAGCAGCGGGAAGACCGGGGCGAGCAGCGAGGTGAGACAGCCGATGACGACCAGCCGCCGTCGGCCGTTGCCCTGCGCCCAGGTCATCGCCCACAGGGTCCGCAGCCCCGGGCCGGGCTCCGCCGCCCGCTTCACCGCTGTGCCGGGGGCGCGGCGACGGCCCGGACCTCCTCGTCGGACGCGGCGCCGGTGACCGGCGGCCAGTCGTCCGTCGAGCAGCGCACGCGCACGACCGAGACCCAGCCCGCCTCGGCCGCCGCCATCGCCGCGGTCAGGGCCTCCGCCGTGTCGGCGGGCTTCGTCACCGACCAGGTCAGGACGCCGCCGTCGTGCTCGGGGCGGGAGGCGCCGGGGCGCTCGGGGTCGTCGGTGACGAACAGGGTTTCGGGACCTTCGAGGTTGTCGAGCATGCGCTGGAGCCAGCCGTAGCCGCCGTTGTCGAGGACGACGTAGGTGAGGCCGATGCGTTCGCGCAGCAGGGTGGGCAGTTCGACGCGCAGGAGGTCGAAGGCGCCGTCGCCGACGATGGCCAGGACCGGGGCCTCGGGGGCGGCCAGCTTCGCGCCCACGGCCGCGGCGGCGCCGTAGCCGAGGGTGGTCTGCTCGGACGGTACGACGCTGCGTGCCCCGGCGGGCAGCGCGAGGACCGGGTAGAGGTACGACCAGATGTCCATGAGGCCGTTCTCGTGGACGACCACCGCGCCCTCGGGGAGCGCGCGGGAGATCTCCCGTACGACGGACTTCACCCGGACCTGGTCGTCCGGGAGTCCGGGGTGGGCGGGGAGGTCCGCCCACGCTTCGAGGGCGTGGCGGGCGGACGCGATACGGGTGGCCCAGTCGGAGTCGGGCAGGACCTCGGCAGCGACCGCGTCGGCCCACTGGTCGGCGGTGGCCGCCGCGTCGCCGTGCACGAGCGGGCCCGGCCGGTCGTACGAGAACTCGGCCGCGTCGAGGTTCACCTGACAGACCGGCACCCCGGGCGGCAGCCCCTCGGTGGCCGTCTCCTCCAGGCGGGAGCCGAGCGAGACGACCACGTCGCAGTCGTCCAGCAGGGCCCGTACCGGCGGCTGGGCGTACAGCCCGGCCAGGCCGCAGAACAGGGGGTGCGACTCGGCGACCGAGCCCCGCCCGCTCGCGGTCACCAGCAGGGCGGCGCCCAGCGCCTCGGCGAGCCGCTCGGCGGCCCCGTCCCCTGCTCCGGCCCCAGCCCCTGTCCCGCCTTTCAGCCCGCCGCCGGCCAGCACCACGGGCCGCCGGGCGCCCGTCACCTCGGCGGGCGGCACGGGTGCGGTGTACCGGCCGGGCATCGGCGGCCGGGAGTCCAGGAGGTGGTCGGCGACCTGGAACTCCTCCTCCAGGAAGCCGTCGGGTATCTCCAGGAACACGGGCCCGCGCGGCGCTTCGCGTACGAGGGCGGTGGCCCTGCGCAGTGCGGGCAGCAGGCGGTCGGGGTGCGCGACGCGGCCCGCCCACTTGGTCACGGGGGCGGCGAGCGCGAGCGCGGGGGCGTCCTGGAAGGCGCGGGTGCCCTCGGCCTCGACGGCGGTGCCGCCCGCCAGCAGCAGTACGGGGCTGCAGCCGGTGGCGGCTTCGAGCAGGCCGCCGACGGCGTTGGCGACGGCGGGGCCCTTGCCCACCACGCACACGCCGGGGCGGCCCGAGGTCAGCGCGTACCCGGAGGCCATGTGGACGGCCATCCGCTGGTCCCGGCACCACACCAGGCGGATGGCCGCGCGCGCGAAGGCGGACACGACGAGCACGTCGTCGCCGGGCAGGCCGAACACGGTGTCCACGCCCTGCCGGGCGAGGTACGCGGCCACCAGGTCCCAGGCGCCGGTGAAGGTCCGGGCGTCTTCGGGCTCATGATGCTGCTGGTCGTGTGCCTGCTGGTCGTGTCGCTGCTGGTCGTTCATGCGTTACCGCCAGGGGTGTCGAGGAATTGCCAGTGCGGGCCGAAGGGCCGGGGCGTACCGGTCAGCAGCGTGCGCCGCAGGCCGCTCAGGAGCAGCTGGTGCGGGCGGGCCGCTTCGAGGCGCAGCCTGCGGGCGGCGGTGTCCGTTCCGGGACGTCCGAGCAGCACCCACATCGCCTGGCGGGCGCGGGGCGACACCCGGGAGAGGGCGGCGGCCGTCTCGTACAGCAGGGTGCTGCCGACCTCGTCCAGCCAGATCCTGCCGTCCGTCCCGCCCCAGCGTCGTACCGCGAGGTTGTACGTGTTGAAGGAGCCTTCCGCCGCGTCGTCGGCGGTGCTCCTGAGGTCGTCCTCCAGGTCGATGAACGACATCAACGGGCCGACCACAGTGGCCAGTTCGCGTGCCCACGGGCGGCCGGTCAAGCCCGCCGCCACGGTCAGGAACGCCTTGAGGTCGGAGCAGCGCAGCCGGACCGCGCGCATCAGGTCGTCCGCCTCGAAGCCATCGGCGTCGCGCAGCAGCCGGGTCTCCAGCTCGAAGTAGTCGGCAAGTTCGTCGAGGCGCGTGTCGACCGTCTTGTCGTGGAGCTCAAGGCCGTCGAACACCACCCCGAAGTGCTCCAGCCACTTCCGGTCGGGCAGGTCCGCACCGGCCAACTGGTGTGCCTCGTAAGCCCAGTCGGCCTCGTAGACGGTGGCCCACAGGTGGGTGAAGAGCGGGGCGACGAGGACCCGGTCCGCGTCGTCGTAGCCGAGCGCGCGGAACACCGGGGCGAGCGAGCGGTAGACCTTGGCGCCCTTGAGGTCGGCGGCGAGTGAGGTGCGCGGCTCCTGCCAGCCGGGGCCGACGGGCGCTTCGCTCCTGCCCCGGACCAGGCGGGCGAGGGCGGGGGTACGGGTGGGCTCCAGCAGCCCGCCGAGGAGTGGGGGTCGCATCTAGTCCGCCGTCCCGCTCACGCCGAGCAGCCGGTGCGTCTCGCGCGCCACCTGGGCGAACCACGGGGTGTACGCGGCGGCGCCGGGGCCTTCGAGCTCGGCGAGGATCTCCGACAGGGGCCGCCACGCCACCTCGGACACCTCGCTGGGGTCCACGTCCGGCGGGTCGCCCGCGAAGTCACCGATCAGTACGTGGTCGTACTCGTGCTCCACATAGCCCGTGCCGGGGTCCTCGGCACGGTAGGTGAACGCCTCGCCCGTGCGCAGGGTGTCGACCCGGATGCCGAGCTCCTCGACCAGCCGGACCAGCGCCGCGTCCACCGGCGACTGGCCGGGGGCGGGGTGCCCGCAGCAGGTGTTGGTCCACAGCCCGGGGAACCGGCGCTTGGCAGCGGCCCGCCGCTGGAGCAGCACCTCGCCGTCCGCGTTGACCAGCATGACGGAGAACGCGCGGTGCAGGAGGCCGGTGGTGGAGAAGTGCGCCTCGTGCACCGACGTGTGGCCGATGGCCCGGCCTTCGGGGTCGACGAGCTCGACCCGCAGCCGCTCCCGGCTCTCCTGGGTCATGGTGGCTGCTGGGCTGGACACGGTGGCTCCTCTGCTCTGCTGCTCTCTTGCGCCGCTGCGCTGCTGCTCTACTGCTCTTGCTTCGCTGCCGGGGATACGGCTCAGGGCCCGGCGATGTGATAGCCGCCGTCCGCCCACACCACGGAGCCCGTCGTCACCGGCATCCAGTCGGACAGCACCGCGCAGCAGGTCCGCGCGACCGAGGCCACGTCCTTGTCGTCCCAGCCGAGCGGGGCGCCCTTGTCCCAGTACGCCGTGTCGAAGCCGGGAATGGAGGTGGCGGCGACGGTACGCAGCGGGCCCGAGGCCACCACGTTGACCCGGATGCCGCGCGGCCCGAACTGCTGGGCCAGGTAACGCGACACCGACTCCAGGGCCGCCTTGGAGACGCCCATCCAGTTGTAGCCCTCCCAGGCGCGCTGGCCGTCGAAGTCGAGGCCGATGACGGAGGCGCCCGGGGAGAGGAGGTCCCGGCAGGCGTGCGTCAGCGAGGCGAGCGAGTACGCGGACACCTCCAGGGCACGGGAGACGTCCGGCCAGGGCACGGCGGCGAAGTCCTCGTCGAAGCAGCCGGGCGGGCCGTAGGCGACGGAGTGCACGACGCCGTCCAGTCCGTCCGCGTGCTCCGCCACCAGCTCCGGCAGCCGGGCCAGTTGCCCGGCGTCGGTGAGGTCCAGCTCGATCACCGGTACGGGTTCGGGCAGCCGCGAGCAGACCCGCTTGACCAGCGACACGCGCCCGTAGGCGGTGGCGATGACCTGCGCGCCGGCCAACTGGGCCTGTTCGGCGATGTGGTAGGCGATGGAGTTCGGGGTGAGGATGCCGGTGACCAGCAGCCGCTTGCCTGCCAGCAGACCGTTCTTGTCGATGCCGTTCGTCGTCTCAGACACCCATGCTCACCCCACCGTCGACCGGAATGACCGCGCCGGTGATGTACCGGGCCTCGTCGCTCGCCAAGTACGTGATCAGGGAGGCGACTTCGGTCACCGTCCCGGCACGTCGCAGCGGTACGGATTCGATGAACTCCTGCCGCACCTTCTCGGGGAAGTCCCGCCCCATGTCCGTGTCGACGAGCCCGGGGAGGATCACGTTCACGGTGGTGTTCTTGCGGGCCAGCTCACGGGCGAGGGAGCGGGCCAGGCCGATCAGTCCTGACTTGCTCGCCGCGTAGTTGCCCTGGCCGACGCCGCCGAGCAGGGCCGCCGTACTGGAGCAGAAGATGACCCGGCCGCGCGGGGAGCGCAGCAGCGGGCGGATGCTCGCCTTCACCGGGTAGAAGGCGCCCATCAGGTTGGTCTGGACGACGCTGGTGAACTCCTCGGTCGTCATCCGCGACAGCAGGTTGTCGCGGGCGATCCCGGCGTTCACCACCAGCACGTCCAGGCCACCGAGCTGGGCAACGGCGGAGTCCATCGCGCGTGCCACGTCGTCGGGGTCGCCGACGTCGCAGGCCAGCGAGGTGGCGCCGTCGACCGGGGCGCCGGAGACGCTGAGCGAGACGACCGTGTCGCCGTACCCGACGAACCGCTCGACCACCTCGCGCCCGATGCCGCGCGTCCCGCCGGTGACGATCACCTTGCGGGGCGTACGGGCCTCGCTCGCGGCATCTGCCTCTGTGGCCTCGGCCTGGCTCAGCACGCCTTCACCACCAGCGCGGCGTTGTGCCCGCCGAAGCCGAAGGAGTTGGACATGACGACCTGCATCGGGTGTTCCTGCGCCTTGTGCGCGACGAAGTTCATCTCGGTGAACTCGGGGTCGTCGCAGTTGATGGTGGGCGGCGCCCAGCCGGTCTCCAGCGCCTTGACGCAGGCGACCAGCTCGACGGCACCGGCCGCGCCGATCATGTGGCCGGTGGTCGACTTGGTGGAGCTGACCGGGATCCGGAGTGCCCGCTCGCCCAGCTCGGCCTGGATGGCGAGGGTTTCGGTGCGGTCGTTGAGCGGGGTGCTGGTGCCGTGCGCGTTGATGTAGTCGACCTCGCCCGGCTCGACACCGGCCGCCGCCAGTGCCCGCCGCATGGCGAACCGGGCGCCCAGGCCCTCGGGGTGCGGCGCGGTGATGTGGTGGGCGTCGCTGGCCGCGCCGTATCCCGCGATCTCGGCGAGCGGTGTCGCCCGGCGGCGCCGTACGCTCGCGGCCGACTCCAGGACCACTGCGCCCGCGCCGGAGGAGAGCACGAAGCCGTCCCGCTCCCGGTCGAAGGGGCGGCTGGCCGCGGCCGGGTTGTCGTTGTACTTGGCTGTGAGCGCGCGGGTGGCGGCCGTGAGCGCGAGGTCCTTGCCGCTCATGGAGTCCTCGGCGCCGATCGCCACCACGATGTCGGCGTCGCCCCGCTCGATCAGCCGGTGCGCCTCACCGATGACGACAGTGCCCGAGGCGCAGGCCGCCGAGACGGCGAACGACTCGCCCATGGCGCCCAGTTCCATGGAGAGGTACGCGGTCACGATGTCGATCGAGGCGTACGCCGAGAGGTGCGGGCGGACCGCCCGGGCGCCCTTGGCGTCGAACACCCTGACCCCTTCGGCGTCCAGCTTCGTGGTGCCGTACCCGGAGCCGACCAGGACCGAGATGCGCTCCGGCGGGCAGACGCCCTTGGTGATGCCCGCCTGCTCCAGGGCCTGGTGGGCGGCGGCGACCGCGTACCTGGCGTACGGGTCCATCCGGCGCACCTCGGTGCGCGGCATGTAGTCGGTCGGCTCGAAGTCCCGGATCTCGCCGCCGATGGTGACCGGGCAGTCGCCGGGGTCGAAGCTGGTGAGGGAGGTGATGCCGCTGCGGCCCTCCACCATGCCGCTCCATGTCTCGGCCACCGAGTTGCCCAGCGGGGTGATGGCGCCGAGGCCGGTCACGTACGAACCCATTGCTGCTCCCTTGCTCAATTCCGTGCTGCGGGTCGTCACTTGTGGGCCGCCGTGGTCAGTCGCCCGGCGCCGGACCCCGACCCGGCGGAGGCGGCCAGGCCGTTGCCGTACTCGGCCACCGCCTTGGAGATGAGCAGCGGCTGCGGGAAGCGCCGGCCGCCCTGGGCCGCGTAACCGGCCCGGACGCCGCTGCCGCCGAAGGGTTTGTTGCCGTTCTCGATCTCGATGAGCGTCGAGTCGACGCTGACCATGTGCCGTTCGCGGAGGAACTCCACGAGGTCGTCGGCCGGGCCGTAGACCGAGGCGCCGAACGCCCGCTCCTGGAAGGGCTTGGTGCCCAGGACCTCCCGCAACGCGGCCTCGTCGTCGTACACCACCAGGTTGAAGACGGGGGCGAACTGCTCGGAGACGTCCAGCGGTTCGTCCGCCTCCCAGACCAGGACGGTCGGCAGCAGATGGGAGCGGGTGACGTCGAGGACGCCGCCGTGGTGGATCCGGTGCCGGTGGGTGATCAGGTACCGGGTGACCTGCTGGATCACGTTCGGGTCGTGGATGCTGCCGTAGTCGGTCCCGCTGTCGCCGAGCTCGCCGAACTTCAGGGCGCCTACGTTGCGGGACAGGGCGTCGCGGAATTCCTCGGCGAGGGTGCGGTGCACGAAGTAGATGTCGGGGGCCAGGCAGTCCTGCCCGGAGTTGAGCATCCGGACCCGGGCGCCGTCGGCCGCCGCCCGCTCGACGTCGGCGCGGGAGGTGATGATGAACGGGTTGATGCCCTGGCCGAAGAAGAGGAAGAGCTGCTCGTCGCCCAGGCTGACCCGGAGCTCCTCGGCGTTCTCGTAACGGCCGGTGAAGACGACGGTGCCGGGGTTGCCCCGGATGGTGTCGGCGTACTCGCCCTGGGTGCCGGTGAACGCGGTGACGTCCAGGCCGTGCACGGGGGCGAGCAGTTCGTGCAGCGCCAGGGTCACGTCCGCGCACCGCGACGAGGGACGGAAGCTGATCCGGTCGGTGAACAGCGCGGGCACCATCAGGTACAGGGCGTACGAGTAGAGCACCACGTTGGACGGCATGAAGACCCAGGAGGCGGGCACCTTCGGCGGCCGGTGCAGGGCGTACTCGGCTGCCGCGCCGCGCAGGGTGGCGACGAATCCTTCGACCTCGATCTCGGCGGCCTTGCGGTCGGTGATGCCGCCCAGCACCTCGATGAAACGTTCCTTCTCGGTGTGTACGTAGTCGGCGGTGCGCGCCAGTGCCGCGAGGGTGTCGGTCAGCCGACGGTCCGATCTGAAGGGCTCGCCGAGCAGCCTCGGGGCGCTCAGCCGCTGTGCGGTGGACGCCTCGGCGAAGCCCTGGACCCGGCCGATGTCGACCTTGCCGAAGCCGTTCAGCGGGAGCTCGTCCACCACGAAGACGTGGTCGGGGGCCTCGTACGACGCCAGGTGCGCGCTGATCTCGCGCCGCCAGTGCGCGTGCGTGCCGCGCCCAGGGTCGGCGACGACGGTGACCAGCCGCTGGCCGCGCTCGGCGTCCTCGACGACCGCGCAGACGTTGGTCACGCCCGCGTCGGTGAGCCGGCGCTGCACCTCGGCCGGGTAGACGGTGAAGCCGCCCCGGGAGAGCGCGGACCTGCGGCCGAGCACTGTCAGGTTCCCGTCGGCGCCGACCGAGGCGATGTCCTCGGTGTGCTGCCAGCCGGTCTGCGCGTACGTGATCCGGCCGTCGGCGTCGAGGGTGCCCCGGTACTGGTCGGGGGTGCGGACCAGGAGTTCGCCGACCTTGCCCGCGGGCACCTGTGCGCCCGTCGCGTCGACGACCTTCAGCTCGACGCCCGGCAGGGCCTCGACGACCGAGGGCCGGTCGGGCCAGGCGTGCGCCACGTTGCCCAGCTCGGTCGACCCGTACCCGTCGAGCAGCTGGTGGCCGCTGGCCCGGTGGAAGCTCTCGGCGAGCCGCCCCTCCAGCGGACCGCCGCCCACGCACCACAGCCGTACGGCGGACAGGTCGTCCAGCAGCGCCGGGTTGCGGGCGGCGAGGTTGAGGATCGCGCGGTAGGTGCGCGGGGGTGCGTCGACGACGGTGGCGCCGTGACGCTTGCCCAGCCGCAGGGCCTCCGACAGGTGCTCGGGCGGCACCACCAGCAGTCCGGTGCCGGCGACCCAGCTGAGCAGCGCGATGGAGAGCCCGTACTGGTGGGTCATCGGCAGCAGCGGCAGCAGGACGTCCTCGGGCTTGTACTGGACGCGCTCGGCGGTCCGTACGAGGTTGTCGAGGAAGGCTCCGCCGGACCTGACGACGGCGTGCGGCGCTCCGGTGGTGCCGGAGGACAGCAGGATCAGGCCATCTTCGCGGCGGCGCCAGGCGACGGTCGCGAAGTCGGGGAGCTCGGCGGCGCCACCGGCCTCGGCCGAGGTGACGGTGCCCGCGCCGTGGTCCCACAGGTCGCGCAGCGCGATCGACCCGGGCACGCCCTTGGCCAGGTCACCCGGCAGCACGGTGTGCCGGGCGCGCAGGGCGGCCAGGCCGCCCGGGCGGCGGAGCTGCGTCTTGTCGAGGACGACGAGCGAGACGTCCGAGGCGATCAGGCTCAGTACGGCGGCGTGGAACTCGATGGTGTTGTCGCCGCTCAGGACGACCCGGTCACCCGCCCGTACGCCCCTCTCGTGCAGGGCGCGCCGCATGATGTCGATTCCGTGGCCGAGCGCGAGGTGGCTGATTGCGGCCCGTCGCGCGACGACAGATGGTTTTTCCCCCGGTACGGAGGGCATCAGATCTCCCCGTTGTCCTCAGTCTTGCGGTGTCCGTATCCTGCGGTTCGCGTGTCGGACGGGTTCCGTGTCCAGCGGTGTCCGGCACGTGTCCGTTTCCTGCGGGTTCCGTATGGAACGGGAGAGGGGCGCGGCGCACAGCTCGCGCCGCGCCCCTCCTAACAGGCCCGTGGGCCTGGCAGACCCGTGGGTCTGCGGAGCACTTCATCGACAACGCCGCATTCAGCAGCTGTTGGAGATGGTGCTGCCGAGCGCCTCAGCGGTCTCGGTGGGGGCCTCAAGGCCCTGCAGCTCGATGATCGACATGGTGGTTCCTCCCTTCACGGTCTCGGGTGGCGGCAATGGACACCACGGTCTCTCGCGCACCTGTCGCCGGGTGACGCGCGGTCAGCGGGGCAGCGTTCAGCAGGAGTTGCTGATGGTGCTGCCAAGCGCCTCGGCGGTCTCCGCCGGGGCCTCCAGGCCCTGCAGCTCGATGATCGACATGTGTGTGCACCTCCCTTCCAGGTATCGGGCCGGTGGCTCCGGCCGGTGGCTTCTGCGCCGTGTCCCGCGGGCCTCCAGGAGGCCCGGGCCGGGCCTCAGAGAGGCTCGGTCCCCAGGAACGGCAAGCTTTTGAGTCCTCGGTCGCGCACCGCGGCCAGGGCCAGGACCAGCCCGGCGGTGCCGGTGGCCAGGTCCGCGGAGAACCGCACCCCGCCACTGCCCGGCACGCGGGGTCCCGTGTCGCGTTCCACCAGGTGCAGCGGCAGCGCGTCCAGGTGCTGGGCGATCGCCTCGTCCGCGGCGTCCAGGTGCCGTTCCAGGGCGACCATGGCGAGCAGCGCACCCGACCGGCCCGAGAAGACCCCGGTATCGGCCATCAGCCGCACCCTGGCCCCCGCCACCAGCCGTGGCACGGCGGCGCTCAGGTCGGCGTCGTCCCGGTGCCGCAGTACGGCGTCCGCGCCGATCGCCACTCCCAGACCGCCGGTGGCCAGGTACGGCAGCCGCCGTTTGCCGTCGACCACCTGGAGCGTGCCCCGCTCGTCGGCGGTGCACCGTGCCAGGTCCCGGTCGACCGCCGCCCGTGCGAGGTCGAGCCAGCTCGGGTCGTCGGTGGCCTCGTACATCCTGGTGAGGAACACCGCCGCCCCGCTCCAGCCGCGCAGCAGTCCCGCCGGCGGCGCTGCGGTGTGCTCGCTGGGGAACAGCTCGTCGCGGATGCGGTCCGCGGCGCGCAGGGCCAGTGAGCCGAGCTCCTCGTCGCCGAGCAGCGGGCCGAGCGCGAGCGCGGCCAGCCCCATTCCGGCGACTCCGGAGAAGAGTGAGGGGTCCGTGGAGAGGTCCATGTCCCGGCGCAGCGGGGCGAGTTGGGCGCGGGCTGCCTCGTGGTCGCCGCGCAGTGCCCAGTACCAGGCGACGCCGGTCGCGCCGTCCCACAGTCCGGGGGACGCGAGTGCCGCGTCCCTGGACCCGGGGAAGGTACGCAGCCACCGCTCGTGCTCCGCCGGAGGTTCGGTGCCCGCCTGCTGGAGCGCCCACAGGACGCCTGCCGCGCCGTGCGCCAGACTCGCGGGGCCCGCCGTGTTCAGGTACTGGTCCTGGTCACCGGGGTAGAGCCGGTCGGTCCGCGCGGGGTCGGCCATCGTGACGAGCGAGCCCGCCAGGGCGCCCAGGAGCGCGTCCGGGTCCCGGGGCGCATCGTCAGCGGTGTGCCCGGTGGCCTGCGCCGCGGTCCGCGCCGCACCGTCGAGGCCCATGGTGCGCAGGGTCGCGTCGAAGTGGCCCGCCGGCAGTCCGAACCAGTCGGCCGCCGCTTTCGCGTGCCGTACGGCCTTGCCCTGGTCGAGCACGTACAGCGGGGCCAGCGGCATGTAGAGCCACAGCCGCAGCACGGCCAGCGCGTACCGGTCGCGGTACTCCGCCGTACCGGCCTTCGGGGCGAAGCCCGGGTAGGCCAGCGGCGGGTTCGCCGCGTCGCCCAGTTCGGTCGCCATCTCGAAGTCCAGCAGCCGCACGGTGAGTTCGTCGTCCACCAGGATGTTGCCGGGGTGCAGGTCCCGGTGGGCGATCCCCCGGGCGTGCACCTCGCCGATCGCGGCGGTGACCCGCTCCAGCACCCGCTCCGCCTGCTCGCGGTAGGCGGCGACGGCCTCGTCCGTGGGGGCGTGCCCGATGAACGGGTGGTTCAGCGCCACCCAGTTCTGCAGGTTCATCCCCTCGGCCTTCTCCAGCGCCAGGTAGTGGTGCTCCCAGTACCGGAAGGAGCCGACGAGCTCCGGTACGGCGGCCACGTCCGCGAGCCGGGTCAGCATCCCGGCCTCGTAGCGGGCCCTGTCCACGGCGTCGAGGCCGCTCCGGTCGGCGCCGGCGTGCTGCCGGGCCTCCTTGAGCACGACCTCGCGGCCGGTTTCGCTCTCCCGGGCGGCGTAGACGCCGCCACCGTTGGAGAACTGCAGCGCACGCTCCACCGCGAACGGAAAGGGCTCGTTCGACTCGGGGGTGCGCAGAGCGCTCTGGATCTCGACGGGGGGCGAGATCCAGGACGGCAGCCGGAAAGGTACCGACCGCGGATCGGGGACCGGCTCACCCTCCGGGCCGGTCATCGCGAGGACGCGCCTGCCGTCCGGGGTGTAGGTGTACCGGCTGGTGAACGCGCCGTAGCGCAGGTAGACCGGACTGCCGTCGCGCCAACGGCGGTCGCTGAGGATGTAGGGGCCGTCCTGGCCGGCCAGCAGTTCGTGCAGCGCGTCGAGGGCCGGGACGGCGACGTCCTCCTCGGGGTAGAGCGCGAGGAACTTGCCGCTCGCGCTCCGCGGGGCGAACTTGAGGTTGTACGCCTGCAGAGTGGCCCTGCGGGAAAGGAACTTGAAGCTGATGCCGTGCTCGAAACAGTATTCCGAGACGGTCCTGAGCACGTCGACGGCGTTCTCCGCACGGGCCGACACGTGGATCTTCCAGCCCTGCTCGGGCAGTTGCCCGTCGGTACATCGCAGGTGACACCACGGGCCGTGCTGCTTCCTGGTCCAGTTCTCCCGGTCGGGTATCAGCTCCGCGAAGTCCTGGTCGTCCGCCGGACGCCACCGCTCCGGGGGTTCGAAGTACTCGGGGTCCGCCACCGAGAAGAGCTCTCCGGCCTCACGCATCGTCGCCTCCCGTCCTGGTGTCCTGGGCACCCAGGGGTGCCGCGTCGGTGTCGTGGTCGAGGTCCTTGCCGGTGCTGCCCGGGCCCGCGCCCTTGTCGAGGTCCTTCAGCAGGCCGTCGACGTCGAGCGAGGTGCGGCCGCCGCCGGCCACGTAGTCCCAGAGCATGCGGTGGGCGCGGGTCTTGTCCGCCTCCGGGACGACCGGCCGGTACTTCATGCCGTCCAGGTGTTCCGTCTTCTTCAGCTCCGCCTCGTACTCGGAGCGCAGCATCGACCACATGGTGGCGTCGTGGTAACGGCCGTCCACGTAGTAGAAGTTGCGGAGAATTCCCTCCAGGACGAAATTGCCCCGGATCAGCGCGGGAATGGTGTGGGCGTTGAAGGCGCCGGTGGTGAGCTGGACGCGGCGGGCGTCGTACGTCATGAAGAGGATGTCGATCAGCCGGATGATCGCCTCGCCGCCGTAGGAGCTCCGCCAGCGGTCCTGCTCCCCGACGATGATCGCTATCTCGTACGACTGGTGGCTGCCGCGCTGCCGCCAGTTGACGAATCCGAGCGCATCGCCCGAGGTGTCGTAGATCATCCGGAAAGTGACGCTGCCGGAGTGGTGGGCCGCCCGCAGTTCCTCGGGGCTCGCCATTTCCCGTGAGTCACCGCTGAGCGCGGACCCCTGGGTGTCAGGTGCCAGCCACCGCACGATCGAATCGAAGTCGTCCGCCGTCGGCGGGCGCAAGCTGATGAAACGGCCCTGCATCGTTGTTCTCTCCCCGTGATGAATCCGAAGCACCGAAAAGAAATCAGATCGGAAAGAAGCAAAGGACCGTTGGTCCCTGTCTCCTGTTGCTCAGTCACCCGACCTCCGGCAATTTCTTCCGGCGAGTCGAGGAAGAAACTAAAACGGCTCTACTTTTTCGTCAAGGTGGCTTGGAGAAGTCGAATACGGGGCCAGGTCGAACACGGGCGGAGTCGAACGCGGTCGAAGTCGAATGACCCTTGCGTGACCGGGGGTTACACGATTCCACTGCCGTTCGGATATGCCCGCGGAGGGTATCGCTTCGCGGGTAACCTCCGCGCCATGACGGAAACTGAAGGCGTATGGGGCCCCGAGTCGGTATTGGATCCCGAGTCAGCATTGGGCCCCGCGCCGCCATTGGGCCCCGTGTCGCTGGCATTCGTCGGCGCGGGCCCCAGGACGACCGGCCTGCTGGAGCGCATCGCCGCCAATTTCGCCGGGGTGTGGCCCCGCGGAGTCCTGCGGATAGACGTCGTCGACCCCCATCCGCCCGGCGGCGGCCGGGTCTGGCGGCCCGGCCAGCCGGCCCACATGCTGATGAACTCCCGGGCCGGGGACGTCACGATGTTCACCGACGACAGCGTCGTCTGTGCGGGGCCCGTCACGCCGGGGCCGACGCTGGCCGAATGGGCCGCCGAGCACGGCGAGCGGGAGATCTCCGCCCCCGACCTCGCCGCCGAGGCACGCTCCCTGACCCCGGACTCCTTCCCCAGCCGCCGGTTCGCCGGCGAGTACCTGCGCTGGTGCTTCCGCTCCGTCCGCGCGGCCCTCCCCGAGGGCGTCGAGGTGTACGAGCACAGGGCCGCCGCCGTCGGTCTGTCGGAGCGTGCCGACGGCCGCCAGCGCCTCGCCCTGTCCGACGGGAGCACGCTCGACGCGGACGTCGTGGTGCTCGCCCAGGGGAACATCGACGGCAGCATGGACCGGGTCGAGCGGGACCGCGCGGCCTTCGCGGACCGGCACCGGGGGACGTACTTGCCGCCCTCCTGCACCGCCGACATCGACCTCTCCGGGCTGCCGCCGGGGGCCGACGTGCTGGTGTCCGGCTTCGGCCTGGCCTTCGTCGACCTGATGTCCCTGCTGACCGAGGAGCGCGGCGGCCGGTTCGTCCGGGGCGCCGACGGCGAGCCTGCCTATCTGCCGTCGGGCGCCGAACCCGTCCTGTGGGTCGGCTCCCGGCGGGGCGTGCCCCACCTGCCCAAGTCGGGGCTCGCGCTGCGCGGTGCGCGACCGGGCCCGGTCCGGTTCGCCACGGTGGAGGCCTTCAGGGCCGCGCTCGCCGACGGTCCTGGCGGGGCGGCGGACCTGTGGGGCCTGACGGCCAAGGAGTTCGGCTGGGGCTACTACCAGGAGCTCTTCACCGGGCACCCCGAGCGGACCACCAGGCCCTGGCCGGAGTTCGCACGGCTCTACGAGAAGCTCGACTGGGGCAGCGCCGCGCTGCACGCGCTGGTCGAGGAGTCCGTACCGGCGGCCGACCGGCTGGACCTGGAGGTGCTCCAGCGCCCGCTGGAAAAGCTGCGGTTCGCCTCGGGTCACGAGCTGGACGCGTGGATGCTCCGGTACGTGCGCGCGACCGTCGAGCGGGTGACCCTGCCCCGGTGCAGCGCGTGGGCGGGCGGCGCGCGGTCGCTGTTCGAGGCGGGCAACCAGCTGGCCGAGCTGCTGGTGTCGTACCCGGGTGAACTCGACGACCGGGCCTCGGCGGCGATCGAGCGGATATCGGAGTTCAACAGCTTCTTCTCGTCGGGGCCGCCCCCGTTCCGGCTGGAGCAGCTCCTCGCGCTGTCCCGGGCGGGCCTGGTCCGCTTCTTCGGGGCCGGGGCCCGGTTCCGTACGGACGAGGAGGCGGGGCTCTTCGTCGCGTCGTCCGACTCGCTCGCGGGAGAGGTCACCGCCAGGCACTTCGTGGAGGCGCGGCTGGCCGGGCCCGACGTGACCGGGGGGAAGGACCCGATGCTCAGGTCGATGGTCGCCGACGGCATCGCGCGGACCCGGCGCCCGGCGGACGCGGAGAACGTGTCGCGGCTGGTCGCGCAGGACGGCGACTACCGCGTGCCGGATCTCTCGGGACGGCCGCACCCGCGGCGTTACGCGCTCGGCGCCTTCGCCACGGGAGGCAGTCTGGGCTCCTTCTCGGTGCCGGGCACCAACTCGCCGTTCTTCCGGCAGAACGACGCGGTCGGCCGCCGGTTGCTGGAACAGCTCCGCGCCCTGGCGGCGGCGCGGCCGGTCCTCGCGGCGCGGCCGGTCCATGCGGCGCGTCCGGTCCGGCTCCCTGAACCTCGTCGCGACGGCCGGGAGCCGGGCGCCGGACCGCTACTTGCGGGCGGCGGACTTGTAGAGGCCGTAGACGACCTCCAGCGCACCCAGGGCCATGAGGACGACGCCCAGCTTGGTCAGCGTGACGACCGGCGTCTCGATATTGCCGGTGAACCGCCAGAGCACCACACCGATGACAAAAGTGATGCCACCGTACACAACCGCCTTCGTACCTGAATTCATTTCGCACCTTCTCTTCTCTCTTGACCTTCATCGCACTGCCACCAAGAATGTGACCGCACCAAAGACTATAGGCACAACAATGCTTTCGATAAACGCAAGGCATTGTCTCTCCGAATACGCATCCTTCAGTTTCCGAAAAAACCTCCGGGGGTCAGCATGGCCACATTGCAGGAAATAGCAGAGTGGTACCAGGAACGGGCAGGTCAGCACTGCGGCCACAGTGAATGGTTCGAGATCACACAGCCGGACATCAATGCGTTCGCCGATGTCACCCGCGACTGGCAGGACATTCACGTGGACCCGGACCGGGCGGCCGAAGGGCCTTTCGGCACGCCGGTGGCGCACGGATTCCTGGTCCTGTCCCTCGTCACCTTCCTGACGGACAGCCTGCTGGACCTCGAATGGTCGGAATCCGGCCTGAACCAGCGGCTCGACCGGGTGCGGTTCCGCGCCCCGGCCGAGGTCGGCTGCAAGCTTCGGGCCGGGGTGAGCATCGTCTCCGCACGCACCAGGCCGCGCGGGTTCCTGGAGCTGGTGCTGGCGATCGGCATCGAGAAGGAGGACGGGGCCGTCGTGTGCAGCGCCGAGCAGACCCGGCTCTACCTGGCCCGCCCCGACGCTCCGCTGCCCCGGTACCCGCTGGCGGAAGCCGGCGCCTGACCCCGGCGCCTGACCCCGGCGCCTGGCCCCGGTGCTCCTCGGTCGAACTGCTTCAGTCGGACTGCGCCGAGGACTCCGTGAGTTCCTGTCTCGCCCGGAGCTGCTCGGCGAACTCCCGCCACAGCACCGCGTTCTTCCTGGCTATCTCCACTATCAAGTTGGCCTGGTGAGCGGGCAGTCGGTCGATGAACCGGCTCCACTCCTGCGGGGATATGACCCGCGACTCCACCCAGCGCAGGAAGTCCCGGCCCGCCGGATTGAACCGCAGCGACGGATCCTTGCGCAGCCGCTCCAGCGTCTCGGCGACCACGGGCTCGCCCGCGTGTCCCACCTGCCCCGCGTGGCCGTCGGCCCGCTGGGCGGGGGGGGGGGGGGGGGGGGGGGGGAGGGGGGGGGGGGAGGGGGGAGAGGGGGGGGGGGGGGGGGGGACCACCTCGCTTTG
>NZ_JBVIMX010000021.1:0-51207 GCF_055579625.1 Streptomyces sp. NPDC032721 | reverse complement strand
CCAGCTTTTTGGCGACCAGGGTCTCTCCCTTGTTCCCCCCTTCCCCCGTGTGCCCTTTGTCCCTTTGGGTGGCGCCGGCCCCGGTGTTCACCCCGGCACTGCCCCCGGTACAGGAGCCGGTGACCGCATTCGCCACCGCGCCGTCGTCACGGCTGCGGGGCACTGCGGAACCGGCGGGCCCCGCGGAAGGTGCCGAACGCGCCGGGCGTGCGGCCCCGTTGGTCTTCGGCCCTTCCTCCGCCGCACGCGCCATCGCCTTGCGCTGACGCGGCGGCACCGGGTCCTCCCCGCGCTTGATCCGCGCACGGACGTCCCAGACGGTGGAGATGGAGATACGGGCTTCCTGCGCTATCACCCGCAGCGGCATCTCGGGGCTGCGGATGAGCAGCTTGTGGGCGCGCAGCCGGCCGACGGCTCCGTCGAGCGGCCGGACCCGGCCGTCCTTGCCCAGCCTGCTGTTCGACTGCGGGTTCTCCTCGGTCGAACGCCTGCGCACCCCCGCGACCGTCTTGGCCGTGACGCCCACCGCATCCGCGATGACCCGGTCCGACCAGTGCGGATGCGTTCCGATGATGCGTCGGGCGGCCGCCGTGCGCTCGGCGGTCAACAGCGGAAGTCCATGGGTGATGTTCGACCGTACGGCGAGGACGAACGCGTCCTTGGCGTCCCCCTCGAAGTACCGGACATCGATGTCCGTCTCGCCGCGCAGCTGCGCCGCCCGCACCCGGTGCGTGCCGTCGATGACCCGCATGGTCTCGCGGTGCACGAGTATCGGGGGTAACTCGGCGTCGGTTCCCGCCAGCAGGCGTACGTGCTCCTCGCTGGTGCGCGTCAGCCGCGGCGAGTCGGCCATCCGGAGTGCTTGTACGGGGACTCTTTCCACCGGGGACTCCGGCAGCAGACCGGCCCAGCGCGACTGCTCCGCGCCGCCCGGTGCCTCCTGGATGCCGTCGGTCGAACTGTTCTGAAGTGGACTCCCCATGGCCTCTCCCCCGCGTGTCCCGATGTCCCGGTACTGGCATCCTTCCATCGCTTCGCGCGCGCCACACCCTACGAAAGGACGAGAGGAGGGGTAGTCAAGTGACTGAGCCGGGCCACGCTCCAAGGGAGTCATGCCCCACCACACCGGACCGGCTATCCTAGGAAAACCGCTGGTCAAAGCGGTGCCCAAGCGCGCTCACCGGCGGCGGAACGAATCGCTCCGGGCAGCCGGGCGGCGGCTTGGCCCCGCCCCGGGAGCCGGGCGGTGTGGGCCGATTAGGCCGTTCCCAGACGTAAATCGGCCTGAATGAGGCGTTCGTACGCCGGACGGCACTCTGTCCCCCGACCATGTTCTGCGTCGTAGCGACGTCGTGGGAGGGCACATGGGCAAGCAGGTCAAGTGCAAGTCGACCAGGACCGTGACCGGGAAGCCGTGCCAGAAGCCGGCGATGATCGGGTACTCCCGCTGCCAGAAGCACCGCGGGGAGTGGACGCCGCCGCAGAAGCGGAAGCAGAAGAAGCGCTGACCGAGGGGCCTGGGGTGGGGCTAGCCCCCCTTCCGATCGGCAGGGTCACACCATCCTCTTCGGGGCCCGGTTCCGGGATCGTTCTCGGTGACAGCACAGAACGTTGCGAGACGTCCCCACCGCGATGATTCGAGGCCCCGCCATGACCGCCACCGCCACCGCCACCACCGACTTCCGCACCCCGTCCGTCGGTTTCCTGCACGGGCCGTTCGCCTCGGCGACGTACCGGGAGATCGGCTACACGCTCACCTCGCTGCCGGTGGCGATCGTCGGATTCGTCTTCGCGGTGACGATGTTCTCGCTCGGCGCCGGGCTCGCGGTGACCGTGCTGGGGCTGCCGGTGCTGGCGGGAACCCTCGCCGCGGCGCGCGGGCTCGGGGCCGCCGAGCGCGGGCGGGCCAGGCACGGGCTCGGGCTGTACGTGGAGGGCCCCGGCCCGGTGGCGGACGACGACGGGCGGACCGGGTTCTGGGCGGCGATGTCGCGGCGGCTGACGGACTCGGCCGGGTGGAAGTCGCTGCTGTTCCAGGTCCTGATGTTCCCGTGGCGGGTGCTGAGCTTCGTGCTCTCGGTGACGTTCCTGACCGTGGGCTGGGTGGTCGCGCTGCTGCCCGCGTACAACTGGGTCTTCCCCCGGTTCGTGGACGGCTGGGCGGGCTACCGGGTCTTCGACTACACCTCGGGCGGTGTGCACCACGTCTACGAGATCACCTCGGCGACCCAGCTCGCGGCCGTGTCGCTGCTCGGCCTCGTGATCGTCTTCCTCACCCCGAAGCTGGTCCGCGCGCTGACGAACGTGGACCGGGCGGCGGTCCGGGGGCTGCTCGGGCGGTGAGCCCGTACCGTCATCGCGCCCGTCGCGTCGCGGGACAGACGCAGCAAGCGGGGCCCGTACCGGATCAACTCCGGTACGGGCCCCGCTCGTTGCCTTGCTCACTCAGTCAGGCGAGCATCAGCCCTGCTGGTCCGCCTTGCGACGGCGTACGACGAAGACCGCACCCGCGCCCAGGACGATCGCGGCACCGGCCGCGAGGCCGATCTGCGAGGTGCCGGAGGAACCGGTCGAGGCCAGGTTGCCGGAGGCGTCCGTGGTGACGGGGGTGGTGCCCGCGCCGCCCTGCGGGACCGGCACCTGGGTGGCGTCCTTCACCTTGGCGGGCTTGGAGTCGTCGACCTTGCCGGGCTTGCTGCCCGCGGCGAGGATCGAGAAGGCGTACTCCTTGAGGTCGTTGCCGCCGCAGGAGCCGTTGTCGTTCCAGTAGTCGCCGGCGATGAAGGCGATGCCGTCGGCGGCCGGGGTCTTCTTGTCGATGATCAGCCGCAGCTTCAGGTCGGCGGAGGCGCCGGCCTTCAGGTGGGTGATGGTGCCCGCGTACTCGTTGTCCTTGACGTCCTTGAAGGAGTTCGAGCCCGCCGGGGCCGACTGGAGGCGCAGCAGTCCGCTGATGTCCTTGTAGTCGCTGGCGGCGGTGCCGGCGCCGTAGACCGTGGCGAACGGCTTGACCTCGTCGATCTCCTTGCCGGTGCCGTTGGTCACCCGGAGCGTGAAGTCGACCGTGGTGCCCGCGACGACCTTGGACGGCAGGCCGTTCAGGGTCGTGGAGAGCGCCTCGTCCAGCTTGCACTCCTCGTCGACCGGCGGCTCGGTCGGGTCGACCGGCGGCTTGGTGGGGTCGACGGGGGGCTTGGTCGGGTCGACCGGCGGCTTGCTCGGGTCGGGCTTGGCCGCCTCGGCCTTCGCGTCGGCGAGTGCCTTGTCGGCGGCGGCCTTGGTGGCCTTGGCGTTGGCGACGGCGCCTTCCGCGGAGTGCAGCGCGCGGAACGCGTCGACCCGGGAGTCGTCGGACGCCTTGACGGCGGCCTGGTAGGCGCCGTCGGCCTCGGTCTTGGCGATGGCCTTGGCGGCGACGTCCGCCTCGGCGTCCGTGACGGCCTTCTCGGCGGCGGTCTTGGCCTCGGCGGGGGCGTCGGCGGGCAGCGCGGCGAGCGCGGCCTTCGCGTCGACGAGGGTCTTGTCCGCGGCGGCCTTCGCCGTACCTGCGGCCTCGGCGGTCTTCTTCGCCTCGTCGGCCTTCACCTTGAGCGGTGCGGTGGCCGACGTGGCGGCCTCGACGGCGGCGGTGGCGGCGGTGTGGGCGGCGACGGCGTCGTCGTACGCCTTCTTCGCGTCGGCGGCGGCCTTCGCCAGCGCCTCCAGCTGGGCCGGGGTCGGCTTGGCCTTCTGGCCCTGGACCTGGGCGCTCGGCGTCGGGTCGGCGGCGAACGCCGAACCGGCCGAGAGGAGGACGACGGGCGTGGTGACGGCGGCGGCAACAGCCGTCGCGAGCATGCGGCGAATTTTCACGCGAGCCCTTATCTGGGAGGAACGAGAAAACGAACGAAAAGAAAAAGCAGAAGGGGCGAGCCGCCGCGGAGCCCTGCCTCACGCGGGCGACTGCCCCGAGATCGTATGGCCGGAACACGAGCCGAAGAAGGGAGATTTTGCCGCCCGTAGGCCCGGCACCTTGATAAAGGGAAGGTAAAACGGGACATTATGGGGCAGTTGCCCATGGTTCCGATGTTTTCTCTGTGATCTAATTCATAGCCAATACGCAGGATGGGCACAGTGAACACACCGCATTCACAGGGCGGCGGACTTCCCCCGCGGAATCGCGGCCTTCGCGAGCCGCATCTCGGGCCGCGTCTCGGGCAGATTCCGCGCCACCTCCGCCGCCGTACGCGCGAAGGCCCGCAGCGCCGGTGTCTCGTCGCCCGCCCGCCACACCAGACCGTGCCCGACCGGCGCCGCGTCGTCGAGGGGTACGTAGGCCACGCCCGGCCTCCGGTAGTACGTCGCCGCGTGCGCGGGCGCGAGCAGGGCGCCCTTTCCGGCCGCCACCAGCACCAGCGCCTCCTGCATGTTGGTCACCGCGGGGCCGCGCGGGATCTCCCGCCCGGCGGGCGTACGCGTCGGCGCCAGGTATTCCTGCCAGTAATCCGGGAGCGTGCCGGTGGCGAGGACGGGCATCAGCGGGACGTCCGCCAGGTCTTCCAGCGAAAGGGAAGTACGGGCGGCCAGGGGATGCCCGGCGGTGACGGCGAGGACGCGTTCCTCGGTGAGCAGCGGCCCCTTGCTCGTACCCAAATCGGCTTCACGGGAGGGGAATTCCGTCAGCTGGACGTCGAATTGCCCGCTGCGCAACGATCCGTACGGGTCGGAAAGCGGAATTTCGCAGATTTCGACCGCCATTTCCGGATGGATTTCCCGTAGCGCATCTGCCGCTTTCAGGACGATTTCCCCGCCGAGCGGGCTGGAGAACCCGACGAGCAGCGTCGACTCGATCCCGCGCGCGGTCTCCACCGCCCTGACCAGCGCCGCGTCGATGGCCCGGTGGTGCGGCTCCAGGTCGGCGCGCAACTGCCTGCCGAGGGCGGTGAGCCCGACCCGGCGGCTGGTCCGTACGAAGAGGGGCGCGCCGACCCGGCGCTCCAGCCGCTGCACCAACTGGCTGACGCGGGCGCGGGAGAGCCGCATGCGGTCGGCGGTACGGCCGAAGTGGAGTTCGTCGGCGAGGAGGAGGAAGCACTCCAGTTCGTCGCGTTCCATCGTGCGTGCACCTCGGATGCGTCGGTATCGGTAAGCCCAGTTGAACGAACGTTGCGTTCTTCGCCGTTGTTCCGCCCCTGGCCCCGGACGAGGGTTGCCGCATGACCGAGCAACCTTCCGCACCCACCGCTTCAGGCATCCCCGGCTCCGGCATGACCGGCATGACGCTCCGCCAGTGGGGCGTCCTCCTCGTCCTCTGCGGCGCGATCTTCCTCGAAGGCATCGACATCGGCATGCTCAATGTCGCACTGCCCACCATCCGTACCGAACTCGGCCTGGAGACAGGTGAGTTGCAGTGGGTCGTGAGTGCGTACGTGCTCGGCTACGGCGGCTTCATGCTGCTCGGCGGACGGGCCGCCGACCTGCTGGGCCGACGCCGGATGTTCGTGCTCGCGCTCGCCGTCTTCATCGGCTTCTCCGGACTCGGCGGGTTCGCCACCGAGAGCTGGATGCTGCTCGTCTCGCGCTTCGTGACCGGCGTGTCGGCCGCCTTCATGACCCCGGCGGGGCTGTCCATCATCACCACCGGGTTCACCGAAGGGCCGCAGCGCACCCGGGCGTTGCTCTTCTACTCCGGCACCGGCGCGGCCGGATTCACGGTCGGCCTGGTGGCGGGCGGGCTGCTCACCTCGTTCGGCTGGCGCTGGGTGTTCTTCGCGCCCGTCGTGCTGGCGACGGTGATCCTCGTCGCGGCGCTCACCCTCGTACCGAAGACCGCCAGGCCCGACCGGACGGGGCAGCGGATGGACCTCGCGGGCAGTGCGGTGCTCACCACCGCGATCGTGCTGCTGGTGCTCGGCGTCGAGCGGGCCCCGCACGCGGGGGCGGCGGTCACGGTCGTGACGATCGGCGGCGCGCTCGCCCTGCTGGCCGTGTTCACCGTGGTCGAGCGCCGCCTGGAACGCCGTGGGGCGATGCCTCTCGTACGGCTCGGAATCCTCCGCTCCGCCTCGCTGATCAGGGCGAACGTCTCCGCGATGCTCTTCGTGGGCGGCTTCTTCGCCTTCCAGTTCCTGGTGGTGCTCTACCTCCAGGAGGTACGCGAGTGGTCCACCCTCACCACCAGCCTCACGATGCTCGCCACCGGCCTCGACGTCATCCTGGCCCCGACGCTGACCCCGCTCCTGGTGGCCCGGTTCGGCAACGCCCGGGTGATCCTCGGCGGACTGCTCTCGGCGGTCCTGGCGTACGCGCTCTTCCTGCCGCTCGGCGCCGACTGGGCGTACTTCGCGATGCTGCCGAGCCTGGTGCTGGTCGGCATCGCCTTCGCGCTGGCGTACGGCCCGCTGACGATCGCCGCGACGGAGGGCATCGCGGCGAAGGAACAGGGCCTGGCGGGCGGTCTGCTCTACACGAGCTCGCAGTTCGGTGCCGCCCTCGGCCTGTCGACCGCGAGCGCGGTCAACGTCGCCGCCACGCACGGCACTTCGACGGCCGCCCTCCTGGAGGGCTACCGCTCTGCCCTGTGGGTGCCGCTGGTGGCGGTGGTCCTGGCGGCCCTGGTCACCGGCTTCGGCCTGAGGCGTCGCGCAGCGGTACGGGGACACGGGACGGGCGGCTCCGTCGCGGGAGCACCGGCCACGGCACCGGGCACCGCACTCGACCCGCAGGCGGCCCAGGCCCCGGCCCAGGCCCCTGCCGCGGCTCCGACCCCGGCCACGACCCCGGCTACGACCCCTGCCCGCCACTGACCTCGCACCCCAACTCCCGGCACACACCCCCCGAGTGACACAAGAGCTCCATTCGGCCGCCTGCCCACGCCGCTGCGCTCACATCCCTCCACACTCGGTCACACGAGTTATGGCACAAGCATTCCCATAATCCTCGCGAGTCGCTAGTTTCCCCTCACATTTGTTCGCACCGAGAGGATCCCTGTGAACGCTTCATCCCGCAGTCGCAGAGCCATGGCCGCCGTCGCGTCCCTGGCCATCGCCACCCCGCTCCTGCTCGCCGCCGCCTCTCCGGCCACCGCGCAGCGCGCCGGGTCCGATCCGGCCAAGGACGCCGCCAAGCTGGCGAAGAAGCTGGTGCAGGATTCGTCCGGCGAGGGCGCCTACCAGCACCTGAAGCAGTTCCAGGCCATCGCGGACTCGGCCGGCGGCAACCGCGCCGCGGGCTCGCTGGGGCACGACGCGTCGGGGGCGTACGTCTTCAGCCTGCTGAAGAAGGCGGGCTACGACGTCCACTACGAGACGTTCGACTTCACGTACATCGAGACGCAGCACGAGACGCTCAAGGTGGTCTCGCCCGCGCCCCGGGACGTGAACATCATCGCGATGTCGTACACGAAATCCACGCCCGCCGGTGGCCTGAACGCGCCCCTCGCCGCCGTCCCGCTGGACGACACCACCGGTTGCGAGGCCGCCGACTACGCGGCCGGGTTCACCGGGAAGGTCGCGCTGATCAAGCGCGGCGGCTGCTCGTTCGCCCAGAAGCAGGCCACCGCCGCGGCGGCGGGCGCCGTGGGCGCGGTGATCTACAACAACGTGGACGGCGCCCTCAACGGCACCCTCAACTCCCCCGAGGAAGGCAAGATCCCCACCGGCGGCATCACCCAGGCCGACGGCGTGGCACTGGCCGCCGAGCTGGCCAAGGGCCCGGTGAACATCAACCTCGACATCCGCCAGCTCCAGCAGAAGAAGACCACCCGCAACGTCATCGCCGAGACCAAGGCGGGCAACGCCGCCAACACCGTGATGCTCGGTGCCCACCTGGACTCCGTCGCCGACGGCCCCGGCATCAACGACAACGCCTCAGGATCGGCCGGCCTGATCGAGGTCGCCCTCAAGCTGGCCAAGGCCACCAAGGAGGGCAAGAAGCCCGCCAACAAGGTGCGCTTCGCCTGGTGGTCGGCGGAGGAGCTGGGCCTGCTCGGCGCCAAGGACTACGTCGCCAAGCTCGCCCCCGACAAGCTCAAGCAGATCAAGCTCTACCTGAACTTCGACATGATCGCCTCGCCGAACTTCGGTCAGTTCGTGTACGACGGCGACAACTCGGACGGCGTCGGCGCGGGCGCGGGCCCGGAGGGCTCCGCCCAACTGGAGAAGGGCATCAACGACTTCCTCGACAGCCGGAACTTCCCGCACGAGGGAACGGACTTCGACGGCCGCTCGGACTACGGCCCGTTCATCGCGGTCGGCGTCCCGTCGGGCGGTACGTTCACCGGCGCCGAGGGCGTCAAGACCGCCGCCCAGGCCGCCAAGTTCGGCGGCACGGCGGGCGTCGCGTACGACAAGTGCTACCACTCCAAGTGCGACGACCTCTCCAACGTCAACAAGAAGGCGCTGGACATCAACGTCGACGTGATCGCCCACTCGGTCGGCATCTACGCCCACGACCTCTCGTCGCTGACCAAGCCGGTCGTCTCGAAGCCGACCACCGGCGGCGACAGCGGCACCGGCGGCATGCACGGCCACGACGACGCCCTGAAGTCGTAACGGTCACAGCCCCGTTGGAGGGTGGCGCGGTCCCGCACAGCCCGGGCCGCGCCACCCTCCCCTTAATTCCACCATACGGAAACACCTTTCCGCCTGTCGGTACTATGATCACTGCCTGCACCACCGCAGTGACCACACACGCCCCAGGAGGACCCCATGAGCGAGAGCCGCGTCGCCCTGATCACCGGATCGTCGTCGGGCATCGGTGCCGCCATCGCCAGACGGCTCGCCTCGGAGGGCCTGCGCATCGTCCTCAACTCGGCGCGCAGCGAGGCCGCGGGCCTGGAGCTGGCGGCCGAACTCCCGGACGCCGTCTACGTGAAGGGCGATGTGTCCGACGCCCAGGACGTCCAGCGGATCGCGCGGTGCGCGATCGACACCTACGGGCGGCTGGACGTGCTCGTGAACAACGCCGGCACCACCCGGTTCATCCCGCTCGACAACCTGGAGGCCGCCGACGCCGAGGTCTGGCGGGAGATCTTCGAGGTCAATGTGATCGGCGCCTGGCAGATGATCACGGCCGCCACCCCGTACCTGCGGGACTCCGGGGCCGCGTCCATCGTCAACATCTCGTCGGTCTCCGGCTCCCGGGCCATGGGGAGTTCCGTCCCGTACGCCGTCAGCAAGGCGTCGCTGAACCACATGACCCGGCTGCTGGCCGCCCAGCTCGGCCCCGCGATCCGGGTGAACGCCGTCGCCCCCGGCCTCATCGACACCCCCTGGTACCAGGACGCCGAACAGGCCTGGGAGAGCTCCCGGGAGTGGATCACCGCCCACACCCCGCTGCGCCGGGTGGGCACGCCCGAGGACGTGGCCGAGGCGGCGCTCTACCTGGTCAACGGCGCCGCCTACACGACCGGCGAGGTACTGACCGTGGACGGCGGCCGCCACCTCGTCTGACCGGCCGCCGCGCCGTCCCGTGCCCTCCCGCGCCGTCCCGTCCCTCAGGCAGCCAGGCCCAGCGCCAGCGCCCCCACCACCGGTGCCGCGTACACCAGCGGGAACGGGATGTGCGCGTACCAGCGGGCCCGGACCACGGTGACCACCGCACCGGTGAAGTACAGGACCAGGGCGACGGCGGCCACCGTCCCGACCACCGGCAGGAACAGCCCCGCCAGCAGCCCCAGCGCCCCCAGCGCCTTCGCCGTGCCGAGCCACGGCATCCAGGCCTGCGGCACGCCGTAGTCCTTCATCGGCTCGACCGCCCACTTGGCACCCAGCAGTGCCGAGGCCGCCGAGAAGGCGGTCATGGCGGCGGCTACGGCGGTGACGACGACATGGGTGGTCGACATGGCAGGACTCCTCATCAGGCGTGTCCGGGACGGATCCGGTCCGCTCCGGGGGCCCTTCCGGGCCCGTCACCCCTATGACGCGCGGGCCGGCGGAAGTGTGACCGCCTCCCGCGAAGGAATTCCGGAGCGCGCCGGACACAGGTCGAAGTGGCTGATGCGGCAGGTGTCGGCCGGTATCGCCGACCCCAGGTTGACCGCCGTACCGTCCCCCGCGATCCGCCACCGCTTCCCCGCCGGTACGGACCCCACCGCCCGCTCCCCCGGTTCGATCAGGATCCACTTCCCGCGCACCGTGCGGTGCCACTCCGCCGACGCACCGCACCTCTTGCACGACGTACCGCCGGCCGGCGCACGCGGATCGGGCACCGCCCGCAACTGCCTTGCCGCCGAACCCAGTTCGATGGCGGTGCTCGCCAGCACCTCCGCGAGCTGCACCGGCTCCCGCCCGCCGTCGGCCCGCTCGCAGGACGCGCACACCACGCGGCCCAGCACCGATCGCCACCTGCCGTGCGGCCCGCCGCACGCGTCACATCCGTACGAAGCAATCATGACCCCCACCCGCAAACCACGTCGTTTACAGCTGACACCCAGAATGCTTCCACAGGGGTCTGACAATCACTCCTGACGCCGCCATCCCCGCAGGTCAGGCCCCTCCAGCCGGGCTCCTCGACCCTCCTGACAACTCCACGAACCACTCCCGTCCCAACACCGCCGCGAACACCCGCACCGGCATCCGCACCAGCGCCCGGAACGCCCCCGCACTGCCGCCCGTCCCCCACACCTGCGACCGGTGCGCCGCCAGCGCGGCCTGTTTCCGGGCCGCGTAGCGCCGCCCGTCGATCGCGTGCGTGATCGCGGAGCGCGGCGTGTACGTGACCTTCAGCTGCGCCGACCGCCAAGCCCCCGGCTTCAGCAGTACGCCGGGGCGCCGCAGCAGCGCGGACAGCCGGAGCACCCTGATCGGCGCCCTGCGCGCGATGGCCGCCACCAACACCCTTCGTACGCCCGCCAGTTCGGCCGCCCGTACGCCCACCTCATGGGCCCGCACATGGTCCCGGTGCCCGTACCCGCCCGCCGCGTCGTGCGTCACCAGCAGGGCCGCGTGCTCCTCCCGCAGCACCGCCGCCAGCCGCTCGGCCGCCTCGTCGAACGGCGCCCGCATGAAGCGCACCCGGTCCGGCGGGTCCGGGTAGAGGTCCCGGCCGTGCCCACTGTCCGCATACCCGAGGTGTACGACCCGGGAGGCACGCAATTCCCTTGCAGCGGACCGCAGTTCGGTGATGCGGTGGGGTTCGCCGGGCCCGGCGGGACCCATCTCCCCGTCGGTCGCGGTCACGAGCACCACCCGGTGCCCCTCGGCCGCCGTACGGGCCAGGGTCGCCCCGGCGTGCAGGACCTCGTCGTCGGGATGCGCGAAGAAAGCCACCAAAGTTGCCATGCCACCGGAGTGAACCACCAGGGCCCTGATTCACGTCAGACACTGTGGACGGCTTTATGCGGACCCTACCGACCGGCACAGACCAAAGTCGTTCCGCCGACGACTGTCGGCCGATACCTCCCGGAGCGCCCGGTTACTAGGCTCCGAACCTGACCGGCCAGGACCACCGGTCACTCCAGCCACCGACCGACCCGCGGGGGACACAGAAATGAGCGACCACACACCGTCGAACTCGACGCACGCGCCGGACGCGACGCACGCGAAGCACAGCACCCACGCGACCGTGCTGGGCTACCCCCGCACCCGCCTCCTGCGCATCCTCCTCGGCTTCCCCGCCCTGGGCCTGGCCCTCGGGTTCGCGCTGCCGCCGGTCGCCCGCCGGCTGGACGGGATGTCGGTGCTGCCGCTTCGCAACGTGTTCGCGTTCGTCGGTGACATGGAGGCCACCTGGCAGACCGTGTCGTTCGCCTCGGCCGTGACGCTGCTCGGGCTGCTCGCCGCGTTCGTCGCCGTGGCCGACTCGGTGAAGGTGACGGTCGACGACGACACGCTGGGCATCGAGTTCGGCGACCGGCAGAAGCCGCTGTCGCTGCGCAGGGAGCGGGTGGCCGCCGTGTTCGTCGAAGGCAAGGACCTCGTCGTACTGGACTCGGCGGGCCGGCCGCTGGCCCTCGCCCCGCACCGCGCGTCCCGCGCCGCCCTCGCGCAGGCGTTCCGCGCGCACGGCTACCCGTGGCGCGACTCCCGCGCGCAGGCGGGCCCGGCCGCTCGTACCGCCGAAGCGGCAGTCGCCGCCGCTGCCGCTGCCGTCGCCGCTCAGTCCTCCGCGAGCGCTTCCGCGACCGCCTCCGCACCCCTGTCGGCCTCCGCCGCGTAACCCCGCGCCCACGCCGTCAGCAGCGCCTCGAACTCCCGCGCCGCCGCGCTCCGGTAGGCCGACTCGCGGCACAGCAATGCCGCCGTCCGCACCGGCAGCGCGGGTTCGACCGGTACCCGCCGCAGCCGCTCCTGCCCGGCGGCGATGGGCTCCGGGAGCACGGTCACCGGACCGCCCCGCCCGACCACTTCCGCCAGCACGCCGATCGAGTTCGCGGCGAGGGCGACGGCGGGCCGCACCCCGTTCTCCCGCAGGTACGCGTCAATGTGGCGGCGGGTCGCGAAGTCCCCGCTGAGCAGCGCCAGCCGCTGCCCGGCCAGCTCGCCCACACGCACCGGATCCGCCGCGTCCCCCCGCTCCGCCCACGCGTGCCCTGCCCCCACCACCAGTGCCAGCGCCTCCTCGAAGAGCGGCACCGCCACCACTCCCGCCGCGCCGCGCTCCCCCGCGAAGGCGATGCCCAGGTCCAGCCGGTCCGCGAGGAGTTCGGCCTCGATACGGTCCTGGGTCAGCTCGCTCACCTCGACGGTGATGCCGGGGTGGCGGGCATGGAAGTCCGCGACCAGCGGCCCCACCAGGTACGTCGTGAAGGTCGGCGTCATCGCCACCCGCAGCGTCCCGCGCGACAGGTCCCCCACGTCCAGCACCGCCCGCTCGCCGGCCGCCAGGTCCTGGAGCGCACGGCGCGCGTACGCCACGTAGGCCTCGCCCGCGTCCGTCAGCCGCACTGACCGCCCCGACCGGTCGAGCAATTGCACCTTCAGCCCCCGCTCCAGCTGCTTGACCTGCTGGGACAGCGTCGGCTGCGAGATGTGCAGGGCCTCGGCGGCGCGGGTGAAGCTGGCGTGCTCGGCGACGGCGAGCAGATAGCGGAGATGCCGGAGTTCCAGAGCCATGCCGCCAACTATAGATGAGCTCAATAAAAGGTATCGAAACCAACTCTTGGACTCTATAGACCCAGGTCATGCATGGTGAATCCAAGGCACCGGACCGTCCGGTCCGGCCGTAAGGAGTGCTCACATGGAACTGGAACTCTCAGCAGGAATCACGCGCTTCCGGCGCGAGGCCTTCCCGCCCAGAGCCGAGCTCTTCCGCCGGCTGGCCACCACCCACGCCCCGGACGCCCTGTTCATCGGGTGCTCAGACGCCCGGGTCGTACCGGAGCTGATCACGCAGCGGGAGCCCGGCGAGCTGTTCGTGATCCGTACGGCAGGAAACCTCGTCCCGCCGTACGGGCAGAACGCGGACGGCATCGCCGCCAGCATCGAGTACGCGGTGAACGCCCTGGGGGTCGCCGACATCGTCGTCTGCGGCCACTCCGCCTGCGGCGCGATGACGGCGCTGGCCTCCGGCACCGACATGTCGTCGCTGCCCGCCACCGCCAACTGGCTGCGCCACGCGGACGCCTCCCAGGCCCTGCTCGACGCCACGGCCCCGGACTCGGCCTCCTCCGAGGACCGCCTCTCCACCCTCATCCGCCACAACGTCGCCACCCAGCTCACCAACCTCCGCACCCACCCCTCGGTGGCCCGCGCCCTGGCCCGCCAGGCACTCACCCTCCACGGCTGGATCTACGACATCGGCTCCGGCCACATCACCAAGACCACTGACCACTGACCACTCACTCACTCACTGAACGGATCTCCCATGAACCACCTCCACGCCCAGGCCGACCAGTCCTCGCGCCAGCAGCTGACCCTCACGGCCATCGAGGCCAAGACCCGCCGCGACCTCTCCTGGAAGGAGATCGCCGAACCGACCGGCCTCTCCGTCGCCTTCGTGACGGCGGCCCTGCTCGGCCAGCACCCGCTGCCGGCGGACGCCGCCCGCACGGTCGCGAACCTGCTCGGCCTCGACGACGATGCCGTACTCCTCCTCCAGACCGTCCCGATGCGAGGCAGCATCGTCGGCAACGGCGGCATCCCCACCGACCCGACCATCTACCGCTTCTACGAGATGCTCCAGGTCTACGGCACCACCCTGAAGGCCCTGGTCCACGAGGAGTTCGGCGACGGCATCATCTCCGCCATCAACTTCAAGCTGAACGTGGAAAAAGTCGCCGACCCCGAAGGCGGCCACCGAGCCGTCATCACCCTGAACGGCAAATACCTCCCCACCAAGCCCTTCTAATCCCCCCCCGCCCCCTCGGACGCGGGGCTACGCCCCCGAGCCCCCTTGGGCGGCGGGGCCGCCCCCCGGGGGCGGAACGGGCGGGCAAGGGGGCGGCCCCCGGCGGAGCCGCACCCCTCGCCCCTGCCCCAGCTCCGCCATGGCCCCCGCTCCACTCACGAGTGGTCCGCTGCGCGGGGCTTCACCCCACCCCGCCCCTTCCCGAAACCGGGGCTCCGCCCCGGACCCCGGGCCCGTGTGGGCGGGCAGGGGGTGGGTGGGTTGCCGGGGCTGCGCCCCGGGCCCCGGGGTGGCAGCCCGGTTGGGGTGGGTGGGGGAGGTGCGGGTGCGTCGTGGCTGGCCGCGCAGTTCCCCGCGCCCCTAACGGGGCGCACCCCCGCGCGGGGGTGGGCGGGGACGCGGTACCCCTGCGAGGAGGGAGCTGGTCGCGCCCGCGCGGCGGAGCCGCACAGCGTTACAGCCCCGCGCCCCTGAAGGGGCGCACCCCTGCGCGGGGGTGGGTGGGGGCGAGGTACCCCTGTGAGGGGGGAGCTGGTCGTGCCCGCGCGGCGGAGCCGCACAGTGTCACAGCCCCGCGCCCCTGACGGGGCGGTCAGGAACGACGGACCCCATCCAAGGTGGGTGGGGCACGCAAGGCCGACCGCGACCGCGCGGCACGTTGCACGACCGGTCAGGCCCACCTTCCTCCGCCCCCGGAACTCATCGCCGCCGCCGCGAAGTCCCGAAGATCGATCGGCTGATCTCCCGCCCCAGCTGCGTCCCGATCGACCGCGCCAGCGACTTGAACATCCCGCTCCCCACCACCTGCTCCACCAGCGACGGGTCGTCCCTCTCCGCCTTCTCCGGCGCGGCCGCCGCCTCCGCCTCCGACGCCACCTGCAACTTCTCGTACGCCGACTCCCGGTCCACCGCATCCGCGTACCGCCCGTACAGCAGCGACGCCTTGACCGCCCGGTCCAGCACCTCCTCCCCCACCGGACCCATCAGCGACTCCGGCGCCCTCAGCCGGGTGGCCGCCACCGGGGTCGGCGCGCCTGTCTCGCTCAGCACCGTGACCACCGCCTCGCCCGTCCCGAGCGCGGTCAGCAGTTCCTCCAGGTCGTACGGCGAGTGCGGGAAGGTCTTCACGGTCGCCTTCAGCGCCTTCGCGTCGTCCGGGGTGAACGCCCGCAGCGCGTGCTGCACCCGGTTGCCGAGCTGGGCCAGCACATCCGCCGGCACGTCCTTCGGCGTCTGCGTCACGAAGAAGATGCCGACCCCTTTCGAGCGAATCAGCCGCACGGTCTGCGTGATCGACTCCAGGAAGGCCTTCGACGCCCCGCTGAACAGCAGATGGGCCTCGTCGAAGAAGAAGACCAGCTTGGGCCGGTCGAGATCGCCCACCTCGGGAAGGTCGTTGAAGAGGTCGGCGAGCAGCCACATCAGGAAGGTCGAGAAGAGCTGCGGCTTCTGCTGTACGGCGGGCAGCTCCAGCACCGACACCAGCCCGCGCCCGTCCGGCGCCTGCCGCAGCAGCTCGCTCGTGTCGAACTCCGGCTCCCCGAAGAACTCCCCCGCCCCCTGCTGCTCGAAGGCGGTCAGCGCCCGCAGGATCACCCCCGCCGTCACCGAGGACAGCCCGCCGATCCCCTTCAGCTCGGGCTTGCCCACGTCCGACGTCAGGAAGGCGACCACCGCTCGCAGGTCCTTCAGATCCACCAGCTCCAGGCCCTTGGAGTCCGCGTAGTGGAAGATCAGGCCGAGCGACTGCTCCTGCGTCTGGTTGAGCTGGAGGACCTTCGCCAGGAGTACGGGGCCGAAACTGGTCACCGTCGCCCGCAGCGGAATGCCGGGGCCGATCCCGCCCAGTGCGTAGAACTCGCACGGGAAACCCCGCCCCTCCCACTCCTGCCCGACCGCCGCCGCCCGCTCCCGGACCTTCTCGCTGTCCTCGCCCGGCGCGGAGATGCCCGAGACGTCGCCCTTGATGTCGGCGAGGAAGACGGGGACGCCCTGCGCGGACAGCTGCTCGGCGATCAGTTGCAGGGTCTTGGTCTTTCCGGTGCCCGTCGCACCCGCGACGAGCCCGTGCCGGTTCAGTACGGCGAGGGGGATGCGGATCTGCGCCCCGGGCAGACAGGTGCCGTCCCACAGCAGCGCACCAAGATCCAGAGCGGGCCCGGTGAAGGCGTACCCGTCCGCAATCGTCGCCGCGGCGTCACTCATGTCACCGGAGGGGGTACTTCCGCTCATCGTTTGCTCCCGTTCTGGCGCTGAATACGACCTTTGCATCCCTGCCTCATGGCTGCGCCCGGAGCCCCATGCCCGGTAGGCTTTCCGTGTGATCTTCAAGCGCATCGGAAACGGCCGGCCGTATCCCGACCACGGCCGGGAAAGCACCCGGCAGTGGGCGGATGTCGCGCCGCGCCCGGTCCGCCTCGATCAGCTCGTCACCACCAAGGGCCAGCTGGATCTAGAGACCCTCCTCGCCGAGGACTCCACCTTCTACGGCGACCTCTTCGCGCACGTCGTGAAGTGGCAGGGCGACCTCTACCTGGAGGACGGACTGCACCGCGCGGTCCGCGCCGCCCTCCAGCAGCGCCAGGTGCTGCACGCCCGCGTCCTCGAACTGGGCTGACCCACCGGGCCCACCCCGACGACCGGTCCGTGACCGAGGGCTTCGTACCTCAATGTCCCATTGACCCTTTCGGGTTGGGCATGGCCGGTCATTGACCCATTCGTTGATCATTTAGTACGCATTGCTGCCGGTCGGCACTACGCTGCGCCCATGAGCATGCTGACTCCCCCCGGCATGGGCGGAAAGTACCGCATCACGGGTAACGCCTACCCTCGGATGCGCCGTCCCCGTAACCGCCGCCGGATCATCCTCCTGGCGACGGCCTGCATCGTCGCCCTGGGCCTGGTCGGCTGGGGAACGCTGCAGCTCATCGACGTCTTCACGGGCGGTGAGAAGAAGGCCGTGGCGGGCGGCAAACAGCCCGACTGCAAGCCCGCGCCGACCACTCCTCCGGTCGCCGCGGGCAAGCTCCCCAAGCCCGCGACGATCAAGGTCAACGTCTACAACGCGACCGCCCGCAGCGGCCTCGCCAGGCAGGTCGGCGACGAGCTGAAGAAGCGCGGCTTCCAGGTCGTGAAGTTCACCAACGCGCCCAAGGAGTACGACAAGAAGGTCAAGGGGGCCGCCCTGCTGGTCGGCGCCCCCAAGTCCCTCGACAGCTCGCTCCCGGTCCTCGGCACGCAGGTCAAGGGCGCCGAGAAGAAGGCCGACACCCGCGCGGGCCAGGACGTCGACCTGATCATCGGCAACGCCTTCAAGTCCCTGGACACGAAGAAGGACGCGGACACGGCCCTGGCCTCCCTGGCCAAGCCCGCACCCGCGCCCTCCGGCGACAAGTGCTGATGACGGACTGCTACTCCGCGGTGCCGTACATCCGGTCGCCCGCGTCGCCCAGACCCGGCACGATGTAGCCGTTCTCGTTGAGCCGCTCGTCGACCGAGGCCGTCACCACCGTCACCGGCGTACCGGCGAGCTCGCGCTCCATCACCTCGACGCCCTCCGGCGCGGCCAGCAGCACGACCGCGGTGACGTCGTCCGCACCGCGCTTGATGAGCTCCTGGATGGCCGCGACCAGCGTGCCGCCGGTCGCCAGCATCGGGTCAAGCACGTACACCTGGCGGCCGGAGAGGTCCTCGGGCATCCGGGTCGCGTACGTCTCCGCCTGGAGGGTCTCCTCGTTGCGGATCATGCCGAGGAAGCCCACTTCGGCGGTCGGCAGCAGCCGGACCATGCCGTCGAGCATGCCCAGACCGGCCCGCAGGATCGGGACGACCAGGGGGCGCGGGTAGGACAGCTTGACGCCCGTGGTCGGGGTGACCGGCGTCTCGATGTCGACCTGTTCGGTGCGCACGTCCCGGGTGGCCTCGTACGCGAGCAGGGTGACCAGCTCGTCGGCGAGGCGACGGAAAGTAGGGGAATCGGTGCGCTTGTCGCGCAGCGTGGTGAGTTTGTGCGCCACCAGCGGGTGGTCGACGACGTGTATCCGCATGTTTCCACAGTAACCGGGCGCGGCCTCCGGCTGCCCGCCGCAGGCCCCCGCACGGCAGCCACCGGCGCTCCGCTCGCATCATCCCGGCGACCGGAGGGAAGGTGAAGACGTATCCATCCGCCTCTTCAGGACGGTGCGGCCCATGACGCAGCAGCCAGAACAGGACACCGCCGGTCAGCAGGCGGCGGAGAGCGACGCGGCCCGCAGGCGACGACGCGCCCAGTTCCTGCGCGAACTGAACGAGGCCAAGGAGCTGCGGGACCGCGTCCAGCCGAGGCGGGCCAGGGCCGCCAGAATGCGCCAGCAGATGCGGATGCGGACCTTCCGTTGGTAGCCCCGACAGCGCTTCTCGGCCACTGCCGAACATCTCACCCACCGGACTGATGCACGACGCAAGAGCGGAAGACCTCTCGCTCGGCCCAGGTTTCTGCCACGATTCCGAGTGGGCGGGGCCGAGCGGAGCACCGCTGAATCGTCACACCTCTGATCAGTGGGAGAGTCACGGTGTACATCGCCGCACTGCTCGCGCGCACCGAAGACGGTTGGCAAGCGAGCGACACAGAGCTCGACGACGTGGAAACCCTGTCGGACCTCGTCGAACTGGCCCGTGAGGGCTCGGTGGACGACGACACTGTCCTCGTCTTCATCGAGCAGGAGGACGCCTGGTTCGGCGTCGTCCGCGTGGAGGACCTGGAGGACCCGCGGATCTACGTCTCCGACGCAGCCGCCGCGGCCCGCTCCAGCTACGGAGAGATCCTCACCAACGAACTGCTCGGCGGGGAGGGCGACGACCTCGCCGCCGACCTGGACTCGCTGGACCTCGACGGCACCGAGGACGGCGAGGACGAGGAGAACAGCGACAACGGCGACCTGGCCGAAGACCTGGGACCCGACCCCGGCACGAAGACCGCCGCCCCGGCGGGCCCGGCGGGCGACCGGCTGATCCTGGCCGACCTGGGCATGAGCGAGAAGGAGCTGCTGGCGCTCGGCGGTGAGGCACTCTCGGAGATCACGGACGCGCTGGGCGCCGCGGAGATCCTGGAGGCAGTCCGCTAGTGCACCACCAGCACCACCAGCACCACCAGCACCCCCGACAACAGCCTCCACAGCAGGACCCGCCGGATCCCCGGGGCCCGGTGGCTCACACCTACGACCTCGTACGGGAGCCGTGGCAGCCGGCCATGGTTCTCGCCCTGGCCGAGGCAGCCGCGGCGGCGGCGGCCGGCGACGTGCCGGTCGGCGCCGTGCTGCTGTCCCCTGCCCGGGAGGTGCTCGCGCTCGGCCACAACGAGCGGGAGCTGCACGGCGACCCGACCGCGCACGCCGAGGTGCTGGCGATCCGGCGGGGGGCCGAGAAGCTGGGGCAGTGGCGGCTGACCGGCTGCACGCTGGTGGTCACCCTGGAGCCGTGCGTGATGTGCGCGGGCGCGATCGTCCAGTCGCGGATCGAGCGGGTCGTGTACGGGGCGCGCGACGAGAAGGCCGGGGCGGCGGGCTCGCTCTGGGACCTCGTGAGGGACCGGCGGCTCAATCACCGGCCCGAGGTGATCGCGGGCGTGCGCGAGGAGGAGTGCGCGGCGCAGCTGTCCGCGTTCTTCCGCGACCGGTAGCGCTGTCCTGCGGCTTATCGGTTTCGGAGCACTGCCCGGCGTGGGCTAGACTCTGTCTCGGTAGCGTGTCCGAGTGGCCTAAGGAGCACGCCTCGAAAGCGTGTGATGGTGCAAGCTATCCGTGGGTTCAAATCCCACCGCTACCGCCATCGGAAAGCCCCCGCCGGATCACCGGCGGGGGCTTTCCTCATGTCCGGCCGCTGCGCCCGCGCCGTACGGTGCCCGCAAAGGCCAGTAGCCCCGGGCTGGGGGAGACCGGGGCTACTGGCGGCACGGGAAAGGGTGAGGCCGGGGGAAGCGGCATCGGGGGGACAAGCCGCTTCCCCCGATGAGAACGGACCTCGAAGTCCGAGCCGCAGTCAGGGGGGATCGCGCGGCGCGGACCCCGCAGCGAGGTCCCGTTCCTCGCCCGGTGGATTCCTGCCAGATCCCTCCGGGCTCAGGGACAATCCTGCTCCCCCTGACGGCACGGCAGTGACGCCAAAGGGCCTTCATGGGCGGGCCCTTGGTCCTTAAAGGAGGAGTGAAGGACTCCGGAAGGACTCGCTGAGTGATCGGATACGGCCACTTGAGTTGTCCGGTCGTACGGTTAGACTCTCGCGACTGCTCGGCGGGCCACAGGGGAGGGTCTGGACGTGGACATCAAGAAGGCCATCCTTTACATCTTGATCGTTTTCGTGCTGTACACGATCATCGTCTCCCCCGAGAAGGCGGCGAACATGGTGGGGCTAGGCTTCCAGGGCCTGTCCGACGCGGCCCGGGGCATCGGTTCGTTCATGACCAACCTCGTGAACTGACCTGCCGGCAGGCAAACCCGCAGGGCCGGCAGAGCCCGCGGCAGGGCCGCTTCCTCTTCCCCAAGGAGTGCCCGTGATCCGCCATCTGGTCCTCTTCAAGCTCAACGAGGGCGTCGACCGCGACGAGCCCCGCGTCCAGGCTGCCGCGAAGGCCTTCTTCGAGCTCGGGGACCTCGTCCCGGAGCTGGAGTTCTGGGAGTGCGCCTGGAACATCACGGACCGTCCGATCGCGTACGACTTCGCCATCAACTCCGCCGTCGCGGACACCGATTCGCTGAAGCGGTACATCGAGCACCCGGCCCACCAGGCGGCGGCGGGACAGTGGCGCGAGTTCGCCACCTGGGTCATCGCCGACTACCCCTTCTAGTCCGGCCCCCGCAGCGAAGAAACGCCCGGCCCCGCATCTCATCGATGCGGGGTTTTTGCATCCTTATGCCCCAACTTGCCCTCAACACGGCGTTATACGGTGCTTGCACACAGTGCACATGTCTTGTGATGCTATGACCGCTTTTGACAGATGAGTGAGCGAAGTGTCCATATAGCGACTGAAAAAGGGGTGGCGTGACCGTGCCGGCCAGTACTGCTCCACAAGCGCCGCCCTCGCAGGGGACCTCCCCCGAGGGCCTGCCCGGCGGGGTCCCCCCGCTCACCGAGGCGCCGCTCACCGAGACCCCCGAGCGGATCCCCGGCGCCCCCGCCGCCCGTACCCGTGGCGCGGACACCCGGGCCCTCACCCAGGTCCTGTTCGGCGAGCTCAAAGGGCTCACCCCCGGCGACCGCGAGCACTCCCGGGTGCGGGCCGCACTCATCGAGGCCAATCTGCCGCTGGTGCGGTACGCGGCGGCCCGGTTCCGCTCGCGCAACGAGCCGATGGAGGACGTCGTCCAGGTCGGCACGATCGGGCTGATCAACGCGATCGACCGGTTCGACCCGGACCGGGGCGTGCAGTTCCCGACCTTCGCGATGCCGACCGTGGTCGGCGAGATCAAGCGGTACTTCCGCGACAACGTGCGCACCGTGCACGTACCCAGGCGCCTGCACGAGCTGTGGGTGCAGGTCAACGGGGCGACCGAGGACCTCACCACCGCCCACGGCCGCTCCCCCACGACCGCCGAGATCGCCGAGCGGCTGCGGATCACCGAGGAGGAGGTGCTCGCCTGCATCGAGGCGGGGCGCTCCTACCACGCGACGTCGCTCGAAGCGGCCCAGGAGGGCGACGGACTGCCGGGGCTGCTCGACCGGCTCGGGTACGAGGATCCGGCGCTGGCCGGGGTCGAGCACCGGGACCTGGTCCGCCACCTCCTCGTCCAGCTCCCGGAGCGTGAGCAGCGGATCCTGATGCTGCGTTACTACAGCAATCTGACGCAGTCCCAGATCAGCGCGGAGCTGGGAGTTTCCCAGATGCACGTGTCACGGTTGCTTGCCAGGAGCTTCGCGCGGCTGAGGTCCGCAAATCGGATCGAAGCGTAACCCTCGCGGGTGGAACCTGCGGGGGGCAGAAAAGCCGCACACCCCCTCTTTCCTGCATGTATTTGTCGACTTGGCGCTACAGCGTGTTGCCGACATGTGACATTCTGCTGGAACCGCGTTTGCCGCAGCTCCGCCTCCGGTATTCAGGTGGAGGCTGCTTCCTCCGACGGGAAGCGTCTGCCGCTACCGTCCGCGACCCTAAGAGGGGGTGGCATGTCCGTAGAACAGGGCAGTTCGAAGGTGCTCATCAAGGATGCGCCCGACATGCTCGACCGTGCTCCGGCGATCCAGATCCCGGTGCAGCCGGGGCCCGAGCAGGAGGCGCCCGTCCAGGCACCGCCGATCGTTTCCCAGCCGGAAGCACTCGACACCCGCACACTGTCCCGCTCCCTGTTCCTGCGGCTCGCCGTCCTTGAGAAGGACAGCCCGGAGCGCACGTACGTCCGCGACACCCTCATCGAGCTCAACCTGCCGCTGGTGCGGTACGCGGCGGCCCGCTTCCGCTCGCGCAACGAGCCGATGGAGGACATCGTCCAGGTCGGCACGATCGGCCTGATCAAGGCGATCGACCGGTTCGACTGCCACCGCGGGGTGGAGTTCCCGACCTTCGCGATGCCGACCGTGGTCGGCGAGATCAAGCGCTTCTTCCGCGACACCTCGTGGTCGGTGCGGGTGCCGCGCCGGCTCCAGGAGCTGCGGCTCGCGCTGACCAAGGCCAGTGACGAGCTCGCCCAGAAGCTGGACCGCTCGCCCACCGTGCCCGAACTGGCCGCCGTGCTCGGGGTGTCCGAGGACGACGTGGTCGACGGCCTCGCGGTGGGGAACGCGTACACCGCCTCCTCACTGGACTCGCCCTCCCCGGAGGACGACGGCGGCGAGGGTTCCCTCGCGGACCGGCTCGGCTACGAGGACACGGCGCTGGAGGGCGTCGAGTACCGCGAGTCGCTGAAGCCGCTGCTGGCCAAACTGCCGCCGCGCGAGCGCCAGATCATCATGCTGCGCTTCTTCGCGAACATGACGCAGTCGCAGATCGGCGAGGAGGTCGGCATCTCCCAGATGCATGTCTCCCGGCTGCTGACCCGCACCCTGGCGCAGCTCAGGGAAGGGCTCATCGCCGACTGAGGCGAGGGCCGAGGAAGCATCAAGGGCGGCCCGGACGGGCCGCCAAATACCGCTGTGCACTGGTCAATTGACGGTGCGTCAGACACACTGGCGCGATGCGACGTCAGCGGGTGGCAGTGGGTACCGGTGCGGTCGTGCTGTGCCTGGGCGGTCTGCTGGCCACCCTGGGCGACGGCGGCGGCGAGGACGGCTTTGTCGCGGTGGGTGCGGCCGGAGCGGGGCCCGAGGGGGCTCCGACGAGGGCCGTACCGCCCGAGGGCGGCGTCGAGTTCGTGCCGCTGGACTCACCCCGGCCGCAGGACCCGCCCGGGCCTTCCGGCTCCGCCGGGACTCCCGGTGCGACGGGGCGCGGCTCCGAGGCGCCCAACTCACCTGCCGGTACGCCGGGTTCGACGTCCGGCGGTACGCGGACCGGCTCCGCGCCGGATGGCGACGCCCTTCCCCCTCGTACCCCTGCGGGGAACTCCGGCAGCGGCGGCAGTACTCCCGGCCGGACCACTCCCCCGCCCGGCTCCGACTCCGGCCCGGGCCCCGGCTCGTCCGCACCCGCGCCCGGGCCCGCCAAGCTGTCGGTGGGCTCGCCCGTGCGCGCCAAGACGGACCGGCGGTGGTGCGAGAAGGTCACCGTGGGGCTGCGCAACTCCGGCGGGACCGCGGTGCGTTCGGGCACCGTGACGTTCGCGACGCACATCATCGGCGCGCTGGGGGTCGACTGGGGAGCACGCCTGTCCACGCACCCTCTCCCGGGCCGGATCGACCCAGGAGAGAGCAGGAGCGCGACGTACACCGTCTGCGTGGATGCCTGGCGGGTGCCACTGGGCATGCACGTGGAGACCCGATTGCGATCCTCGGCCGTCACATAGAACGGCCGCCACTAGTTGCGGACAGGGGTTAGCCGAGGGCGAGCCAAGCCACCGCGGCCAGCACGACCACGACGGCGACGATGCCGATGATCAGTCCGGTCTTCGGACCCGACGACTGCGCGGCAGGCTGCGAGCGGCGCTGCTGCTGCGCGGGCTCCTCGTCCACGAACGCGCGGAACATCTGGGTGCTGCCCGCCGGGTCGTAGTTGCCCTCGGGACCTTGGCCTTGGGGGGCGTGGGGGTTGTGTGCCATGCGCGAGACCCTAGCGAAGGTGGCCCCCCGAGCGACACCCCAGGGCCCGATCCACCGCTGAGCTGGGGCTTTACCGGGGGTACCCAGGCCCTTGACCGGCCGATCACAGAGCCTTTTGGATTCCTTTGCCCGAGAGGCCCGAAATTAATTTGTCTGAAGCAACCATCTACTCATATGGTTGCCCTAAGCAACAAGATGTCCGTGAAGGCTTCAGAAGGTTCGGGTTCAAGGAGGTGCCGTGGCCGCGAAAAGCAGTTACGAGGAACTGGCCCGCCAGCTCAGCGCCTTCGGAGCGGTGAAGCGAGGGCTGGCCCGCATCCTGCCCCTGGAGTGCCCGCCCGCTTCCGCCGCCGTACTCACCCTGCTCGACCGGAAGGGCGAGATGCGGCTCAGCCGGCTCGCCGAGCTGATGGCCATCGACATGTCGGTGACCAGCCGCCATGTCGCCCATGTCGCCGAACGCGGCTGGATCGACCGCTCGCCCGACCCGGGTGACAAGCGGTCCCGGATCCTCCGCCTGACCCCGGCCGGCAAGTCCGTCCTGGACGAGCTCTCCGGGCACACCACAGATTTCCTCGCCGACACCCTCGGCGACTGGTCCGACGAAGAGGTCGGCCGGCTCAACGCGATGCTCGCCCGCCTGCGCGACAGCTTCGGCGACTGCCGTTCCTGGACGCCCGTGCCGTTCGACTGCACCGCATCCACCGCAGCGGGCGGCCCGTCCGGCTCCCCGGACGCCGCACCCACGACTTCCGCGATACCCGCAACACCTGCGTAAAGGACAAGGATTCAATTGGCTACGACCACACCAACCGGTGTGCGGGGCGGCCACGCCAAGCACGGGGCGCCCACGTCCCCCGGCTCCGACAGTGCCGCACCGATGACGCACCGCCAGATCATGGAGGCCCTGGCCGGCCTGCTGCTCGGCATGTTCGTCGCGATGCTGTCGTCGACCATCGTGTCGAACGCCCTTCCCGAGATCATCCGTGACCTCGACGGCACCCAGTCCGCGTACACCTGGGTCGTCACCGCGGCCATGCTGTCGATGGCCGTCACCACCCCCATCTGGGGCAAGATGGCGGACCTCTTCAGCAAGAAGCTGCTGGTCCAGATATCCCTGGTGATCTTCGTGCTCGGTTCGGCGCTCGCCGGACTCTCGCAGAACACCGGCACCCTGATCGCCTTCCGTGTCCTCCAGGGCATCGGCACCGGTGGTCTGGTGGCGCTCTCCCAGATCGTGATCGCAGCGATGATCCCGCCGCGCGAGCGCGGCCGGTACTCCGGCTACATCGGCGCCACCTTCGCGGTGGCCACCGTCGGCGGCCCGCTGCTCGGCGGTGTCATCACCGACACCTCGTGGCTCGGCTGGCGCTGGTGCTTCTACGTGGGTGTGCCGTTCGCGGCCATCGCGCTGATCATCCTGCAGAAGACGCTCCACCTCCCGGTGGTCAAGCGCAAGGCGAAGATCGACTGGTTCGGCGCGTTCTTCCTGGCCTCCTCGGCCGCGCTGCTGATGATCTGGGTGACCCTCGCGGGTGACAACTACGACTGGATCTCCTGGCAGACGTACGCCATGGTCGGCGGCTCGATCGTGCTCGGCGCGATCTTCATCGTCGTCGAGACCAAGGCCGCCGAGCCGCTGATCCCGCTGCGCTTCTTCAAGAACCGCACCATCGCGCTGACCGCCGCGGCGAGCCTGTTCGTCGGTGTCGCGATGTTCGGCTCGACGGTCTTCATGAGCCAGTACTTCCAGCTCGCCCGGGACAAGTCGCCGACGATGTCCGGCGTCATGACCATCCCGATGATCGCGGGCCTGTTCATCTCGTCCACGGTCTCCGGCGCGGTCATCACCAAGACCGGCCGCTGGAAGGGCTTCCTGGTCGGCGGTGGCGTCGGTCTGGTCGCGGGCCTCGGTCTGCTCTCCACCATGGCGTACGACACCGACTACTGGCAGGTCGCCGTCTACATGGCGGTGCTGGGCCTCGGTCTCGGCATGATGATGCAGAACCTGGTCCTCGCCTCGCAGAACCAGGTCAAGCCGCAGGACCTCGGCGCGGCCAGCTCGCTGATCACCTTCACCCGCACCCTGGGCGGCACGCTCGGCGTCTCCGCACTCGGCGCGGTGCTCTCCACCCGGATCACGCACTACGTCGAAGAGGGCCTGGAGAAGGCGCACATCCAGCTCCCGCCCGGCTCCGGCACCGGCTCCGGCTCCGGCTCCGGCATCCCGGACATGGACAAGCTCCCGGCCCCGCTGCGGACCGTCATGGAGAGCGCGTACGGCGACGGCATCGCGGACCTCTTCCTGTACGCCGCTCCGATCGCCCTGGTGGGCCTGATCATGGTGCTCTTCGTCAAGGAGGTCGCCCTGAAGACCTCGCACGACGACGAGATCCCGGACTCGGCCGCCACGGCCGCCGTCCCGGCCGGCACCCCGGCCGCCGCCTCGGCCCCGGCCCCCGCGGCGACGGGTGTCGAGGGTGCTGCCGAAGGCCTCGCCGGAGTCACCGTCGGTGTCGAGGAGGCTCCCGTGACGCAGCCGCTGCCGCTGACCCCGCCCACCGGGCGGACGCTGCACGGCTCCGTCCGCACCGCCGAAGGCGTTTCGGTACGGGGAGCGGCGGTCACGCTGATCTCGCTGGCCGGCCGCCAGCTGGGCCGCTCGGTGGCCCGGCCCGACGGGCGCTACCAGGTGGACGCCCCGGCAGCGGGCTCGTACGTCCTGATCGCCTCGGCCGACGGCTTCCAGCCGCAGGCGTCGACGGTGACCGTCGGCGACGAGCCGGTCGTCTACGACATCCTGCTCTCGGGCACCAGCGGCCTCAGCGGCGCCGTGCGCAGCGCGGCCGACGGGACGGGTGTCGAGGACGCGATGGTCATCGTGACCGACGTCCGCGGCGATGTGCTGGCTACGGGCAAGTCGGGCGTGGGCGGCGAGTTCGTCTTCGGCGAGCTGGTCCCCGGCACGGTCACCGTCGCGGTCAACGCGGCCGGGTTCCGGCCGATGGCCCTTCCGGTGGAGATCGGCGGTACGGGTGTCACCCGCATCGAGGCGGTCCTGGCGGCCGGTGCGCTGGTCCAGGGCACCGTACGGGCGGGCAGCGCACGCCGTCCGCTGCCGGACGCCCGCGTCACGCTCATGGACGCGGCGGGCAACGTGGTCGCCACCTCCACCACCGGTGAGGACGGCGCGTACGCCTTCACCGACCTCGACGCGGGCGAGTACACGGTCATCGCGACCGGCTACCCGCCGGTCGCGGGCAGTCTGACGGTGGCCGGGCGCGGCGTGGACGCGCACGACATCGAGCTCGCCCACCCGGGCGAGTAACCGGAAACCTCCGGAAACCGGGCGCGTTCCGAGCGGAGGCGCTGCCCGGTTCCGGGGCTCAGGGGGGCGGCAGGCAGGGGACGGCCTGCCGCCCCCCTTCTTTTCTTTGAGCTTTCCCTTGAGCACGTACGAGAGATGCAGGCAGGTATCGGTATGGGACTTCGCGCACAGGTACGGACCCGGGACGGCTGGGCCGTGCAGCACGCGGTGGTGACCGTCACCGACATGACCGGCACGCAGGTGCTGCGGGCGGCCGCGGACGGCGACGGAGCCGTCAGCGACCCGACCGCGCTGGCGGCCGGTCCGTACACGGTCATCGTGACCGCGGTGGGCTACGCACCCGTCGCACAGACCGCGCTGGTCACGGCCTCGGGCCGGATCGAGGCGGGCAACGTGACGCTGCTGCGGCAGGGCGGCGTGGAACTGCCGCCGCCGGGCGTGTGGACCATCGACCCGGTGCACTCGACGGTCGGCGCGGTGGCGCAGCACCTGGGGATCTCCAGTGTGCGCGGGCGGTTCACCGAGTTCGGCGGGCGCATCGAGATCGCCGAGGACGTGGCGAAGTCCCGGGTGGAGGCGGTGATCTCGGCGGGCACCATCGACACCGGCAACGGCATGCGCGACGGGCACCTCAAGTCGCCGGACTTCCTGGACGTCGGGACGTACCCGGAGATCAGCTACCGCAGTACGGGACTGGAGCCCGCGGGCCCCGACCGCTGGACCGTGAAGGGCGAGCTGTCGCTGCACGGAGTGGTGCGCGAGGTCGACCTCGACCTGAGCTACCTGGGTACCGGCCCCGACCCGTGGGGCGGGGTGCGGGCCGCCTTCCGCGCCACGGCCGACCTGCGGCGCGACGACTTCGCGATGAACTACAACCAGGTCGTCCAGGCGGGCATCTCGGCGATCGGCGCGACGCTGCGGGTGGAGCTGGACGTGCAGGCGGTGCAGGGGGAGTCGCTGCCGCAGGGGTAGCGGGGTGCGGGTCGTGGTGGGGGGGGGGGGGGGGGGGGGGGGGGGGGGGGGGGGGGGGGGGGAGGGGGGGGGGGGGGGGGGGGGTGTGGTGGGTGGGGGGTTGCCTTCCCCCCCCCCCCCCCCCCCCCCCCCGCCCGCTCGTGCTAGGGACGCCGGCTGAAGTTCCCCGGGGACGGCGGGCGTCCGCCGGTCTCCAGGACCAGCTCGTGGCAGATGTCGCGGAGCTTGATGTTCCGGCCCTGGGAGGCCCGGCGCAGCAGCTCCAGGGCCTGGTCGGCCGGGCACCGGCGGCGGGCCATCACGATGCCTATCGCCTGGTCGATGACATAGCGGGAGTCCATCGCCGCCCGCAGGTCCGCGGCGGCGGCCGACTCGCGCTCGATGCGCTCGGCGACCGCGACCGCTCCGGAGGCCTGCTCGGAGAGGCGGCGGGCCAGCTCCCGTTCGTGCTGGAAGGCCTTCGGCTTCTGGGAGTAGAGGTTGAGGGCGCCGACGGTGTCGCGGCGGGACGGGGCGCGCGTGGAGGACGGGGCGCGCACCGTGACCGACAGGGGGGCCGCGAGGACGGAGCGGATGCCCTGGGCCGCGGCGAGCGAGGGGTAGGGGCCCCAGCGCTGCTCGCCGATGGTGTCGGCGACGTACTCCTCGACGCCGTTCTCCAGGCTGCAGACGCACGGCCCTGCCTCGACCTCGTACTGCATCGCGTCGAGCAGCAGCGCCTCGGTGTCGCTGCTGGCGGTCGTCACCAGCCGTCCCTTCCTGCGCATCGTGACGCTGCACGAGTCGGCACTGTCCAGCGCCGACACCGCGTACACGGTCAGTTCCTGGAGGAAGGAATCGAGTCCCCTCCAGTCGGTCAGTGCGTCGTGCACCGAGCCGAAGTCGAATCCGAGGGGTCCCCGACCGGCTCCTGTGTTCGCGTCCGTCGTCTCGGTCATGTCTCCGCTGATGCCCCCGATCGGGCCGTACACGCGGTGTGCACCGGGCGCGCGGGTGCGTGCGCCGCCGCGCACGCGGGTGTCCTTCACTCCCTCGACCGGCGGACGGAGCCGTGCTCCAATGGAGGACCGGTCAGGAAACGGCCCCACCGATCACGACGCGCACCCGCTGCCGTCGCCCTCGGACAGGTGACACCGTGCCCTTTCGCTTGACGCTCTGCGACCTCCCCCACGCCCCGCGCCGCTGCCTGGTGCTCGTCATGCCGTACGAGATCGATCTGGCCAACTACCGGGAGCTGTACGAGGCGGTGCGCGGTGCGCTGGACCGGCGGCGGGGCCGGTTAGATGTGCTCGTGCTGGACTTCACCACGACGGCCTTCGCGGACAGCCGTGGCGCCCGGCTGGTCTCCGCGACGCGGGAGTACGCGGGGCGGTCGGGCGTCACGGTGCGGGTGGCCGCGGGCGAGCACCGGCAGGAGGGCGGGGTGGTGCGGCGGGTGCTGGCGCTGACCGGGGTGCGACGGGACGTACCGCTGTACGCGACGGTGCCGGAGGCGGTGAGCGGCGTGGACGAAACGGTGTCGCGGATCGTGGAGTTCGGGGCGTGAGGGGGCGCGGGGGCGGTTACTCGGGGTGCGGGGGACGGTGGGGGGCGTCGGGGGTCTTCGTGCCGGTGGCCGGGGCCTGGGAGGTGCCTGTGGCCTGGGCGGTGCTCGCGGCCTGGGCGGTGCCTGCGGCTTCGGCGGTGCCCGCGGCCGTTGCCTCGATTCCTGCGATCAGGACGTCCAGCGCATAGGTGAAGTCGCGGCCGTACATCTCCGCCACCGTGTCGCCGCCGCGTGCCTCCATGACCGCCGCCGCGTCGCGGAACGTCTGGGAGTCCTTGATCTCGTCGGCGATCAGCCCCATCGACTGCCGGTAGAACTCGTCGGCGCCCAGTCCCGCCTCCGCCGCGCGCGCGTTGAACTGGCTCTCTCCGGTGGCGAACCCGAAGACGAACTGGAAGACGGCGGACATCACTCCACCGTGCCGCTCCATCGGCACCCCGGTCCTGCGCATCACCCCCAGCGTGGCGCTGGAGAACTCCATGAAGCGCGGCCCGATGTTGAGGAAGCGCCCCATGAGACCGGTTGCCCACGGATGGCTGACCAGCAAATCCCGGTAGCTCTGGGCGAGTTGACGCAGCTGATCCTGCCAGGCGGTGTCGTCGTCGGGGTCCGGCAGGGAGAGCTCACCGGCCACCTGGTCCAGGGCGAGTTCGAGGAGGTCGTCCTTGGTGGCGACGTACCAGTAGACGGACATCGCGGTGACGTTCAGCTCGGTGGCCAGCCGCCGCATGGAGAACTTGTCGAGGCCCTCCGCGTCGAGCAGCGCGACGGTCGCGGCGGTGATCTTCTCGCGGTCGAGGCCGGCGGCGGCGCCCGCCGTGGACCCTGCCGTCCCCGCTGCGGCGCCCGAGCCCGAGCCCGAGCCCGAGGAGGTGCCCGAACCCGAGGAGGTGCTCCCGCGCGCCTTCCGCGCGTCCATCCATACGCTGCCCCGTCCGGGCTTCTTGACGCGGTCGGCCGCCGGCACCATGGGGCACTCTCCTCGGTTCTGCTCGGTCCAGCTCCGTCGAGCGGGACGGACCGTGTTGTTCCGGTTCGTCCCGTCGATGGTATGCCGCGGGTTACTCCTGCGGTACGGGTACGGAGTGCCCGACCTGCTGGTCCTACACCTTTTCCAGTTGCTCCGCCCGCTCGGCCTCCCGCGCCTCCGTCCGCTCGGCCCGCCACAGCAGCAGTGCCGAGAGCAGTCCGCCCACCAGCACCGCGACCGCGCCGACGAGCTGGCTGGTCTCCAGGCCCGAGGCGAACGCCTCCCGGATCGCGTCCCGTTCGCCCTCGCTGCCCGCCGACGCCATCGCCGCGGGCAGCGACACCGCCCCGACGGCGGCCGGGAAGAGCGCGGCGAAGCGGGAGTTGAGCACCGCGCCCAGGACCGCGACGCCGAGCCCGTTGCCGAACTCCGCCATGGTGCCGTTGACCCCGGCCCCGACCCCGGCCTTCTCCGGCGGGATGGCGCTCATGATCGCGTTGGCCATGGCGGGCCCCGAGAGCGCGATGCCCGAGCCCATCACCACGAGGCCCAGCAGCATCCCCCCGTAACTGTGGCCCCCCAGGATCGCGATACTCGCGAGTCCGGCGGCGATCAGCGTCATACCGAGCGCGATCGTCCTCGGCGTACCGAGCTTCATCAGCAGCCGCGCCCCGACACCCGCCAGGTTGAGTACGACGACGGCCACGGCGAGCGGCGCCGTCCGCAGACCGGCGTCCAACGGCGCGTACCCGAGCACGAATTGCAGGTGCTGGGTCAGCAGGTAGAGCGAGCCGCCCATGCCGAAGGCCACCAGGATCGAGCCCGCGACGGCCCCGATGAAGCGCTGGTTGCGGAAGAAGTGCATGTCGAGCATCGGATGCGGGGCCCGCGTCTCCCACCAGGCGAACGCGGCCAGGACCACGGCGCCGACCCCGGCCGCGAGCAGCACCTGACCGGACGTCCAGCCGTGCTCGGGGCCGGAGATGATCGCGTACACGACCGAGGCCATGCCGATGGTGGAGAGCAGCGCGCCGGGCAGGTCGGGGCGGTCTCCGGCCGGATTCTTGGACTCGGGGACCAGGGTCACGACCGCGACCAGCGCGAGCACCGCCACCGGGATGTTGATCAGGAAGATCGCGCCCCACCAGAAGTGGTCGAGCATGAATCCGCCGAGCAGCGGACCGGTGGCGAACCCGAGCGAGCCGACGGTCGACCACAGGGCGATCGCCTTGACGCGCTCGCTCTCGTCGAAGATCTGCATGATCACGGCCAGCGTGGTCGTCATCAGCAGCGCCCCGCCGACGCCCATCCCCGCGCGGGCGGCGATGAGCTGGGCGGAGGACTCGGCGAGCCCGGCGACCAGCGAGCCGATCCCGAACAGGGCGAGCCCCGCCACCAGCATCTTCTTGCGCCCGTACCGGTCGGCGGAACTGCCCGCGGTGAGCAGCAGCCCGGACTGGACGAGTGAGTACGCGTTGATCATCCACTGGATGTCGGCGCTGGAGGCGTCGAGCTCGGTGGTGAGGGAGGGGATGGCGACGTTGAGGACGGTGTTGTCGAGGAGCACCGTGAGCTGGGCGAGGCAGATGACACCGAGGATCAGCCAGCGTTGGGGGTGCCTTGTGGGGTGAGGGGCGGGTGGATGCATGGCGTGAAACTCCTATACGGCGTACAGCTGGATTGCTGTACACCGTAGAGGAGTTTCTTGTACGCCGTAAAGGCGATTACTTGGCCAGGGGCTTCGTGAGGTCGTAAAGGGTGGCCTGACCTGCGGAAACCTTGGTGAAGTTGGCTTTCACCCAGGTGGCGATGGAGCTGCTGGTGCCGCCTCCGGGGCCGCCGGTGACGAGGCGGAGGCCTTCGCCCTCGGGGCCTGCTGCTCGGCCGTCGCCGCTGTCGCCGTCGATGAAGTAGTGGATCTTGCCTGCCTTCACGTACTCCTTGAACCGGGCCAGGGTCGGCGACGGATCGCTGCCGTTGAACCCGCCGATGGCCATCACGGGCTTCTCGGTGGCGAGTTGGTAGCTTGCCGCGTTCTGGGAGCCGGTGGCGGCGGCTGCCCAGGTGTACTTGTCGGCGTCGGCGGCGATGCGGGCCTTGGCGGTGGCGTCGACGCGCCGGCCGTCGAGGAGGCCGTTCATGGGGGGTTTGGCGGTGCCGTTGGGGGTGCCCTTGGGGGTGCCCTTTGCGTTGCCGTCCGTTCCCGGGCCGCCGATCCAGAGGCGGGGGCGTGGGCCGCGTTCCATGCGCAGGCCGTCCGGGCCGCCGAGGCCGCCCCGGGTGGACGGGCCCGCCGTCACGATCGAGCCCGTGTGGGCGGAGCCGACCGTCTGGGCCGCGTACGCCGCCGGGCCCGCGAGCCCGGTGGCGAGGCCCAGTGCGGCCGCGCCCACGGCCACGTACCGCACGAGCCGTCCACCGGTAAGCCGGTCCGGCAGCAGGCCGGTCGCGAGCAGCCCGAGCGCGGCGAGCGCGCCGGTCACGAGCAACGCCCAGCGCAGCCACGGAAGATGGTCGGGGGTGCGGCCCAGCAGTACGAACGCCCAGTACGCGGTGATCCCGACCGTCCCCGCCAGGGTCACGGCGGCGGCCGGGGTGCGGCGCTCCTCCCACAGGACGCTCGCGCCCATGCCGACGAGGGCGGCAACGTACGGGGCGAGGGCCACCGTGTAGTACTCGTGGAAGATCCCCGCCATGAAGCTGAAGACCGCGGCGGTCGCCAGCAGCGCCCCGCCCCAGGCCAGGAACGCGGCCCGCGCGGTGTCCGTGCGGCGGGCCCGCCAGGTCACCACGAGCCCGGCGGCCAGCAGGATCAGTGCGGCGGGCAGCAGCCAGGAGATCTGGCCGCCGACGCTCGTACCGAACATGCGGAAGACACCGGACTCGCCCCACATGCCGCCACCGGGCCCGCCCGGGCCACCGCCGCCGACGCTGCCGGCCTCGTTGCCGTTGATGCGGCCGAGGCCGTTGTAGCCGAAGGTCAGCTCCAGGAAGGAGTTGGTCTGGGAGCCGCCGATGTACGGGCGTGAAGCGGCCGGCCAGAGCTCGACGAGGGCCACCCACCATCCGGCGGACACGATCACCGCCAGCCCGGACAAGGCGAGTTGGGCAAAGCGGCGGGCCGGGCGGGTGGGCGCGCAGACCGCGTACAGCACGGCCAGCGGCGGCAGGATCAGGAACGCCTGGAGGGTCTTGGTCAGGAACGCGAACCCGACCGCGACCCCCGCCCACACCAGCCACTTCGTCCGCCCGTCCTCCAGCGCGCGCAGCACGAGGTGGACGGTGACGGTCATCAGGAGGGTGAGCAGCGCGTCCGGGTTGTTGAAGCGGAACATCAGCGCGGCGACGGGCGTGAGCGCCAGCACCGTACCGGCGATGATTCCGGCGGCGTACGAGAAGCGACGGCGGACGGCCGCGTACAGGACGGCGACCGTACCGACGCCCATCAGCACCTCGGGGACGAGGATCTGCCAGGAGCCGAGCCCGAAGAGCCGCACGGAGAGAGCCATCGGCCAGAGGGCGGCCGGGGGCTTGTCGACGGTGATGGAGTTCGCGGCGTCGGAGGACCCGAAGAAGAACGCCTTCCAGCTCTCGCTGCCGGCCTGGACGGCGGCGGAGTAGAAGGAGTTGGCGTAGCCGGATGAGGAGAGGTTCCAGAGGTAGAGGGCGGCGGTGGCGAGGAGCAGGAGGAGGAGCCCCAGGGGCACCTTGGCAGAGCTGGACCTGCCGAACTGTGCGATCTTCACGGCGAGTTGAGTTCCTCTCGGTCCTGCGGTCGGTCCTGTTGCGGGGTCTGTGGTGGGTCCTGCGGGACCCTGTGGGGCCTGCTCTTCTCCGGGAAGACCCAGGCGCGCAGCAGCAGGAAGCGCAGGACGGTGGCGGCGAGGTTGGCGACGACGAGGACGGCCAGCTCGCTGTGGTGCGAGACGCCCCCGCCCTCGGCTCCGCCGACCGTGCCGAGGGCGGCCAGGGAGCCGCTGGTCAGGGCGAGTCCGATGCCGAAGACGACCAGCCCCTGGGCCTGCTGGCGGACGGCCCTGCGGCGGCCCCGTACGCGGAAGGTGAAGCGGCGGTTGGCCGCGGTGTTGGCGACGGCGGACAGCAAGAGGGCTGTGGCGTTGGCCAGTTGAGGGCCGGAGACGTTACGCGCGAGGGAGTACAGCGCGAGGTAGAGCAGCGTACTGAGGACGCCGACGCAGCAGAATCCGATCAACTGGCGGGCCAGCCCGCGCGGTACGGCGTTGGTGCCGCCGATCTCGCGGTCCCTGGGGTCGTCGCCGAAGGGCCGGGCCAGCCGGTCCAGCGGGAGCACGCCGACCGCGAGCGCCCGCCCCACCCGCCACACCCCTTTCAGGTCCTCGACGGCGGTACGGAAGATCCGCACGCTGGAGCGGGGGTCGTCGACCCAGTCGACCGGCACCTCGTGGATACGCAGCCCGGCCCGCTCGGCGAGCACCAGCATCTCGGTGTCGAAGAACCACCCGGTGTCCTCGACCATCGGCAGCAGCCGCCGCGCCACGTCAGCCCGGATGGCCTTGAACCCGCACTGGGCGTCGCTGAAACGGGCGGCCAGGGACGACCGCAGGATGAGGTTGTACGTCCGGGACACGAACTCGCGGCGCGGCCCGCGCACCACCCGGGAACCGCCCGCGAGGCGGGTGCCGATGGCGAGGTCGGAGTGCCCGGAGACGAGGGGGGCGACGAGGGGGAGCAGCGCGTTGAGGTCCGTGGACAGATCCACGTCCAGGTACGCGAGCACGGGCGAGTCCGAACCCTCCCAGACGGCCCGCAGTGCCCTCCCCCGCCCCTTCTCCCCCATCCGCACCGACCGCACGGCGGGCAACTCGGCGGCGAGCGCGGCGGCGACGGCGGGCGTGCGGTCGGTGCTGGCGTTGTCGGCGACGGTGATGCGGAAGGTGTACGGGAAGTCCCGCACCAGATGCGCGTGCAACCGCCGCACACAAGGGCCGAGGTCGTCCTGCTCGTTGAACACGGGGACGACGAGATCGAGGAGGGGCGCACCGTGGGGCACGACGGTGGTGGGACGCCGGAAGGGAAGCGGATCGTCCCGCAAAGCGTCCCCGGACACCGCCCGGAGGGAACTTTCGGAGGTTGGCCTCATGCGAACGACGGTGCCGAAGGAGGCTGTTGGAGGGGTGTGGTGAGGCTGTGGGCGAGCTGTGAGGTGGGGTGCCCTGTCCGCCGACGGACCGGCCGCTAGCTTCCCGCTCCCGGCAAGCGCACCGTGAACGTCGTGCGGCCCGGGGTGCTTTCCACTCCTACCGTTCCGTCGTGTGCCGTCACCACCGCCCGGACGATCGCCAGGCCCAGGCCGGTCGACGCGACCGCCGTTCCCGGCGGGGCCTTGGTCAGGACGGTCGAGCCCGTTTCCCGGGTCGCCCCACCGACGCGTGTCCGTGCCACGTCCCCTCGGGCGAAGCGTTCGAAGACCCGCCCCACCAGCTCCGGCGGGATCCCCGGCCCGTCGTCGCGGACCTCGACCACGGCGTCACCGGTACCGTCACCGGCACCGCTCCCGGCCGCCTCGTCGATCCGTACGCTCGCCGTCACCCGTGTGCCCGGTGGCGTGTGCGTACGGGCGTTGCCCAGCAGGTTGACCAGGACCTGTTGGAGCCGTGCCGGGTCGCCCCGTACGACCACGGGTGCAGCGGGGAGCTCCAGCCGCCACACGTGGTCCTGTCCCGCCGCCCGTGCGTCGCTCACCGCGTCCAGTACCAGCGGCAGCAGATCAGTGCTCTCCCACGAGAGCAGCGCTCCACCGGCCGGGGCCGCGCCCGCGTCCAGCCTCGCCAGCAGCAACAGGTCCTCCACCAGGCCCGTCATCCGCGTCGCCTCGGACTCGATCCGCCCCAGCGCATGCCGCGTGTCGGGCCCGGTGGCCGCCGCCTCCTCGCCCCGCCGGGTGAGCTCGGCGTACCCCCGTATCGACGCCAGCGGCGTCCGCAGCTCATGGCTGGCGTCCGCGACGAAGCGCCGTACCTGCATCTCGCTCTCCTGCCGGGCGGCCAGCGCGGAACCCACGTGTCCCAGCATCCGGTTCAGCGCCGCACCCACCTGTCCCACCTCGCTGCGCGCACCCGCCTGCGCCTGCGGTACGCGCTCGTGGAGCGCCACCTCGCCCCGGTCCAGCGGCAGTTCGGACACCCGCGTCGCGGTCGCCGCGATCCGCCGCAACGGCCGCAGCGCCGCCCCCACCAGGGCGTGCCCGGCGAGCCCGGCGGCCACCAGGGCCGCGAGCGTCACGCAGACGACGACCACGACGAGGGTGTGGACGGTGTCCTGGACGTCCGTGAGCGGGAAGCCGAGAACGACCGGGCCGCCGGTGCCGGTGCCAGCGCCGGTGCCGGTTCCGGTTCCCGTTCCGGTGACGTTGCCCGAACCACCGCCCGGCCCCGGCCCCGGCAGCGGACCCGGAAAGTCCCCCGGCCCGACCGTCCCCAGCCTGGTGTCCCCGTTCCCCGCCTGGACCCGGTACTCGCCCAGCCCCGGCACCGTCACCGTGTGCGGCTCGCCGTCCTTGGCGACCGACTCCAGCGCCTTCACCTGCGCCGGATCCAGCGCTTTCAGGTGCGCCCTGAAACGCTGCCCCGTCCCGTCGCCGTCGTCCGTCACGTTCACGCTGGTCACACCGGAGCCGTCACGTACGCCCACGGCATCGATCGGATTCCCCGGCGCGGCCACGAAGTCCAGCCCCCGCCCGTGGGCCCGGGCCACCCCCTCGCTCAGCCGCACGTCCACCTGCCGTTCCAGGTACGACTGCAACGCGACGGAGCTCACGGCACCCACCACCACCGTCACCACGGCAACGAGCGCCACACAGCACACCACCAGCCGCGCCCGCAACGACAGCTTCCGCACCTCACCCACCAGGCTTGATCAAATACCCTGCCCCGCGCCGCGTGTGGATCATCGGCGTACGCCCCGCGTCGATCTTCTTCCGCAGGTACGAGATGTACAGCTCGACCACATTGGCCTGGCCGCCGAAGTCGTAGTTCCACACCCGGTCGAGGATCTGCGCCTTGCTGAGCACCCGCTTCGGGTTGCGCATCAGGAAGCGCAGCAGCTCGAACTCGGTCGCCGTCAGCCGCACCTCCGTCTCGCCCCGCCACACCTCGTGGCTGTCCTCGTCGAGCCGCAGGTCCCCCACGACCAGCTCCGACGCGGCCCGCGCGAGCACACCGGCACCACCGCCCGCACCACCACCCGCACTGGCCCCGCCGCCCCCACTGCGCCGGATCAGCCCGCGCAGCCGCGCCACGACCTCCTCCAGGCTGAACGGCTTGGTCACGTAGTCGTCGCCGCCCGCCGTCAGCCCGGCGATCCGGTCCTCGACCGCGTCCTTCGCCGTCAGGAACAGCACCGGCACCTCGGGCAGGTCCTCGCGCACCCGCCGCAGTACCGCAAGCCCGTCCATGTCCGGAAGCATCACGTCCAGTACGACGGCGTCCGGCCGGAACTCCCGCGCCGCCCGCACCGCCGCCGCGCCGTCACTCGCGCTCCGCGTCTGCCAGCCCTCGTACCGCAGGGCCATGCACAGCAGCTCGGCGAGCGGCGCCTCGTCGTCCACCACCAGGACGCGTACGGTGCCACCGTCGCCGGCCCCGCCCGCAGCCGCGCCCGCCCCCGTGCCGCCGCCCGCCCGGGGAGTGCTCTGCGCCGTACGCACCGGCTGGGCGATCGGCCGGGGCATCGGCCGGTCCGTCCCCTGGGGCATCGTCTGGGCAATCTCTGTCGTCCGCATGCGGCCAGCCTCGCGGGGACCCGTGAGAGCTCTCTTTCCCATTCCTGTGAATCGCCTGAGAAGACGGGCCCTCAATCGGCCGTGGCGCGGAATAGCCACAGCCACCCGCTCGTTGCTCTCCACATGACTTCCGACGCCACTCCCGCCCCGACCCTCTCCGCCACGTACGGCCGCCTCGGGATCTGGAGCAGCGCCCTCCGCGCCACCACCCCCGAGCAGCATCTCGAACTCACCGACGCGGTAACCGAGTTGGAGGACCTGGGATACGGAACACTGTGGTCCGGCGGCAGTCCCTCCCTGGACGACGTCGCTCCGCTCCTCCAGGCCACCCGCCGCATCACGGTCGCGACGGGCATCCTCAGCCTCTGGGAACACACGGCCGAGTCGGTCGCCGCGCAGTACGCCCGCTTCGAGGAGCAGTACCCGGGCCGCTTCGTGCTCGGCCTCGGAGTGAGCCACGGCGCACGCACTCCGCAGTACGCCCGCCCGTACTCGGCGATGGTCGCCTACCTGGACGCCCTCGACGCAGCCCCGGTCCCGCTCCCGGCCGGCCGCCGGGTGCTGGCGGCGCTAGGCCCGAAGATGCTGAAGCTGTCCGCGAGCCGGGCCGCGGGCGCACACCCGTACCTGGTGACCCCCGAGCACACGGCCCAGGCGCGCGAGGCGCTCGGCCCGGACGCCTTCCTCGCCCCCGAGCTCACGGTCGTACTGAACCCGGACCTGGAGCAGGCCCGTACCACCGCCCGCGACATGCTGACCATGTACCTCCAGCTCCCCAACTACACCGACAACCTCCTGCGCCTCGGCTTCACCGAGACCGACTTCGCGGACGGCGGCAGCAACCGCCTGCTGGACGCGCTCTTCGCACTCGGCGACATCGACCGCGTACGGACGAAGGCGGAGGAGTTCTACGAGGCGGGCGCCGACCACCTCGCCCTCCAGGCGCTGCCCCCGGGCGGCCGGGCGGCGGCACTGCCCCGGGACGAGTGGCGCCTGCTGGCCAAGGCGCTGCTGTGAGCTAGGCGCGGGCAGGGGGAGGTGCGCCTCCCCCCCTGCGCCCCGCCCCGCCCGCTCACAGCCCGAAGAGCTCCACCCCGTTCCCGTAACAGACCGCCCGCAGCCAGTCCTCCCCCAGCCCCAGCCTCTCCAGCGACTCCAGCTGGTGCAGATAGCCGTACGGGATGTTGGGGAAGTCGCTCCCCAGCAGCACCCGCCCGCCCAGGTCCCCCAGCCGCCCCAACTCCCCCACCGGGAAGGGCGACATCGCCTCACTGAAGTCCGTGAAGGCCATCGTCGTGTCGAGCCGGACCTCCGGGTACCGCTCCGCCAGATCCAGGAAGTCGGCGTACTCCGGCATCCCCATGTGCGCCACCACCAGCCGCAGCCGGGGATGCCGCGCCAGCAGCTCGCCCATCGGCCCCGGCCCGGTGAACTTCCCCGGCACCGGCCCCGAACCGCAGTGCGTCACCACCGGAATCCCGGCCTCCGCGAGCAGCCCCCAAGCCCCGTCCAGCTCACGGGCGTTGGGGTCGTACGCCCCCACCTGGAGGTGCGCCTTGAAGACCCGCGCACCCCCTTCGACGGCTTCGCGCACGTACGCCTCCACCCCCGGCTCCGGATAGAGGGTCGCCGTACGCAGACACCCCTCGGCCCGCCGGGCGAATTCCTCGCCCCACCCGTTGAGCCACTCGGCCATGCCCGCCTTGTGCGGATAGATCATCGAGGTGAACCCCAGCACCCCGAACTCCCGCAGGAGCGCGATCCGCCGCTCCTCCTCGAGCCGGTAGGTGATCGGCCACTCGACCCCGGTCATGGGCCCCACGGCGTCGAAGTAGTCCCACACCTTCGTGAGCACCCGCTCCGGCATGAAGTGCGTGTGCACATCCACCAGACCGGGGATCCCGAGCCTCCCCCACCAGGCCCGCACCCCGGCAGCCTCGTCGGCCCCACCCGCGCCGGCGCCCGCACCAGCACCCGCACCCGTCCTCGAACCCATTCCCGTACCAGTCCCCATATCCATGCGCGCACGCTACGTGCAGCCGCCACACACCGGAATCCCCCTCAGAACAGCCCCTCCTGCTCCACCTCCGCCACCCCTGGCCCCACCGCCCGGACCGGCACACTCACCGCGTCCGCCACATCCGCCACGTCCACCCCCGCCAACTCCCACCCCACCAGCAACCGCGTATCCACGACGAGCAACCGCCCGTCCCGCCCGCCGCCCGTCTCCAGATACAGATCCGGCCCGGCAGCCGCCACCAGCGTCCCGGCGACCACCCCGTCCCCGACCAGCTCGACGACGCTGTCCACAGCCCCGGGAGCGGAGGACGCGCGACCGGCCGGACCCCTCTCCAGGGCGTGGAGCCCGAAGGCTCCCGCGTGGTCCACCACCCCCCACTCCACCCGCTCCAAGGTCTCGGGCCACCCCGCGAGCCCGACCGCCGCCCGCCACAGCGCCTCCACCTCGGCAGCCCGTTCCGCCGCCCCCGGCAGCGCACCCCGCACGACCCGCTTCTTCTCGTACGAGATCCGGTCCGGCACCCCCAGGGCTGCCCGCAGCACCTCCTCGGTGCGCCGCGCCGCCATCAGCGGCCCCCGCCCCAGCCAGGCGTAGGTCACCGCGCCCTGCTCCAACAGCCGTACGCCGCCCCGCTCTTCGGCCGTGATCCCGACCTTGACCATCCCGGTCCCGAACCACGCCAGGTACACCCGGTACGTACGCGGATCGTCGGGCACCCCGTCCGCCGCCACGGACCCCACCCGGTCGAGCCGCGCACACTCCCCGCACCGCGCCCGCGCGGTGTGCCCCGGCACGGCGGCCCCGTACGGACACGGACAGTCCCGCGCCCCCACGCACCGCCGCACCCCCACGGCCCGGAACGCGACCCCCTGCCCGTACGCCAGCGGACTGACCCGCCCCCCGACCCACCGAAGCCCCGGCGACCCGCCGCCCCAGCCCAACCCCGCACTGCGCCATTCCATGGCAGCCAGTCTTCCGTACACTCACGGAGCGTCTCCAGTACGCCTCCTGCGCCGGTAGTACGCGACCGCCACCACCGCGAGCAGCGGACCCCAGAGGAGCAGCGGCGCGTAGGCGAAGGTCATGAGCCACCACTTGCCCCCGTCCGGGGCCTCCGGTGCGCCCATGTTCTCGGCGTTCCCCCACTCCATCGCCCCCAGAACGGTGACCAAGGTGACCGCGGCCGCCCCCAGCAGCGCCGGCACCGTCGCCAGCAGCACCGGTATCCGCCGTCCCCCCAGCCCCGGCACCCACGCGGGAAGCACCTCGCCCCACCGGTACACCAGCCCCAGCGTGAGCAGCCCGAGCAACTCCGCGAGCAGGCTCAGCCCGATCAGATAGAAGGAAGCCACCCCCGGGAAGTTCTCCGGTCCGAGCAGCCCGTCGAACCCCGAGTCCCAACCGAAGGCGATGGCGATCCGCCACAGCCCGGTCGGCAGCACCGCAAGCGCCGCAGCGTGCGCCGCCCACCGGATGCCCCGCGAAACCTCAGGGCTCCGGGGCGTCCCGGGAACGTCGGCCCGCCCGCCGACTCCGTACCGCTCCCCGTCCACCATCACGTCAGCCACGACGCCCCTCCGCTCCACCGTTCGCCGCTTTCGCCGCCTTCGGCGTCTTCCGCAGCTCCGCGTGCACGACCTTGAACCCACCCGTCCGTACGGTCGTGAACGGCGCGGGCGCCATGCAGGTCCCCACCTTCCCGAGGGTCACCTCGCCCTTCTCGTCCAGCACTTCGGGAGCGACGTTCACCGCGCCCCACGAGAACCCGAGCCGGTCCTTCTCGCCCTTGGCCCTGTCGCCCTGCTGCACGCTGAACCCGAGGCGCTGCCCGGCCTTGAAGGCGGCTCCGGACTTGGTGATGACGGCGGTGAGCGTCGCCGTCCTGCCACTGGTCACGAGGCAGTCCACCCGTGCCTCGGCCTTCATGGGCTCGGGCATCCCCGCCGCACCGTGACTGAACTTCACGATGCCCGTGGCGTCGGTCGCCATCCCGGTGGGAATGCCGGGCACCGGCCGCGAGAAGGGCTTCGACTCGGCGTGCACGGTGAAGCGGATGTCGTCGTCAAGCGATTCGACGTAATCGATCCGCCCCGCCCCGTGCACACTCGCAGCCACCGACGCTACAGAACCCGAACCCGCCCCGCCCCCGGCCTCCACGGCACGCGGGTTCGCGGCACCGGTGTTCGCGGCACCCGGGCTCGCAGCACCGGGACTCACAGCACCGGGATTCACGGCACGGGGATTCACGGCACCGGGACTCGCAGCACCGGGACTCGCAGCACCGGGGTTCACGGCACCGGCCTTCACGGCCCCGGGCTCGTCGGGGCCGATCGCCCCGTGCCCCGCCCCCATCAACGCGGTGAGCATCACGGCAGCCGCCCCAGACGCACCCATCACAGCAACACGCACGACGAACTCCTCTGTCAGAAGGGCCACTCAGGGCCTCAACACCGGAGCCGCTCGCAGCCTCTCCCAGCCGCTCACCGCTCCTTCAGGAACGGCTCCAGCCTCGCCCGCCACCCCCACCCCCGCCCATCCGCCGATCGGCAGAACCGCTGCCCCCACTCACCGCCCGGCCTCTGCCGATCGGCATACTCCGCCGCCCCGCACCCCGCCCGTACGCTGCCCCCATGCCACCACCAACCACCCCGCCCACCAGCGCACTTGCCCTACTGGAGACCCTCGCCCCCATAACCCAGCCCCTCACCACCCTGACCTGCGCCACCCTCCTCGCCTGGTCCCTACTCCCAAGCCGCACCCCCAGGAACACCCGCACCACTCCCCCCACCAACCCCAGCGACTCACGGACGAACCCACCGACCAACTCACCGCCCAACGAACCCACTTACACCCCCACCCACCCCCGCCACTTCCCCCACCTCACCCGCCTCGCCCTCCCCACCACCCTCTGCGCCGCCCTCTCCCTCCTCACCACCTTCACCGGCCCGCCCACCACCACGGCCTCGCACTGGAAGGTCGCCGAAGCCGCTCTGCTCTCGCTGCTCATTGCTGCCCTGACCCGCTGGTCACCCCTCCGCGAACTCCGCTTCGCGCTCCCCCTGACCGCCGCCGCCATCTCCCTCTGGCCGGTCCGCTTCGCCGCCGGCCGATCCGTACTGGAGGACGCGGGAATCGCCACCTTCTGGCTGCTCCCCGCCCTCGCCGCGGCAGCCGTCGGCACCTACCTGCGCCAGGCCGAAGCCCGCCGCCGGAAGGCCGTCACCGAGGCGCGCCGCACCCAGCGGCTGCAACTCTCCCGGGACCTCCACGACTTCGTCGCGCACGACATCAGCGGCATAGTCGTCCAGGCCCAAGCGGCCCGTTTCGTGGCCGCCACGGACCCCACCCAGGCGGTCCTGGCCCTGGAACGCATCGAAAAGGCCGGCCTGAACGCCCTGGCCGCCATGGACCGCACCATCCAGATGCTGCACGGCCCGGAACAGGCCGCCACCACCGCACTCCCGGGCCTGGACCAACTCCCCACCCTGATAGCCGACTTCACCTCAGCAGGCACCACCAAGGCCCACCTCGAAGCTCCAACCACCCACCCTGCCCTCTCCCGCGAGTCCGGCGCGGCGGTCTACCGGATCACGGCCGAGGCCCTCACCAACATCCGCCGCCACGCCCCGACCGCCCCACAAGCCACCGTCACCCTCACGGAAACCCCCACCACCGTGGAACTCCGCATCACCAACCCCACACCCCCCACCCGTACAAAAAGAACCGAACGAACCGAGAGGACCGACCGAACCGAACGAACCGGCGGCCTGGGCATCCCCTCCCTCACCGAACACGCCGAAGCCCTCGGCGGCACCCTCACCGCAGGCCCGCACCCCACCGGCGGCTGGCAGCTCACCGCCGTACTCCCGAAGGACCACACCCGATGAATGGCCCGATGACAGGTCCCACCCGCATCCTCATCGCCGACGACCAGGCGGACATCCGCACCGGCTTCCGCCTGATCCTCGACTCCCAGCCGGACATGACGGTGGTCGCCGAGGCCGCCGACGGCACCACCGCAGTCGACCTGGCCCGCTCGCTCCGCCCCGACCTGGTCCTGGCGGACATCCGCATGCCGGGCCTGGACGGTCTGGAAGTCACCCGCCGCCTGACCGGCCCGGACGTCCCCGACCCCATCCCGGTCCTGGTCGTCACGACCTTCGACCACGACGACTACGTCCGTACGGCGCTCCGCGACGGCGCCTGCGGATTCCTGCTGAAACGCTCGGGCCCGACGCTCCTGATCGAGGGCGTACGCGCCGCCATGTCCGGCGACGTCCTGATCAGCCCCCAAATCACCGTCCGCCTGCTCCAGTCCCTCACCCCAACACCCCCACCAAAAGCCACTCCCCACCCCACTCGCCCCACCCGCCCCTCCCCCCTCTCCCCCCGAGAGGAGGAGATAGCCCTCCTGGTGGCCGACGGCCTCACCAACGCCGAAATTGGCGCCCGCCTCTTCATCTCGGCCGGCACGGCCAAGACCCACATCGCCAACATCCAGTCCAAGCTCAAGGCCCGGAACCGGGTGGGAATCGCCGCCTGGACCTGGCAGTCCGGCCTCCCCACCCCCCGAAACGAGTAACCGGCGCCCAAGCCCCTCAACAACTCACCAACAACTCAGCACCCACTCAGCCAGAAAATGAGTACGAGCCCCCTCATGGGTACGGACGAGCCCGGCAATGCTCGTACCCATGAGCCCAGAACCGCGGAAGCCCCTCCACCCACTCCTGTCGACCCTCGCCCTGGCCCTGATCGCGCTGGGGGCCTGGGCCGCCTGGCTCGGCTGGGACCAGCACCGCGACGTACACCCCGACGGCTCGACGACCGGTCCGTACGAGGCCTGGCAGGTGATCGGCCTGGTCCTGACCCTGCTTGCCCCGCTCTACTGGGCCGCCTCCCGCCGCCACCTGGTGGCCGCCGTACTGGGCATCCCCCTCGGTCTCACCATCGCCGCGTACGTCGACTGGTCCGACGACGCCAGCGGCCTCTTCATGATCGGCACCCTGCTGACCCTCCTCGGCAGCCTGGCCGCCACGGGAATCACCACCGCGGTCATCACCGCGGCAACCAAGAACCGCCCCCACACCCGAACCGGCCCCTGACGCCCCTGCCCCGCCCCCGCCCTTCGCAGGGCGGGCACAACGCAAGAGGCCCCGGACGCAATGTCCGGGGCCTCTCACCTATGTGCACTCGGCAGGATTCGAACCTGCAACCTTCTGATCCGTAGTCAGATGCTCTATCCGTTAAGCTACGAGTGCTTGTCGCTGTGCTTCCGGGCCGTTTTCCGCCCCGTCGGCGTTGCAAGAAGAACATTACATGACCTGCGCCGTCATGCGAAATCCATTGCGCGCACCCTGCCTGAGCTGGGAAAACACCCAGACGAGTGACGCCGGGGTCCGGGAACGGCGGAAGCCCCGGTCCTGGTGGACCGGGGCTTCCTGGTGCTGGCGGAGGCGGAGGGATTTGAACCCTCGATGGGCTTTAAGACCCAAACCGCATTAGCAGTGCGGCGCCATAGACCGGACTAGGCGACGCCTCCAGCACGACCCCAACCGCCATCGCCTGCGCGATCGCGAGTAGGTGCGTTGCAGATGATGACACAGCATTGCGCGGTGTCACCAATCGCCCCCCACGGTACTAGGCGACGGGGCCACAGAGCAAAGCACTTCACGCCCGCGCTCCGCACCAACGGGCACAGGTGTGCGGGAGTACGCGGGAAGGAGGGGGAGTGGCCGGGCAGGACACGGGTATGCGCCGGAGGTACGTGCCCGTCGCACCCGTTCTTCGTACGCGTCCGGGATCTCCCGCAAGATCCACTTCGGGTGGTTCCGGTCCTCAGGCTCATCCGCCGTCACGCCCGTATCCCCAACCTTTAGACTCCTTGCAGTGACAACGCGCGGCCCGCGGGGAAAAATTGGGGGCGCCGGCGGGTCACCGACTGGGCAAGTTGCAGTAATCAGGGAGGAACCGTCGTCGTGAGCAGCAGGCCATCCCGAGGCGCTGCTCGCCTCGCAGCGATACTCGACGCTCTCCCTGACGGGCTGCTGCTCGTCAATTGCAACGGGACCGTCGTCAACGCCAACACCATCGCCCTGGAGACGTTCGAGACCCCGGGCACCGCCCTGGTGGGGCGTGGACTGCTCGACCTGTTGCCGGAGTTCGACTCCAAGCTGATCCCCGGCTCGATGCGCCGTCCGGCCAACGCCGACCCGCAGGGACGCACCAAGCCGACCCGGATGATCGCGCGGCGGACCGACGGGACCGAGTTCCCCGTCGAGGTGACTAGCGCGAACCTGGAGGACGGGCGGGACGCGTTCAGCGTCGACCGGCCGGCCGGGGCCACCTCGCTGACCGGGGACGAGCTGCTGATGCTCGTCGTACGGGACCTTTCGGGCACCGTCGACACCGAGGCCGAGCTGGCCCGTTCGCAGCGGCAGACCGAGATGATCCTGCGGGCCGCTTCCGAGGGTGTGGTGGGCACGGACACCGACGGGCGCATCGTGCTCGCCAACCCGGCCGCCGCGCAGATCCTCGGCTTCCGGGCCAGCGACCTGGGCGGCAAGTCGCTGCACGAGCTGGCCGTGCACTCGCGGGCCGACGGGACGCCGTTCCCGTACGAGGAGTCGCCGCTCGCCGACACCCTGAAGTCCGGGCGCAAGCACCGGGTGCGCGGACAGGTGCTGTGGGCCAAGAGCGGCAAGGCGGTGCCGGTCGACATGACGACCGCGCCCGTGCGCGACGGGGAGCAACTGGTCGGCGCGGTGATGACCTTCACCGACCGCCGCCCGTACGACGAGCTGGTCACCCAGCACGCCGAGGAACTGGCCGCGATCACCGCCCGGCACACCGAGGAACTGGCCACCACCCGCGAGCGGTACGACGCCGAGGTCGCGATGGGCCGGGAGCGGTACGAGGAACTGGCCGCCCAGCACGCGCAGTTGAGTGCCGTGCTCGGCGGCTCGCTGCGCGGTCCGCTCCAGGAGCTGCGCGGTGAGCTGGGCACGCTGGCCGCCGACCCGGCGGGCCAGCTGTGGCCCGAGGCCAACCAGGTGCTGCACCACCTGTCCGCCGGATACGCCCGGATGACGACGCTGGTCGACAACGTGCTGGGCTACCAGCGGCTGGCGGCCGGCATCGAGCCGTTGGTCAAGGCGAACGTGCTGGTGGACGGGGTCGTCGCGGCGGCCGTGGAGGGTGCGGTCGAGCTGATCGGGCCGGGGCGCGCCCAGTTCGCCGTACACGCGCCGCCGATCGAGGCCGAGGTGGACGGGGTACGGCTGGCGACCGCGCTGGCGCACCTGGTGGCCGATGTGGCCGGGGTGGACTCGACGGGCAAGGCACCGGCGGCTTCGGCCGGTGGGGGTTACGTCGACTCGACGATCGTGGTGGCGGCGGCGCAGCGCGGCGAGGTGGTGCGCTTCGAGGTGCGCGGCCCGTACGCGGGCGGCGACCCGGTGCACGAGCCGATCGTGCGGGGCATCGTGCGGGCGCACGGCGGTGTGCTCCAGACGCACGAGGTGCCCGGGATGAGCGGCAGCGCGTACGTGCTGGAGGTGCCGTTGGGCGCGGGCTCGGGAGCGGTCGAGGCTCCGGCTCCCGATGCCGCCCGGGCTCCGGAGGAGGCTGCGGCGTCGGCTTCGGCGGCCGAGGAGGCTCCGGGGGTGCCCCCGCAGCAGGGCGGCGGGCGGCGGGGCCGACGGTCCTCCACCGACGCGTTCCTGGACGGGGGTGCGGAGGAAGGCGCGAGTGCTGGTGGGGCTGGGGCCGGTGCTGGGGCTGGATCCGGCGATGAGGGTACGGCGGCCGGGGTCGCGCCCAGCGGGCGGCGGCGGGCCCGGCGCGGTCCGGTGGACGAGCAGCAGGAACTGATTCCGGCGCAGGGCACGGGCGAGGGAGCCGGTGGCGCGGGTGGCGGAACGGGCCGTCGGCGCGGGCGGCCGAGCCCTGCCGAGGAGCCGGGGACCGGCGGCGGGACCGGTGGCGGCGACAGTGCCGGCGAGGGTGGGCATGCCCTGGCGCTGCCCGCTCCGGCACGGTCCGCCGAGAGTTCCGGCAAGCAGTCCGGCGAGCGGTCCGGCGGTCCGGCCGAGGGGGCCGTGGTGACGGCCGGTGAGGGTGCGGCCGGGCGGGCGGCGCTCGGTGACACCGTTCCCCCGCAGGGAGTGCCGCAGGAGGCCCCGGTCTCCCAGGAAGTGCCGCAGAGCGTTCCGCCCCAGGGGCTCTCGGGTCCGGCGGCAGAGCAGGCACAAGCGCAGGCTCAGACGCCGACGGGCCGCCGTGCCCGCCGTGCGGGAAGCCCCATGCCGGCGCTGCCGCCCGCGGGTGGCGGCTCCTCGGCACCGGACGGCTCCGGCGGTTCCGGCGCGCCCGTGGATGCCGGGGCGGCGGCCGATACCGACACCTCCGGCCAGGGGCAGGTCCTCGCTTCCGCGGGGGCAGTGGTCGCTGGGGCGGCTGGAGCCGCGCAGCAGCGTGGCCAGGGGCAGAGCCAGGCCCAAGCCCAGTCGCAGGCCCAGTCGCAGGCCCAGGGCACTTCCGGCGGCAGGCGGGCGCGGCGGGCGTTGGCCACCGCTCCGGCGGCCGAGGCCGAGAACGCGCGCAGTCCGTTCGCGCTGCCTCCCGCCGAGGCGGACCGCGCCCCCGGCCACGTAGCGGAAGCAGCCGCTGAGCAGCAGGCACCGGTCACTGCGGCGAACGGCGGCTGGCCCACGCCCCACGCCCAGGTGGCAAACCCGGCCCAGCCCCAGGCCCAGGCGCAGCCGCAGCCCTTGCCGCTGCCGCAGGCTTCGCCGCACACGCAGTCCCAGCCCCTGCCGCCCACGGAGTCGACGCACTCGACCCAGGGGCGTGCCTTCAGCGTGCGTACGCTCGGGCAGGGCATGCCGTTCGCGCAGCAGATCGCCCAGCAGCAGAACCAGACGCTGGGTTCCGGGCGGCGCCGGAAGCTGGCGACGCCGTCCGAGGACGAGCGTCCGGCGGCTGCGGCGCTCGCGCCCCCGGCCGAGCAGCCCGCCCGCCCGCACCCGCAGCCGAACGCCCAGCCCCACCCCCACGGCAGCCCTCAGCAGGGCCCGATCGGCGAACCGCAGCCGGGTACGCAGGGCGGTTCCCCGCAGCCGGGCGCTCCGGGCGCTCCGAGCGGTCCCGCCGGTGTGCAGCTGCCGCACCAGCAGCTCATCTCGACGCCGTCCGAGGGGCGTGCGTACGCGATAGACGCACCCGACGAGGGCAGCGAGGGTCCCGAGCCGCTGGACGGCCCGAACGGCGCCGTGGAGGTCGCCAACCGGCCCGTGCCGCAGCCCGTTGACGACGAGCTGCCCCCGGAGCCGCTGGACAACCCGCGCAGGCTGCTGGTGTGGCCCGCGCCGGACGTCTCCACGGAGCAGGCGCTCAGCGAGCGCGGCTACCGGCCGGTGATCGTGCACTCCCGCGAGGAGGTCGACGCGCAGATCGCCGCCTTCCCGGCAGCGCTGTTCGTCGACCCGCTGACCGGACCGATCACCCGTACCGCGCTCCAGTCGCTGCGGCAGGCGGCCGTGGCCGCCGAGGTCCCGGTGCTGGTCACGGCCGGACTGGGGCAGGCGACCCGGGAGGCCGCGTACGGCGCCGATCCGGCCGTGCTCCTCAAGGCACTCGCCCCGCGCGACAGCGAGCAGCACCCGCCGAGGGTGCTGCTGATCGAGGAGCACGAGGAAATCGCACTCGCCCTCAACGCCACGCTGGAGCGGCGCGGCATGCAGGTCATGCGCGCCGCCGACGACAACGAGGCGGTGGCCCTCGCCACCCAGATGCGCCCGAATCTGGTGGTCATGGATCTGATGCTGGTACGTCGCCGGAGGGCGGGCATCGTCGACTGGCTGCGGGCGAACGGCCAGTTGAACCGGACCCCGCTGGTCGTCTACACCTCCGCCGGACTCGACCAGGCCCAGCTGCCCAAGCTGTCCTCGGGCGAGACGGTCCTCTTCCTCGCGGAGCGCTCGACGAGCACGGAGGTGCAGGGGCGGATCGTGGATCTGCTGGCGAAGATCGGCACCAACTGACGTACGGGTTGCGGTGTTTCACGTGAAACACGCAAGGGGCCGGGGGGGTGGTTTGCGTTGAAGAACCCACCTGCCCCCTTCGTCGGGTGCTCCTTAGCCCGTGGGGCTCCCAGCCCCCCTTCCCATGGATCTTTTTGACG
>NZ_JBVIMX010000020.1:0-172403 GCF_055579625.1 Streptomyces sp. NPDC032721 | reverse complement strand
TGCGGCTCTCACGGATCTTGAAGTCCATCGCATCCCCTGAGCTGGGGTGTTGCGACGACCACTAGAACTCAAGGTGCACCCCGGGGGACTTTTGGCATCGGGCAGCCGGGCTCGCACCGTGCGGCTGACAGTCCGGCGGCCGTAGGCGATGCGGTCAGCAGGCCGCGCTGGGAAACGCCAGTTTGCGGTGGGCCAGCAGCCACAGAACCACGTCAGCGGCCCGGAAGCGCGGACTCGCCTACGTGCCTGGGACCGGTGCGGAGAAGCCGGGCATCCGCCGCCACCGGGCCACGGCGGCCCGTTTCACCCCGACGATCCGGCCGACGTGCTCCAGCGCCACCATGTGCTCGCCCTGATCCGGGGCGAGCGGGGAACGGCACCCCTTGCCGGGCTTCCGCAGGGCAGCACAGTCGACACCGTGCCGTACGAGCAGGAGAAGGGCGACGTCGAGTCCGGCGCAGAGGTGGAGGGTGGTGGGGCTGCCGCGGGAGCTGCTGTAGCGGATGGTGACGGTACGGGCCGCGCGCAGCCAGCCCAGGCGGCGGAGCTCGTTCAGTTCGGTGCGACGTACGCCGAGGCGGACTGCCGCCTGGCCGGGTCTACATGGAACTCGACCGCCACGGCGCCGAACTCCTCTTTCAGGTCCTGACCGAACGGGAGGAGAAGGACAGCGTCGCGATCGCCTCCAACGAGTCCCTTCGGCGGGTGGATCAATTCGTTCACCGACCCCCCGCCTCTGCGCGGCCATCGTCGAGCGCCTCACCTTCAACGGCATCATCATCGAAACCGGCACCGACTCCTACCGCCTCGCCAGCACCCGGGCACGTGCCGAGGAACCCGCCAAGACCAGCTGACCTGCCCGACCACTCTCGGGCGGCGCACCGATTCAAGCGCTCCGTCTGAACTACGAGGCTGCCTGTAAGGCATTGAGGATAGGCTGATCGGATGTTCACAGTTCGTCGCGCCGACCTTCACGACGGGGACTTCCTCGGTGAGATACACGCCGCAGCCTGGGAGGCGGCCTATGCTCCCTTCTTCGATCCAGAGTTCGCCGCACGTGCGGTCCAGAGCAGGCGGACGCGATGGCACGAAAGGATCGCGCAGGCGGCAGCGACGATTCTGCTGGCTGAACTCGACAGCCGCCCCCTGGCGCTGTCCGCCTTCAGCCCGTCCTCGACCCGACCGGGCCTTGCCGAGATTCACACCTTCTACAGCCACCCCGACAGCTGGGGCAGCGGTGTCGCCGCCGTATTGATGACCGAGACGCTGCACCGCGTTCGCAACGACGGGTTCACCCAGGTGCACTTGTGGACACTGCGTGACACCCCACAATCCCGCCGCTTCTACAGCAAGTGCGGCTTCACCGAGTGTGGCACCGCACGCACCTTCGACTTTGGCGATGGGAACCCCCTTGACCAAGTCGAATACGAGCGAGCGTGTTGATACCCCACCGTCTGGTCGCCCGCTGAAGCACCTGGACGGCTCGCGTTCACCGCCACACCAGCGCCGTCATTTCTCGGTTCTGGCACAGATCTTGGGGAGACGTCGCGGAGGGTGACAGCTTCGTTCGATTGCAGGGAGGGGAGGCGACCTCGGGGACCGTCAGCGTTCACGCATTCTGGTCCACCACCAGCACGTCGTCGCACACTCGTTGTAGTTGGGATCCGGCAAGGTGCGGTGCTCGAGTTCCTCATCGATACGCGTGATCAATCGGCCCAAGTCCCGTTTGGCTCCGGGCGGAAGGTGCACCATCGCCCACTCCAGATCATCACGGGCATCTCCCACGCCGGGCGAATCAAACGCGGAGGCGTCCAGGTAGCGTCTTGGCTCCCTGAAAGCCCACTCGAAACACGAGAGTGCCTCGGCGACCGCGTTGGGCCACATCTCCTGGTCTTCGACCCGGCGGATCGCTGCACGAGTCCGCGCGGAGACACCGGGGACCCTCAGAACCGGACAGTGCCATGGTGGCCGCCACCGCTCTGCACGGACGGCCTTGGGACGCCTACGCGGCATCGCCCTTTCGGATCAACATGAGGCAATCCTGCCACGGCTCGGCGCCTGCCTGCACTGGCTATATGCCGGCCGCAGCAGGGGTCCCTGCTGTTCGGTTCTCGCGCAGCTCTCGGGGAACATCGCGCGGTGTTACTGGAGAAGGATCATCTTACGGAGTAGTTCGAAGCCGGCGCGGCCGTAGAGCTGCCGCTTGATCTTCTTGATGCGGCTGACGGCGCCCTCTATGCTGCCCGAGCTCCAATCCAAGGTGAGCCCAGCTGTTACTGCGTCTAGGTCTCGGAGCAGGTGGAGTGCGAAGCCGGTGAGGCCGGGTAGCTGGCTGGCGTCGACTGCGTCGATCCAGCTGGGGAGTGTGCAGCCGAGGCGATCGGTGAGGACCTCGCTGGAGTCGGGGACGTGTCCGGCGGCCTGGTCCAGTTCGGGGCAGTGGGCCAGGACCTCCTTCAGGCCTGGGCCAGCCGGTCACCTGTCGCACTGTCGGCAGCAAGGTGGATCTTCGTGCTCAGTCCGCCGCGGGAGCGGCCGAGGGCGTGATCTGGCGGTTCGTCAATAGGGCCTCCGCTTGTGCGCGTTCCGGCCGCGTGCCGGTGAGCCCGTACGATCGTGGAGTCCACCGAGACGACCCAGTTGAGGTCCTTGTCCGCATCGGCCTGGGCCATCAGCACGGTGAACACGCGTTCCCACATGCCATCGAGGGCCCACCTCCTCAGTCGGCTGTAGACGCCCCGCCGCTTGCCGAACTTCTCAGCCAAGTGCACCCACGGCGATCCCGTCCGGAACTTGAAGGCAATCGCGTCAATCACCTCACGGTGATTGCGCCACCGGCCTCCTCTCTTCGGCGTCCTGTCAGGCAGTAAGCTCAGCCGATTGGGTCGAGACCTCCTCGCAAGGATGCTCGCCAGAGCAAGAGCTCTTCGACCATCTCCGCAGTCAGACCACGCGCTGGATTGGTGGTGACCAGCAGCGTAGGTGCAGTACGGACGTCGGCCCAGGCCCGTGCCTCGGGAGTGTGGGCATCGTCGACCCAGGCAGCAGGCCGGTCATCAGCGAAGGCGTCAATGGCCGGCACCTTCTCTGCCGGGTCGAACGGCGAGGGTGGGAAACGGACAACCGGCAGGACCGGCAGGCTCAGGACAGGGGTGAGGAACGTGTTCGCTTCGTCTTCCCAACCTGTTGCCCAGACCAAGTCGAACTCCCGGGCAAGGCCCTTGAGCCAGGGGCCGTGAGCGTCGCACAAGCGGACTGGTGACTCGTCATCGGGGAAGAACGCGTGCTCACGGTAGCCCTCAGGGCAGCCATCTGCCGCGAAGGGGTTCAGCACCCCATCTACATCCAGCAGGAGAAGCGGACGCCGCTGCGCAGCTACACGAACACCAGCTTCAAACGATCTCCCAAGTGGCATAACCGCATTGAACCAGCGGAAAGCAGGTCGAGGTGGCGATCCAAACGAAACGGCCTAGTTGTCCACGGCCCTTGCCGGAATGCATCCTGCGGTGCCGGGCCGTGACCGCCCCCAGCGTTGGTGGCGTTGGCCGCGGTCCCTGGCCGTTCACGACGCGGGGCAGCGAGAACGCCGAGGCGGTGGGCGCTGTAGCCAGGACCTCAAAGGTGCCGGCCCCCTGGAACATCGCGCCGCCCGTCCGCGCACCGCGGGCGGGCCTGCCCTGACGAACGGGCCGAAGCAGCGCCCAGGGCGTATCCGGTGGGTCGGTGACCAACCAGACGCGCCCTCAGGAGTCGCTCGGCGTGCTCGGGCGTGGGCGTTACTGCCAGAGCGCTCAACCCTTGCCGAGCTCCCGCGGTCCTGTGGTGAAGACGGTTCCGGTCGAGTTCACTGCGGCTGCTCCCGTCCCGTACCGCACGTACAACGACAAGGAGCACGGCATGGCGTTCAGGACGTTACGGAAGACCGCGCGGGCCGGAGCGGTGACGTTCGCGGCAGCGGCGATGGCGGCCACCGCCTTCGCCGCCCCCGCCCAAGCATCGTCCGAGAAGGGGCACGAGGCGACCCGGCGGGCGATCGACGCGGAGGTGAAGGCGGGCATCCCCGGCATCACGGCGCAGGTGCGCGATCGGCACGGCGTGTGGAAGGCGACGTCGGGCGTCGGCGACCGGACCACCGGCGCGCCGCGCCACGTGGACGACCGGTACCGGGTCGGCAGCATCACCAAGACGTTCGTGGCGACCGTCCTGCTCCAGTTGGAGGCCGAGGGGAAGCTCGACCTCGACGACACCGTGGAGCACCACCTCCCCGGCCTGGTACGGGGCAACGGCAACGACGGCAACAAAATCACCGTCCGTCATCTCCTCAGCCACACCAGCGGCCTGTTCGACTACCTGGCCGACGAGGAGTACGTCAAGACGTACCTGCGCGGGGACGGTTACCTCAAGCACCGCTACGACACGCTGCCGCCGCTGAAGCACGTGAAGGTGGCGCTGGCCCACCCGCCGCTGTTCGTGCCGGGGAAGGAGTTCTCGTACTCCAACACCAACTACATCCTGGCCGGGCTGATCCTGGAGAAGGCGGGCAAGCGGACCTACGAGGCCCAGGTGCGTGACCGGATCATCAGGCCGCTGGGCCTGACAGCCACCAGCAATCCCGGCAACAGCATCCACATTCCCCGGCCCAGCAGCCGCGCGTACTCGAAGCTGTTCGACGCGCAGCCCGACCGGATCGACGACGTCACCGAGATGAACGGCTCGCAGGGGTGGGCCGACGGCGACATCATCTCCACCAACGGCGACCTCAACCGCTTCTACCGCGCACTGATGCGCGGCCGACTGCTGCCGCCCCAGCAGCTCAAAGCCATGAAGACGACGGGGCCTTCCACCGGTCGCGCCGGCATGTCGTACGGGCTCGGGATCATGAAGATGCGGACGAGCTGCGGCACCACGCTCTGGGGCCACGGCGGCGGCATGGTCGGCTCGACCTCCCTGGCCGTGACCACCGAGGACGGCCGCCACCAACTGGCGTACAACCGCAACGGGGACTGGCACACGGGGGCCCCGGACGCCATCGCGGAAGCCGAGTACTGCCGACCGAAGGCGCCCCGCAACCGCTGAGCCGCTCAACCGGCCAGGGGACGCGGCCCGGTGGTTCGACCGAGCCGCATCCTCGGGGTCACAGCGTGCGGGACAGGCGGTCGGTGAACAGGCGGGTGAAACGGGCCGGGTCGGGCAGGCCGCCCCCCTCGGCCAACGGTGCGCTGCCGTGGACCAGTTCGGCGATCTCCGCCACCGTGGGGTGGTCCGGTCCGCGTCGGTGTCGTGCGCGGTGCGCTGTGCACAGTGCGGTTGACCGGCGGTGAGCACGAAGGCCAGTGGCGGGCAGTGGGCATCGGATGCGGGGTGGATCTTCGAGGTCAGCACACCGCGAGACCGGCCGATGGCATTGTCATCGGGCGCCCGGGCAGGGCCCCCCTTTTTTGCAGGCCCCGGCCGCGTGCTGGTGAGCGCGCACTACCGTGGAGTCGACCGAAACGCCCCAGCTGACGTCCTCCTCGGCATCGGCCTGGGCGATGAGCGTGGCGAACACCCGCTCCCAGGTGCCGTCGATGGCCCACATCCGCAGCCTGTTGTAGACGCCGCTCCAGTTCCCGTACTTCTCCGGCCGGTGGACCCACTGCGATCCGGTGTGGAACTTCCGGGCGATCGCGTCGATCACCTCACGGTGATCCCGCCACCGGGCACCCCACTGCGGAATCCGGTCCGGGAGCAAGGGCCCGCTCCGCGCCCACTGCGCGTCAGTCAACGGCACGCCCAGACCTACGATCAGATGATCCAGACGAAAGTCCTAGTCCTGGACAGCGCGGCCGTACGACGGGCGGGGAGTCCGCCGAAGTCGCCGGTCGAAGGACTCCGCGATCCCCGGCCGGGCCACGACTGCGCGGAAGGCGGCGGTCGCCCGTCTCAGAGCAAGGCCGAGCAGGTACGCAGCAACAAGACATGGTCAGCCGAGCGGAAAGCGCTCGTGATCCAGCTCTGGGAGGAGGGGAAGGGCTTGTCCTACCGCGAGATCGCGGCCCGGTGGGACATCAAGTTGTCGACGGTGCAGGACATCTTCCGTCGGTATTCCGGGTCGGGCACGCACCGGCCGAAGAAGGGCGAAGCGCCCGAGTAGGCGCCCGCGCATGAAGCCCCCGCCGGGTCGTGGCGGGGGCTTCATGCGGCTGACTACTTCCGCGGCTCGGCGGCAGCCAGGCCGACGAGCGCAAGGACTACCTCAGCCCCCTGGGGGCTTACACCCGCGCACGCCAGCACGACCACGCTGACGATCACGATGGCCACGATGTAGTGCCACCTCAACGCGCGGTGTGACGGTGAGCCGTACGGGTAGTTCAGACAAGGGAGTACGAACACGTGCTTCTCCTTCCGGGACTGCTCCTGGGAGTGCGCCCTCGACGCGGGCCGGTTGGGAAGCCTTGCGCCTGCGTCGGGGGCATCGTGGCGTTCTTGCCACGGTCATTCGATACCCCGCGTGGTCGTGGCGAACAGACTCTGCCGCGATGCACGAGGGGGCGCAGGGATGCTCAAAGACCACATCGTGAGACGCCGAATGCGACCGGTCGGCCGTCCTTGCAGGTGGGAGGCCAGATCGTCGGATTCGCCGGGATGGGGTCAGGATGCGTCCGGCCGTGCCTCGGGTGACGGTGGAGCCATGTCTGGATCACCGATAGTCGTGCACCCGCCGCGTGGCGAGGGCGGCCGGCGGGTCACCGCGCGGGAGCAGATCCTCGGCATCGCGTACTCGGACAGCGACCTGACCGAGCTGGTCCGGCTCGCAGGGGTTGCGGATGCCGAGGATGTAGTGGCCAGCGGTTCCGCACTGATCGAGTGGCGGGGCGCAGAACCGCACGACTACGGGGTGGGGGCCGGGCGAGCGTGGCTACAGACCTCCGCCGATCTGAGGGCAGCTACCAGCTGAGAGCGTCGATCACGTCCAGGAAGATCGAAAGGCCGCCGATGCCCACGGCTGCGACGCCGACCACTATGAGCGTGATGAGTACGGCTACCACCATCGTGGTTCGCGCGCGCCCTTTCGCGATCTCGTTGTCGCTGTTGTCGTTCCAGTCCTGATCGAACATCACGCCCCCTGGCGGCAAGGCACACGAGCCGCGCAAGCCTGAGGAGCGCACCGGGTGTTGCTCCTTGCCAAGCTGGACGAGGAGCAATACCCGGCGACAAGCAAGCTGCGGTCGAGGATCGCCTGCCGACTTCCGTCCTGAACTACGCCGCGGCGCTGCCGCTGTCCGTCCACTGCGACCGGCACCCACCGCACGAGGCGCTGCCCCCCCCCCGCATGGTGACCTGCCCGCCGCAGCGCGGACACGGGATGACGAGGGTGAGCCCGACATGGACGCCGCGGTCGAGGGCCCGCTCCGCGTGCCACAGGCAAGTGCGGACGAACCCCTGGAGTGCCTCGTGGTCGCCCTGGTCGAGGAAGTAGAACGGTCCCGGTGCGCCTTCGACGCGAGCGGTGAGCCAGGCCAGGGCAGTCTCTGCGGAAAGCAGGTCGGATCCGATGGGCCACAGCCGGGGGCCTGCTGCGTCCCACGCGGCTTTCGCCCGTCGGCGCGCGGCCTTCGTCGGAGACAGGACGAGGCCGGGGGGCGCGGTGACCACGGGGGAGATCTGGAGGCGGGATGCGAGGACGTCGGCAGCGTCGCGCAGGTGCGCGGTGACCGTCTGCATGGTGGCGAAGACGTTCAGTTCGAGAGGGATGGGCCGCTGGCCGATCTGGCCCGGACGCCGCTCCAGGGCGCGCAGGCTCGGGGTGGGCTCGTCGTCGGGCTCGCGGGTGTCGGGTGTCGGCGAGGTGGTGGCGGATGCCGACGCCGTACCAGGCGCGGCTGGTGCCGGGGGTGAGGCTGTCGGTGAGGTCGGCCCAGCGGAGGGTGAGGAGGTGGAGGGCGGCGCGGGTGGTGGTCATCGTCGTGGCTTCTGGTGTGCGGGGCGGTACGGTGATCAGCACCGGTGGGGCGTGCCTGGTCTGAGGAGACAAAAGGCGCGCCCCTGCTGCGTGTTCGGGGACGGTGGTCGGGTACTCGGTCCGCATGAAGAAGCCGAGCGCGAAGAACGTTTCGGGTGCCGTGGGGATTTGGGTGATCGCCATGGTCGTGCTGGTGCTGGAGACCGACGCACCGTGGTGGGCGGTGGTGTTGATGGCAGTGTTCGTGACGGGGTTGGCGCTGTGGATGGGCTGGCTGCGTGGTGTGCAGCAGGAGCAGGTTGTTGCCCGGGTGCGGGAGCGTGCGATGGACCGGAAGGACAGCTAGGGCGTGTTTTAGAAGTTGCTGGTGCTCTGGGTGGGCCGTCCGGGGAAGTCGCGGGCGGCCATCCAGAGGGTGAGGTCGCGGGCGATCTGGTCGATGCTGGTCTCGGTGGCGACGTCGTGTTCGCGGCGGGTGGTGTCGCGTCGGACGACCTCGTAGCCTCCTTCGTCCAGGACAGCGACTGATGTGAACCAGGCCGGGTCGTCTTCGTCGGGCTGGGTGACGACGAAGGTGTTGTCCGAGTGGTTGAGGTCGTCGATCAGCATGAACAGCGCGTCCTCGGACGGGTCCTCGATGTGGTCGCCGCTCTCGCTCTCGGCTCGGTAGTACGCAGCCCTCATCGGCCCTGTCTCCCCTCAACCCGCTGACCTGATCGCGCCAGGATGACATGCGGGGCCGACACTCCCGGTAGGTCACAACCATTCGTGAGGACACAGTCCGCGACGTGATGCACAAGTTCAACGAGATCGGGCTCGCATGCCTGGACCCTCAGTGGGCGGGAGGCCGTCCCCGCCTTCTCGATCGTGACGACGAGGACTTCGTCGTCCAGATGGCCACCACCCGCCCGACTGTGCTGGGCAAGCCCTTCACGCGCTGGTCGATCCGCAAGCTCGCCGATCACCTGCGACACAACCGTAGCCGCCCCGTCCTCATCGGACGGGAGGCCCTGCGGTGCTTACTCGCCCGCCGCGGGATCTCCTTCCAGCGCACGAAGACCTGGAAGGAGTCCCCCGATGCAGCGTTCGACGCGAAGCTCGCCCGGATCGAGTACGCGATCAATGAGCGGCCGCACCGCGCGTTCGCGTTCGACGAGTTCGGGCTGTAGGGAATCCGCCCCACCGCCGGCTCCTGCTGGGCCGAACAGAGCCACCCCGACCGGCTGCCCGCCACCTACCGGCGTACCCACGGAATCACCTATTTCCACGGCTGTTACTCAGTGGGCGACGACCAGATGTGGGAGATCAACCGGCGCCGTAAAGGCATCGACCACACCTGGGCGGCCTTGAGAACGATCCGGGCCGCCCGCCCGGACGGCGCCCCGATCCACGTGATCCTCGACAACCTCTCCGCCCACCTGAACTGGAAGATCCGCAGGTGGGCGGCGCGCAACAAGGTCGAGCTGTGCTTCACCACGACCTACGTGTCATGGGCCACCCCATCGAGACCCACTTCGGACCGCTCCGGCAGTTCACCCTCGCCAACTCCCACCATCCAAACCACACGGTCCAGACCCGGGCCCTGCACGCCTACCTGCGCTGGCGCAACCAGAACGCCCGCCACCCCGACGTCCTGGCCGCCCAACGACGCCAACGCGCCCGAATCCGCAGCGAGAAGGGCATCCGATTGGGGCGGTCGACCCGCGCTCGCAGCGTGACGGGTTCGCCGGTCACATTACTTAAGGGACGCTCGTTGTTGCCCAGACCCGGAACAGTGTGAGGGCCTCAGTCAGGTTGCCGGGTCCACATGCGATGCGAAACGCCCTCTCGGCCGTCAAGGCGATGACCCAGTCGTGCTCATCCCGAGTGACCTGATGTTGGGGATACTCCCGGTCCGCCAAGGCTGTCTCTTCAAGATCAATCTTGACGGCCCAGCCCGGGTTGTCGAGAGTCTCGATGGTCATGCCCCATTCGTGTTCCCAGTCGCCATCGCACTGTGAGGCGTACCAGCTCTGCAACCAGTCAAGGACGTGCACGGATTCAGCCATGGACGCAAATGCTAAGCGGACCGTGCATGGACCAACCAACCCGGCGAACCTTCCCGGTCACAGCACTAGGTCGTGGGGCGGACGCTAGGCATGCCGAGGGATACTCGGGTTGCACGGCGAGCGAATCGGGTGGCATCGGCATGCTTCTGGCGCAGCAGTTGGAGGGTGAGGTCGATGCCCTCGATCTCTCCTTTCCAGCCCTCCTGCTCAGCACGTTCTCGCCGGTCGAGGAGGTCTTGCTCGATCTCCTCAAGTCGTTTGATCATCTCGGGGTTCACCTGCAGTACTGGGCATCGGATGCAGGCTTCTCTGAACCAGTGACTACGGTCCGTTGAGGCAGTCGGCAAACCTGTGGCACATGACTACCGTCCCGGGCCAGGATGCGGCTATGCGTGATGTCCAGAGCGATCTTGAGTTGCAGGATCTGGTTCGGCGGTTCGTCACGCCTGATCGGCGATACCTTCGGTTGGGCGGGAGCGTTTTCCGGTTGAGCCCGGTCGAGCGCTCCGCGTTTGTGCGGGATCTGGCTCAGGCTGCGTACGAAATCACTCCGGCGGAGCTCGGCGTCCTCTTCGAGGGTGGATGGCGCGAGCGCAAGACTGCCGCCTGGCTGGTTGCTGTGGCCCACAGGTCCGAGTTCCGCGAGCTCATCGGCCGGCTCCTGCTGGCCAGCGAGGGGCCGTATGCGGGCGCGGCATACTGCGTCGCCCTTGCGAAGTTCGGCACTGCAGCGGATGCCGAACTGCTCAGCGCATACCTTGATCACTACTTGTCGCGTCCCTACCTCGACTACGACCAGGCAGTCGTCCTTGGGACACTTCTGTACCTTGAGGAGTTGCTCGGCTCCGAGTACACGACACGGTTCCTAGCCCCGGCCGGCCCCTGGGACCAATGGCTCGAAATCCGGGCCGTGGCGGCTCTCGACCCGCATGACTGTCGGCAGGCCGTGCAGCAACTGTGCGCGTTCGTCGACGAGACCGCTGAGGTCTTCGCCTCGCTGGGCTGCGGGAGCTGATCATGACCGAGCAGGACATCATCCTCAACGAACTCGCCCAAGGACTGCGCCCGATGTCACAGGGCATCGAGTGGTTCGACACCCACAGCCCGGAGGAGCAGGCCGAGATACTCCTGTTCCTGCGCCACCACTGCGTGCAGGCGCGCGCCGTCACCGACGACGGACCGGAGAGCATCCGACGTGCCGGGCTGCGCCCGACGCACACCCCGGCGGTTTTGATCACCTGCGGCCCGATCGACCAGCAACTGGGGAGGATCGCCGGCCTCACCCCTGTCGACGAACGACGCAAGGCGTTCCGGCTACTGGTCGAGGTCCTCGCGGTCGCAGACGAACGGCGCCGCGAACGCTTCTGCTCTGGCGGATGCGGTCACTGGTGGCACAACCTGCCCGTCGCCGACGGGTGAGGACGAGTCCCCCGCCGCTGGGCTCCGCCCCTGGACTCCATGTGCGGCAAGACGGACTGACGGCAGTGTTCTTGCGCTCGTGTCGTCGGCGGCTGCATCCCGGCCGCGATCTCGTACTCATCGATCAGCTCGGTGAGTGGTGCTCCGTCGATGTGAGGGACGATCACGAGCGGACCATTGTCGCCACGGTGCTGGCAATCGAACCGGATCTCATTGCTGCTCATCCCGCGATCGTCTCAGTGATCCTGCTCCCTCCGCCTGGGCGGGATGAGCCGGGGCCTTACGCGACATGCCGAGGTTGATCGCCACGCTGCCGGGCGCGGAGTCGCTCTGGTCGATTCTGGGTTCGGCGCCGGCGGACGCGCAGGCCCTCGCTTTCGCCGAGCCGACCCTCTTTCTCGGCTTCGGCGATCCGGTCGAGGAGGTTGTCGCGGATCTCTACCAGGCGGCCGCGCTGGGCGGGGTCGGGGCGCAGGAGGGAGCAGCGGACAGAGTCAGGAGCGCCCGTGCTCGCGGTTGGGCTCGTGGTAGCCGCGGAAGTCGAAGAACCGCAGGCCGTCGATCACCGCTCCAGACAGAATTTCCGGCAAGGTCCAAGGGTGGGGGGTGTAGTCGTCCGTTGCCACGCCTCCATGCTCAAGCAGCAGCGCGATCATTCGGTGAACCTCTGCGGTGCCGTCGATCCGCCCGGAGATGTCGATCTGCACCGCCCAAGTGGGGTGATGTCCGACGGCCGCTTCGAGGATCGCCACATCCTCGGGATCCCAATCGGAGAAGAGGTAGCCGGTCTGCTCATCGTCGATGTCGATGTAGAGGTTGCCGTCCAGAGTCCATGGATTGCGCTGCTCGGGCAGATACCGATTGAGCGAGGCGACGGTCGCAGCTCGCTCACCTGCGGGAAACACGAGGACAGTTCGCTTGGGTTGGAGCGTAGGCAGTTCAGCTTCGTGGCGACCATGGATTGCAGGGACGGTGCTGGTCCGTCGACGTAGTGGTGGTGCGGATGGCAACGTCGGCGAAGGTCGGCATGCCGAGATCGACTGTGGAGGGTTGGCAGGCTGCTTCGGCGTCGAGGTGACCACACTCCCCGGCCTGGACCGCACGACCACGCCGTCCCCGGTGCGCTCGATGGTGATCCGCTGACCATCGTTCTCCAGACTTTGACGTGTCTCATGAGACATGCTGCCGCTGCGGTGGTGGTGGCCGTCTCAGCCTTGGGCTTCTCGCAGGGGTGCGCAGATGGCCAGGCTCTCGTCGAGCTTTGCGATCAGGGCCGGGGCGTGAGCGGGGGCGTGGTCGGCAGCCCACCGCTCGACAAGAGTCAGGAAGTCGCGCAGGTTGTCACGGACGGAACCAAGGATCAATGGCAAGTCACTCAGAGATATTTCTATGGGGAGTCGCGCCAGGTCATCCGAATCAGGCCATAACCGGACAAGCGACCCGGTGTGCTCGATCCGGGGAGCGGGGTCGTGACCGAGCCACGGCTCTTCTCCCGTCACTAGATCAAGCCAGTCGCGCCAATTCTCCAGGCCGAAGCAGCACCCGGGTGATGCTGTGACGCCAGTGGCTGTGTCCTGGATCCGCAGGCCACCGGGGGCGATCACGGATTCGGCCTCAACCAGGCGACGGACGACCTGCTCGATGGCATCTTCGGAATCCTTGGCTCGGCGGCCGTCCTGTCCCTCGTTGTAGCTGGTCAGGACCGCCATCGCTGTACCGACTTCCCGTGGCGACAGTTGGCCGGACAGGGGCAACAACCGGTTTGTGGGCAATTCGGCGATGGGCCACAGAGTGAAATCGGTGGCTTCATAGGTCTCCAGCACGGCATCCATGATCAGCACGCCTCCAGTGTCGCCGCAGGCGTGTGGAGAACGCCTCTCTATTTCCGAGCCTGACCCGGCCTGGAGATGGCTCGTCGGATTCCGGCCATGACTCGGTACGACGAGGTCAAGGAAACGTTCTGGGGCGAGGGAGGATACAGGGTCCAGCCACCGCTGACAGAGCGAGCAGTCAGGGAAGCCGAGCATGAGCTCGGCGTGACGCTGCCGCCTTACTTGCTCAATCTTCTGCGTAAGCAGAACGGTGGCGTGGTGGCCGATAGTTGGAACGCCGCCCCTGCTGCCGAGCCGACCTCTTGGAGTGAGAATCACGCCCCTTTCGGCGAGTTGATGGGGATAGGCCATAACGACAGCATGGTGTCCCTGCTGGACACCCCATACCTGGTCGGGGAATCAGCGGGTGGTGCCAGAGGCGCCGTCGCGGCCGCAGGGTGGCGGTCGGCGCCGGTACGGCGATCGGGAGGTGCTGGCCGCGATCGTGTTCGTACGTCGCGACGACTGGGGAGACGCACCGTGGTGTTGACCCCCGTGCTCCTCGCTCTCCAGGCGGCATCCTTGCCGATGGCGGCGCATGCCGCCTACCGCGCTCCCCTCCCCGTCACCGTCGCAAACGGAACCTTCGCCAACCCCGCGGTGACCAACGGCAACCAGACCTTCACCACGACCGCAGTGCCGAACTGGAACGCCACAACAGAGGTCTACTCCGCAACGGTGGGCTGACCACGAAGGTCCACCGTGCCCCCGGTCACGGGCGGCCACGGCCGAGATGACCCAAAAACCTGATGGAGCGTCACTCTCGGTCGGTAGAAAGTGAGGCTCAGGTCGGTGCACGCGAGCCCTCCTCGCAATCGTCCACTGAACTAGCCCTCAGTGATCCCTCCAAAGGCCCCTGCCCGAACCCGTCTCTCATCGGCATGGTCAACGGTTTGAACCCCAGCTTGCCGATGGCCGTAGCCCTTCCATGTGCCGAGAGACTTGAGTCTCCAGTAGGGGGAGACGTCAGGCTAAGCCCATGAACAAGAGCACTACCGGCAACCCCGTTTACCTCATCGGCGAACTCGCCCAACGTACCGGCCTTCCCATCAAGACCATCCGCTTCTACTCCGACTCCGGAATCGTCACCCCCACGAGCCGCAGCAGGAACGGCTACCGGCTGTACGCGACGGACGCCGTCGCCCGGCTCGAACTCGTACGCACCCTGCGCGAACTGGGCCTCGACCTGGCCACCGTCAACAAGGTCGTTAACCAAGAGGCCGCGCTTCCGGACGTCGCGGCGGCGCATGCGCAAGCAATCGATGTACAGATCCAGACTCTGCGGCTGCGCAAGGCGGTACTCAACGCTGTGGCACGGCGCGATGCCGCCCCCAAGGAGTTGGACCTCATACACAGGCTCGCCAAGCTGTCCGAGGAGGAACGGAGCCGGATGATCGGCGAGTTCCTCGAAGCCGCCTTCGCAGGGCTGCACTCGCATCCCGCCTTCGGGGCGGTAATTCGATCGATGACCCCGGAGTTGCCGGAGAACCCCTCCACGGAGCAACTGGAGGCGTGGGTGGAGCTTGCGGAGCTCTTCCAGGACGAGGACTTCCGGGCGAGCGTGCACGGCATGGCACGGAATCTGGCCTCCGACCGGGCTCCGGACGACGGGACGGGCGACGGGGCGGGCGACGGAGTGGAGCGCCTGCCGAGAGTTCTCGCCGAGGCCGTACGTTCCCTGGTGGAGCCGGCGCTTGCTGCCGAGGTCGACCCGTCGTCGGCGGAGGGCGCCGAGATCACCTCCGCCCTGGCGGGGCACTACGCACGCATCGTCGGATGCCCGGACGGCCCAGCGCTGAGGGTTCGGTTGGTGGACCACTTGGATCAGATGAACAATCCGCGCCGGGACCGCTATCTGCACCTGCTGGCGATCGTCAATGGGTGGCCGCCCCCGGAGGGCCTTGGGCCGGTGCTCGATTGGGCGATGCGGGCCGTGCGGGCCAGGAGCCAGGCCCCGCTCGGCTGAGTCACAGGAACCTGATTTCCCCTTCCCCCTGCTCCTCAACGCTCCTCGACCCCGAATCCCGAATCCCGAATCCCGAATAGTGAGCCATGGCCGCCGTACCGGAGGCCCGCCAGGGCCAGTCCAATTCCCCCTATCGCGAGCTGGCCCGGGTCCCCGGATTCTGGCGCCTCGCCCTCGTCAGCCTCGCAGCCAAACTCCCCACCTCCATGCTCGGCCTCAGTGTCCTGCTCCTCGTCGCCCACCAACACTCGTACGCCACCGCCGGCTTCGCTCTGAGCGCCCTCACCCTCGGGCAGGGGCTCACCTCCCCGCTGCGCGGCCGCCTCATCGACCGCTGCTCCCCACGCACTGTCCTCCTGTGCTGTCTCGGCGGGTACGTGACCGGTCTGGTGCTTCTTGGGGCGGTCGCCGTTGCGCACGGAGGCATGGCCATTCCCGTCCTTCTCGCCCTCTCCACCGTTCTAGGTGCCACCACCCCGCCCGTCGCCGTCATGATGCGTAGCGTCTGGCACCCCCTCACCACTCCCCGCACACTCGCCACCGCCATGGCCCTCGACTCCGCCACCATGGGCGCCGCGCTCATCGCAGGGCCCGTGCTGGCCAGTTGGCTCAGCCTTACCGTCTCGCCGGTCGCGCCGCTCGTCGTTGTAGGCGTACTCGCAGCCTGCGTCGTGCTCATGCTTCTCAACACCCCATCTCCAAAGGCGAGTTCGGAGGGGTGTGGCGGTCTACTCCTCTCCGGTCCGCTTCTGCGCCTCTTCGCTGCCAACGTCCTCTTCGTCACCGCGATCACTGCCGTCGACGTCGTCCTACCGATGTACGCCCGTGAGTTCGGGGCCACCTCGTTCACCGGCCTCTATCTTTCGATCCTGTCCGTCGGCAGCGTCCTCGGAAGCCTGCTCCTGGGCGCCCTTCCCCGGCTGTCCGCGCGCGGTCGGCAAGTCCCCCTCCTCCTCTGGGCCTTCGCCGCCGGAGCCGCCGTCCTCGCGCTCGCCACCCATCTCTCGCCGCTCGCCGTACTTCTCCTCAGCCCGCTCGCCGGACTCGCCGTCGGCTCCGCATTCGGGGCCGTACGCACCGTCGGCGGAGACCTTGCTCCCCCGGGGCGGACGACCGAGACCATGTCCTGGCTCGCGGGCCTCGACGCGGCGGGTGCAGCGATCGGCGCAGCGGTGTTCGCGCAGATCGCCACCTCCGAAGGGAGCCGGGTGGCGCTCGGACTGGTGGCCCTGGTGGCCATACTGGCGGGCGTGGTCGGGTGGGGCGCCCGTGGCCGCAGGAAGCGTTGCAAGGGGGAGCGCGTGGAATAGTCCGTGACAACCTGCTGATGAAGGGGTCATGGCCATTGGGCGGAAGAGCACGACCGACGTCATGACGGACAATGCCGGGATGACCCAACCTCGAATCCGAGTCGCCGCCTACGTGATCCGGCTTCACAGCGTTCCCGAACTGCTGGTGTTCGATCACACCGGAACACCGCAGGCCGGCACCCAAGTCCCAGCGGGGGGAGTAAAACCAGGCGAAGGGCCGGAAGAAGCGGTTCTTCGAGAGGTTGCTGAGGAAACGGGCCTGCTGACAGCCACCGTGGTCCGGCAGGTCCTCGTGGAGGACAAGCCCCACCCCGACACCGGACAGCCGCGACGGACGAGCTTCTTTCACCTCCAGGTGCCTGCGGACACCCCAGATGAGTGGGCGCATCAGGTGCACGGCGACGGGGAGGACGTCGGCCTCACGTTCGCCTGCCGGTTCCTCCCGCTTCCCCTGCGACGACCACTTGCTGACGATCAAGACGCATGGCTGGGCCGCATTGCCCCAAAGTGGGCCACCAACTCTGCAGTCGGCTCACCACCTTCAGGTCCCAGAATTTCCCACAGCTTCTGAAGTGGTATCCGGGGAGTGGTCGCGTCTTTTCGCGAGGTACGGCCGTCGCGGTGTTTGCCACTGCGGCGGCCGGGCGCGAGGCCCCGCGGTGGATCTGGTCCGCGCGGAGTGCACCCCCATACGTGCGGGGGGGGCGTCTTCTAGGGCCTCAGGGCGGTCAAGCGCGAAGCCCTGGTGACATCTCGTCGACGGTCTCCGATGCCTCCCGGGCCGTGGCGGCGCCATCAGGCCGCCTGGTCCCCTGCGGCCGACGGGGTGCCTTGTTTACCCGAGCGGGCGGACGCCAGCACGGCCCGCAGTGTTGCGGCGAGTGTGGGCTGCACACGACCGCGGTGACGACGCCCTCCGCGCGCAGGTCCCGCCTCAGCCCGTGCAGCTCGAACTCGCGCACCACCGCCCCTCACCCGGCGTCCGAAGCGACCGTGAGGGGCTTCGTCCCCAGGTGATCGGCAAGCTCCTGGAGGGCGCCGTCGCCGAGCGAAACCGGGGCTCTGGTACGGGCGGTGTCCAGCCAGACCGGGGCCGGACCGAGACGACCGACGTCCCCGCCCGCCGCAGTCCAGGTGGCACGGATACGGTCCGCGCGCTCCACCACCGCAGCGTCAGCCACCCCCGAGACCACTGGGGTACGGTGCAGGGCTGGCCCAGGCAGCGGCAGGAACGCGGGCACGGCGGAACAGCGGGCGGCGGAACAGCGGGAGCATGCCCCTGATCCTGCCAGGACGCGGGGCAGCCGCCCGGCCGGTGTGTCCAGGGCCTCAGCTTGCTACTTAACCTTGGTCGGGTTGCGCCGTAGGCATGGTTCTGCGCAGGCCGCTTCGAGGAATTCGGCGCGTACGCCTCCGTAGTCCCTTGCCGCCTGCCCACCAGCTTCCACGAAAGCCCTCGACCGATGCGTTCCGGTTCACCTCCCCATCATGCAACCCGGGACCGAGCGGCATCCCGAACGCTGTCACTCACCAGGGAGTTCTTCGGGGCAGGCGGCGTTCGGACAGGTTCAGAGGGGCGCCATCTGCAACTCGCCGATGGTCTGCAGGCCGACTTGCGCCGCCAGCCAGGTCGCCCGCCGGGCTTCGGCCTGCTTCACGTGGACGTACACCGTGTGGTCCGGCGCCGGCTCCTCAAGGTAGAGGTCGCGGACATTCACACACACCGTCACGTAGGCGCCTCTGGTGCCCCCACGGCCGAGGCCGACCTCCGGAGCCTCAGGCCAACCTCTGAAATCCGAGCGCACCATGGCCGGTACGGGCCCCGCCGCAGCCAGGAATGCCTCCACCGCTTCCGGGGCCACGCACCATTTGCTCATGAAGATCGGGAGGCACTCCGACGCGGAATCTCCCGTGCGCGAGGAGCCTTGCCGGTCGGCCCCGTACGCCCACCAGTCGGCATCCGGCATGACTCCGGTCAACCGCTCCAACTCGCGGGGCGTGGAGACCCGTGCTTCGAAGTCGACTTCGAGGTCCACGGTGTCAGCGAGCGCGAGCAGCCGCCCAGCGACGTGCAGCGCCTCGGCAACATCCGTCGTCCTCAGCACTGCCTGCGCGTACGAGTTGCTCATGGCGAGGAGTCTGCCAAGCCACCCGACGACCCGCCATCGAGTACCTGAACACCCCGCCGGGTTCAGCGGCAACCACACCCTGGTAGCCCGCAAAGGTTAAAGAGCCAGCTAACTTGAGCGCAGTCGTGTGCGCAGGATTGCGGCACCGTCGCCCTCAAGGTCCTCGCAGGCCGCTGGGCGGCCTGCCATCCCCATCACAAGCGAGAGGGTCGGCCCCCGGAGGAGATCCCCTGAGCCGGTGGTGAACGGTCCGTCCGTAGCCTCGACCCGCAGGCCCGCGATCGCGGTCTTGCTCGGTACGGTGAAATCACGGCTGGCGAAGAACCGGGCCACAGCTGTCGTCGTGGCCACTGGGGGTGTCCGCACGAGATCCAACGGCCGGCGGATGTCCTCGCCGTGGACGACGATCTCGCCCAACCAGGCCGCAATATGCCCGGTCGGCCCGGCGGGCCCGGCGGCAACTGCGCGAAATCGCCGCAAGGTCTCTTCCGGTGTAGCACCACAGTGCTGTGCAAGCCGTCGGTCGTTGTGCACCTCGGGATCGAACCGCGCGGCCAGCATGCTCAGCAGCCAGCGCCACATCCTCGTGCTGGCACCTGCCGTCAGATGGGCCACCACCTCCTCCACGGTCCAACGTCCGCACAGAGATGCTTTCGCCCACTGGGCCTCGCTGAGCGCGGCAAGGTCTTGCGCGAGTGCCAGCCGCTCGACGTGGATGGCTCTTTCCAGAGCTTTCCGGGTTTCCAGAACGTGTACTTCAGCCACAGGCCAGCCTCCAGAAATCGGGTGTCACCCATCAGACTCCTGTCGCGCCCCGAACTCATCGACTGCACCCGCACAGCGGACCGTATGCGGCCTTCCTGTGGTGAAAAGTTCCTCGAACTAAGCCGCTCACCTGGGTGTTCTCCAGCTGCTGAGGCGGCCGTCGACGGGCAGACCCTGCCGGGCGCGACGCCGCAGCCGCACCAGGACTGGCCGGCCCCCGCTGCAGTCAGCCGGCGGCACGCTCCGTGCGGTCCGGGCCGCGCCGGCCGGGCGGGCGGGTGCGTGCCTCGTGGGCCCGGCGGGGGGTTTCCAGCAGCGCCCGCCAGGACGAGACGGTGGGGCGGCGGCGCAGCAGGGCCGGCGTTCGCGTTGGTCATGCCGCTCCGGATGCCGTGCTCGATCCGCCCATCCAGTGGCGTGGGCCAGACACTCGGTGCGCACCGCCCAGTCATGGTTCCTATGCATAGTTGTCAGCTCCCCCGCCTGTCACTGCAGCGTCCCCTGCACCCAACGAACTGTGTGACTGTACGTTCCCCGTCCCGGCAACCGGACCCCAGCCGCGAGGTGCCCCCCTCGAGTGGCCCCCTGCACGGCGAACCCAAGCACGGCGGTGTCGTCCTCCGTCAGTGCAGGATCTCGGCGCGCAGCCTTTCCTTCGGCGTGTTGATGTCCCAGTAGCGAACACTGCCTCGGGCGTCTTTGAAATCGCCCGTGCCACCGGTGATGGCCATGTCGAGCGAACTCGCATCGTCCGACCGCAGCGACTGCATCGTCAGAGTGCCGCGCTTGAGCTCTACCGTGATCACAGCCTGCGACGTGAACTTCCCGCCGCTGACCGACACGACCTGGGACGTCCCTCCTCCCCGCCCGACGACGCGGCCGTTCTCCACCGCGGTGGCGCAGTAGACGCTCGTGTCACCCAGGCTCGGCCCCGACTTGCCGAGATCGAGGGTCTCGTGTTCAAGGTCCTTGAGCTGGAGCTCGATGACCTCGGTCCGGCCCTGCTTGGAGGTGTCGGCGTTGGCGCCGCCGGTGGCGAAGGCACCGACCGCCACGGTGGCCAGCGCCAGGGCGGCGAACCTCGTGATCCGGGCCCGGTGACTGATGTTGCCCGTCATGGAAACTCCTCACAGTGATCTGTCTTTGCCAACAACTCGACGCTATGGCGCACGAGTTGAGGCGTCCAAGACCAACATCACCATGACGTCATAGCGCTGACGGCATCACGTGCGCAGAAACCGGGCGCCGAGCGAGAACCTGAAGTTCCAGGAATGGCAGTCGGACTCGGTGGCGGGCCGGTACTGAGGCTCTGCCGGCCTCCCGTAGGACGGAGACGGCTGGAGCGGTCAGCAGGGCGTAGTGAGCCTCGTCTCGGAACTGGGTGACCGCGGTTGAGCGGCAATTCCGCGACGGATCCAACCGGATATCGGTCTCCGCCCGATCTCATGACCACACCGCGGCGGCAAGGCACAGTGACCGTGGCGTGATCCCCATCCGCGGACCCCTCCAGAAGCATGGATTGCATTCCGAGTTGCCGGAGTTCGACCATCGTCTGTGCTGCGTTCGCGATGCCGAGTCGGCCACGGAGGCGTACTCGGCGGCCAGCCTTCCGGCGCACGCGAACCCGGCCTAGCTGGGTTTCCGGAACGGAGCCTGGCGCCTGGATGTTCGCTAGTTCGAGATCCTCACCGTGGTGGACCGCGCCGAGTTCACCAACTCACCCTTCGGGCAGGCCATGACCGCCTGGATGCCGCAGGTCGACGCGCTGCTCGACGCGGGCGGAGGCGCACTCAACTTCGCCGTGCGCGTGGCGGACGTGCACGCCACCGTCGAGCGGCTCCGCCGCGCCGGGCACGCAGTGGACCTGCATGTCTTCGCCCGTGAAGGCTCACCAGGGTCGTTTACCGAAGCCGTGTTGCAGAACGCCCCGCATGGACCCCGTTCTTCTCCACGTACACCCCGGACCGACAGGTCATACTCGATCGGTTCAGCGCGCGCGGGTCCGCGCGAACCGCACGACCTGGCCTGCTTCGTCATCGAGACGCCCGAACCCGTGGCATCGGCCGTGTGGTTGGGTGAGGTTCTCGGCATCCCGGCCGACCGGGAGAGGAACGTGGTGCCGTCGTGCTGGTGCACGCGATCCGGGTCGGCAGCTCGGCCCTGTAGGTGTCGAACCAGCACATGGCCTGCCACCGAAACCGGGTGAACCGCAGGAGCACCGTCCGCTCGCTGCCGGTGTCGGGCCAGTAGTACACACGCCACGCACCCCTGTCGCGCAGCGATTCCCAGACACGCCGGACCTTGCCCGACAGCCCGGGGCGCGGTCGGATTTGCTGGTTCAACATGGCCCTTTCCGCCGGATACGAGGGTCCACGATACGGAGAGCCATCGGGTACGTCCTCATCGGCACTTTCGAACGCACCACGGGAAGAGGCCGGGGAAATTGCAGCGGGTTGCCCCATCGCACCGCTCTTCCGGGCCCGGACGGATCACCGTATCGTGCCGGTGACCTCATAGCGGGCGTACACGAGCCGCGATTCTTGTCCCCGGCCGTGGTCCGTGCAGAGACCACCAACCAGGCGCGAAAACTCACAAGCGTGTACTGAACTGCTTGGCAGCCGACCCGAGGTCGCGGCATTCGCACACCACTTCTTCGAGGACAGCCGCAGAGATCAGAAGTAGTGCTTGCGTCCCCCGACGGCACGACCCGTAGCACCGAGAATCCACAGGATCGCACCCACCACTACAAGGATGCTGCCGATGGTCGTCAGTAGCGAGATCCCTGCCACTAGGCCGATAACGAGGAGAATGACACCAAGAACGATCATGGTTCTTCAATCCCTTCGGCTGCGATGACCACGGCGTAGCACCGCGTAGTCACCAATCCCGGGCCCGATTTCCATAAGGCCTAGTTCCACCATTGTCCCCCTGTTGCCTGGATTTCACATAGTCGGCCGCTGAAGGACGCTATCGACAGAGGTGGGACGTCTTCGGACAGGTCGTTTTCTGCCCTTTCCGCCCGCATGACGAACGGACCTCTACGCATTAAAGGCCCCTAATATTCCAGCTGTAGATCGTGATCATTCTGGCGGACCGCTGCGGGGCGGCCGCGTACGGCGTCCGTTGATCATCGTTGCGTGAAGACAGAAGATCAGGTACTGGCCGCAGAGCACGGTGTGGACCCTGCCCGCTGGCAGGAAACATTCGAAGTCTTGAGCAGCCGCATTGTCAGTGCGGTGCGCTTCACTGTCCGCCATGGAGCTCACACAAGTGGACGTCAACGATCTGCTGGCCCGACTCGGCCCCGGGAACAGCTACATGTACCTGCCCGGCGATCTGGACCTTCAGGACCTGACCGACCTACTAGAAGGCAGGTATGGCACCCCACGCACCCTCGTCCTTGATGGTTTCACCGATCCGACGGTCGACGATTCCAGGGGGGCGGCTCTTCTCGTCCCCTTCGAGGACCGAGCTGTGATGCTACGGGCGTGGGCGTACGGGGATCAGTGGGTTGGCACGGGGACGGCGCGGGACGCCGAGGGGACCGAGCGGTCGGTGCTGATAGTCGCTCCAAGAGAGGTGCCCAGGCCCTTGGAGGTCGCTCCGGACGAGACCGAGGACATCGACTGGATGGAGCGGCTCCGACTGATCACCGGCTGGACGCAGTCCGACCAGCGGCCGGACATGGAATGGGCAGAGATGGAGACCCGCCTGGGCACCGCACTGCCGAGCGACTACAAGCGCATGGTCGAGACCTTCGGCGAGGGTGCCTTCGACGGATTCCTGGACCTGAACCAGGAGCCGTGGACGGATCTCAGGGAGGACGGCCTGCTCATCTGGGCAGGCACGGAGCACGAGAACCTGTATTGCTGGAGGGCCGACGGCGGCGACCCCGACCGCTGGCCTGTGGTGGTCCGGTCCTTCGACGGTGAGGACGTCGCCTTCGACTGCCAAGCCGCTGAGTTCGTCTGCCGCATCCTCATGGATCCGCATCACCCGTTCACGATGGCCCGCTTTTTCGATACTCACTGGTTCATGAACTATGGATAGAACGACTGCCCGGGCCTTGCTGACAACGGCATCCACAGAGCGGTGGGCGGTGCCTTCGGGGAACAGGGCGGAAGCGCCCACTTGCCACGGCTGACCCGCCACATCATGATCTTGCTGGCGGGGGCGCTGCGGGAACGGGTACGACCACCTTTGATCATCGTTGCGTGAAGACAGAAGATCGGGTGGTGGCCGTAAGTCACGGCGTGGACCCCGGCCGCCGGCAGGAAACATCCGAGGGCCTGATAAGCCGCATCGCGTGCCGTTTCGCTCGCGCTGGGCCCCGGCGCCGGGTCGGGCGGTTGGTGCTCGAACTGCTGTCGGACCTGCCGCGCAAAAATTGCTGGCCGATCGCGGAGTGGGCCGGGGGGCCAGCCCGCACGGCATGCAACATCTGCTGTGCCGGGCCTCCTGGGATGCCGACGCCGTCCGCGACGACGTGCGCGGATACGTCATTGAGCGCCTCCACGACGAGGAGGCAGTGCTGGACGTCGACGGGACCTTCGACGTGAAGAAGGGCACCTACACGGTTGGGGTCCAGCGCCAGTACACCGGAACGGCCGGGCGGATCGAAAGCTCCCGGGGCGCCGTTTACCTCGTCTATGCCTGCGAGCGGGGACACGCAGCGGTGGACCGGGAGCCGTACATCCCGCGTTCCTTGGCCAAACACCCCGGACCGCTGCCGGCAGCGGGGCTCGGCGGCGACACCGCCTTCGCGACCAAACCAGAACTGGCCCGCACGATGATCGAACACTTCCTCGACGCCGGACATCACGTGGGCTGGGTCACCGGTGACAAGGCCTACGGCAACAATTCGAATGTGCGCACGGCTCTGGAGGAGCGCGGCATCGGTCATGTCCTCGCGGTGGCTTGATCGGCCGAAGTGCCCACCGGAGAGGGCACGTTCCGCGCCGACGCCCTGGTGAAGCAGGTGCCGAAGCGTGCCCGGCAGAGACTCTGAGCTGGACGCGGTGCGAAGGGACAGCGGTTCTACGACTGGGCCGTCACCGATCTCACCGAGGCGGCGCCGGGCAGCCGCCAGCTCCTGATCCGCCGCAACCGCACCACCGGCGAACTCGCCTACTACCGCTGCCTCTCACCCCGGCCGGTGCCACTGACCGAGCTCGTGCGGGTAGCCGGATCCAGGTGGCGTGTGGAAGTGACCTTCCAAACCGAGAAGGGTCTGGCCGGACTCGATGAGCACCAAGTCCGCCGCTACCCCTCCTGGACCCGCTGGGTCAGCCTCGCGATACTCGCTCACGCCTTCCTGACCGTCGTCCGCGCCGACGAACAGGCGCGCAACCCCCACCCCAAACGGGCTGGTCCCACTGTCCTGTAAGGAGATCCAGCGCCTGTTCAACACGCTCGTACTCCAGCCCCTCCACGATGCCGCCCACCGACTCGGCTGGTCCGCCTGGCGACGCGGCCATCAGCAGCGACCCCGCACCAGCCGTTACCTTGCCACCTTGCACAGGGCCTGTCCGAGGGCTTCGACCGAGTAGAGGTCGAGGGTTCGGCCTCCGGGTCGGTGCCGCCGCAGGCCAGCAGGCGCAGGGAAGTGGCCCTTTCCGGAACCGTTGCTGCCGAGGACGCCGACGCGTGCACCGAATCAGATCTCGGTGGTGAACGGCTTTATCAGCCCGGTGAGTTCGAGGTCCCTCGCGACGATGGCGCGCTTGGCGGGGCGGCCTCCCCCAGTCGCAGCCGCATCTTCTGCGGTACGGGAATGGCCTCGGGCGGGCCGGTTACTGGCTGTGCAGCCAGATCCGCAGCGGACCGACCGGCTCGAAGCCATGGCGGATGGCTGCCGCCAGGTCGTCACCCTGCTCGTAGCCGACCACCGGCAGGGTGGGGAACAGCCGTTTCACTGCGGTGAGTACGACCGGCCAGGCCGCGTCGGGGCCGCCGTTCAGTGCGAAGAGATTGGAGATTCCCACCACGTGGTCGCTGCGGCTGGCCACCGCGCCGGCGATCACTCGGTCGTCGGTTGACTGTCCGGCAAGCAGGAAGGTGGCGGGGTCGTCGAGCAGTTCGGGCCGGAAGAGGTCCGCGTTGCCGTTCCCGTCGTCCCAGGCGAGCGTCCAGGCGCGCAGCGTGTCCGGGTCGCCCACCACATCCCAGACGAGGTCCGACGCGGGGGCGGGTGCGCTCGCCGGGCGGTGGATCCACTGCGCCTCGAACAGCATGTGGAAGCCCGCCTCCGTCAGGTCGAGGTCGGCGAAGCTGTCCTTGACGGAGGCGCCGGGTGCGATGGTGTCGATCCGGTCCGCCAGTGCGGCCCGGTCGGCGTTCGGCACCAGCGTCACCGCGTCGGGGTAGTAGAGCGGTGTGCGTGACGGCGCGGTCCAAGCCTGCGCCCCGAACTCGCCTGCCAAGCCGTGCGATCGGCTCATCGCTGCGCACCACTCGGCGTTGTTGTGGGCAGCGGCCCGGATGAGGAGTTCTTTCGGAGTCGTCACGAGTGCGGATCATGACGACTCCGGCCCGGCCTGTCGAACAGTTTTCCGCTCGCGACAAGAGGGATGCTCCGCCCGCAAGCCCATCAGCCGGCACTAGCGATGCTGATCAGCGCGGCACTGCTGCTCGTCGCGACGGTGGCAGTCTTCACTCTGATGAGCACCCGCAGGGCGCGCGCCCTGGAGTGCCAGGAGAATCGCCCCGTACGAGGCGAGCAGCGCGCAGCCCGCCGCGCCCAAGGCCCTGGGCGAAACACCGTACGCCGCCGGTGTGAGCACTGCGGTTGGGTCGCCGACACCCCCTCGCCGAGCTCACGGAGCCCCGCTTCGACGTCTTCCGCCTCGTCGCTCCCACGACGTGCGCCCCGGGTGGCGCGTTAACCCACCGGCCGCTCCCCGCGCCAAGTTCGATCGTCGTCGTGACGCGTGTGAGCGCGGGCTCGCGGGGAACCGAGCCGAACCCGAAGCGGACCGGCGGGTCGACCTGGGCGAGGGCGCCCAGGTCTGTCCCGTCGAAGGTGCCGGACAGGGCGGTGACCGGGTGCAGGTCGCGCGCGCCGTACCACTCGCGGTGGCCTCCCCCGGCGCTGCCGCGCGTGCGGACGCCCGAGAGCAGGAAACGTACGGGCACGTCGGTCACCGCGCACCAGGCCGGGCGGGCGGCCAGCGGGCCGGGCACCGCCCGGAGCAGGAGGCCGAGGGGTCCGCGCCGGCCGATGCCGAATCGTAGATCGAGCGGGCCCGCGGAGACCGCCCAGTGGCCGTCCGCCACGCTCACTCGGACCGGCACGACGCGCACCGTGTCATAGGTGTACCTACGGCGGATGAACTCGGCGGTCTCCGGGGTGGGGGCCAGCAACAGCCGTTCCCCGTCGGCCCGTTCGAGCATGACGTCACTGAGCGGGCCGAAGGGCGAACGCGGCCAGTGACCCAGCACGATCCGGGTTCCGCCGGAGGTTCCCATCCCGGCGATCCAGCCGTCGAAGCGCAGCCTGCGGCGGGGGCGAGGCCGGGGCCGGGTCGTGCTCGGTGACGGGTTCACCCTTACATGGTGGATCCGGTTCGGTCGTATGTCTGCCCGCCGCGCAGCCCTGGGGGCTTCTTGGGGGGTCAGGGGCGGTTTCGGGTGCCGGGCGGACCGTCCTCGTGCGCGACGTTCGCCACCGCCACCGCCGCCGGGGGACGGGGCTTCTTCGTGCCCTTCGTGCCCGTCGCACCCTTCGTGCCTGGCCGCCCTAGCCGCGGATGCAGTTCGATCGCGAGAGGGGTCGCGGTGAACACGGAGGAGTACGTGCCCACCCCAAGGCCGATCAGCAGGGCGAGCGCGAAGTCCGTGAGGGCGTCGTCGGCCAGCACGGCCAGGGCGGCAAGGATGAGCGCCGCCCCCATGCCGGTGTTCACGGTGCGGGGCAGGGTCTGCAGGATCGCCCGGTTGGACAGGCGCGCCAGTGAGGTGCTCCGGTCCTTGGCGAGGTGTTCGCGGACGCGGTCGAAGAGTACGACGGAGTCGTTGACCGAGTAGCCGATGACGGTGAGCAGGGCCGCCAGGAAGATCCCGTCGACGGGTTTGCCGAGCCAGGCGAACACGCCGACGAGGATGAGCACGTCGTGGGCGAGCGCGCCGACCGCCGCGGTGGCGAAGCGGAGCCGGAAGCGCGCGGCGAGGTAGAGCAGTTGGGCGCCGAGGGCGAGGCCGAAGGCGATGAGGGCGTTGCGGCGGAGCTCCTCGCCGAGGGTGGGGCCGATCAGCTCGTCGCGGACCTTCTGCGTCTCGCCGCCGAGCCGTTGGACGGTTTCGGTGAGGGTGGCCGCCTCGTCGTCGGTCAGCCTCTCCGCGCGGACAGTGAGTCCTCCGTCGCCCGAGGACTGGACGAGCGCGCGGGGAAACCCGGCGTCTGCGAGGGCCGTACGGGCCCGATTCGGGTCGACGGGCTTGCTGGTGGAGTACTCGACGAGCCTGCCGCCGGTGAACTCGATGCCGAAGTCCAGTCCGCGTACGAGGATGCCCGAGACCGCCATGACGAGGACGGCGGCGGAGACCGCCAGCCAGCGGCGCGGGCGGCGCATCAGGTCGGGGTTCCGGCGCGTCAGCCGGTCACGGACCCATCCGGTACCGGCGATGCCGGTGATGCGTGGGCGGTGCTGGACTGCGGGGCGGTTGGTGGCGTACTCGGCGAGCACGCGGGTGATCAGCAGTGCGCTGACCATGGAGGCGAGTACGCCGATGCCCAGGGTGACGCCGAAACCCCGGACCGGTCCGGAGGCGAAGGCGAACAGCAGGCCCGCAGCGATCAGTGTGGTGATGTTGGAGTCGGCGATGGCGCTCAGCGCGCCGCGGAATCCGGCGGTGAGGGCCGAGCGGGTGGAGGGGCGGCTGCGGGCGGCGTGGTCCTCGCGGGCCCGTTCGAAGACCAGGACGTTGGCGTCCACGGCCATGCCGATGGCGAGGACGAATCCGGCGAGGCCGGGCAGTGTCAGGGTCGCGCCGACCGCGGCGAGGGCCGCGTACGAGATCAGGCCGTAGCAGGCCAGGCCGATCGTCGCGAGCAGCCCCATGAGCCGGTAGACGGCGATGACGAACAGTGCGGTCAGGGTGGTGCCGACGACCGCGGCCCAGGCCGCCGCGGTGATCGCCGCATCGCCGAGGGTGGCGCCGATGGTGCGCTGCTCGATGGTCTCCACCGGTACGGGCAGTGCGCCGCCGGAGATGAGCAGGGCGAGTTCGCGGGCCTCGGCGGCGTCGAAGGTGCCGGTGATCTGGGTGCTGCCGCCCGCGATGCCCGCCCCGCAGGCCACCGAGGGGTCCACCTGGGGCGAGGAGATGACCTTGTCGTCGAGCACGATGGCAACCCTGCGCTGCGGATCGCCCGACGGGTGGCACGCGGCCTGGGCAGTGACCGCCGCCCACCGGTCGCGGCCGGTGCCCGCGAAGTCGACCGCGACGTGCCAGCCCGCGCCGCCCTGCTGGTCGAACCGGGCGTCCGCGCCCTTAACGTCCTGGCCGGTCAGCTCGGCGGCCTTCAGCCGCAGGGGCTGCCCGGACTCGTCCGGCAGGACGCGTTCCCCCGCCTTGCCGGACGAGGATGCGGCGCCGTCCGGGGTCGCGGCGGGAGCGGCTGCGGCCCGGCCGAGCACCGTGTGGACGGTGAGCTGCGCGGTGCGGCCCAGCACGTCGGCGGCCTTCTTCGGGTCCTGCACTCCGGGCAGTTCGAGCAGGATGCGCCGGTCACCGGAGCGAACGAGGGTGGGTTCGGCGACACCGAGCGCGTCGATGCGGCCGCGCAGTACTTCCACGGTGCGGTCGGTGGCGTCGCGGTCGGCGGGGGTGGTGGGGGTGGAGCGGGTCTCCAGCACGATCTGGGTGCCCCCGCGCAGGTCGAGCCCGAGGCGGATCGGCATGGTCAGGGCGATGGCCAGTGATCCGGCGATCACGGCGAGGGCGAGCAGCGCGCGGGTGCGCAGCGAGTTATTCCGGCGTTTCAACGGTTTCAACGGCTTCAACGGGAGCCTCCGGCAGGCATGCCTCGGCAGCGGTCGGCGCGACCGCGGCAAGGAGAGGACGAGGTGAGAGGAGGGAAGGGGTGTGGTTCTTCAGCTGCCGGTATGGGCCGGGGGCGCCCGGCCGCGGTCGTGGGCCGCACGGCCGGGGGAAACAAGCGGACATGCGCGAGGAGTCGGGTCGTACGTCCCCTGGCACCGCACGGACGTGGTGGCGCGGTGCTCCGCGAGCGGGTGGTCCGGGAGGACGGGGCGCTGGTCAAGGTGCTCGTGCCTGGACCTGACCTGGGCCCATGAGTCCGGCGTCCAGGGGGTGTCCGCGAGCGGGCCGGTGGGCGGGGTCTGTGAGTCCGGGCTGGCGGGGGCGTCGCCGGTATGCGCGTGGGGGCCGGAATCCGTACCCGGGAAGGTGGCGGCGTCGGCGTCGGGACGGGACTCGGGGCCTGTGTCGGCTCCGGCTCCGGCTCCGGCGCCGGCGCCGGCGTCAGTGTCGGGTCCGGCGTCGACGGGTTCGTGGCTGCCCGGCGCGCTGCTGCCCGTCCAAGCACCCCGTACCGCGTCAGCCTGGGCGTTCCCGGTGTTCGTGGGCAGCAGCGCCAGCAGTACGGCGAAGAGAACGGCGAGCGGCGCAGTGATCCGCCGGCCGGCGGACCGGGCAGCGGCGCGGGCCGGTCGGGTGGCTGCTGCCGCCGACGGGCGGGTACGGGGTGAGGGGCGCATCTCGGCGGGCGTCAGGGCTCGACGAGCCCGGCGCGGATCGCGTACCTGGTCAGCTCCAGCCGGTCGCGCAGGCCGAGCTTGTGCAGCAGGTTGGCCCGGTGACGGTGCACCGTCTTGACGCTGATGAAGAGCATCTCCGCGATGTCCTTGGACGAGTGGCCCTCGGCGACCAGCTTGAGCACCTCCTCCTCGCGCGCGGTGAGCATGTTGTCGGCATTCTCCTCGCCGTGGCGGACCCGGTCCAGATAGTTGCGGATGAGGGCGGTGACCGCACCCGGGTACAGGAACGGCTCGTTGCGGATCGCGGCCCGGCAGGCGGCCACCAGGTCGCGGTCGGCGACGGACTTGAGTACGTAGCCGCACGCACCGGCCTTCAGCGCCTGGAAGAGGTACTGCTCGTTGTCGTGCATGGTCAGCATCAGGATGCGCAGGTCCGGCTTGAGAGCGGCCAGTTCGCGGGTCGCCTGGAGGCCGGTCAGCCGTGGCATGGAGATGTCGAGGATTGCCAGGTCGATGTCCAGGTTCCGGGCCGCCTCGACGGCCTCGGCACCGTCCCCCGCCTCGGCGACGACCCGCAGGTCCGCTTCCTGTTCCAGGATCAGGCGTACGCCGCGGCGCACCAGGGCGTGGTCGTCGGCCAGCAGGATGCGGATGGGCGTCGCCGGAGCGGTGTCGGGTTCGGGGGGCCGGGCCGGGTCGGGCATGGTCAGGACTCCCTGGGGATGGAGAGGGGGACGGGGACGGTGAGGCGGACGCGGGTGCCGCTGCCGGGTGTGGACGTGAGGTGCAGGGCGGCCCCGGCGAGCAGGGCCCGCTCGCGCATGCCTCGGATCCCGGCTCCCTCGCAGGCGGCCTCGATGCCCCGGCCGTCGTCGGTGACCTCCAGCACCACCGCCTCTTCGGTGCGGTGCAGGCTCACTTCGACGCGTTCGGCGTCCGCGTGGCGGGCCGCGTTGGTCAGGCTCTCCTGGGCCACCCGGTACAGCACGAGTTCGGCCTGCTGCTCCAGGGCGGGCAGACCGGCGTCGAAACCGCGCACCACGCGGAGCCCGGTGTGGGTGGCGAAGTTGTGGGTGAGCGAGGTCAGGGCGCTGACCAGCCCCAGGTCGTCCAGGACGCCGGGGCGCAGGTGCCGCACCAGGCGGCGGACTTCGTCCAGGCCGTCCCTGGTGATCTCCTGGGCCTGGTGCAACTCCTCCCGCAGCGGCTCATCGGCGGTGTCCGCGGCTCGCTTGAGGACCAGCAGGATCGCGGTCATGCTCTGCCCGACCTCGTCGTGCAGTTCCTGAGCGATGCGGCGGCGTTCCGACTCCTGCGCGAGCAGGGCGCGTGCGCTGGAGGTGGCTCGTTCCTGTTCCAGCCGGTCGAGCATCGCGTTGAACGCCCTGACCAGTTCGGTGACTTCGGTGCCGCCGCCTGGGCCGGGCACCGGCAGCCGCTGCCCGGGGCGCAGCAGATCCACGGTGGCCATCAGCCGGGTCAGCCGGCCCAGCGGGGATAGGCCCCACCGCAGCAGTGCGGCGTTGGCGACGAGCATCACGGCGAGGCCGCCCACCAGGATGAACGCCTCGGTGAGCAGTACGGGTACGGAGACGGTCACCGGCGCCCACAGCAGCAGCGCCGTCGCGGCACCCAGTACCAGCGCGTTGAGTCCGAAGACCCGCCAGAACAGCGACACCGGGGACACTCCTTCGTTCTCCGCGCTCCGGCCTCGGTGAGCTCCGCTGTCGGCTGTCGCGCGCCCCGGGACGGAGCTTCTTCCTCCGATTGCAAGACGTATTCGCTCACCCTGCCTTGCATTTGACGCAAGGTCCAGGGGTTTTGATACCCAATTCGGAGGCGCTCTGATACCCATCCGGCAGGGGTGTGGTCATCGCGGCCCCGCATGAATGGGGCTTGCGCCCGATGGGTTTGCGGGGCCGGGTGGGCCAGGCTCGAAGGTGACCGGCGACGGCGTGCCCCGCACCCCTCTCCGCCGCGCGCAGGTCTGCGGCACACCCCGCTTGCGCTCCCTACCGCCCCCCTACCGCCCCCTTCCCCCTCCTCGTAAAGGACTCATGACATGACCCCGGACGTTTCCCGGACCGACCTCCACCCCGCCCGGGCCGCCACCCATGACGCGCGCCAGCGCCTCGAACACGCCCGCAGCTCCCGCAAGGCCCAACTGCGGGCCCTCCAGGAGAACGGGCGGTCCGCGAACGACGTCCTGGTGTCCGCCCAGGCCGAGGCGATCGGCCGCGTGCTCAAGGAGATCGACGCGGCGTTCACCCGTATCGACGCGGGCATCTACGGCACCTGCCAGAGCTGCACCAACGCGGTCCCGGTCGAACGCCTGGAGATCCTCCCGTACACGCGGTACTGCGTCGCCTGCCAGCGCCGCACCTCGGCCTGACGGCGACCGGCCGGGCCTCCCTGCCGGTGGGGCCAGGAGCCCACCACTCCCTCCCACCCTTCCTCCTCCCTCTCCCTCTCCCGCCCTGCTCACAAGGGGTGAAGCGTGAACCACCAGACGATCCGCGACCATGCCGCACACCTCTCTCCCGACGACCTCGCCCTGCTGCGAAAGAGCCTGAGCGACCAACTCCCCTGCCGACAGGACCAGTTGCGGCAGATGGCCGCGACGGCGCCCCGCACACAGGACCCCTGCCCCATCGGCTCAGCCGCGCGGACCGAGGTACACCTCAAGCTCGCCGCGTCCGCCCGCATGGTCCTCATCGACGTCCGCGCGGCGCTGCGGCGCATCGACGAGGGCCGCTACGGCAGCTGCCATCTGTGCCGTATGCCCGTCGGCCGGGAGCGGCTGCTCGTGGTTCCGCAGGCCCGGTACTGCGCCCGTTGCCAGCAGGTGCGGGAGGCAGGACAGTGACCGCCGTCCGGGGAACCCGCGCCGCCGCGCCCTTCGGCGACCTGTTCCGCGACCGGCCCCGGCCGGTGTGCCGACGGTGCCGGGGGCTCGCGCTCGACCTCGGCAGCGCGCGCACCCGCGCCTGGATGGCCGACCGGCCGATGATCCTCGACGTACCCACCGTCACGTTCCCCGGTGCCGGAGCGCTCCGTCCGATCCAGCGCGGCGCCATCGTCGACGTACCCGGCACGGGCCGCATGCTCGACCGGTTGCTCGGCTCCCGCCTGCCTCGCTTCGCCCGCCCTCTGGTGGTGATCACCACTCCCGTGCTGGACGGGCCGGCCTTCCGGGAACGGGCGCGGGCGGCCGTACAAGTGCTGCGTCCGCGCGCAGTGCTGACGCTGCCCGCCGCTCGTGCCGTAGCTCTGGCAGCGGACGCAGACCCGGCCTGTCCCCTGTTGGTGGTGGACATCGGCGCCCAGCTCACCGAGGTCGTACTGCTCGCCGACGGCGCCGTCCACGACGCCCGCCGTACCGCGTTGGGCACGACCGATCTGGACGTTCCCGAGACCGCGGAGGTAATCAGCGAGTCCGTCGCCACGATGATCACGTCGATGCTCCGGCAGGACCGCACGTCACTCACGGCCGACGCCTTGAGCCGGGGCGCCCTGCTGGCCGGTGGCGGTGCACTGCGCCCGGAACTGACCCACCGTCTGGTGGGCAAGCTGCACGCACCACTGAGGCCGGTGCCCGCGCCGCACACTGCGGCCGTACGCGGTGCCGCGAAGTTCCTGCACTCCGTACATACGGATGGTCGGGCTGGCTGACGGCCGGAATCGGGCGGGTTCGCCGCCGGACTCCGGCCCCATGCTGGCGCTGGTGCTGGCGGCAATGCTCCCGTATGGACAGGTCCGGGAGCCGCCCCGGCCGGGCGGGCGGGGCCGGGCCCGCGCGGCCAGGGCAAGTTCCATGAAGCAGCCCAAGTACCGCCCCAGGGGCAGCGACTACGGGCGAGCTGCTACACAGATGGGGACACGGCGGGGGTGGCTCTGAGGGCCACTCCGCAGCCGTGCTCCGGCCAGAAAAGGTCGGTGCCACCGCCCGTTGTGTCCTGCCGGACCGCACCCGGCGCGATCGTCAGGACCAGGTCAGCGCTTCGCCCGCTCGACACGGTCATCGGAGCTGTTCCGGGGAGAGAGACGCCGAGCGCCAGGAATTCCACAGGCGGGTGTACACACCGTCCGAGTCGATCAGTTCGGTGTGGCTTCCCCGCTCGACGATGCTGCCTTCTTCCATGACGATGACTCGGTCGCTGTTCTGAGCCGCCCACAGGTCGTGGGCAATCTGGATGACCGTGGTGTCCTGCAATACCGTGGGAAGCAGCGTCGCGAACTGCTTCGACTCCTCTTCCGACAGACCTGCGGTGGCCTCGTCCAGAATGAGGACCTTCGGCCGCATCAGAACCAGCCGGGCCAGGGATAGCTGGCGTGCCTGAGCAGGGGTCAGGGTTTCGGCATCGGCTCCCAGTTGGGTCTGCAGGGAGTCCTCCATGGACTTCACCCAGCCTTCGGCGCCGACCGCTTCCAACGCGGCCCAGATGGCAGCTTCGGAGGCATCCTCCCGGACCAGTGTCAGGTTGTCGGCAATCGTGCCGCCGAAGACGTGGTCCTCCTGTGTCATCAGGACCACATCGAGGCGGGTTTCGGCAGCGCCGCCGCTGTCAGCTACACGGATACTGCCGGACAGGGGGGTGAGGATGCCGGCCAGCAGAAGGGCCAAGGTGGTCTTGCCCGCCCCGGACGCGCCCACCACACAGACCCGTTCACCCGTGTGCACCGTCAGGTCGATCTTGTTCAGCACGCTCGTGCCGTCGACGTAGCCGAAGGAAAGCTGCTGAACGCTCAGCGCCTCGTGGTGCTCCAGTGGCGCGTGCTCCTGCGGCACGGCATGCTCGGGAGTTGCCGTTTCCCCCGCGACTCCGAGAATGCGGGCGAGCGCGGCCCTGGCCGGCTGGGCTTCGCCGAACCAGTAGATGAGGTCGTCCAGTGGGGACAGGATGGCCCGCATGTAGAGCGCCACGGCCGCGACCTGCCCCACCTCGGCGCTTCCCGCCCGCACCAGCCACGCTCCCCAGCCCACCACAACGAGCAGGGGAAGGTGGTATCCGACCTGGATCACGGGGAAGGCGCGCTGTTCGAGGCGGATCGGCTCGCCCGCCGTCTCGACCGCGCGCGCGACGGCGCGTGCAGCGGACTCCTTCCGAACCGTCTCCAGCTGCAGCGTTTCGACGACTTCGTGGCCTCGTACGGATTCGGTGACCTGGCTGGACACGGCAGCGCGCGCTTCGAGGTCATCGCCGTAGGCCTTCTCCGCCCGACGGATGTACCAGCGGGTCGCGAGGATCATCGGAGGGAACCCGACCAGACACCCCAGCGCGAGCAGCGGGTTGATGACGAAGGCGAAGCCGAGGGTCATCGCGGTCGTCACCGAGCCGACGATCGTCTCCGGGAGACCTGTCCGCGTCACTTCCTGCAGCGCGTCCATGTCGGAGGTGGAACGCGACAGGACCTCACCGGCGTCAGCCCTCTCCACACGGCGCAGCGGCATGGCGAGCAGACCGGTCAGGAACTGCATCCGGAGGACGGAAAAGACGCGCTCGCCCAGAATGAACGACCACTTCGCGGCGGTGAACTCAAGTACCGCTCCGACGAGCAGTGCCGCAGCGATCAGGGAGGCCGAGTGGAAGAGGGAGAGCTCTTGGCCTGCGGAGACCTTGTCGATGATCTCGCCGAGCACCAATGGCGGCACGAGTCCGCAGACCGTCGCCCCCGCATGGACGAGGACGATCGCGGTCAGCCGTCCCCTGAACCGGGAGAGGAGTTTGCGGACACTGCGTTTTACGCGGTGCGCTTCGGCTACTGGCAGGGTGCGGGTGGGTTCAGACACAGGAATCCTCAGGGGTACGGAGCACCTGGTCGGCCACGGCACGGAACGCGCCACTGTGGGAGACCACCAAGGTGGTGCGTCCTTGGCGGAAGTGGGCGACACGCCGCGCGACCTCGACCTCGGTCACCGCGTCAAGGGCAGTTGTCGGCTCGATGAGCACGAGCACGGCGGGCTCGCCGAGCAGCGAGCGCGCCAGTGTCAGCCGCTGTCGTTGTCCGCCCGACACGCTGCGTCCGTCGGCGTCGATGTGCGTTTCCAGCCCTTCCGGCAGCCTGTCGATGACATCGGTGGCTCCGGCTGCCCACAGAGCGGCGCGGAGATCCTCCTCGCTGTGACGGTCGGAGGGGTCCAGCACCTGGCGGGCGCTGCCGGAAAGCATCGTGGTGCGCGGACCGTGGTACCGCAGAGAGTCCCGTAGAGCGGAAAGGTCGTAATCGTGCAGGGGGCGTCCGCCGAGGAGAACCGTTGCGGCGGAGTCGGGTGTCATCCCGGCGAGCCGGCGGCCCATTTCCTCTGACGTGCCGGTGCCTGAAGTGGGTACCAGCACGGTGAATTTGCCGGGCGGCACGTTCAACCCGGTCGTGCTGTCCACGAGGTCCGCGCCTGCCGGAACGGGGCTGAGCCGGCCGGGCCAGTTGTTCTCCGGAATGTCGATGATCTCCACGATGTTCTTCGCCGCGACACGCGCGCTGCTGCGCAGGCCGTTGTAGCTAGCGGCGGTGGAGACCGGCAGAACCAGGTAGGCCGAAGCCGCATAGAAGGTGACCAGGTCGGTGGCCGCGATGGCGCCGGTTGTCGCGAGGTGGCCGCCGAGCGCCACGACACCCGTGAGGAGAATGCCGGGCAGCAGATTTCCCGAGACGAACAGGAGCGCCTCGGTCTGCGCGACCCTGACTCCCGCCTGCTCGGTGTCCTGGGATGCCTTCTCGAATCGCTTGCGCATGACACTCTGGGCGCCGATACCGCGCAGGATGCGCAGCCCGAGGGCGATGTCGGAACTCAACTCGGCCACTTTGCCCAGCAGTTCCCGGTGCCTCTCCTGCCGTTCCTCCAGAGGCTCCGCGATCTTCGTGGTGAGCCACATGAAAGTAGGCACGCCCAAGAGGATGAGGAGGGTCACCCATGGTGATATCCACAGCAGGTATGCGGCGACCACCGCCATGCCGATGATGGAGGCAACGAGCTTGATCTGGGCGATGGGGAAGTTGGTCACCCGTTCGACGTCGTAGGAGACCACCGTGGCGACCTGCGCCTGGTGTGAGGAAGCGGCCACTTCGCGAGGTGCTCGCGCCGCCTTCTCGCTGATCGATGTACGTAGCCGTGCCGCGTTGCGCACCTTGATCCGGGAAGCAATGACATTCCGGGTGACGTTGGCGACGATTCCGAAGCCGAGAACCGCGGCCAGTCCAAGCACAGTTGCGACCAGCCGCCCTGGCCCCGGCTCCAGTGCAGCGCTGAGCGATGCTCCTACGAAGAGCGGAACGGCCGCTTCTGCGGCCGCGCCCGCGAGTGCCAGCGTCGCAAAGCAGGCCAGGGGCCTGCGCTCGTTGCGAGTGAGCTCACGGACGAGGGAGCCAAACGAATCCTGAGAGGCATCCTCACTCATTTCCATTTCACCGCTTCCATGTCATATATTTCACGCAACTTGGCGATCGACGGACCGGAAGCGACGTCTCTCAAATCGAACCAAGTGGTTCTGAATGCGAAACTGTTGCCATAAACGACATTCAATCGTCGCCCCTCTACTTCTTCTTGCACCACAGCCTGCAGTACGACGTGACTATCCAGAGTGTTTTCGCACAGCTCTCAGACCACTGACTTCGGCATCCCGCGCTCCCGCTCCCCCGCGACGAGAAAACCCCGTGGTCCGTGCGTCATCTCAACCAATTCAGACTTGGCTATAGACAGAGCCGCCGAGACAGGAGCTACCTGCGGCGGGCAATGGTGATGATTTCCCGGCTGTCATCGGTCATCGGACCGCGATCCCAGTCGCCGTACTGGGCGTCGATCTCGAAGCCTGTCTCGGCCAGAAGCTCCTGGAGGGCCGCGACGTCGAGGAATCGCAAGCTCTCACTCAGGACGCGAAGCACCGTGCCGTCCGGTTTCGCCACCGTTCCGCGGATCGTGACGATGTTGCCGACGACGGAATCGACGTCGTGCCAGTAGCGGAGGGAGCGGCCGGCGTCGTCGATGAGGTCGACCACGTCGTCCGGGTTCGAAGGCGTCCACTCCTCCCAGGCCCTTGCCTGGGGGTGCCGCGTCTCGAAGGCGAAACGACCGCCGCGCTTCAGCGCCCCGTGGATGGCACTGAGTGAGGCCCGCAACTCGTCATCGGTCAGCAGGTTCTGGAACGCGTGGCCGGTCATCGTGGCGAGTTCGAAGCCCGCACCTCTCTTGGCGTCCGCTGCGATGCCCTCGATCCACTCCACGTCCACACGCGACCGTGCCCGATCGAGCGCGGCGCTGTCGGGGTCCAAGCCGACAAGCCGACCGCGGTGACCACGCTCACGGGCAAGCTTCAGCATGGCGCCCGTGCCACAACCAACGTCGAGTACCGACTCCGCGTCCATGACCAGCGGGAAGTAGAACCGGTCGTCGGATCGGCGATCCGGATTCCATGGGTTCAGCAAGTCGTACAGCGCGGCGACATCAGCATCGGAGTACATCGGCGAGAGTGTCCGCCAACTCTCGCCCCCCATCAACTGATTAACGCACACCCCGGTGAAGGCCCTCCCGCGAACTCGCTGCCCACGAAGGTCGAGGCAGCGATGGAGCTCCCTTCACCGCCCTCCTTCCCCCACCTCGCCGACCACGAGGTGAAGCGGGTCGTCCGGGGCTGGGGTCCCAACCAGCACACCCGTACCAAGAGGGCTGGGAAGCCGTGATCGCGATCACGACCGGCGCCCCGAGCGAGGAGCAGATCTCCTCACACAGGCCCTGGTCCCCCACCACACAATCGTCCGCGAGCTCGAACTCAAGGAACGCCCGGCGCGAGAGCTCCCACATCGCGACGGCTTGGTGCGCCGCGAGCGCACGGTGGTAACGCACGGAGTCTCCCTCGTCCGCACCGGGCCCACGGCACGACCGGCCGGGACAATCTGGGCGGCGTCACCGCACCACTGGCGCTACGGCAGACCCCGGCCCGATCAGCCAAGCTCACCGCGTCCTGGATCGGCCTTCCCAGCCGTGTCTTTCGGCCTCGAACAGGACCTCTGGAAGAATCGGTGTGACAGGTTCTCAGTGATCGGCGAGACTCCGGCCGTGCGTGATCACATACAGACTTCAACCGGCCTGCTGCTGCGTCGATGGGCAGGGCTGGATGCCCGCCCGGTGATGAGTGCGTTCGCCGATCCTTTGATGCGTGGGCAATCCGAAGAGGCCATCGACTCGGAGGACGCCGCGGAACAGTGGATTTCGGGATGGGCAGAGCGCTGGGACAAGGGCTCGGCCTTCGGCTTTGCCGTGGTTGACGGCCAGGGCGTAGTCCTCGGAAACGTTGCTGTGAGCGCCGTCGATCGGCGCCATGACACCGCGTGGGTCTCGTACTGGACGACGGCCGCAGCCCGCGGGAAGGGTGTCGCTTCACAGGCGTGCCGTGCTCTGACGAGGTGGGCGTTCGATGATGCTGAGCTGTTCCGACTTGAGCTGGGGCACCGGGTCAACAACCCTGCGTCCTGCCGGGTCGCCGCTGCTGCCGGCTTCGCGGTCGAAGGGCTCCAACGGCAGAAGCTCCAGTACGACGGCGTGCGTTATGACGTCGAACTCCACGCAAGACTGGCAAGCGATACGGAGACACCGCTCCTGTAGCGATTCAGCGAGGTGCCCCTCCGGGGCAGCCCCCGAAGCCCTCGGCTGCGCAGGCGCGTGCACACTACGACTTGGCATGGGAGTTCATGCTCTGGCCGGTCACCGTCCACGCGAAGAGCGTCCCCCGGCCGACCAGCCGGCGCGGTATCGCCAGCACCTCCTGGCCCGACTCCTCGGCCAGAAACGGGGCACCACCTGCGGAGATCCGGCCCGGGAGCGGGCCCGGGCGACGGCAACCTCGCGCTCCGCCGGCCGAGAAGACTCCGCACGGGGCAACTTCAACTTCGGTGGCGCCTGCTGTCTCAGGCTCCACGGCGACGCCCTACCAGGGTCATAGTCAAGAGCCTTGTAGGGGGTTCGGAGGAGGGCATGCAGGGTTCACGCGTGGACGAAGAACTCCAGGGCACGGTCCCCCGCTACCGGACCTTTCAGGTCACCAACACCGGCCGGGGCAAGATCCCCGCCGCCTCCATGGAGGACAGCAACTTCGCCCTGAACGGCACCGACTGGGAACGCCGTAAGGAGGTCTCCTTCAGCGACAGCACCCAGTGGGCTGGCTCTGATCAACCTCGCGGGCATGGCGGAATCCCCAGCGCGAGGAGCAGACTGCGCCGGTGACCGCGAACCCGATACCCCCTGGCCGACGTGAGCCGCTCCCGGCCAACTCTGCCCTGTATCCAGACCTGATGTCTGCCGGCAGCTTCGCTGGAGCCCTGGAGGCCGTGGCTGCTGAGCTTGGCCTCTCCCTGGGCGAGCTTCTCGTGGATGACTCGGACCCACTCTGGTCGGCGGGCGTCGAGAGCACGGTGGCTGACCGTGAGACGTGCTGGATCAACCTGGGGTCTACACAGCGGTGGTTCATCTTCAACGGCTGGTCCATGGGGGTGCGGTTGATTTCGGGTGCGACTGGGAACTTGGGTGAGATGGCACGGGCTCTGGAGGCATGGCGGAACGGCCTGAGGCTCAGGGAGATCCACGACGCCGCCCCCTTCGTCGAGGTCACCGAGCTGGCCGAGGCCCACGAAAGGGGCCCGGCTGAGGCGGTCGCAGCGAGGTGGCGCTTACTTCTTGAAGACCTGCGCCAGGAGTCGGTCCGTCTCAAACTCGCCCGTCGAACGCTGAAGATTGCCGAGCTAGCGCATGCCGAACCGCAGTTGCGGCAGCTGTTTCCGTTCACCAGCCACTGGTCGCTTCATTTCACGACCTGCACCGGGGTTCCGTACTCCTGGGACGCACCGTTCGTCGATCCGCTGAGCGATGGACGGTACCGGGTCTGCGGTCCCTTGCGGGGAACAGTGATCGGTGAGGCGGATACTGCTGAGGACGCGATTGCCTTGGTGGTGGGCGGACTTCCGGCGAACTGCGGGCCAGCAGTCGCCGGCACTGCCAACGATCAACATCCTTCGTAGTGCCCGTTTCACCGTCCGACGTCATGACGGCCGGGCTGCAATCTGCTGACGGGCGGAGCCCCAGGCCTGCTCGAACTCGTCGGAAGTCAGCTGCTCCGGATCGTGGCCTTCCCACGCGGAGACGGGCAGTTCAGCGGTGGCCCCGAACCTGCTGTCGTACTCGTCGAGGCGGCCTGCGTCGTGGGCCCGCTGCCACTCGGCGAGGGAGGCAGCGGCGATCGGAGTCAGCTCAGGGCCTTCGAGTTCGACCTGCCGGATCACCCAGCCTTCGGCGTCGACCTCGAAGTAGAACCAGGTGTCTTCCTCGTTCCAGTAGCAGCGCATCCATGTCGTCACCAGTGAATGATGACAGTGCTGGCTGTTGCTACGACTGCGATCCCGCCCGGCTCCATGCCACCCCGACTCCTCAGCGTCGGCTCTCAATTCTTCCCATTAGTTGATGACATCGTGAACCCGACGCGGGGCCGTCGCTGGAGAGACGGGCCCACGCCGTAGAACGACCCGGAAGCCCAACTCCTCGCCGCAGAGGTCTCAGGTGGTTTGAGAACACTGACGGTTGGTGTTCTCACACCACCTGGCTTTCACGGAAACGCTCAACGGTGATGCCATACGAGCGTGTAGCGCCAGAACAGCCGACGCCGCAGTCGTGCGCCGGGCAGGACCGAACGGGCCTCGCTGGCGATGTCGGGGAAGCTCATGGCCGCCGGTCGGGTCATGGCCGTCATCGAAACCGGACGAGGTGCCGTGCGGCCCCTGTTCTTGAGCCAACCGGTGGCAGCGTTGAGGGGGATGGCTGCGGCTCCGAGCAGGTGGTCGCCCGGGGTCGTCGGGCGCGACAGCCCAAGAATCACGAGGGTTCCTCCGGGCGCCAGGTGCTGGCGGAAGACGGTGAGAGCTTCGGTGAACGGCAGATGGTGGATCGAGGCGACGCACGTGATGACATCGTAGGAATCGGCGGGGATCCCGGTCAGCGCGTCTGCGGTGGTGAAGGTGACGGGGGTTGCCGAAGGGGTCAGGTCCCGTGCCCGGGCGATGATCTTCGGGTCGGAGTCGATGCCGTGCACCGTGCTTGCGCGCGTGGCCAAGAGCCTGGCCAGGTCGCCACTGCCGGATCCGACGTCCAGGGCACTATCGAAGCGTCGGGGGAGCTGCCGCAGGATCCAGGGGTGGTAGTGGGCGTTGTGGTCCCAGGGGTGGGCGGCATTGAACTGGTCGAAAGCTCGGAGGACGCGGTGCGGCAGTGACGTCATACCGTCACTCCATCACGATCGTCTCGTACTGCCATCCGGTGGGCACCTGCCTGCTGGATGGGGACCGATCTGCTCTCTGTCACCGGCCCGGCCTGCGGGTTCACGGCATCGATGGGCTGAGGGTCGCCGACGCCTCGGTGCACAGTGCCCTGGATAGGCCTGTGCCTGAGCTGATCCGCCAGACAGGACAGTCCCTAGGCTGGTGCCCAGTTGCTTCACCTCGGAGCTGCGCTCCCGCTACGCCTTGTCAGTTCATCCCCCAGCCTGCTTCCGCGGAAGGGGTCGGCAAATGGGCGGGCAGGCGGCCCTGAGCGCACGAACTCCCGCTCCGCAAAGTGCGGACCTCGGTGAGTCCGGTGTGAAGTGGGCCTGCGGCGACGGCACTTGTCCTCGTGGGGCCGTTCACACCGCCACCGCGCGGACACGTTCAACGCCTTCGGTGGCCGCTCCGGGCCGATCACCCCGTTACACCCGTTCCGCGCAGCTCCGGCGCCAGGGTTCGGCGTTTCCGTGCAGCGCTTCATGGCAAGGTGCTCTCCTTGGCGATGAGCTCGATGGCTGCTTCCGGACCGCCGACCCCGAAGGCGGCCCGTTGCCGGTCTGCCCCGGTGCCCTCGCGCAGGAGGCGCTGGACCAGGCCGGTCACCTGTCGTACGTCGCCGGAGGCATCGAGCGCGGGAGCCACGTGCCGCAAGAGCTGATTCAGCACATCGTCGCTGGGGCTGCGCCGCCCTCCGTCCGGAGCGATCAAGCTGCTGCTCAGGCCGTGACGCGCTGCGTGCCACATGCTGCCCTGGAGCATTTCCGTGGCGCAGTCCGGTGCGGGAACGCCGGCAGCCGCTTCGGCCAGGGCGGTCTCCACGAGAGCGCGGGTGATGCCGGCCAGCATGACCGCGTCATCCGCCCGCAGCTGGACGTCCATACACCGCACTTCCACGGTGGGGTAACTCTCCGACAGACGGGCCTGCCAGTAGAGCTCACCACAGTCCAGGATCACCTCGCTCTCCAGCAAGCGCCGCACACGCCGGTCGTAGTCGGCTGCGCCGAGAAAGTACGGAGGTACGCCGGTGACCGGCCAGCGGCCGAAGACCACGGTGCGCCAGCTGGCGAACCCGGTGTCGTGACCTTCCCACAGTGGAGAGTTCGCCGACATGGCCGTCAGGATCGGCAGCCAGACCCGGATGCGATTCAGCACCTGCACGCCCGCTTCGCGGCTGGGCACGGCGACGTGCACATGCATGCCATTGATCAACTGCTCCGCGACGAGCTGCGGCGCCTGGGCGCGCAAGCCCTGGTAGCGGGCACTGTCGGTGACGGCCACCGGATGCCCGTCGCGCAGCGGGGGTGTAGCGCAGGCCACGAATCGGCACCCGTGCGCCTCCGCGGCCTCCCCCACGGCATGCCGCAGACGCAGCAGATGCCCGCCGAGCTCTTTCAGGGTGCCGCACACCGGGGTCGCCACCTCGATCTGAGCCTGCAGCAGCTCGGGCTGAACCTCGTTATCGGCCGTGAGACTCTCCTCGCCCAGCGCTCGACGCACCTTTTCCGCTCGCGCCACCGGGAGACCCGTGCCGGTGTCAATCAGCAAATACTCTTCTTCCACACCGATCGTCGTCATCATCGCCCTCTGCTCAGTGCCCTGCCGAGTCCCACCGCTCGCTGACCTGGGTGGCGGCCGCGGTCGCCGCGCTCGTCCGGGTGACGCGCCGGGGACAGGCCGGTCCCGGCGCGCGGGGCCCGTGCGGGTGGACGCGGGCCAGGCATGCCTGCTGACGTACCGGCGACCTTTCTGCGCCCCGCCTGCACTGATAGTTGCCATCCTGCGGTGGAACAGCGCAGCTCGCACCTTCAGCAGGCGACGAGGTGAGGTGAGCGGAATGTGGCGGAATGTGGTCGCGAAGGCCCCGCAGCTCGAAGAGGCAGGACCGTTCCCTGAAGGCGAGCCGCAGGGAGCCTGACCTCGTCGCGGCGTCGGCGTCTTCCTCCTTGGACAGGTCCAACCCCCGCCACCCAAGCAAGTCGCACCCGGTGTGGCCGTGCCCCATGCGGAAGTACGGCCGAGCCCGCAGCTCGGCAGGAAGTGGCCGAGAGGACGGTCACCACGGCGCGCTCGATCGAGTCCGACGCCGTGCTGCTCGCCGGGGCCCCTCGACCGGGGGTGGACGTGTGCGGCCCCGGCACGCGCAGGCGAACGAGCAGTGGGCGCGCACCACTGGCCCGCGCGTCCTGCTCCTGCTCCTGCTCCTGCTCCTGCTGTCGGAGTCCTGCCGGCACGGCACGGCAAGGCGGTCGGTCGGTCGTCGTACGGGGGCGCCCGCACATCCCGTGGGGGCGGACAGCGGGGCGGGCGCGTACACCCGGGTGAGCGAGAGGAACGCAAGGCCAGTGCCGCCGCCGTACGGGCGAAGAGCCTCGTACTTTCGTTTTCGTACCGCTGTGCGGGGCACCGGCCCCCTATGGACCACTCGAAGGCACCCGTGCTGGACGCGCTTGAGGCCTACCACGCCGAACAGCAGACGCCATTCACTCCACCGGGGCACAAGCAGGGGCGGGGCGCCGACCCCCGGGTGCGTGCGGTGCTCGGCGACGCGGTGTTCCGCTCCGACGTGCTCGCGATCAGCGGACTCGACGACCGGATGTCCTCCCACGGCGTCCTCGCCGAAGCCCAGGCGCTGATGGCGGACGCCGTGGACGCGGAGCACACCTTTTTCTCCACCTGCGGAAGCTCGCTCTCCGTCAAGGCCGCCATGCTGTCGGTCGCGGGCCCCCACGAGACCCTGCTCGTGGGGCGGGACGCGCACAAGTCGGTGGTCTCGGGCCTCATCCTCTCCGGTGTACGTCCCGTCTGGGTCGAGCCGCAGTGGGACCCCGACCTGCATCTCGCGCACCCGCCTTCCAGCGACTCCTTCCGCGCCGCCCTGCTGGCACACCCCGACGCCAAAGGGGCGCTGGTCACCAGCCCCACCCCGTACGGCACTTGCTCCGATCTCGCGGAGATCGCCGCCGTCTGCCACGAACACGGAAAACCACTGATCGCCGACGAGGCATGGGGTGCGCACCTGCCGTTCCATCCGAAGCTGCCTGCGTGGGGCATGGACGCCGGGGTCGACATCTGTGTGACCTCGGTGCACAAGATGGGCTCGGGGCTGGAACAGGGTTCCGTGTTCCATCTGCAGGGCGATCTGGTCGACCCGCACGTACTCAGCTCGCGCGAGGACCTGCTGGGCACGACGAGCCCCTCCAGCCTCATGTACGCCGCCCTGGACGGCTGGCGTCGGCAAATGGTCGAGCATGGGCGCGCCCTTTTCGACGACGCCCTGGCGCTGGCCGGGGAGGTACGCGGGCGGATCGACGCGCTCGACGGTATGCGTGTGCACGGTCGCGCTGATTTCTGCGGACCCGGGCGCGCCGCCGACATGGATCCGCTCCAGATCATCGTGGACGTCTCCGCGCTGCGCATCAGCGGGTACAGCGCGGCCGACTGGCTGCGTGACCACCATCGGATCAACCTGCATCTGAGCGACCACCGCCGGATCAGCGCGCAGTTCACCCATGCCGACGACGAGCAGTCGGCGCAGCGTCTGCTCGTCGCCTTCGAGGACCTGGTGCGCCACGCGGACGACATGCGGCCCGCGCCGGAGGTACATGTTCCCGATCCGGCCGAACTGCGGCTGGAACAGGTCATGTTGCCGCGCGACGCCTATTTCGGGCCCGTTGAGCAGGTTCCGTGGCGGGAGGCGGTGGGCCGCGTGAGTGCGGAGATGCTCACCCCGTATCCGCCCGGCATCCCGGCGGCGGTGCCGGGCGAGCGGCTGAACCTGGAGATTCTGGAGTATCTGCGCAGCGGTGCCGAGGCGGGCATGGTGGTACCGGACGCGGTGGACAACAAGGTGAAGAGCGTGCGGGTGGTCACAGCCGATGCCGTGAAGGGGTGAAGGCGATGTCCATATCCCGGGAGCCCGCCGACGCCGCGGCCCTCTCCCACGGCGCGGAAGGCCGTCCGGATTCGCCTGTTCTCACTGCCCTGCACGAGCACATCAGCCGGGAGGTCGCGGCTCGTGCCCCGCGTCTGTGGGATGTGGCACTCGCTCTGCACCGTGAGCCGGAACTCGCCTTCGAGGAGCACGCGGCGGCGGCCCTGCTCTCGGGGGAACTGGAGCAGGCCGGTTTTGCCGTACAGCGCGGAGCGGCGGGCCTTCCCTCTGCCTTCGTGGCCGAGGCCGGTGACGGCGGCCGGCCAAGGGTCGCGCTGCTGCTGGAGTACGACGCGCTCCCTGGCCTTGGGCACGCCTGCGGCCACAACCTGATCGCCGCGGCCGGGTTGGGTGCGGCTTTGGCATTGCACAGCGCGCTGGGCGCGGCGCCTTCTCCGGGGTTTCCCGGCACCGTCATGGCGGTGGGGACTCCCGCCGAGGAAGGAGGAGGCGGAAAGGTGACCGAGGTGGCGGAGGGCGTGTTCGACGAGGTCGACGCCGCTTTGATGTTCCATCCCGGTGTCAACGACTGGACCTGGGCGCCCCTGACGGCACAGGTGCAGGTGCGCGCGGTCTTCCACGGACGCGCCGCGCATCCCACCGGCAACCCGACCGAGGGGGTGGACGCCCTGGCCGCCCTGATCCAGATGTTCGGCGCGATCAACGTAATGCAGCGCCGTCTGGCACCGGGAGCGCACATCCAGGGCATCATCACCGACGGCGGCCGGGCCACCAACATCGTCCCGGAGCGCGCGGAAGGGCTGTTCGGGCTGCGCGCCGCCACTTCGAGCGCTCTCGACGACCTGCTGGCGGAGGTGGCACGGTGCGCGGAAGGTATCGCGGCTGCCACCGGCACGCGGGTGGAAACGTCCCCCACCGGCGCGGGATACCGGCACTTCCGCGACAACGACGTGCTCTCCGGCCGGTTCGCCCACCACCTGCGAGCGGACGGCATCACCCTCGAAGAACCCGCGCCTGGCGTGTATCTGGGGTCGTCCGACATCGGTGACGTCAGCGCGATCGTTCCGGCAATCCACCCCTTCGTGGCCATCCTGGGCTCCGAAGAGTCGGATCACACCCCGGAGTTCGCCACTGCGGCGGCCGGCGCCCGGGGTCGGCGGGTGATGCTCGCCGCCGCGCGGGCCCTGACGTGCACAGCCGCCGACTTGCTCGGCGCACCGGAACTGCGCGAGCAGGCATGGGCACGCCACCGGGAGAAAGCGGCCGCCGGCCAGTGACCTGACGGGACGTCGGCCCCGAATGACCGTAGTTGACCGTGGCGCTTCACCCCTCCACAATGACTGACCAGTCAGTCATTGTGGAGGGGTTGCTGATGTGTGCCAGGAAGGTCGAGTCCGCTGCGCGCCGGAAGATGATCCTGAACGCGGCAGTGCGGGTGTTCGCGCGGCAGGGGTACGCCGCGGCGCGGGTCGACGACGTGGCCCGGGAGGCGGGGGTGGCCAAGGGGAGTGTGTACCTGTACTTCGACAGCCGCGACGCACTGCTGGCCGCCGTCTTCGAGGAGTACGGGGCCCGGTCCCGGGCCGTGCTCCAGCAGGCGCGGAGCGGCTCCGGCGGCGGGCTGGAGCAACTCGCCGTACTGGTGCGGTCGGTGGTGGCGATGCTGGCCGAGGAACCTGAAGTCGCCCGCATCCTCATTGACCTGTGGGCCGCAGGCAGTCAGGAGACCGGTCCAACGGTGGACATGTCCGCCGAGTACCGCGAGTACAGAGCCGTGATCGCCGAACTGCTGGCGAGGGCCGAGAGTGAAGGGACCCTCCGCGCAGGGATCGGTGACGCCCATGCGGCCGTCGTCGTCGGCGCGATCGAGGGGTGCGTGTTGCAGTGGATCGTGGATCCGGCGGTGCCGATCGCGGAGCTGGCGGAGCCGATCATCGAGGTCTGCGTCGAAGGTCTGCGGTCCAGGGTGGAGTCATGAGCGTGGGGGGAACCTCGGCAGCCGTTCGGTGGGTCGATGCGCGGCTCGTGGCGCCACAGGCCACACCGGGCGAGAGGCTCGTCTGCTACGCGAGCGCAGTGCTCGGCGCGGCCTTCGCCTTCGCCCTCGTCCGAGGGTCGGAGATGCCGATGGCCGCTCAACTCGTCGTTGCCGCAGTGGCGTTCGACCTGTTCGGCGGTGCGGTGGTCAACGCCACCGGGGCCGCCAAGCGATGGTTCCACCGGCCTGGGCGTACCAACGGTCACCACTTCGCGTTCGTGGCCGTCCACGTCCAGCCGTTTCTGCTCGCCCTGGTCGTGCCGGGGTACGGCTGGACGGCGGCGGCGGTGAGCTACGGATTGGCAGTCACCGGGGCGGCTGCCGTGCTGGTCGCCTCACCGTTGCTGAGGCGACCAGTAGCCTTCGCCGTGACGGTACTGGCCACCGCCGGTGTGCTGACGCTGGTATCCGTTCCCCGTGAACTTGCCTGGGTCGCCCCCGTTTTGCTGATCAAGCTGCTGCTGGCTCATCTGCTTCCCGAGGCGGAAACCGCTTCCGACCGCCTGGCCCAGAGCTGACTGCGGGCCGAGGGAGCAGCCAGCTGACGAACACACCCCGGGGCTTCCTCCAACGGACCCTTCGGCGTCACAGGTGGCAAACTGCCCGTCCCGCTGTCCCATTCGGGGGATCGCCCCGCCTGCCCTGGTCCGCTCCCGGGCTTCCGGTGTGTGGGCCTACGGTGAGCGTCATGCCTCACGACATCGCACGCTTGCATCACGTCGGTCACGTGGTCAGCGACATGACACAGGCCATGGCGCTTTACCGACGGCTCGGGTTTCGCCTCCCGCCGCCCAGCGTGCCGGCGCTGGCGCCCCGTGAGGGCGCCGTGCCCGAGCCCTTCGGGGCAGCGAACACGCACGCCGACCTCTCCCGGAGCTTCATCGAGTTGGTGACACCGGTGCAGCCCGGGAACACGGCGGGGTGAACACCGTCGGCCGACCGGTCGAGACCCGCAACGGCGTGCGCACGGAGCTCGTCCGCTACCTGGAGATCGACGGTGCGCCGGAAGGCCGGGGCGGCGGCGTCGCCGACTTGGACCCCGAATTCCAGCACACCCGTCACCTCGACCATCCCAACGGCGCCCAGGACCTCGTCGAGGTGGTGCTGTGCGTTCCTAACGGACAACTCCCCCTGGTTCGCGAGCGGTACGAGCGCTATCTGGGCCGGCCGATCTCCACGGAGGGGCCGGTCACCCTCCTGGCCAAGGCCGACCTGCCGGACCTGTTGCCGGGTGAAGAACCGCCCGCGCTGCCTGCGCTTGTCGCGTGCACAGTCTCCGTCCCCGACATCGCTCGGACGCGTGCGCTGCTGGCAGAGAACGGACTTCCCGCACGCGAGACGGGCCGAGGGGAGCTCTTCGTTCCGGCGGGAGCGGCCCTCGGTGCAGCGCTGGTCTTCCGGGAGGTCAGAGAGGGGGCGTAGAGGTTCGGCTCGTTGTCACGGGACGTCGGAGCCGCGTGGTTCCACTTGGGCCTGCGGCGTCAGGTCGAGCGGTGAGGTCACCGAGCCGTCCTCGCGGAGCGTCGCGTCCGTGAGCTCGGACAGTGAGTCACCGCGCCGGATCAGACACGCGTGGAAGACGTCCCGAAAGGGTCGTGAAGCCGAATGCCTCGCCCCCAGGCGTTGGTCGAGGCCTAGGCCGGGCTGCGCGGAGCGGACTCAGTCTCCGCTGCTTTCGTCTACGGCGGGCATCGGGCCCCCACCCGGGTGCCATTTACTGAGGAACCCGCTCTGTCGACTGACATCGACGAGTTCGATGCGTGCCCCGATGCTGTCCATACGGTGATAGGCGAACGGACGGCCATAGGGGCAACCGGAGAAGTCCGTGGGCATGCCCTCCTGCACCAGGCGTCGGGAGCCTCGTACGACGTCGCTGGACCAGAAGCCGATGTGATCGAACCTGGCTCCCCCCGACGCGTCCCAGGGGCTGCCCGCGGGCCCCTCGATGAGCTCGATGAACGGCGGCCCGCCCGTACTGAAGACGATGCGGTAGTCCCATTCGCCGAGCCGGTCCTCCAGCGGGGCGCTCCACTCGACCCCGGCCGAACGTCGAAAGTCCTGCATCGCTTGCTCGATGTCCTGGACCACAAAGCACACGTGATAGAAGGCAGTCATCTACTCATGATCGAGTACTCCACCCCAGCGATACATCGGACATGGCCTGCCGGGCTGACCCTACGCAGCAGGGTCAGCCGTCCCACGTGGAAACCCAGTTGGGCAGCCAGCCTGGCACCAGCCCTTCCGGCGAGTGAGAGACCGATACGTTCCCGGACGCGGCCCAGCCACGTGGTGCAGCACGCGTACGGTGCGGTCGACTGAGCGGACGGATCGGGGAACGTACGACGCGGGCAGGCGTACGTGCCGCAGATGAGGCGGCGGATCGGCAGATGGAGCACAACGCTCTGCCCGTCGAAGGCAATGGTCAGCGCTCGTTGCGGCCACCGGAGAGGTCCAGCAGAACCGGTGTCCCCGCCCCGCCGCCCGGCGGCCCACGGCGCCGGGCAGTGCCCAGGTGGTGGCCTGGTTCGCGCTGACGACGGGTTTGCCCGGGTGCGCTTCGAGGGCGGGCTGGACGTCGTAGGTGGGCAGGACCGCCTCGCGCACCTGCTCCTCGTTCACCGCGTACCCGTTCTCGGTCGGGGCCGTCGGGGAGCGCGACGGTGTCGCAGGTCATGAGTGCGGGCCGGGTTGTTCCCGGGGCAACGGAGCTGTGGCGGGCCCCTGGAGGACCTCGCCGTCCACCCCGAACCTGGACCCGTGGCACGGGCATTCCCACGTGCGCTCGGCGTCGTTGAACCGCACCAGGCAGCCCATGTGGGTGCACCGGGCCGCCACGCGGTGCAGCGTGCCGGAGTCGTCGCGGTGCACCGCGACGTGCCGCGTCCCGTCGCGCACCACCGCACCGCCGCCCTCGGGGATGTCAGCCACGGAGCCGGTGCGGTGGGGCAGCCGGTCGCCTACGAAGTGCCCCGCGACGGTCCCGGAGGTGCTCAGCACGGCGGGCGTCTCGTGCCGGGGGCTCAGCCGCACCGGATCGTAGAGGTCCGCCCACGACGAGGCCTCGGGCGCGCCTTCGGCCGGCTCGCTGTCCGGGCCCGTCTCACGGGCGACACGGGCGATCCGCGCGGCCAGCAGCCGGCCCGCCATCACTCCGCTGCTCATTCCCCAGCCGTTGAATCCGGCAGCCACCCAGGTGTGCCGGGCGCCGGGGCGCAGCCTGCCCACGAAGGGCACCCCGTCGGACGGTTCGTTGTCCTGGGCCGCCCAGCGGTGCGTGAGGGTCACGCCGGGGAACCGGTCGGTGGTCCACCGCTCCAGCCGCGCGTACCGCTCCTCGACCCCGCCGTCGCCGGGGGTGAACTTCTCGCCGGTGACGATCAGCAGCCGCCGCTCCGCGCCGTCTCCGAAGGGTGCCGTACGTACGGAACGGGTCGTGCCCTCCGGCGTCAGGTAGATGCCCCGCGGGTCCTGTTCGGCCGGGATCGGTCCCGCCACCACCAGCTCGCGGTGCGGCTTCAGCCGGGGGAAGAGCAGGGAGCGGTCGAAGACGGGGTAGTGCGTGGCCACCACCACGTCGCGGGCCCGCACCACGGGCCCGCCCGCGACCGTGAGCCGACACGGGTCCCCTTCGTGCAGTCCGGTCACCCGGGCGCCCTCGAAGACCAGCGCGCCCCGCCGCTCCATGTCCGCGACCAGGGCCAGCAGGTACTTGCGGGGGTGGAACTGCGCCTGGTCCTCCACCCGCACCGCGCCCGCCACGGGGAACGGCAGCCCGGTCTCCGTGACGTACGTCGCGAGCAGTCCCGCCTCCCGCGCGGCCTCGGCCTCCGCGACCACGGCGCGCGCGTGTTCCCCGGACTCGCTGTAGGTGTACGCGGCAAGGCGTTCGAAGTCGCAGTCGATCCCCAACTCCTCGCACACCGCCGCCACATGGTCCACGGCGTCGCGCTGCGAGCGCGCGTACAGGGCAGCGGCGTCCGCGCCACGGGTCTCGCGCACCCGCTGGTAGGCGAGGCCGTGCAGGGCGGACAGCTTGGCCGTGGTGTGGCCGGTGACGCCGGACGCGATCCGGCCGGCCTCCAGGAGGGCGACCGTCCGCCCTGCGCGGGCGAGCTCCCAGGCCGTACAGATCCCGGCGATGCCCGCGCCGATCACGGCGGTGTCGACGGTGATCCGGTCCGCGGGGGGCGGGTGGGGTGCGCCGTCGTCGTACTCCATCCAGTACGAGCCGGAGCGGTGGGTGGCACTGCTGCGCATCGGCTGCTCCTTGCGAGTCGTTCGTGGGGCTGCGGAGTACCCGGGCCGCGCACGCCTACACGTGTGCCCCCGTTCGGCGGGTCATCTCAGCTTCACCGCCGGTGGGTGGTGTCGCACCACGGGCAGCGGCGCCGTAATTCCACGGGCATGCGTACGGACGTGTGTACGGACAGGTGTACGGACGTGGAGTTCGGATACCCGGACCGGGGCCGGGCCGCTGCGGCCGAGGGCACACGCGTGCGGCAAGCGGTGTCGTACGAGGGATGGGGCAGGAGGGCCGGCCATGGGCAGGCACATCGTGGTGACGGGTGCGACGGGGAACGTCGGGACGAGCGTGGTGCGGGCGCTGGCCGAGGACCCTGCGGTGGGTTCGGTACGGGGGCTGGCCCGCCGGGTTCCGGAGGAGACTCCGGTCAAGACGACCTGGGTGGAGTCCGACCTCGGAGCGGCGGGCGGCCCCGGCAGCCGTCAGGGATCGGTGGACGAGCTGGCCGTCCTGTTCCGGGACGCGGACGCGGTCGTGCATCTGGCGTGGCTGTTCCAGCCGACACACCGGCCGGAGGTCACCTGGCGCACCAACGTCCTGGGCAGCATGCGGGTCTTCGAGGCGGCGGCGCGGGCCCGGGTGCCCGCGCTGGTGCACGCCTCGTCGGTGGGGGCGTACTCCCCCGGCCCCAAGGACCGGACGGTGGACGAGTCCTGGCCCACGCACGGCTGGCCGGACGCCGCGTACTGCCGGGAGAAGGCGTACCTGGAACGGGTGCTGGACGTGCACGAGCTCCGGTATCCGGAGCAGCGGGTGGTACGGATGAGGCCCGCGTTCCTCTTCAAGCGCGAGTCGGCGAGCGAGCAGCGGCGGCTGTTCGCCGGGCCGTTGCTGCCGAACCGGCTGGTGCGCCCCACGGCGCTGCCCGTCGTACCGCACGTACCGGGGCTGCGGGTGCAGGCGCTGCACACGGACGACGCGGCACGGGCGTACCGGGCGGCGGTTCTCGGCGAGGTGCGGGGCGCGTTCAACCTGGCCGCCGGTCCCCCGGTGGACGCGGAGGTTCTGGCGGAGATGTTCGGGGCGCGGGCGGTACGGATGCCCCGGGCGGTGGCGCGCGGGGCGCTGGCGGCGGGGTGGGGCGCGCGGCTGCTGCCCGCGTCGCCGCACCTCTTCGACGCGGTGCTGCGGATGCCGTTGATGGACTGCGCGCGGGCGGAGAAGGAGCTGGACTGGCGGCCGGAACGCACGTCGGTTCAGGTGCTGCGGGAGTTCCTGGGCGGGCTGCGGGACGGCAGCGGCGGTGACACTCCGCCGCTGGCCGCGCGGGTTCCCGGTGGGCGGGCGGGTGAGGCGGCGACGGGGATGGGCACGCGTCCGTGAGGCGTGGAGCACGCGTCCCCGAGGCGCGGAGGCGTGCCACCGCGTCCCCCTCCGGGCCGGTGCGAAATCAACCTGAATCAACAGGTTCATCCCGCATATCAGGGGTACCCAGGCCCCGACAACGGCCGGCGCCCAACGACGACGGCATCCCCTGCACCCCGGAGGCACCCCGTGGACAAGTCCAGCGCCAGCACCCCCCAGTCGCACCCGGTGAAGGAAGCCGCCAGCAAGGTCATATCGGCCCTGAGCGGCGACGGGGGCGAAGGACCCCGCATTCCCGGCCGCCCCGCGCCCGAGCCGCCACAGGTCGACGAGCCGACCGGGGTACGCCCCCCGCTGCCGCCCAAGGCCGACCAGCGCGGGCCCGCCACGGTGAGCCCCACCGGCGAGGCCACCGGAATCGACCAGGACGTGGTGGCCCAGCGGGACGCGTACCTGACCACCGCCCAAGGTGCCCGCCTGTACGACACGGACCACTCGCTGAAGGCGGGTGAGCGGGGTCCGACCCTGCTCCAGGACCACCACCTCCGCGAGAAGATCACCCACTTCGACCACGAGCGCATCCCCGAGCGCGTGGTGCACGCGCGCGGCGCCGCCGCGCACGGCGTCTTCCGGGGGTACGGGACGGCCGCCGCGATCACGAAGGCGGCGTTCCTGACGGAGGGCACGGAGACGGAGGTCTTCGTACGGTTCTCCACCGTCCTCGGCTCGCGCGGCTCCGCCGACACGGTGCGCGACACCCGGGGCTTCGCGACGAAGTTCTACACCGGCGAGGGGACGTTCGACCTGGTCGGCAACAACATCCCGGTGTTCTTCATCCAGGACGCGATCAAGTTCCCGGACGTCATCCACGCGGGCAAACCGCACCCTGACCGGGAGATCCCGCAGGCGCAGAGCGCGCACGACACGTTCTGGGACTTCGTCACCCTGCACACCGAGGCCACCCACCACACGCTGTGGAACATGTCCGACCGGGGCATCCCGCGCTCGTACCGGATGATGGAGGGCTTCGGCGTCCACACCTTCCGCCTGGTCAACGCCGAAGGTGCCACGACCCTGGCCAAATTCCACTGGAAGCCGAAGCTGGGCGTGCACTCCCAGGTGTGGGAGGAGGCCCAGATCACCGCCGGCATGGACCCGGACTTCCACCGCCGCGACCTCGCGGACGCCATCGAGGCGGGCGCGTTCCCGCAGTGGGAGCTGGGCGTGCAGGTCTTCCCGGACAATTCCGAGCAGGTCTTCGAGGGCATCGACCTCCTCGACCCGACGAACATCGTCCCCGAGGAACTGTCCCCGGTGCAGCCGATCGGGCTGCTCACCCTGAACGCCAACCCCACGAACTACTTCGCCGAGACCGAGCAGGTCGCCTTCCACCCCGGCCACCTCGTCCCCGGCATCGACGTCACCGACGACCCGCTGCTGGCCGGGCGGCTCTTCTCCTACCTGGACACCCAGATCTCCCGCCTCGGCGGCCCCAACTTCGGCCAGCTGCCCATCAACCGGCCGCACGCACCCGTCAACGACATGCTCCGCGACGGCATGCACCAGACCGCCGTCCACAGCGGCGCCGCCCCCTACAAACCCAACTCCCTCGACGGCGGCTGCCCGTTCCTCGCGGGTGAGGACGTCTCGGCGTACATCGAGGTGCCGCAGGCGGTCGAGGCCGGGCGCAAGGTGCGGCAGGCTCCCTCTTCGTTCGACGACCACTTCACGCAGCCGCGGCTGTTCTGGCTGAGCATGACGCCGACGGAGCGCGAGCACATCATCGCCGCGTACACCTTCGAGCTGAACAAGTGCTACGAACAGGCCATCAAGGAAAGGGCGTTGAAGGTACTCGCCAACATCGACCCGGAGCTGTGCGGGCAGGTCGCGATCGGTCTCGGGCTGCCCGCCCCGGAGCCGACCGTACCGCTCGCGGACGTGACGCCGAGCCCGGCGCTCTCGCAGCTCGGCAAGAAGTGGCCGACGCAGGGCCGGATCATCGGCATCGTGGCGGGCGGCGACGGCGACCTCGCAGGCGTACGGGCGGTACGGGACGCGGTCGAGGCAGCGGGCATGGTGCCGCTGGTGATCGCACCGGCCGGCGGCAAGCTGGACGACGGCGAGGGCGAACCGGTCACCGTGCAGCGGACGTTCACGACCGCGCGCTCGATCGAGTTCGACGCGGTCCTGCTGGCGGGTACGCCCCTGCCAGGTGCGGACGCGTACGGCGCACGGGACGCGAAGGCCGACGAACGGGCGGGCGGCCCGACCGATCCGCGCGTACTGCTGCTGGTGTCGGAGGCGTACCGGCACGGCAAGGCGATCGGCGGCTGGGCGGGGGCGGCACCGGTGCTGGAGGCGTCCGGGGTGTCGGAACTGGCACCGGGTGTGGTGCTGGGCGACTCGGGACCGGCGGTACTGGAGGAGGTCACCGGGCTGCTGGCCGCGCACCGGGTGTGGGAGCGGTTCCCGACGGGTCTGTGACGGGACCTGTGACACGGGGCGGGTCCTGGAAAGCCGGGGCCCGTCCTGCGAGTGGTGCGGCCGGGGTCATCCATGGGTGCGTCGCACTCATGCGGTGTCCTCTCGTGCGGGGCGCAACTCGACATCCGCTTCGAGGAGGCCGTCCCCTTCCTGACCCGGTTCGGCTCCCTCTGACGGCAGGCCCGTCCGGTCCTGCTCTTCTTCGATGCGCCCGCGCACCGCCTGGAACTGCGCCAGATCCGAGGCGGGCCAGGATTCCGCAACCGTGCCGACGGTCTGCTCCTGGCCGGACGCGGCGTCCGAGGCACCGTCGGCCTCGGTGGGTTCCGACGGCATGGCTGGGGTCGGCATACTCGCGCTCCTCTCCTGCGTCTTACGTCGGCTGAGCCCCTCTGCGGCCCTGTGTGCCTTGGTCGGCCCACGGCAGAGAGACTCCCTCGACCAGCCCACACCTTGGCCGGGCCGGCAGCCACGTGTACCCGGTCCGGCATCCGCCACACCCCCGGCCACTTCCCTCTGCGGAAGCGGAGAATTCCGTGTAAACCGGATGGCGGAGGGCACCCGGCCGGTGCCGACAGACGGAACGGCCGACCAGACGGCCGACCGGTACCCCAGGAGGATTCGTGGCCGTCCGACACCAGCTCATCCGCCGCTCCCCCGACGCTTTGTGGGCGGTGCTCAGTGACGAGTCGCGCTACCACGAGTGGGTGGTGGGCACCGCCTCCACGTACCCGGACGGCGGAGGCTGGCCGAAGGAGGGAGCCACCCTGCGCTACACCGTCCGGCTGGGCCCCAAGGAGTTCGAGGGGCACACCACGGTGCGCCGCCACGAGCCGCCGCACGCCCTGGAGCTGGAGGCGCACAGCGGCCCGCTGGGTACCGCACGGATCGCCTTCGACATCAGGCCGTGGGGCGAGAACACCCTGGTGATCCTGGACGAGCATCCACTGCGAGGGGTGGGCGGCGCGCTGCACAACAGCGTGCTGGACGCACTGCTGCAGCTGCGGCACCGCAGCCTGCTGGCCCGGCTGGCCCGGGTGGTGGAGCGGTCGACGCCGAAGACGGCAGCGCCGCCGAAAACGCCGGACGGGAACGGGCGGTCCGCCCATGCCTGACGCGGCGGAGGCGGCCGATGCCGTGGTGATCGGCAGCGGACCCAACGGGCTGGTCGCCGCGAACCTCCTGGCCGACGCTGGCTGGCGGGTCACCGTACTGGAGGCGCAGGACGACCCCGGCGGCGCGGTCAAGAGCGACCGCGCGGTCCATCCGGAGTACGTCAGTGACGTGTTCAGCGCGTTCTACCCGCTGGCCGCCGCCTCCCCCGTCGTCGCCGCCCTCGGCCTCGACCGGTACGGGCTGCGCTGGAGCCACGCCCCGCACGTCCTCGCGCACCCGTTGACCGACGGCAGCTGTGCGGTGCTCGACCGCGACCGTACGGTGACGGCCGCGAGCCTCGAACGTTTCGCACCGGGCGACGGGCAGGCGTGGCTGGACCTGTGCGAGGGCTGGGACCGGGTGGGCGAGCACATCCTGAAGGCGCTCTTCACCCCCTTCCCGCCGGTGCGCGCGGGCATCGGTCTCGCCGCGCGGGTACGCGCCGCGGGCGGCCTGCGCTTCGCCCGGGAACTCCTGCTCCCGGTCAGGAGGCTGGGCGAGGAGAGGTTCAGGGGCGAAGGCGGCGGGCTGCTGCTCGCGGGCAACGCCCTGCACGCCGACCTCGCCCCGGAGGCGGCGGGCAGCGGCGGCTTCGGCTGGCTGATGTCCATGCTGGGTCAGACGTACGGCTTCCCGGTTCCGGTGGGTGGTGCGGGTGCGCTGACCGACGCCCTGGTCGCCCGGCTGCGCGCGCTCGGCGGAAGCGTGCACTGCGGGCGTCCCGTCACCGAGGTGGTGGTACGGGAGGGGCGCGCGCTCGGGGTCCGTACCGCCGACGGTGACGCGGTCCGCGCGCGGCACGCCGTACTCGCCGACGTGTCGGCCCCGCATCTCTACGGCGACCTGGTGGACGCCGACGCCCTGCCCCCGCGCGTCCACGAGGACCTGCGGCGCTTCGCGTGGGACTTCGCGACGGTCAAGGTGGACTGGGCGCTGGGCAGCCCCGTCCCGTGGAGCGCGCCCGGAGCGGCCGGGGCAGGCACCGTGCACCTCGTCGACGGAATCGACGAACTCACCCGGTTCGCGGCCCAGTTGGCCACCCGGCACATCCCGGACCGGCCGTTCCTGCTGTTCGGCCAGATGACCACCGCCGACGCCTCCCGCTCCCCCGCGGGCACCGAGTCGGCCTGGGCCTACACCCACGTACCGCACGAGGTACGGGGCGACGCCGCGTACGCGGGTCTCACGGGGCGCTGGGACAAGGGCGAGCAGGAGGCGATGGCCGACCGGATGGAGGAGCAGGTCGAGCAGTACGCGCCCGGCTTCCGCTCCCGCATCCGCGCCCGCCGCGTCCTGGCGCCGCCCACTCTCCAGGCCGCCGACGCCAACCTGCACGGCGGAGCCATCAACGGCGGCACCGCTGCCCTCCACCAGCAGCTCTTCTTCCGCCCCGTACCGGGCACCGGCCGCCCCGAGACCCCGGTGCGCGGCCTCTACCTCGCGTCGGCCTCCGCCCACCCCGGCGGCGGCGTGCACGGCGCACCCGGCTCGAACGCGGCCCGCGCGGCACTGCGGGCACGAGGTCCGCTGCACACCGCCACCGTGGCGGCCCAGCGGGCACTGACCCGACGACGGCACTGACCCACGCCCGCCCGCCCCCAAAAAAGCACCCACCAGACATAAAGCCAGACCTCAGGCCAGACATCAGGAGAGACACCACGATGGACAGCACCCTTCCCCTCCTCCTCAAGGGCTACGCCTGGCTCCCCGACCGGCAGCGCCGCGAAGGCCGTTGGCCGGTGCGCACCCGGTTGGCCGGGCACCGCGCGCTGGCCCTGCACGGCCCGGAGGCGGTGCGCTGGTTCTACGACGAGGAGCACGTCGTACGGCAGGACGCGCTGCCGGGGCCTCTCCTGGACACCCTGTTCGGCCGTGGCGCGGTGCACACCCTGGACGGTGAGCACCACCGCGTCCGCAAGGCGATGTTCATGGCCGAGCTCAAGGACGCGGCGGGCCTGCGGGACCTGGCCGACCGCGTGGCACGGGAGTGGGACCTGGCGGCGGCCGACTGGGCGCGCCGGGAGAGGGTGGTGCTCCTCGACGAGGTCCCCGAAGTCCTCACGCGCGCGGTCTGTGGCTGGGCGGGCGTCGCCCTGCCCGAAGGGCCGTACGGGGCACGGCAGTTGGCCGATGACCTGATGGCGATGGTCGACGGCTTCGCCACGGCGGGTCCCCGGCACTTCCGCGCACGGCGGGCCCGTACCCGGCAGGAGGCGAGGATCGCGGATCTCGTGACGGCCGAACGCGAAGGGGCGAAAGGGGCGGGTGAAGCGAAGGGACACAGCACGGAGGTACAGGGCAAGGAGGGCACGGTGTTCACCGCCGTCGCCCACCACCGCGACGCCGACGGCACGCTCCTCGATCCGCACACCGCGGCCGTCGAGGTGCTCAACGTCATCCGGCCGACGGTGGCCGTCAGCTGGTTCGTCGCCTTCGCCGCGCACGCGCTGCACCGGTGGCCCGAGCAGCGCGAGCGGCTCGCCACGGGCGACGGCGCACAGGCGATGGCCTTCGCCCAGGAGGTGCGCCGCTTCTATCCGTTCGCGCCGTTCGTCGCCGGTCTGGCGACGGACACCGCGGAGTGGGAGGGTCAGCCGGTGCCCGAGGGGACCATGGTGTTGCTCGACCTCTACGGCCATAATCACGACCCGGCGCTGTTCCCCGACCCGTACACCTTCGACCCTGGCCGCTTCCTGGCCCGGGAACCCGGCCGGGACGAGCTCGTCCCGCAGGGCGGCGGCGACCCCGCCACGGGCCACCGGTGCCCCGGCGAGGACGTGACCCTCGCCGTACTGGCGACCCTGGCCCCGAGGCTCGCCCGCCTGACGTACGACGTGCCGGATCAGGACCTGTCCATCCCCCTGCACCGCATGCCGACCCGGCCGCGCAGCGGCTTCGTCCTGGCGAACGTACGGACGAACGCGCAGGAAGCCTGAGGCCGCCACGCCCTCCCGCCCAAGAGGCCCGACGGGACAGATCTGCGAATCTGGACGACATGACGAAGAGTGCCCTGCTGGTCATCGACATGATCAACACGTACGACCACGACGACGCCGAGCTGCTCCTCCCGACCGCGGCCCAGGTCGTCCCCGTCATCGCCGGACTGCTGAAACGAGCCCGCGCCTCCGGTGCGGACGTCCCGGTCATCTACGTCAACGACAACTTCGGGGAGTGGCGCTCCCACCACGGCGAACTGCTGCACACCGCTCTCTCTGGCCCGCATGCCGAACTCGTGGAGCCCCTGCGGCCCGACGACGCCTCCCTCTTCGTCATCAAGGCCCGGCACTCGGTCTTCTACGAGACGCCCCTCAGCCATCTCCTCACCGAACTCGGCGTCGACCGGGTCATCCTGTGCGGCCAGGTGACCGAGCAGTGCGTGCTGTACTCGGCACTGGACGCGCACATCCGTCACCTTCAGGTCACGGTGCCCCGGGACGCCGTCGCGCACATCCATCCCGATCTCGCCGACGCGGCGCTGCGGATGATGGAACGCAACATGGGCGCCGAGATCGTGCCCGCCGACGCGCTGGAGTTCTGACCGGCCCGCTCAAACAGCCAGGGCGGATCACCAGCACCCGACAGCGGGCCTGCCGTGAGGCCGGGCGCGTCTGCGGTGCGCGTTCATGCTTCCCAGGTGACCGGGAGGCTCTTCACCCCGTAGACGTCTGCGATCTCCGGGCGCAGGGCGACCTCTTCGGCCGGTACGGCCAGGCGCAGCGCGGGGAAGCGGTTGAGCAGTGCGGGGAACGCGACTCGCATTTCGATGCGGGCCAGCTGCTGACCCAGGCACAGGTGCGTGCCGTGGCCGAAGGCCAGGTGCCCGCCCTCCTGGCGGCGGATGTCAAGTACGTGGGGGTCGGTGAAGCGCTCGGGGTCACGATTGGCGGTGTTGTACGAGAGGAGGACCGTCGTGCCTGCCTTGATGGTTTGGCCGCCCAGTTCCACGTCCTCCGTGGCCGTCCGCATGGAGGTCTTGACCACACTCAGGTAGCGCAGCAGTTCCTCGACGGCCCGGTCGGTGAGGGAGGGGTCGTCACGCAGTGCGTCCAGTTGGGCGGGGTTCTGGAACAGTGCGAAGGTGCCGAGGGCCAGCATGTTCGCGGTGGTGTCGAGGCCGGCCGCCAGCAGGATCAGGCTGATGCCCTGGAGTTCCTCGTCGGTCAGGTCGCCGGCGGCGAGTTCGCTGAGTACGTCGTCGGTGGGGTGGGCGCGTTTGGCGGCCACCAGCTCCGCGAGGTACTGCTGGGTCGCGGTGTAGGCGGCGGTCAGTTCCTCGTCGCTCGGTTCGCCGTTCATGAACGAGTCGATCTGCTGCTGGAAGGAGTCCCGCTCCGCGTAGGGCACTCCCAGCAGCTCGCAGATGACGATGGTGGGGATGGGCTTGGCGAACGCGCTCACCAGGTCCGCCGAGGGGCCCGCCTTCTCCATGGCGTCCAGGCACTCGGTGGTGATCTGCTCGATCCGTTCGGTGAGCTGCCGCATCCGCCGCACGGTGAACTTGCCCACCAGTGGCTTGCGGTAGCGCGCGTGCTCCGGGTCGTCCATGAGGAGGAACTCGCCGGGCGGCGCCGGGGGCAGTTCGAAGTCGACGATGTTCAGGAGGTCCTTGCGTGAGCTGAACCGCGGATCGGCCAGCACCGACTTGACCAGGTCGTACCCGGTGATCAGCCAGCCGGGTATGCCACCGGGGTGGGTGAAACCGCTGATTTCTCCGTGCCGGCGGGCGTCGAGGAGTTCGGCGGGAGGATCGAAGGGGCAGCCGGGCGTGCGGGCGGTCGGAAGTGCGGGGACGGTGTGGAGCGCTTCACTCATGACCATTCTCCATCTCGCGAAATGACGTGGTCCCACGGCACTTGCCTCGCGTGGGTAGAGGACGCGTTCCTGTGCCTGCCCACGACGAAGGCTGGGCCGAACGGCGCCTACATGGCGTCAGGTTGGCACCATTCTGGCGCCAATTCAAGTCCGTAGATGGATTCTGGCGCCACCGTGGCATCAGCTCTGGTGGTGACCCTGCTGGGGTGGAGCGAGGGCTGGGCCGCCATGGAAGGCCCCCTCCCCCGCACTGGCAGAGCGACGTGCATCCGCCCTGCGGTGGTGCAAAGGCTCGCCGCCCACCAGGCGAATTCCGGTCAGCGAGACGCCGCCCGCGAAGCACTGCTCGCCGCACTTGTCGGCGCGGTCCGCCACCTCGCGCCGCGCATGGTCGAACCCCGCCCCCTGCACCGCCAACTGCGGCGCAGGGGGCGGGGTCAGCTCCTCCAACCCCACGACCGTGAACTGGGCACTCTGCACAGCCAGTTGGCTGGCCCGTCAGTCGAAATACGATGCGAGGGTGCCGCGCCGTCGGACATCGAGCGTCGCACAGTGGAATGACCCGCCGAACGGCGCGTAGTGCAGCAGATCGCACGGGATCGGTTCGAAGCCCCACTTCTCAAGTGCGCGCAGCATTCCGGTGTGATGCCGCTCGGCGATCACCCGCTTCTCATCGATCATGAGTACGTTCATGCTGAGCCACTTCCCGCACATCGAGGTCAACTTGAGCACGCGCTCGTCGATCGGGTCGGGCTCCGGGGCGACCAGGACGTCCCACGAGCTCAGCACCTCGGGCAGCCGGTCGATGTCGATGTACTCGGGATTGACCATCACCTTGCCCGGCCCGAGCAGCACGAACGTCGTGTCGATGTGCATGGGCGTACGGCAGCGACTCTCGATCTCGTGGATGCGATAGCCGGGCCCGAGGTGGCGACGCAGCCATTCGATTCCCATGCGGTTGGTGACATTGCTCCGCGTCACGAACAGATCGCGTCCCGCACGTACGAAGTCCGCCGCGTCGAATACCGGCTCGAACTCGGTGAGGATGTAGCGCATGGGTTCACCGGCGCGGGGAGCACGGAAGCCCTTCTCGAACAACCCGTCCGCGAGTTGTGGTTTCGGCGCCGCCGTCCAGCGCGCACCGCGCCGAAAGTAGTCCTTGAGGAGCGCGCGATAGGAATGAGCCTCGAAATACCGGCACGGCCACGCCATCGGGGTCTCGATGATCTCGTCACCGACCACGAGCAAGCTGTCCCGCGGACAGGTGTTGAACGAACCCCGCGACGACCAGTCAGGGGTGCTGAAACGGCGCCTGTGGTCGACCGCTTCCGGGCGGGTGACCCGGATATCGAGAGACTCCAGGAGAGCGATGAACTGATCGAGCTCGTCCTGCGCCGGCTCGATCAGCCTGCGCGGATACTTGAACCCGGCGGCCAGCCCTTGCAGCCGCGCTGCCCACGGCGGGATGTTGCAGGTCACGACCGGATGGCCCGAGGGGATCGTCGCGCCGTCGAGACGCCCGACAATGACCTCTTCCAGGGGGTCCCACTCGTTGTGTGAGTTGACGGGCGAAACGAGGGGTCCCGTACGGCTTTCACGGTCCTCTGCCGCCGACGAGCTGGGCCTTTGCACCACCGTCATGCTCAACCTCTTTCGATCGCAGAAATCAGCAACGCACGGCATTCAGAGCTCGGTCCAGTAAGTCCGGTAACCGGTAGCCAGTAAGTGGAGCGCCGGTGGCCGGATAGCGGCCACACCCCCTCCGGCCCCCTCGGCCAGTTCACGAGTTTCCGGAAGAGCTCACTTCAAACAACTGACCGGGCCGTCCGACACCCGGCGCGAGAGGAAGCCACACCGTTGGCCAAAAGGGCTTGTACACGCATCGATTAGCCAGTACGAGCAGGGCAACTCGCGTCGTATGGCACTCTTCGGCAAACCCAAGCAGCAGCACGGCGACACGGAACCGGCCCTGGGTACCGGCCCGGAGCGTCAGGTTGAGGAAGCCGCCCCGGACGAACCCACCGAGCTGCCCTCCCGTTCCTGGTGGTCGGTACTACGACGTACCGGCAAAGAGTTCCTGGACGACGATCTGCCCGACCGCGCGGCCTCGTTGACCTACTACGGAGTGCTGTCCCTGTTCCCGGCACTGCTCGTACTGGTGTCGCTCCTGGGCGTCATCGGGCAGTCCGCGACGCGCACCGTTCTGGACAGCCTGCAGCAGCTCGCGCCGGGCGCGGTCCGCGACCTCCTCGGTGATGCCGTACGCCAACTCCAAGACAGCGGGGGCACCAGCAGCATCATCGCGATCGCAGGCCTGGTCGCCGCCCTCTGGTCGGCATCCGGCTATGTGGCCGCCTTCATCCGCGCCGCGAATGCCGTCTACGACCTGCCCGAGGGGCGGCCGGTGTGGAAGCTCACTCCCCTGCGGATCCTGCTCACCGTGACGCTGATGATCCTGCTCGCCGCCAGTGCTCTGATCGTGGTGTTCACCGGAACACTGGCCGAACGGGCCGGGGACGTCATCGGGGCGGGCAGCGCGGCCGTCACCGTCTGGAACATCGCCAAGTGGCCGGTCCTGCTCGTGCTCGTGGCACTGATGATCGCCCTGCTGTTCTGGCGCGCGCCCAACGTCCACGGCCCCGGTTTTCGCTGGGTGAGCCCCGGCAGCGCGCTCGCGGTCGTGCTGTGGCTGCTGGCCTCCGGCGGCTTCGCGCTCTACGTCGCCAACTTCGGCTCGTACAACAAAACGTACGGCGCGCTCGCCGGCGTCGTCATCTTCCTGATCTGGCTGTGGCTGTCCAACCTGGCCATCCTGCTGGGCCTTGAGTTCGACGCCGAACTCGCCCGTGAGCGCGCCATCGCCGGCGGGCAGCCCGCTGACGAAGAGCCGTACGTCCAGCCCCGCGACACCCGCAAATGGCCCCGCCGCCGCGCCCACCGGCGGCAGGGAGACCACCGGACGACCTAACCAGGAGGAGCGCGCCCTCTCCCTTGACGGCCAACGCCGGTAGCCATGTTGATGGTTCGTCATGGGAAAGGGCCTCAGTGGCTGACCGCGCGCACCAGATCCTGTCCGCAGCACGGGAGTTGCTCGACACCGAGGACCTGGAGGCCGCCGAAGCCGAGATCGGAGCCGACCCTCCCCTGCTGGTGCTCGCCCGCGCCGCACTGCCCGAAGGGCTCGAAGACCGGGCGGCACTGCCGCCGGCCCGGGTCCCCGCGCACATGGCCTCATGGACCGTCCGAGTGCCACGGGACCAGAAGCAGGCTGAGGGCACTCCGTTCAGTGTGCCCAGCGCAGCAGCGCCGTCGTCATCGCCGCGCCCACCATCACCACCGGTAGCGGCGCCCTGCACAGGCGCAGGCCGATCCCGGCGGTGACACCGGCGACGATCGTGAGGTCGAGTGCGGACCAGCCAGGCCCTGCCAGGTCGACCAGGACGAATCCGGCGAGCAGTGCCGGAGCCGTCAGAGCCAGCACCGACCGGGCGCGGGGCGGCAGTTCGCGTCGGCCGAGAACAGCGGGGCCGACTGCCTTGAAGGCGAAGCCGAGCAGGGCGACCGCGGCGACCGCGGCCCACACATGTGCCGTATTCACCGGGCCGCCTCCTCGGCAGTGATGGTCCGGCCCGTGCGGGCGAGCGCGACCAGCGCCGCCGCTCCGGCGCCCGCGACCAGGGCGGGCCCTGCGGGAACGACTGCGATCAGGGCGCCCGCGACGCCCGCGCCGATACCGGCGGACAGCCACCCCTCCCGTCCCCGCTTCAGCTCGTCGAGGAGCAGGACGGCGAACAGCGCCGGGGTGAGGGCGTCGAGGCCGAGGGTGTGCAGGAGGCCGGAATCAGGGGCGACGGCCACGCCGATGGCTGTGCCTGCCACCCACGACGGCCACTGGACCGCCGTCGCACCAAGGAGCAGCGGCCTGTCGAAACGGCCGCCGCCCAGGTGGGCTGCCGCCCATGAGCCGTCGACCACCGCCTGTCCCTCCAGCGCCCGGCGCAACCGTCCGCCCCGCAGGTCCCCTGCGATGGCGATGCCCATGGGTATGTAGCGGATGTTGACCAGAGCGGCGGCGGTCACGGCAGCGAGTGCGTTGCCGCCCGCGCCCAGGGTGGCCACCATCGCGAACTGTGCGGAGCCGGAGAAGACGACCAGCGAACAGACGACGGGGGCAACCGGGCCCCAGCCCTGGGTCTGGGTGAGCGCGCCGAAGCTGATGGCCAGCAGGAAGGAAGCGGCCGCGAGGCCGGATCCGGTACTGAGCCCGGACCGGAAGCTCCTGACACTGTCGGGCGGGGCGCCGGGGTTGCGCCGCAGTGGAGTGTTCATTCCAGCAGACTAACAAGCTATTGGGCTTTTGCTCGTTAGTTTTTGTGCCGGGCCGGTTAAGGTGGCGGTGTGAGCGACGACCGGAACCCCCTCATCGATACGATCGATACGACCGAGACCCTCGACTCCCCCGGCTTGACCGAGGGGATCGAGCCGTCGCACATCGCGGGCCATCCCGTCCTGGACTTCGTGAACACCGTGGCCTGGCGCACCGACGACAGCCGCCGGGCCGAGCGCGTACCGAATGCCGGGGCCTGGACGCGCTGGGCCGCCACGGCCGGGCTCGGCGCGACCTCGCTTCCCGACGAGGCGTCGCTGCTCGGCCTGCGCGAGTCGCTGACGGCGGCCCTGGATGCCTTCGTCGACGGCAGCACTCCCCCGGCCCCCGCCTGGAACGCCCTGCGTGAGGCCTTCCTCGCGGCCCGCGGGGACGCCGTACTGCCCCGCGCCTTCCCGCTGCACCCTGTCCCGGCCACCGTCTGCGGCGAACTCGCCCTCCAGGCAGAGGAGTTGCTGGCCGATGCACGCACCCTGTCCCGCGTTCGCCGCTGCGCGGGGCCGGGCTGCGGATGGTTCTTCCTGGACCGCACCCGCAACGGCGCCCGCCGCTGGTGCAGTTCGGGCGACTGCGGCAACCGGGACCGGGCGCGGCGCCATTACGCACGTACCCGGGAAGCCCGCTAGAACGGCTTGACCCTCTGACGCGTGCGCGCATGCTCGGGCGCGGGGTGGGCACCGGTGCTGGGCAGTTGTCTGTCGGTCGCCCAGACGGCCAGAGCGCAGGCCGCGAACGCGGCTCCCAGGAGGCCGGAGCCCGCCCAGCCGTGGGTGGTGAAGGCGGCGGTGGTCGTGGTCGCGCCGACGGCCGAGCCGAGCGAGTAGAAGACCATGTAGCCGCCGAGGACGCTGCTGACCCGCTCGGGATGCGCGGCGGTGAGCACGTGCTGGTTGCTCACGTGCACGGCCTGGACCGCGAAGTCGAGGATCACAATGCCGACGACGAGGAGCCACAGCGACCACGGCAGCTGGGTGATCGCCGCCCACGACAGGATGAGCAGGGTGAGTGCCACGCCGGTGACCGGGGCCGCCCTTCCCGCGTCCGCCCAGCGTCCGGCACGTGCCGCGCCCAGTGCGCCGGCGAGTCCGGCGATGCCGAACAGTCCGATCTGGCTCTCGCTCAGATGCCACGGCGTGCCGGCCAGCGGGAGGGCCAGTCCGCTCCACAGGGTTCCGAACGAGGCGAACAGGAAGAACGCGATGAACCCGCGTGTGAGAAAGGTGCGTTGACGGAACAGTCCGCCGAGCGAAGCCACGACCTGGCGGTAGGCCGCCGGTGGACGGAGGCGTTCCTCTGACGGCAGTACGGCGAGGACGAGGGCCGCGAGGACGAGGGAGAGCACCGCGAGCACGGCGTACACGCTGCGCCAGCCCCACAGCTCGGCGAGTGCTCCGGTCACGACCCGCGCGCCCAGGATTCCGACCACCACGCCCGAGGTGACGACGCCGATGTTCCTTCCGCGCTCGGCGGGCGGCGAGACCGACGCGGCGTAGGCCACCGCGGTCTGCACCACGACGGCGAACACTCCGGCCGCCGCGAGCCCCGCGAACGCCGCCCAGGCGGTGGAGGCCCAGGCCGTCAGGGTCATCGCCCCGGCGGTGACCGCGAGGTGTGCGGCGATGAGGCGGCGCCTGTCGACCACGTCGCCGAGCGGCACCAGCAGCAACAGCCCCGCCAGGTAGCCGAACTGGCCGGTCGCGACGATCCACCCGGTGAGTTCCGCGGGTACGCCGAGGTCCCGTCCCATCGGCTCCAGCACCGGCTGGGCCGCGTAGATGCCCGCCACAGCGACACCACACACCACAGCGAGCAGTATTCGCCGCCAGATGTTCATGAGACCCCGATCAAAATTGGTAGTGAATTGCAACCGATTTGACCGTACGGCATGATGGTTTCAATTCGCAACTCATTGGGAGTGTCATGTCCGCCAGCCCCCTGAGCGCCCCGGCCCCCGACTGGACCGATCCCGAGTGTCCCGTCGCCCGCACGCTCGACCTCGTCGGTGACAAGTGGAGCCTTCTCGTCGTCCGCGACGCGATGGACGGCGCGCGGTCGTTCACCGAGTTCCAGCGGCGGACCGGCATCGCCCGCAACATCCTCACCGACCGCCTCCGCAAGCTGACCGCTCACGGACTGCTCGCCCAGCGCACCGCACCGTCGGGCCGCCGCCAGGAGTACGTACTCACCGACGCCGGCCGCGCCCTCTTCCCCGTCGTCCTCGCCCTGCGGCAATGGGGAGAGCGCCATGCCTTCGCCCCCGGCGAAAGCCACTCCACGCTCGTCGACCAGCACGGCACGCCCGTGCCGCACCTCGCGCCGACCGGGGGCGACGGCGCCCCTCTCGACAGCACCACCACCCACGTACAAAAAGTCCGGTAGAAGGCGGGCGCACGGGCTCCGGGGAGGCCGGGCGGTACGAGCTGCGCACGCCCCGGTGCTAGCCGATCACCTCCGCCAGCCGCTCCGCCTCGCCCTTGACGAAGTAGTGGCCACCGCCCGGGACGACCTCCAGCGTCACGTCGTGGGCGAACCGCTCCCACGCCCGATAGCCGTTCTCGTAGCCCTCCGTGGCCGCGTCCGCGTCACCGATGACCACCCGGACCGGGGTGCGCAGCCGCTGCCAGGCCGACGCCTCGCGCAGGAGCGCCGCTCCCTGGGCCATGTCGTGGCGTACGACGGTCAGCACGCGCCGCAGGTCCTCCTGGTCGAGGGCGCCCTCGAAGCCGCCCAGCCCGCTCAGGTACGCGTGCAGTGCGGCGTCGTCGAGCTCGCCCTCCTGCGCCCGGGGCAGCGCCGCCCCCAGGCAGACGGACGCGGCGGGCAGGTCCAGGTCCTCCAGCCGCCGGGCTACGGCCAGGGCCAACCCGGTGCCCACGCAGTGGCCGTAGAGCGTGACGGAAACGTCCGGGTGGGCGGCGCGGATCCGTGCGATCTCCGCCACCAGGTGATCGCGGGCCTCGGCCCAGCCGACCAGTGGCTCCTCGGGGCGCACCGGGTCGTGGCCGGGCAGCGCCGCCGACCACAGCACGGTGCCGGGGGCCAGGTGCGTCGCCAGCGCCTGGTACGCGGTGGCGCTGCCGCCTCCGTACGGGACGCAGACCAGCGCCCGCCGCACCGGCTGCCCGTCGTCGGGGACGAGCCGGTGCAGCCAGCGCCCCGCCGCCCCCTCCGGCTCGGCGGCCCCGAGTCGGGCCGCGAGGCGGCGCGGCGTGGGGTGCTGGAACACGTCGACCACGGACAGCCGCCCGCCGCCCGCCCGCCGGGCCAGCGTCACCGCCTTGAAGGAGTCGCCGCCGCTGTCGAAGAAGTCGTCGTCGATGCCCGCGTCCGGTACGCCCAGCAGTTCCCGCCACACCTCCACGAGCGCGGACTCCTCGGCGTTCCGCGGCGCCACGGCGGGCGCGGTGCGCCGTGCGTCGGGGACCGGGGCGGGCAGGGCGGCGACGTCCAGCTTCCCGTTGCCCGTCAGCGGGATCGCGTCGAGCAGCACGATCGCCGAGGGGACCATGTAGGTCGGCAGCCGTTCGCGCAGCCACTGGCGCAGCGCGGCCGTCCGGGCGGCCTCACCCGGTGCGGGCACCACGTAGGCGGCCAGCACCGAGTCGCCGACCGCGTCCCGGCACACGACGGCCCGCGCGTCGGCCACCGCCCCGTGCTCGCGCAGCACCGCCTCGATCTCGCCCGGCTCGATACGGAAGCCCCGCAGTTTGACCTGCGCGTCGGAGCGGCCCAGATAGACGAGCCGGCCGTCCGGCGTCCACTCGGCCAGGTCCCCGGAACGGTAGAGCCGGTCCCCCGCCGCCCCGAACGGGCTGGCGACGAACCGCTCCGAGGTCAGCCCCGGCCGCCCGAGATAGCCGAGCGCCAACTGCGGCCCCGACACGTACAGTTCACCGGTCACCCCGGGCGCGACCGGCCTGAGGCCGCTGTCGAGCACATGCGTCTGCAGGCCGGGCAGCCCGGACCCGATGACGCTGCCCCGGCCGCTAGCCGCCAGCCGCCGGTCGAGCGCCGCGTGCGTGACGTGCACGGTGGTTTCCGTGATGCCGTACATGTTGACCAGTACGGGCGCGTCGTCGGCGTGCCGTGCGTACCAGTCGCCGAGCCGGTCCAGGTCCAGCATCTCGCCGCCGAACACCACGTAGCGCAGGGCCAGTCGGTCGCCGGTCGCCGGGTCCTCCCGGTCGGCGCGGGTCAGCTGCTGGAACGCGGACGGCGTCTGGTTCAGCACCGTCACCCGCTCCCGTACGAGCAGGTCGAGGAAGTCCTGAGGCGACCTGCTCACCTCGTACGGCACCACGACCAGCCGCCCGCCGTGCAGCAGCGGGCCCCACAGCTCCCACACGGAGAAGTCGAAGGCGTACGAGTGGTACATCGTCCATACGTCGTCCGCGTTGAAGCCGAACAGCCGTTGCGCCCCGCCCATCAGGGCCAGCACGTTCGCGTGGGTGACGACGACGCCCTTGGGGCGTCCGGTGGACCCGGACGTGTAGATCACGTAGGCGGGCCGCCCGGGGTCCTTGGCCGCTTCCGGCAACGGAGGTGACGTTGCGTCAGAAGTGTCGGGGCCGTCCGGTACGTCGTCGAGCAGGACGACCGGCGGGCCCTCGGTCGGCAGCCCGTCCGCCCGCTCCGCCGTCGTGACGACCATCGCCGGGCGGGCGTCGGACAGGATGTGGCCGATCCGCCCGGCCGGCAGGTCCGGGTCGACCGGCACGTACGCGGCGCCCGACTTGAGGACGGCGAGCAGGGTGACGACGAGGTCGGCCGACCGGGGCAGCGACACCGCCACGTACGCTCCCGGACCCGCGCCACGCCGGACGAGGTGCGCGGCCAACCGGTCGGCCTTCGCGTCGAGTTCGCGGTAGCGGAGCCGTACGTCCCCCGAGGAGACGGCGATGCGGTCCGGCGCCCGGCGCGCCTGCTCGGCGAAGGCCGCGGCCAGGTCGGTGTGGCGCACCGGGTCCGCCTCGCCGCCCGCGCGCGTCCACTCCCCTACCGCGCGCAGCCCCTCCTCGCCGACCGTGTCGATCGCACCGACCTTCAGGTGCGGAGTGGCGTCCGCGTCGATGACGGCGCGCAGCGCGCCCAGGTAGCCGGTGCGGTGCACGGCCAGCTCGGCGACGCTGTACGTCTTCGGGTTGGCGTGGCACACGATCTGCAGGCCCTCGCCCCGGACGGACACCGCCACCATGAAGTCGTCGACGGGGCCGACGGCCCGGTTGTGCGAGACGCCGTGCGCCTGCCCGAACGGCAGCCCGTAGTCGAACGGCATGACGTTGATCTGCGGCCCGAACAGCCGGTTGTGCTCCTGGAGCAGACCGAGGTCACGGCGCATGTCCTCGGACCGGTAGCGCATGTGCCGCAGCGCCTGCCTCGCCCGGGAGTTCACCTGCTCGATCAGCTCGGCGAGCGTCGTCCCCGGCCGCACGGTCAGCCGCAGGGGTACGACGTTGGCGGTCATGCCCGGGGTGTTCTTCGCCAGGGCGGAGTTGCGGCCCGCCACCGACATGCCCAGTACGACGTCCTCGCTGCCGGTGACGCGGTGCGTGTACGCGGCGAGCGCCGCGAACATCAGGACGCTCCAGGACGTCCGGAACGACTGGGCGGTCCTGCGCAACCGCTCGTACTCGTGCGGCGACAGGTACCAGGAGTCGCGCCGTACGCCCGGCGCCATCGGGGCCCGCCGCCGGGACAGACCGGCGGGCTCGCCCAGTCCGGCCAGCTGCTGACGCCAGAACTCCCCGTCCTCTACGTGCGCGTCGGAGGCGCGGTACGCGGTGTCCTCCGCGAGCAGCTCGGCCAGCCCGCCCGCCCGGTTCGCGGGCACCTCGGTGCCCTGATGCAGCGCGGTGTAGATCTCGGCGGCCCGCCGGGTCAGCAGGAAACCGCCGTAACCGTCGAGGAGCAGGTGGTGGAATCGCTGGTACAGCAGGTGCCGCTCCGGCCCCAGGGTGAAGACGGCCTGGGTGAACAGGTGCTTGCCGCCCGGCAGGTCCACCGGGACGGCCAGGTCGGCGTCCATCCAGGCGTGGGCGGCGGACAGCGGGTCCGGCTCACGGGTGAGGTCCAGCCGGGCCATCGTGTCCCGGTCCCCGCCGTCCCCGTCGTCCCCGCCTTCCCCGTCGATGGGCTGCTGCCAGGGTCCGTTGTCGCTCTCGCCGCAGCGCACCCTGGCGGCCTCCGCCTCGCCGTAGGCGCGCCGCACCGCGACGCAGAGGAGCCCGGGGTCGAGCGGGCCGGTGATCTCGACGTACTCCGCGATGTTGTACATCGACCCGCTTACGTCGAACTGCTGGGCGAACCAGACGCCCGACTGTGCCGCCGAAAGGGGTAACCGCGTCTCGCGTTCCTGCCCGGGCATGGCTCTCCTCTGTGTGAGCGCGCCGGTGCGTCCCGGGGCGAGCGCATCGGTGCACCCCCCGGGCACTGCGCGGACGCGGAGTTGCCGCCACACTGGCCCGGCGGTCTACACCGGCCCTATGCGGGGGCCCGGCGCCTCACCGCTTGCTCCACTCCTGCGCCAGCAGCTCGTACGACCGCACCCGGTCCGCATGGCCGTGGGTGATCGTGGTGATCAGCAACTCGTCGGCGCCGGTGGCCTCCTGGAGCCGGGACAGCTGGTCGGCGACCGTACCGGGAGAGCCGACGAACTGGGTGTCCAGCCGGTCCTGGACCAGCGCCCGGTCCGCCTCGGACCAGACGTGCGCGCGGGCCTCCTCGGGGGTGGGGAACTCGATCGCGCCCTCCGCGTTGCGGATGCTGCGCACCCAGACCCCGTAGCCGGTGGCCAGTTCGCGGGCGCGGTCGTCGTCCTCGGCCACCACCACGTCCGCCGACACGATGACGTACGGCTTGTCGGGTACGTCCGAGGGCTGGAACGCGGCCCGGTAGCCCTCCGCGGCCTCCAGCACCGTCCCCGGGCTGACGTGGTAGTTCGCCGCGAAGCGGAGCCCGTTGCGGCCCGCGACCTCGGCGCTCTCGCCGCCGCTGCTGCCCAGTACCCACAGCTCCAGCCCGGCACCCTCGCCGGGCACGGCGCGTGCCGGGATGCCGTCCGGGCTGCGGTAGGTGCCCGCCAGCAGCGCCTGGATGTCGTCGATCTGCTCGCCGTAGTCCTGGGAGGTGGCGTCCGGCTGCTGGAGCAGGGTGCGCTGGACGGCCACCCGCGGCGAGCCGAGCACGTTGTCGAAGGAGAACCGCGGCGGGATGCGCAGCCCGTTCGGGGTGAATCCGTCGACCACCGGGGTCGCGGTCGGCCGCGGCGCCGCGGTGCCGCCGGGCGGACGCCCGCCGGAACGGCCGAGCCCCAGGTCGATCCGCCCGGGGTGCAGCAGGTCGATCAGCCCGAACTCCTCGACCGTGGACAGCGCCGTACGGTGACCGAGCTGTACGGCGCCGGAGCCGAGCCGGATGGTCGAGGTCGCGGCGGCGGTCAGCGCGATCACGACGGCGGGCGAGGCGCCGACCACTCCCGGGTTGAGATGGTGCTCGGCGAACCAGTAGCGGGCGTACCCGAAGCGCTCGGCGTGCTGGGCCAGATCGACGGAGCGGCGCAGCGCCTCGGCGGCGGTGGAGCCGGAGGAGATCGGTATCAGGTCGAGGACGGAGAGGGGGATGGCGGACATGGGGTGTTCTCCTCGGTCGGGCGGGCGGACGGGCGGTCAATTGGTCAGGGGGCAGCGGTCAGGGGTCCGCCGGTACGGGCGCGTGCGCAGGGGCGGCCGGTGCGAGGGCGGGGCCCCAGGCGAAGGGGGCGAGTCGGGGATCTCGCGGCGCAGCACCGGGGCGACCTCCGACTGGAAGGGGGTGAGCGAGTCCCGGTGCTGATGCTCCGTCAGGCCACTTGCGCCGACGTGCAGATGGAGCACCATGTGGCCGAACTCGGCGTGGTACCGCTGCACCTTGTCGACGATCAGTTCCAGCCGCCCGCCGGAGAGGTGGTCCAGCGTCGCGTAGTCCTCGTACGCCCGCACCGGATCGAGCAGGCTGAGCGTGGTCACCGCCGAGAACAACCGGTTCCGGGAGAGGAACGGCCGCTGGTGATGGCCAGGAACTTCACGACGCCGCCCGGCCCGCCGCCGACGGCTGCGACCCGCCCCGGCCGCGCGCCCGTACGTCGGGGTGGGCCAGGCCCAGATGGTCGCGCAGCGTGCTGCCCCCGTACTCCGTGCGGTGCACCCCGCGCTCCTGGAGCAGCGGGACGACCGTATCGGCGAAGGCGTCGAGGCCGCCCGGGGTGATGTGCGGGACGAGGATGAACCCGTCGGAGGCGTCCTGTTGGACGAGCGTGTTGATCTCCTCGGCGACCGTGGCCGGGGAGCCGACGAAGGACTGGCGGTTGCCGGTCTCGATGACCAGGTCCCGGATCGACCAGTTGTGGGCGGCCGCGCGCTCCCGCCACTCGCGGGCCACCGCCAGTGGGTCGCGGTACATCCGGACCTGGGCGCGGCCGCGCGCCACGGTGTGCTCGCCCGGGTCCGGGTCGATGTCCGGCAGCGGTCCGTCCGGGTCGTAGGCCGACAGGTCGCGGTTCCAGACGAACTCCAGGTGCTTGATCGCGGTGGCGCCGCTGACCTGCTGGCGGCGCACCTCCCGGGCCAGCTCCCGTGCCTCGGCGTCGGTGTCGCCGAGCACGAAGGTCGCGGCGGGCAGGATCAGCAGTTCGTCGTGGGTACGGCCGTGGCGGGCGAGCCGCCCCTTGACGTCCGCGTAGAACGCCCGGCCCTCGTCGAGGGTCGCGTACCGGCTGAAGATCGCGTCGGCCTGCTCGGCGGCGAACTCGCGTCCCTCCTCCGAGTCGCCGGCCTGGAAGATCACCGGGCGGCCCTGCGGGGAGCGCGGGACGTTGAACCGCCCCTCGATGTCGAAGTGCCGCCCCCGGTGGGCGAAGCTCCCGGCCCGCGCGTCGTTCAGGAAGGTGCCCGCGCCCCGGTCGGCGACGATCTCGTCACCGCGCCAGGAGTCGAACAGCTCGTGGGCGGTGGCCAGGAACTCCCGGGCCCGCGAGTAGCGCTCCTCCTGCGGCAGGAAGCCGCCGCGGCGGAAGTTCTCGCCGGTGAAGGCGTCCCAGGAGGTGACCACGTTCCAGGCGGCGCGCCCGGCGGACAGGTGGTCGAGCGAGGCGAACTGGCGGGCCACCTCGTAGGGCTCGTTGAAGGTGGAGTTGATGGTGCCGGTCAGACCGAGACGGTCAGTGACGGCGGCCAGCGCGGACAGCACCGTGAAGGTGTCGGGGCGACCCACCACGTCCAAGTCGTAGAGCTTGCCGCCCTGTTCGCGCAGCCGCAGCCCCTCGGCCAGGAACAGGAAGTCGAACCTGGCGCGCTCGGCGGTCCGCGCGAAGTGCGCGAAGGAACCGAACTCGATGTGGCTGCCCGCCTCGGGGTCGCTCCACACGGTGGTGTTGTTGACGCCGGGGAAGTGTGCCGCGAGGTGGACGTGCTTGACCGGCTTGCCTGACTTGACTGACGTGACTGGCTTGCTCATGGTCGGAGGTCCTTCCGGCTCAGCGGGTCGGGGCGGCGGATGCAGGGGATGCGGGGGATGCGGCGGGGCGCGCGGCGGGCCCGGAGGCCGCGGCCGACGCGTAACGGCTGGCCGGCGCGTAACGGCTGGCCGGCCGGGGCAGTCCGAGCAGCCCGCGCAGGGTGTCCGCCTCGTACGCCGTCCGGAAGGCGCCCCGGCGCTGCAGTTCGGGCACCAGGGTGCGGGTGATCGCCGGGAGGTCGTGCCCCACGACGGCGGGCCGCAGCCGGAACCCGGTCAGCCCGCCCGCCCTCAACTCCTCCAGCAGGTCGGCGAGTTGGGCGGCGCTGCCGGTGAAGACGGGGGCGTCGCCCTTGTACGGGGCGCCTGCGACGCCGTCCAGCCGCGCCCGCCTGGCCGCGGCGGCTCCCTGCTCCTCGTCGAGGAACACCAGCAGGTCGCCGAAGACGTGCAGCGTCTCCTGGGCGCGGCCCGCCGCCGACTGCTCCTTGCGGATCCTTGCGACGGCGTCCCCGGCCCGCCCGGCGTCGCCCGCGGTGACGTACCCGATGTCGGCGGCCTGGCCCAGCAGCCGGTACGGCAGGTCCCCGTGCGCCAGCGCGCTGACCACGGGCTGGCCTTGCGGCGGCCGGGGTGTGATCGAAGGGCCCTTGACGCTGAAGTGCGGGCCGGTGAAGTCGATGTAGTGCAGTCGCTCGCGGTCGACGAACCGGCCGGTCGCCGCGTCCCGGATCTCCGCGTCGTCCTCCCAGCTGTCCCACAGCCTGCGCAGCACCTCGACGTAGTCGGCGGCCTCGTCCAGCACCTCGTGCGCGATCCGCTGCCCGGCGGGCGACCGGTGGCCCGCCTCGCCGGGCGCGGGGAAGGTACGGCGGCCGAAGTGCCCCGCCTCGTCGCGGCGGGTGGTCACCTGCACGCGCAGGCCGGCCCGGCCTCCGCTCACGTAGTCCAGGGTGGCGACGGCCTTGGAGAGGTGGAACGGTTCGGTGTGCGTGGCCACCACCGTCGGCAGGATGCCGATGTGCCGGGTCAGCGGTGCGATCCGGGCCGCGACGAGCACGGCGTCCAGCCGCCCGCGCACCTGGTCGGTGCGTGCGTCGGGGCCGCTGCCGTACGGGCGGTCGTACGAGGGCTGCAGGCCCAGCGAGTCCTCGATGGTCACGAAGTCGAGCAGTCCGCGTTCGGCCTCGGCGACCAGGTCGGCCCAGTAACCGGCGGTGAACAGTTCGCCGGGCCGGGAGACGGGCTCGCGCCAGGCGGCCGGGTGCCAGCCGGCGCCGTCCAGGGCGACGGCCAGGTGCAGGGGTGCTGAGGACACGGGAAGTGCCTTCCTGTGGGAGGGGTGGACGGAGGTGGCCTCTCAGTCCCGGCCTCGCGGGACCGCGCCGGGTGCGCGTACGAGCAGGAACCGGGTGCGGCGGCGCAGCATGAAGCCGATCGACTCGTACAGCCGGATCGCCGGGGCGTTGCTCGCGGCCGTGTGCAGGAAGGGCGTCTCGCCACGCTCCCGGATGCCCGCGGCCACCGCGCGTACCAGCCGGGTGGCCAGCCCGCGACCCCGGTGGGCGGGGTGGGTGCAGACGGCGCTGATCTCCGTCCAGCCCGGCGGGCGCAGCCGCTCCCCGGCCAGCGCGATCAGCGGTCCCCGGCCGCCGTCCGCGCGGATCCCCAGGTAGGTGCCGAGCTCCACGGTGCGGGGCCGGAAGGGGCCGGGCCGGGTGAGCGCGACCAGCGCGAGCGCCTCGGGTACGTCGGCGGGGCCGAGCCGCACCGCCTCCGGCGCGGGTTCGGCGCGCAGCGAGGTGTCGGTCAGCTGGACACCGGCACCGCTCTCGACGACCTCCCAGCCCTCGGGCACGTCCTGGACGCCGGTGACCGCGGCGGTGGCCCCGGGCCCGAGCAGCCGCGCCAGGTCGTCCCACGCACCGGGGTCGGCCGGATCGCCGAGCGCCGTGAACGGGGAGACGTCCGCCGGGTAGCGGGCGGCCCCGCCGACGCGCTCGGCGAGGTGCGCGTGCGGGCCGGTGAGCGCGGCCCAGGCGGGGTTGTCCAGGAGCGGGTCCGGGTGCCGGGGGCCGAGGGGCGGCGGGACAGCCGGTGCGGTGGGTGCCGGGGGTGTGGTGGGCGGGACGCTGAGGGTCATGGCAGTGCTGTGACTCCGTATCGCAGCCGGGGGAGGGACGGGCGCTGCCGGGGTTTCGGCAGGTGGGAGGGTGGATGGGTGCGGGCTCGTTGGACAGGTGCCGGGCGGCAAGCCACTGGGCGTACTGCCCGTTGATCACCCGCAGCAGGGTCGACTTGCCGGACCCGGAGGGCCCGACGACGGTCGGGCGGGGGTGAAGGGTTTCGGTGGTCATGACGCGGTCTCCCTCCGGACGCGGAGGGGCCGGGCGGCAGGCGCGGCGGAGTTACGGCCGGTCAGAGCCGCGGCCGGCGGTCGGGGGCGGCGGCCGTGCCGGGCGGCAGCGGTGGCAGGAGGTCGTCAGCCTCGCGGCAGCGGACGACAGAGCAGGGTGGTGCGACAAGCGGCGCGACACAGCGCGCTGTTGACCCGTAGCAGGTCCACGGTGCGGTCCGTGACCAGCGCGACGCGGCGGCGGGACCGCCGTACGGTCGTCCCCTCAACTGCCCGCATCGCGTTCACTGTCACCGTCACCGTTCCGCCCCTCGGGGGCCCGTCCCGCACAGACACTCGCGGCCTGTCTCCGTGGCAACGTACCCACGCCCGAAAAAGCGCGTCAACGCCCCCGCCGCACCCGTCGGACAGCCGTAACAGACCTTCATACCGACGTTACGTGGCACCGGCCCCGCGCCGGCCTCCGCGCATTTCCGGCACAGAACTGGCGACTGGCGCACGCCAAACGGCTGGTATTACTGGAGCATGCAGGAAGAGACCGCACGCTCCGCGATCGACATGTTCATCTCCGCGTTCAACGCCTCGGACGACAGCTATGTGACTGCCCTGCTCTCCCAGGCCCTGACCTCGGACGTGGTCTTCTGGGGACCGTTGGGCCGCAGCGAAGGAATTGCGGCGGTCGAACAGTTCGTGCTGGACATCCGGCGCCACCCGGCGGGGACCGGCACGATGGTGCGCTGCTCAGCGGTGGACATGCCGGACGAATGGGCCCGCTACCAGTGGGTCTTCACCACGCCTGACGGAGGCCCCCGCCTGGCGGGAACGGACGTCGTCCATCTGCGCCGGAGCCTCATCGACCAGATCATCGTCTTCGCGGGCGAGATCGAGCCCGCCGCCTCCTGAGTCACCCTCCTGCCGCTGCCCTTCTCCTGAACTTGCCCCGTCAGACTGCGGTGTTCAGGGGCGCCCGCCCCAACTGATGCCCTTTCGCTGCGAATGCGGTCGCGCTCCTTCGGTTCTGGTTGATCGCTATTGTCCTGGCATGACACGTGAGTTCGACATGGTCCAGGCGCTCTCCGCTGGCGTTGCAGACCGAGCGGGGGCACGGCAGTTCATCCGGGGGTTCGCGGCGCATTGGACGACTCCGCTGGACGAGGGGGACGGCTGCACCGAGGCCGACCTGACCGCCGCCGAGGAACGGCTGGGCCTGCGGCTGCCGATTGCCCTGCGCGAGGCATACAGGCTGTTCGGCCGGCGCCGGGACCTCACGAGCAATCACGATGTCCTGCTCGCCCCGGCCGAGTTGTATGTCGAGCCCTCCCGCGAGGGACTGGTGTTCCGGCACGAGAATCAGGGCGCCGCTTCCTGGGGGATCCTCCTCGCCGACCTCGGCCAAGACGATCCCGCCGTGTTCATCCGGGCGGACCTGGCGGACAAGAGCGCCGAGAAGTGGGAGAGCTGGCTCGAACGGCTCTCGCTCGCCTTCGTCGAGATCGTTCTCTCGGAATCCCTGCATGCTCCCGAAGGGCTCCACGACTTCCTGAGCGACCTCGACGAAGACGGTGTCGAAGTCCTGGAGCAGAACTGCACTCGCCTCCCGTTTCCGGCCTGTCCCCCCGGCGAGGAAGGGCCCGGTGTCCGTTGGTTCCTGGGGACGGATGTCCTGCTGCGGGACGATGAGGGAGATGTCCTACTTGCCCGCGCGCGCACCGAGGAGGCCCTCGACCGCCTGCGTGAGCTGATTCCGGGCGACTGGCTCAACGACTACTAGGAGCTGTCCGGTCGATCAACTCCCCGGTGCGAAGTGGGGTTCTGCCTGGTAATCCTGGACAGCGCAGCTGACCTAGCAGATGAACTGCCGCCGAGTCCCGAAAATCCCCATCTTCATGCGTCGGCCCCGGCGCGATCACGGGTACAGAAACCTGCGTTCCAACCGAGGGCCCGGTGGGCGCGCGGCTCCTCAGATGCCGGTACCGAGTGCTACGTGGGGCCATGCGTCAAGTTCACGCCGCACCAGGTCCAGCTTCGCCTCGACTCGCTCGGTCGAATCCGCGCCCAACTGCAGGCGCAGCGGCGGCTCGGCGACCTCGGTGATGTCGACGATGGCCTTCGCCGCCTTCGCCGCCTTCACCGGATCGCCCGGCTGGCGGCCGTCGTTCTGGGCCAGTGCCTCGCGCACAGGCCCCGCACCGGCGGTGTAATCCGCAATGGAAGCCGGCTCGACCTGCATGCTTGAGCTGTTGAGGAAGTCCGTGCGGACACCGCCCGGCTCAACGGCCGTGACACGGACGCCGAGCGGGGCCAGTTCTCCGTGCAGCGCCTCAGAGATGCCTTCGAGAGCGAATTTCGACGCGCAGTACAGGCCCACCGCCGGAGCCGTGGCGAAGCCGCCCACGGAATCGATGTTCAGGACGTGTCCGGATCGCTGGGCGCGCAGCGTCAGCAGGTGTGCGGCCGGTGCCTCCGGCGCGCGCCGAAGATACCTGGTCTGCCCGACTCCGCAGGTGCTCCCGTCGCAGGAATGGTCCGGCGAACGGGAAGGCCGTCCCACGGTCCTGGAACTGGGCGGCGGCCTCGTGCCGGTCATTCCTCCGCGTCGCGGACCAGGAGTGCGATCTGCACCCGGTTGTCGGCCGACAGTTTGGCGAACAGGCTGCCCGTGTGGGCCTTTACGGTCGCGACGCTGATCCGCAGTCGCTCGGCGATCTCCGGGTTGCCCAGGCCGTCCGCGATGGCCCGGGCGGTGTCGAGTTCTCGTTCGGTCAGTGCGGACAGTTGGTGCCGTGCGGCTTCGCGGGACGAGCGGCGGGCATCGGAGGACTGCGGTCCGGTGGCTGCGGCGATCACTCGTGCCGTGGCCGCCGGGGACAGGACGGGGTTCCCGCCTGCGACTGTTCGTACGGCATCGAGGATCCGTGCCGGCGGGGTGTCCTTCAGTACGAACCCCAGGGCCCCGGCGCGCAGCGCGCCGAGCACTAGGTCGTCGGAGTCGAAGGTGGTCAGCATGAGCACCCGGGGCGGCACCGGCCGGGCCAGGAGTTCCCGTGTCGCGCTGAGGCCGTCACGGCCGGGCATCCGGATGTCCATCAGTACGACGTCCGGCCGCTGCTCCTCCACCGCCGCGATCCCGGCGTCCCCGTCTGCCGCTTCCGCGACGACGGTCAGGTCCGGTTCGCCGTCGATGACCAGTCGTAGCGCCAGCCGTACGAGCTGTTCGTCGTCGACGATGACGACTCGCACGGGCTCCGGCTCGCCGTCCACTCAGCTTCTCCCGTCGTGGTCGTGGTTCGGCCAGGGTAGTCGCGCCGAGAGGACGTATCCGCCCTCGGGCGTCGGGTGGTTGCTGAGTTGTCCGCCGGCGAGGGTGACGCGTTCGGCGAGGCCGAGCAGGCCGAATCCCGAGGCCGGCGGTCGACTGGTCGGGGTGGTCGAAGTGGACATGGTGGTCGGGGAGTTGCGGACGCTCACGTGCAGTTCGGCGCCGGCTGTTCCTTCGACCGTGAGGTGTACGTGGGTGCCGGGAGCGTGTTTGGCGGCGTTGGTCAGTCCTTCCTGGACGACCCGGTAGCAGGTGCGCCCGACGAGGTCGGACGGGTTTCCCTTCACCGTGGTGGTGAGCGTGACGTCCAGTCCGGAAGTGCGGGCGTCGGCCACCAGGTCCGGGAGCCGGTCGAGGGAGGGCTGTGGCGGCTCCGGGTGGCCAGGATCGGCGCGGAGCACACCGAGGACGTCCCGTAGCTCTTCCAGCGCTTGGTGGGAGCCGTCGGCGATGCCACGGACCAACGTGCGGTTCTGCTCAGTGGTGAGGTCGGCCCGGTGGTCCAGCACTCCGGCCTGCATGGCTACCAGGGAGATCCGGTGCGCGAGTACGTCGTGCATTTCCCGGGCGATACGGTTCCGTTCCAGCGCCCGTGCTTGTGCCGCCCGTGCGGTCTGCTCCCGTTCGGCGCTCTCTGCCCGCTCTCTCAGGAACCGCACCTCGGCGCGCCGTGCGCCGATGGCCACGCCCACGGCCACCGCGGTGCCCGCGCTCAGGGCCGTGAGGGCGAGTTGGAGCCACAGCGTGCCGGGCGGGCTGTTGATCGGGTAGATCACGAGGGTGAGTTGAGACGCGGCCACGTAGAGGAGTGCGACAACTCCGATCTGCGCCGGACGGCGACGGGTGGAGATCGAGCACAGTGCCAGCAGCGCGGCACCGATGGCGAGTGCTGACGTGCCTGAGGCGATGGCGACCGCCATGGCGACGGCGAACGGGAACCTTCGCCGCCACAGGAGCGCCACCAGGCAGCCGAGGGCCACCAGCGGATCGCCGGTGACGAACCAGGAACACGTGTCGGCCGCGCAGCCCGGCGGCAGTGCCCCGCCGGTGAGGAGCCAGAAGGGGACGCCCAGCAGGGCGGCCGCCACCAGCCGCTGTGTCTCCTGCCACCCTCCGAGCCGTGGTGCGACCTCGTCGTTCATCGGGTCATTGTCGCGATATCCAGCGGCCCGTGCAGTGGCCCGAGCAGCGGACCTGGGGACTCCCGTCTCCGCCCAGGGGCGGACCAGCGCTTCGACCTAGGTCGAAGGTGACTCGGGCCGCCGGGTCGATGTGCCGATGACGCCGGCTGAACAGACTCGTATGCGTCGCCGTCACCGTCACCCGTCACCCGTCACCCGGCCGTTCCGCGACGCGACCTCGTGCGCCACCTCAGGAGGACACCAGATGCGCAAGATCCTTTCCCTCGCCCTCGCCGCCACCGCGGTCGCGGCGGCCGCGATTTCGGGCGCGTCGGCGGCGCCTGCTCCGGACACGACCGCAGCCACTCCGGACTCGCTGCGGTGGGGCCCGTGTCCGGAGCCGGCCGGATCGCAGAAGGCGGGCACGCCCCGTCTTGAGTGCGCGACGCTCGGCGTCCCGCTGGACTACCGGGAACCAGGCGGCAGGCAGATCGAGATCGCCGTCTCCCGGCTGGCGAGCAAGGACCCGGCCAAGCGTCGCGGTGTGCTGCTGACCAACCCCGGCGGCCCAGGCGGCTCCGGACTCGACTACCCGGCACTGCTCGCAGGCGCCGGGCTGCCCAAGGACGTCCTCGACTCCTACGACGTGATCGGTTTCGACCCGCGTGGGGTCGGCCGCAGCACACCGGTCACCTGCGACCTGACACCGGAGCAGCAGGCACGCGGCAACTTCCCGCCGTACGCGCACACCGCCGCCGAGGTCGCCCGGGAGGCACCGTACGCACGGGCCGTCGCCCGGCAGTGCGCCACCTCGAAGACGGCGTGGATGCTGCCGCACACCTCCACCGCGAACACCGCGCGCGACATGGACCGGATCCGGGCGGCGCTGGGCGAGCCGAAGGCCTCGTACCTCGGTGCCTCCTACGGCAGCTACCTCGGCGCGGTGTACACGACGTTGTTCCCCGGGCGCAGCGACCGGATCGTGCTCGACAGCAACATGGGCCCCGGCGGTTACGACCTCGCCACCTTCCGCCTGCTCGGCCGCGGAATGGAGGACCGGTTCCCGGACTTCGCGGCGTACGCCGCCGCGCGCCCGCAATACGGTCTGGGCACCACACCCCGGCAGGTGCGGGCCAAGTTCTTCGAACTCGCGAAACGGCTCGACGCGAAACCGGTCGGCGGCATCGACGGGACGCTGTTCCGTGGGCTGACGTTCGACCGGCTGTACGTCGAGGGCCTGATGCCCACGCTGGCCCAGAACTGGCAGGCGCTCGACCGGGGCAGGCCGGTGCCGCCTCCGCCGCCGCTCCCCGAGCACCTCCTGGCCGGTCATCTCTACGTGACCTGCGGTGACTCGCGTTGGCCCGGGAAGGTCCGGGACTACCGGCGCAATGCCGCGATCGACCGGCTGAAGTATCCGATGCTGGGCGGTGCCACCGGAAGCATCAAGCCCTGCGCGTACTGGCCGGACAGCCGGGTCGAGCCGCCGGTACGGATCGGTGACCGCGGCCCGTCGAACGTGCTGATGGTGCAGAACGAACGCGACCCGGGAACACCCCTGGTCGGCGCCAAGAAGCTGCGACGGGCATTCGGCGACCGGGCCACGATGGTGACCGCCGACGAGGGCGGGCACGGCGTCTACCCGTTCGGCCGCAACACGTGCGCGAACAACACGGTGACAGCGTTCCTGGCGGGCGGACAGCGCCCGGCCGGGGACCTCGCCTGCGCGGCGCAGCCGACCAAGTGACGGGAGCGCGGACACATGATCAAGGAGTGGCGGCGCCGTCGTGCCGTACAGCGGATCGTTCCCGGGGACGGCCGTGAGCTGAAGCGTTTCCGCTGGTGGCAGCTGCCTTTCCGGGCGCTGTTCCAGCTGCGGCTGACGGACGACGACGGCCGGGAGGCCGTCTATGCCGTGGACGTCAGGCACTGGCAGAACCAGTCGTCCGGCAACGTCAGAGCACACTTGTACCGCGACGGCAGGCTGCACGCCGAGTCCAAGCTTCCTGCCGTCTTCCCCGTTCCGGGCGGCGCCGTCGAAGTGAGGATGAGTGCCTTCGGCCTGAAGCGCTGCCATTACGTCACCGACGGAGGCCGCGAGTTCCAGCTGGTCCCTGACCCCGACTCCGCGGAGGGGCGCCGGGCGCGTCTCGACCGCGCGCACCCCGTAATGAGCCGCGCCCTCGGTCTCTTCTCGCTGTGCGTGCTCGTCGCCGCCCTGGCCGTCGCCCTCCCCCAACTCGCTGAACAGCTCACGAAGTCCGAGGGCATCGCCCGGTACACCGGGACCTTCAGCTCGCCCGTCGACGTACCGGCGTGGGGCAACATCGCGATCGGCATCGCCACCCTGGCGGCCAGCACGGAACGGGCGCTGCGACTGCGCCACAGCCTGCTGGACGGCGCCGCGGGCTGATCCGGCCAACTGCCCGAGGCATCGCAGCCGCGCCGTCCGCCCTCCCCGCCCTGCCCTGCACGCCGCTGTCGCGACGGCTGTGGGGGGGGGACGAATGGCCACCGCCGGGTGGGGTGTCGAGAGGCAGGCGGGCTCCGCACGCGCTGGTCGCCGCCATGGCCACCAAGCCCCGGAGGGGAGGGGAGCCGTACGGAAGCAAGTACGGCGACCGGGAATTGGCCCACCGGTTCGTACCGGCATCGTCGCCGTCCGGAATGCCGAAGCCCCGCTGTCTTCCGTGCGGCCAGAGAGGGTCAGTTGCGGTCAGGTTTACGTCGGGTTAATGTGACGCCCGATCGATCTCGATCGCAGGATTGTTACTCCCCCGAAGACTTCACCGTCTTCGTGAGGCGAGGCAAGGCCTGGGTAGCGCCATTGGCGCGACCCGGGCCTTTTTTGTTGCCTTGCCGCAGGTGGGAGCGATCGCGGACCGATGCAGGAATACAGGAACCCGAGGATGCGAGGAAGCATCATGAGCACGCCCGTACAGGGATCCCGCACGTCGGCGGAGGAAATCCTCCGCGGTGTCGGCGGCCCCGAGAACATCGAGAGCCTCACGCACTGTGCGACGCGGCTGCGCTTCCAGCTCCATGACGGGGCGAAGGTCGACAAGGCCGCGCTCGACGCCCTGGACGGCGTCATGGGCACCGTGGCCCAGTCCGGCGACCGCTTCCAGATCGTGATCGGCGGAGCCGTCGCACGGGTCTACTCCGAGATCATGAACCTGCCGTCGATGACCGGCGGCGGCACGCCCCGCCCGCAGTCCGACGCGGACGTCAAGGCGGCGGTCCGGGCCAAGGGCCGTGGCCGCTACGGCTGGGTCGACAACTTCTTCGAGTACCTCTCGGACTCGTTCCGCCCGCTGATGGGCGTACTCCTCGGCTCCTCGCTGATCATCGCCATCGCCTCCGTCCTCGACGCCTTCGGCGTGATCGACTTCCGGGCCGCGGACAAGTCCGCCACCTGGGTGTTCGTCGACGCGATGTGGCGATCGGTGCTGTACTTCCTGCCGATCTTCGTCGCGTACAACGCGGCGAAGAAGCTGAGGATCGACCCGTGGGTGGGCGCGGCCGTGATGGCCGCGGTGATGACCCCGAACTTCACGGGCATGCTCAACAAGGACTCCGGCATCCCCGGCATCACCTGTACGACGAACGACACCCTGGGCACCCAGGAGTGCGTGGCGCACGTCTTCGGGCTGCCGATGCAGCTGAACGACTACGGCGGCCAGGTCTTCGTGCCGCTGCTGATGGTCGCCCTGCTCGCCCTGGTCTACAAGGGCCTCCAGCGGCTCTTCCCGGAGAACGTGCACATGGTCTTCGTGCCGTTCTTCAGCATGCTGATCATGATCCCGGTGACCGCCTTCCTCATCGGCCCCATGGGCGTCTGGGCGGGCAACGGCCTCGGCGAGGGACTCTCCTGGCTCAACGGCAACGCCCCGATCGTCTTCGCGATCCTCATCCCGCTGCTGTACCCGTTCCTGGTGCCGCTCGGTCTGCACTGGCCGCTCAACGCGCTCATGCTCGTCAACATCAACACCCTGGGCTACGACTTCATCCAGGGCCCCATGGGCGCCTGGAACTTCGCCTGCTTCGGCGCGACCGCCGGTGTGCTGCTCCTCTCGGTCCGCCACCGCGAGAAGGAGATGCGCCAGACCGCCACCGGCGCCCTGGCCGCGGGCCTGTTCGGCGGCATCTCGGAGCCCTCGCTGTACGGCATCCACCTGCGCTTCAAGCGGATCTACCCGCGCATGCTGGTCGGCTGCCTCGTGGGCGGTGTGCTCGTGGGCGTCCTGGGCGGTGTCGACACCAACGCGTTCGCCTTCACCTCGCTGCTGACCATCCCGGTCTTCTCCCCGATGGCCACGTACGGCATCGCGATCACGGCGGCCTTCTTCACCTCGATGGCGCTGGTGTACTTCTCCGACTTCCGTACGCCGGAGGAGCGGGCACAGGCCAACGCCGAGCGTGACGCGGCCGAGGGCGCCGCTGGTGGGGCAGGCACGGCGGTCAAGGAATCCGAGCTCGTCACCGTCGGGGCTGCCTCGGCGGCGTCCGCGGGCTCGGCCGGCTCCACTGCCAAGGACGCGGCTCCGGCCGCTGCCCCGACCGCTGCCTCCGTCGCCTCGCCCGGCAAGGAGACCGTTCTCGCCGCGCCCGTCGCGGGGCGGGTCGTCGGCCTCGACGAGGTCCCGGACGCGGTCTTCGCCTCCCGCGCGCTCGGTGAGGGCGTGGGCATCGAACCGGCCGACGGCCGCGTCGTCGCCCCGGTCGACGGTGAGCTGGTCACCGTCGTCGACACCGGTCACGCCTTCGGCATCCGCACCGCGGACGGCGTCGAGGTGCTTGTCCACGTCGGCATCGACACGGTGAAGATGCAGGGCGAGGGCTTCGACCTGCGCGTCGCCTCCGGCCAGCAGGTCACCGCGGGCGATCTGCTCGTCGAGGTCGACCTCGACGCCGTGCGCGCCGCGCAGCACCCGACCGTCACCCTCATGACCGTCACCAACACCGCGGACCTCGCCTCGGTCGAACCGCACACCGGGCAGGACGTCACCGTCGGCGCCCCTGTGGTGACCGTACTGCGCTGATCAGCCCCGACCGGCGCGGGGGCGTGTCCCGCGTCGGTCGAGGGGCGGGTGGGGCTGGGACACAAACGGCGGCCGATGCGGGATCATCGGACAGGAACGGACCACAGACTGGAAAGGAGGGCCGGCAGTGGAGGCACTACGCGTCCTCAACAACAACGTGGTCCTCGCGCGCGACGAGAAGGGCCGGGAGGTCATCCTCACCGGGCGCGGCATCGGCTTCAGCTCCCGGCAGGGCAAGCCCATCGACCCCGCGCTGATCGTGCGCGTCTTCGTCCCGGCCGAGGGCCGCGATCCCGACCATCTCGCCGAGGCCTTCTCCCTCATCGGGGAGGACGTCCTGCGGGCTGTCGTCATCGCCCTTGACGAGGTCGGCATCGAGGGGCGTGAGTCCACGCGTCCCACCCTCGCCATCGCCGTCGCCGACCACGTCGCAGGCGCACTGGACCGGGCCAAGCGGGGCATCGTCGTCGAGTACCCGCTGCGCGCCGAGGCGCAGACCCTGTACGCCGCCGAGTACGCCCAGGCACAGCGCCTGCTGGCGGCGATCAACGAGCGCGTGGAACCGGGACTGGACGCCTCCGAGGCGACCGCGCTCACCTTGCACCTGGTCAACGCGGGCTTCGCCTCGGGTGACCTGTCCTTCACCTACACGATGACCGGCGTCATCCAGCAACTGCTCACCGTCGTGGCGGAGCAGTACGGTCTCGACATCTCCCAGGAGTCCGTGAATGCGGCGCGGTTCATCACCCATGTGCGCTACCTCTTCGTACGGATCCAGCAGCACCGCCAGCTGAAGGGCCACGAGTCCACCATCGGCAAGGGCATCCGTCTGCACTACCCGACGGCGACCCACACCGCGCAGAAACTGGCGACGATCGTCGAACTGCGGCTGGGCCAGCAGCTGAGCGAGGACGAGGTCTCCTACCTGGCACTCCACGTGGCCCGCATGACCATGGAGGCCGACGGCACCGCCGCGTGAGGCCGTGACGCCGAACGAGGGACATGAGGCGGGTGGCGGCGGGCGGCGGACAGCCCTCGGGTTCGCCGAGCGGCTGGGGGTCGCCGGTGCCCGCGCGGTCACCCCAGGGTCAGCAGGACGACGGCCCCCGCCGCACCCACCAGGCCGGCTGTCTGCGCCCGGGTGACCTTCTCGTGCAGCACGGTGAGGCCGAGGACCGTGGGGATGGCCGGATAGAGCGAAGCCAGTACGACGGCGACGGCCAGCATCTGCTGCTGGGCGGCCAGGAGGTACAGGCCGAGCCCGACGGCAGCGCCCGCGCCGATCCCGTAGGCCTGCAGTTGCCGGGAGAGGGGCCGGCGGAAGTGACGTGCGTACCGCACCGTGCTCGGGGACAGGACGATGACGGCCGCGAGCCGCCCGGCGGCCACCGGCCACAGCCCGCTGACCGGGTCGGCCTGCCCGAGCCCGACGTACTGCACGGCGACCCCGAGGCTGGCGATCAGTCCGTCCGTGGCGGCCGGACCGCCCCGCAGCCGGCTGCCGCGCCGCAGGCCTCCCCCTGCGACCAGCCAGAGCGCGGGCAGGGTGACGCCGATGCCCAGCCAGGCCATCACGGTGGGCCGGTCGCCCAGGAAGAACACCCCGCACACGACGGACAGAGCCACGCCGGTGACGGCGCTCACGGGGATCACCACGCTCATCGCCCCGCGGCTCATTCCCCGGTTGAGGAAGTGCATGGCCGTCCCGGTTCCGATCCCGGAGAGCGCACCCCACCACAGGTCCGTGACCCGTACCGAATCGGCGGGAATCACGCAGGAGGCGACGACGGCGACGAAGAGGCCGCCGAGCTGCCCCCAGTAGGTGACGACGGCGAAGTGGATCCGCCGGGAAAGCAGGCCGCCGGCGAAGTCCACCAGGCCGTAACAGACTGCCGAGGCCAGCGCGAGGAGAGCACCCATGGGGCGACGCGTACCCCAATGGTCCCGCGCGTACCACTGACCTGACCGCTGCACGCCGCCGCCATGGAAGGGGGTGGCGAGCCGGCCGAGGCGTGCGGTCAGCGGACTCCGCAGCCCGCGCCCGCCCTGCGCCGCGTCCTGGTGCTGGACCTCGCGCGAGTCACTTTCTCCGCCACCCGACCTTCTACGGTCTCGACCAGCGCCGCGAATTCGAACACCTCGCGCGTACGGCAGGACGCCTCGCCCTCCCGCCGCGCGGTGCCACCAGCCCTGCCGCAACAACCCTGGGGCGCAGCACTGCCTGAGGGACTGCCGGGCCTGCCCTCAGGCAGTGTTACGCCAGGACCCGCAGCCGCCGAGCCGCCCCTGCCACGCCACGCCCGCGCCGGGCGAGCCCCGACCAGGGATCACTTTCGAGGCGGTCGCCGAGGTCGGTCACCGTCCAGCGGCGAGCAGTCAGCTCCGGCGAGTCCAGTTCGTCCCAGCTCAGCGGCACGGCGACCGGAGCGCCCGGCCTGGAGCGGACGGCGAACGGCGCGACCACGGTCTGCGCGTACCCGTTGCGGGCGACGTCCAGGTACAGCCTCCCCTTACGGGCGCCCACCCGGGCCTCCGTCGTCAGCTCGCGCGCGTGCCGCGCGGCCAGTTTCTCCGCGACGGCGCGGGTGAACGCCAGCACGTCGTCGGTGTCGTCGCGCCGGTTCAGCGGGACGACGACGTGCAGTCCGCGGGAGCCCGTGGTCATCAGGCCCGAGGTGAGGTCCAGCTCGTCGAGCAGTTCGTGCAGTTGATGCGCTGCTCGTCGGACGGGAGCGAAGTCGTCGGCGGGCGGGTCGAGGTCGAACACCATGCGGTCGGGCCGACGCGGCCGGTCGGCACGGCTCAGCCAGCGGTGCGGGGTGATGCACGCCTGGCTTGCGAGGTAGACCAGGGTCGCGGCGTCGTCGCAGACCACATGGGTGACCTCGCCGCCCTCCTTGGCCATCGAGGCACGGTGGATCCAGTCGGGGAAGTGGTCGGAGATCTCCTTCTGGTAGAAGCGGCCTCCTGTGACCCCGTCCGGCATCCGTTCGAGCATCAGGGGCCTGCCCCGCAGTTCGGGCAGCATGCGCGGGGCCACCCGGCGGTAGTGCTCGGCGAGATCGGCCTTGCTGAGGCCGTCCCCGGGGAACAGCTGCTTGTCGGCCCGTTTCACCTCGATCTTCCGACGTCCGACCCGTAGCTCAAGGGTGGGGCTCATGTCACCGCCTCCTTTGCCGGTGCGGCATCGAGCCGCTGCTCTTGAGCATGCCATCGGACTCCAGCCGGACGTACGAGGTGTGTCCGGCAGGGATTCGGACCGTCGACCGCAGACCATGGGGAAGCACCCGCTCCGCGACGAAGCGGCGACGAAGCGGACTGCGCGTTCCCCCCTCGGGGAGAAGGGAAGTTGCGTGAGCCAAGAACGGCGCCGCCTCACAAGGACGTTCATCCTGCTGGGCGCACTGGTCCTGGGTTCGGGTTCGGCGGCCTGTGGCGGTGTCGGCGAACGGGACACGAAGGCGTCCCACGCCTCCACCGCGTTCGAACGGGCCCTGAGCACCGGTGACAGGGCGGCCCTGTGTGCCGCGCTGGCCCCGCGAACGCGCTTCGAGGTCGAGGACTCCGAAAAGAAGCCGTGCCTGGACGCCATCGGCGCGCAGGACCTTCCGGCCGGGGGCCCGGTGCGCCAAGTCGATGTGTACGGCCGTCAGGCTCGGGCCGTCCTCGCCGCCGACACCCTGTTCCTGTCGCAGTTCCCGGATGGCTGGAAGGTCGTCGCCGCGGGGTGCGAACCCCGTACCGAGCAGCCCTACAAGTGCGCCATTTCGGGAGGCTGACGCATGCGCACCTTGTTCACGCTCCTGCTGACCGGGGTGGTCGGCGCTCTGCTCTACTTCATCGCGGTGGGAATGATGCGGCGATGACCGGCTCAGCGCCGGCCCCCACGCACGGAGGGGCGGCCCGGGGTTCCGGCGGCGGCACACGGAAGGAGCCGGGTGTGCGGGGCTTCGTACGGAACAACAGCATGACGCTCGGCTTCGGCACCGCATTCCTGCTCGCTCTGGCCGGGCAGGCGATCGCGGGGTGCACGGAGTTCAACAACCAGCTCGCCACCGACGGGCTCGCACAGGTGGGTTTCCTCGACTACCTGACGTCCTCGGACTTCGCCGTGGACGTGACGGAGAACTGGCAGTCGGAGTACCTGCAGTTCTTCCTGTACATCGTGGGCACCGTCTGGCTCCTGCAACGGGGTTCGCCGGAGTCCAAGGAGCTGCACAAGGCGGGAACCCAGTCCGACGAGGAGCAGCGGGCGGGCCGGTTCGCGGGTCCTGAATCGCCGCGCTGGGCGGGTATCGGCGGGGTGCGCCAAGCGGTGTTCTCCCGGTCGCTGGGCCTGGTGATGGGAGGGCTGTTCCTGCTGTCCTGGCTGGCCCAGTCCGTCACGGGTACCGCCGCGTACAACGAGCAGCAGCTCAGGCAACTCCAGGACCCCGTCGGCTGGACGCAGTACCTCGCATCGGCGGACTTCTGGAGCCGCAGTCTGCAGAACTGGCAGTCCGAGCTCCTTGCCGTGGCCTCCATGGCGATCCTCTCCGTCTACCTGCGCCAGCGCGGTTCCCCCGAGTCCAAGCCGGTCGGTGTCGCACACACCTCCACCGGAATCGAAGGGTGAGCCCGTCAGCGGCTTACTCGGTTCGCAGCGTGACCGATGAGTTTGGGGCTCTCGGTCGGTCCAAGCTCATGACACCTCAGGAAAGGACAACTCCATGTCGGAGCTTCTCGTCGATTTCATCACCTCCCTCGACGGCTACGCATCGGGAGAAGGGTGGCCCGGGTTCTGGGGCCTTGAGGGACCGGAGTACCTCGCATGGCTCGGCGAGCAGCCCGAGGTCACCTATCTGATGGGGGCGAACACCTACCGGCTGATGTCGGGCTTCGCGGCGGGTGAGGTCCCGGACGGTCAGGACGAGTTCAGGGCCGAGGAAGAGGCGTCCGTCGACGAGCTCACGCAAGCCTCCAAGGTGGTGTTCTCGTCCTCGCTCAAGGAGCCACTGACGTGGGCCAACACCACGCTCGTCCGTGAGGACGCCGTCGAGACGGTCCGCGCCATGAAGTCGAGCGGCTCGGGGCTCCTCAGTACGATCGGCAGCCTCAGCCTGTGCCGGTCCCTGCTGCGAGCCGGACTCGTCGACCGCTTCCGGGTCGTGATGTTCCCGGTGATCACCGGGGCGACGGGCGCGGAACGCATCTACGACGGCTATCCGGACGTTGCCCTCGAAATGACCGAGCACCGTACCTTCGACGGCCGCATCCAGCTGGTCGAGTACAAGCCCCGGGTGCTGGAGCACCCGCCGCTCGGGGCCCCTGCGTAAGGGCGGTGTGGGCTTTCAGCGGTCCTCCCCGGGAGGGTGGGCGCGGGCGATTCTTGGCGGGAACGCACCCGGAGACCGGGGCGGTTGAGCATGATGTGTCCATGCCTATCGAGGAGTTCACCCGTACCGTCGCGGTCGGCCGGGCCCCGGAAGAGGTCTTCGCGTACTTGGCCCGTCCGGAGAGTTACGTCGGGCTGGCCCCGTTGGTGATCGCCGTACGGGACGTCGAAGTCGATGGCGAGGTGGGTGGCGGTGGCGGTGGCCGTGGTGTTGCGGAGGTGGTGCGGTACGTCGCCGTCGAGCGGTTCCGGTTCGGGCCGTTGCGCTATGACAACCCGATCCGGGTGACGATGACGTTTCCGGAGCCCGGCCGGCGGATCGTCAGTGCGGTACGGAGTCCGGGTCGCGTGCAGTTGGAGTCGACGGTCACTCTGGCTCGCGACGGTACGGGAACCCGGGTGAGCGAAACGGTCCGGGTGGCCTTTCCCGGACTGCTGCGCGTCCTGGTGATGGGGCAGGCGACGAAGGCTCAGGCGCACAGGCTGGCCGAACTGGCACGGCGGTTGGACCGTGCTGCCGACCGGCAGTGAGCGCCGACTAGGAGTTGTTCTCCAGGATCTGCGTGGCGAGGGAGCGGAGTCGCTCGCGCGCCTCGGGCGGGGCGGTCACGGTGAGGCTGTTGCCGAACTGGAGGAGCAGGCGTACGTCTTCCACGTTGCGGGCCGTGATCGTGATGGCCACTCGCCCCTCTTGCGCCTCCGCGGAGTCCGGCACGGTCAGGCGGCGGCCGAGGATGCGCCTCGCCAAGTCCAGGCGGTGGGCTTTGACTTCGGCGTGGATGAGGAGGTTCTCCGGGTTCTCCCAGCGTGCGGTCAGTTCGGTGGCCACGCTTTCCAGGGTCGCTCCGGTACGCAGTCGGCGGGCCGTCCGCATCGCCTCCCAGTCGGTGAGGCGTTCCAGTGCGTGGAGCCGGGGGCGGCCCTCGGAGTCCGCCACGAGGTACCAGCGCCCCGCCTTGGCGAGCAGGCCGTAGGGGTCGACCACCCGCCAGGCGGGCTCGGTCTCGTCCGAACGGCGGTAGCAGATGCGCAGCCGGACGGCGCGCCGCAGGTCGCCCACCAGCGCCGCCGGTGGCAGGCCCGCTGTGTCGTGGAAGAACCAGGGGCGGTTGTCGGTGGTGACGACCGCGCTCAGGGGCAGTGCACCGGTGCTCGACGGGCGCAGTCCTGAGCGCACTTTCCGGTCGGCGCGCTGGGTGTCGGCGGTGGCGCCCAGCTGTTCGCGCTGCGCGGCGTCGAGGCCGTGCAGCGCGAGGTGGTCCCGTTCGGCCGGGGTGAGCCGTGAGGTGTCGAGGACTCCGCCGGGGAGCAGGGTCACCCCGCCCGTCCGGCCGCGCCGGACCAGCAGCGGGAAGCCCGCTTCCTGGAGCCACTGGAGGTCCCGCAGGACGGTACGGACGGAGACCCCGACCTGATCGGCCAGATCGGCGGTAGTCATGGTCTCCCGGGATTGCAGGGTCAGCAGCAGGGAGAAGAAGCGGTCAGGGGTCACGAAATCGAGCATCTCAGAAAACATGACAGGATCCGTCATGTTTGACGGGCAAGCTCGGATCGTTCGGAAAGACAGACCGACTTCTGGAGTGAGTGAGCCATGCCGACCCCGGTCGTATTCATCGTCTATGTCAACGACGCCCCTGCCGCTGCCCGTTTCTACGGGGACCTCCTTGAGGCCAAGCCCGGTTTCGAAACCCCCAACTACATCACCTTCGATCTCGGCGACGGTGCGGACCTCGCGGTCTGGAGCGGGAGCCCCGACGAACTGACCCCGGAGATGCCGCGCACGAGCGAGGTCTGCCTCGTCCTGTCCGGCGGGCCCGAGGAGATCGACCGTCGCTTCGAGAAGTGGGTGGCGATGGGGGTACGAGTGGTCAGGGAGCCGCACGACGCGGTCTTCGGGCGCACGTTCGTCGTCGCGGACCCCGACGGCAACCTGATCCGGGTCGCCCCCGTCGACTGACAGCCGTCGGAGGCGTTTCGCATCACCTCCCACGAGTCCTACGTGGAGGTCCGGGCCCAGGCGGAGCGCGCGGCCCCTCGGGGTCAGCCGTTGGGGAGGATGACCGCGCGCCCGTTGACGCGGCCCGCGTGGAGGCGTTCGTAGACCTCGGGGGCCTGGGCGAGGGTGTACGTCTCCACGTGTACGTCGATCGCGCCGGACCGTGCCAGGTCGAGCACCTCGATCAGCTCGGAGCGCGAGCCCCAGTACGGGGAGCGGACAGCGGCGTCGTACGGGACCGTCCCGAAGCCGACGGGGACCGCGCCGCCGCCGATGCCGACGATGGCGATCTCGGCCTCCACGGCTGCGCAGGCCGTCGCGGTGGTGACCGTGGGCGGTGCTCCCACGAAGTCGAACACCGCCTGGGCGCCCACTCCCCCGGTCAGTTCGCGGACCTTGTCGGCGGCGCGGGCGTCCGACAGGACGGCCTCGTGGGCGCCGACCTTCCTGGCCAGGTCCAGCTTCTCGTCGCTCACGTCGAGCGCGATCACCCGCGCCGGGGTCAGCGCGCGCAGCAGCTGGATGGCCACGTGGCCGAGGCCGCCGGTGCCGATGACGACGGCGGTGCTGCCCGGGGTGAGCCTGGGCAGTGCCGTCTTGATCGCGTGGTACGGCGTCAGACCGGCGTCGGTCAGGGGTACGGCGGTGACCGGGTCGAGGTCGCCCAGCGGGACGAGGTGCCGCGGGTCGTCGATGATCATGTACTCGGCGAGGGCGCCGGGGGCACCGAGACCGGGCGGGCGGATGCCCAGTTCGGCGGCGCGCAGGCAGTAGTTCTCCTTGCCCTGTGCGCACATCAGACAGCTGCCGCAGCCCCACGGCCCGTACACGGCGACGGAATCGCCGACCGAGAAGCCGGTGACGCCCTCGCCGAGGGCGGCGACCGTTCCCGCGCCCTCGTGGCCGAGGGTGAGCGGCAGCGGGAAGGGGAGCGCTTCGGCGGGCCAGCTCATCACGGCGATGTCGGAGTGGCACACTCCGGCCGCGGTGACCTTCAGCAGCACCTGGCCGGGGCCGGGCTCGGGGCGCTCGACGGTGACCACCTCGGGGGCGGCGCCGACGCTGCGGTACTGGACGGCCTGCATGGTCCGGGCCGCTGGGGCGGGGGCTGGCTGGGCTGACATGTGGGTGCCTCTTTCCTTTTTCCTTGGTTCCTCTGAAGCTCGATGTGCCGGCGGAGGCGGGGGGGGAGGGTCAGCGTGCCGCGTAGGCGCCGTCGACGAGGTGGTAGCTGCCGTTGACGAACGAGGCGCGGTCGGAGAGCAGGAACAGGGTGAGCTCGGCTACCTCCGCCGCGGTGCCCAGGCGGCCCTGCGGGTGGAGCGAGACCAGGTACTGGCGCTGCGCTTCGTCGCCCTCCTTGAGGAGCGGGGTGTCGATGAATCCGGGGGCGACCGCGTTGATGCGCACGCCCTGGGAGGCGTACTCGACGGCGGCGGTCTTGGTCAGGCCGACGACCGCGTGCTTGGCGGCGGAGTAGGCGGCGGAGCCCGCGAATCCGTTGGTGCCGAGGATCGAGGACATGTTGACGACCGCGCCGCCGCCGGAGGCGAGGATCTGCGGCAGTTCGTAGTGGAGGGAGTAGAAGACGCCGTTGAGGTCGGTGTCGATCACCCGCTGCCAGTCCTGGACGGTGTACTCGCCGGTCGGGGCGGAGGCTCCGGCGATCCCGGCGTTGTTGACGGCCAGGTGCAGCCCGCCGTACGTCGCGACGGTGAACTCGACCGCGCGGCGCACCGATTCGGGGTCGGTGACGTCGACGCGAACGGCTGCGGCGCGGCCTCCGGCGGCGGTGATGGCCTCGGCGGTGGCCTCGGCGCCCTGCTCGTTGTGGTCGGCGACGACGACGGACGCGCCGGCGGCGGCGAGGCGCTCGGCCACGACGAGGCCGATACCGGAGGCGGCCCCGGTGACCAGGGCGGTCCTGCCGGTGAACTCGCCGGCGGAAGTGGCGCTGGTGGTCGTGTTGGGGGCGCTGATGTCGGTCATGGTGGTTCCTGGTTTCACTTGCGGGTGGTGCTGGGGGCGGGCTCGTCGGCCAGTGCCGTGAACGCCTCGTCGATCAGCGGGGGAAGCGGGGTGGTGGCGCCCGGCGCGATCCAGAACCGCACGGCGGTGCCGAACGCGCCGACCGCGAGGGCGACGGCCAGCGAAGGGCGCAGGGCCCGCTCGGGGTCGAGGCCCAGGCGGCGGGCGACGATGCGTACCGAGGTGCACTCGGCTTCGTCGCGTACGTGTCCGTAGGCGGCCAGCAGTGCGGGCTCCTGGTGGAGCAGGCGCAGCAGTTCGCCGGTGCGGGGGCGCCGGTGCCAGGCGTGGGGGTCGTGGGTGAGCCAGTCGTGCAGGGCACGGTGGTAGGCGGTGAGCGGGGGTTCCTCGGCCGGGCGGTCGGCGAGCGCGGCGTTGATCTTCGCGTAGTCGGCGCGCAGGGCGTCGACGACGGCGTCCTCCTTGCCGGAGAAGTAGCGGGCGAAGGTGCGCCGGGAGACGTCCACGCGCTCGCTGATCGCCTCGACGGTGACCTGGTCCAGCCCTCGTTCCAGCACCAGGTCCACGGCGGCGTCCGCCATGGCCTCGCGGCTCTTCTGCACCTTGCGGACCCTGCGGCCCGCGCCTTCCGTACTGCTCATGTTCCCGACTGTACTCGTCAAAATGTCCCACTGGGACACTTGGCCCTTCGGGACAGAAAATCGACGCGCTGTGACCAGGGTCACCCTCCCTCGAAAACCTGCTGACCAGGCCCTCCGTCTTACAGATGTGAAACGTGTACGGGCGGCGGCGCCGCAGGATCTGGACGAGGAGCACCTCCTGAGAGGGGTGGCCCGGGGAGACCGGGCGGGCGCGGCGGGGGCGCTGCTGGGCATGGGGGTCGGACGGGTGCTGCCTTCCGTGCTGACGCCGCCCGGGCTGGCAGTGCCTCCCTGGTGTTGCACGCGGGGCAGGCGCTCTGGCTGTGCGGCATGGCCGCGACGGGCCTGGCGCTGCTGGCCGCCGCCACTGTCCCTGGCCGGTTGCTGCCCCTCGCGCCGCTGGTGGCGACCGGGGCGCTGGCCGTGCTCGTCGTCCTGCCCGCCGCGCCCCGGGACACGTACGCCGTCGACCGCCCGCTGGACGCGCTGACCGGGGGTGCGGCGCGGTGAAGTGGCTGATCCTGTACGCGCGATCGCGGCAGGCGCCCGCCTCGTCCGCCGTGGTGGTGGTCAGTGCGCTCGCCGTGTGGGGACTGGCCCGGCTGGGTGACGGCGGGCTCGCGGATACCCGGCCGGCCACACTCGTCCTCGCGGCGGGGCTGACGGCGCTGTCGGTGGGGCTCGGCGGGCAGCCGTTCTCGCCCGGCTTCGCGGTCCGCAACAGTGCGGGGCTGATGGGGCTGGCGGCCCTCGGGGCGGCCTGCTTCGGGGCGCAGTACGCGTGGATCCTGCCGTTCGGATGGCTGGCGGTCTCCTTCGTCGTACCGTCGGCGCCGGACGCGGTGACGCAGGTGCTGACCGGGATGCTGCTGCCCCCGGATGCGACGGCCGGCACTTGAACGGCGCTCGTGCTGGCGGTCGCGGGCACGTCGGTGTACGCCGCCGGGGGACCGAGGCGTTAACCGGGCCGGTGCAGGTGAGGGAAGGGGCTGCTGCTCCCTGTTGGGGGAGCTGCGGCCCCTTCCCCGTAACTCATCGCGGGTCAGCCCGTCTTGCGGCGGAAGTTGCGCTTGTTGCCGGCGGGGCCGCTGCCGCCCTTCAGCTTCGACCTGGCGTCCTCGCGGGCGTCGCGGGACGCTCCGCCCCGGCTCTTGCGCGCGAGCGCCTCCCGGAACTTCCGCTTGGCTTCGTCGTCGTCGGGGGCACTGTTCTGCGGGACATCAGTCATGCGAACCTCCGCGATCTCTGCAGTAGTGAAGCCACCGTGTCACAGCGGCGGAGGTCTGACGAGGCCGTTTCCGCGCTCCGGGCCCCGGCGGCCCGGCTTTGGCCCGGACTCGGCCCCTACCCGGCCCCGGCTCGTCCCGGCTTCAGCCCCGCCGCAGTTTCGACCCGAGTCTGGAGTCGAGGAACTCCCTGCCGAGGCCGGCCAGCGTCCATCCCGCCCCGGCCGCGACCAGTACCCCCGTCACCGCCCATCTCATCGGACTCGCCCCCAGCAGCACCCCGTCGATCAGCCACGGCAGCGTCAGCACCAGCCAGAGCCAGCCCACCGGTGCCGCCGCACTCTCCAGGTCCACCGAGCCGCTGACCAACGCCCAGGTGCCGATTCCCACGAGCAGCAGCGCGACCCCGGTCATCAGCAGCATGAGCTGCTGCGCGGGCGGCAGATACGTCGTCCGCTCGCCCCGCAGGCTCATCCCGACCAAGTCGCCTTGCCAGACGCGCAGTTCGGCCCGGTCCCCGTCCCGGGACTTCTGGTACAGGTCGTGGTTGACGCCGATCTCCTGGGTGCGGCTGGGTTCGGTGCGGCGGAGGGTCAGGCTGTACGAGGTCGAACAGGTCCGGCCGCCCCCGCTGTCGGTGGTGCAGCTCTCGGTCTCGTGGCGGGACTCCACGACCGCGTGCTCGCGCCCGACGCACAGGTCGCCGGGGCGGGAGGTGGCCGTGCCGGGGCAGAGCGGGGCCTGCCGGTACGTACGCGTCTGGTCGTACGCGCCGGACACCCGCTCCGTGCACCACACCGCGCCCACCAGGGCAGCGGCGGCGATCAGCAGACGCAGCCACCACCGGGCCCTGCGCTGCCAGCGCTGAGTGTGGCCGCCCCTCCACCAGTACTCCCAGTGCGCCGTCACCAGGAAGACGTTCGACAGCTTCCCCTCCCGCCACACCAGGTGCCCCTCCCCCGCCCGCATTCCGGCCTCTGTGCCTCCATTTCCCCCGTACCCCGCCATTTCATGCCGAAGGTGCCCCGCTGATCGAATTGTGGAGAGGCAACAAGGCTGCTCTTCCGAATCGGTTGCATTCGGATCCAGATTCCTTGTAGGTGAGCCTGAAATGATGCCGTCATAGATTTGGATCTTGTTTGGTTTCTCCATGCCCAGGGAGGCTGCACGTGGTTGGGAACGGTCCGGTTTCGGTAACGGGTATCGGCGCGATGACTCCGGTGGGAGGCGATGCGCCGTCGTCCTGGGAAGCGCTGCTGGCGGGGAAGTCGGGGGTGCGGCTCCTGGAGGAGGAGTGGGCGGCGCAACTGCCCGTGCACGTGGCGGCCGGGCTCCCGGTGGATCCCGCTTCGCTGCTCCCCCGCGTACAGGCCAGGAAGCTGGACCGCGTCGAACAGCTCGGGCTGCTCGGCGCGCGGGAGGCATGGGCGGACGCGGGGGCTCCGGAGGTCGAGCCGGAGCGCCTCGCCGTGGTGATCGGGACGGGCATCGGCGGAGTGCTGACGATGCTCGGGCAGGACGACATCTTCGAGGAGTCGGGGGTACGGAAGCTGTCGCCGTTCACGGTGCCGATGCTGATGGCCAACGGGCCCGCCGCCTGGGTGAGCATGGAACTCGGCGCCAAGGGGGGCGCCAGGACGCCCGTCAGCGCCTGCGCCTCGGGGGCCGAGGCGCTCGCCGTCGGCCAGGACCTGATCCGCGCGGGCCGGGCGGACGTGGTGGTGGCGGGTGGCGCGGAAGCCTGTCTGCATCCCTTCACGCTGGCGGCGTTCGCGCAGATGAAGGCGCTGTCGACGCAGGCGGAGGACCCCGAGTCGATTTCCAGGCCGTTCGATGTGCACCGGTCCGGATTCGTGATGGGCGAAGGCGCGGGGATGGTGGTGCTGGAGCGCCCGGAGTTCGCGCGGGCCCGGGGTGCGCGGACGTACGGGTCCCTCGCGGGCAGTTCGGTGACGTCGAGCGCGGACCACATCACGGCGTCCGACACCGAGGGGCAGATGCACGCCATCGGGCTGGCGCTGCGCGACGCGGGGCTGACAGGCGCGGACATCGGCGTCGTACACGCGCACGCGACGTCCACGGAGTCCGGTGACGTGGCGGAGGCGGACGCGATCGCGCGCGCCGTCGGCAGGCATCCGGCAGTGACCGCGACCAAGTCGATGACCGGTCACATGCTGGGAGCTTCCGGTGTCATCGGGGCACTGACCGCCCTGCTGGCGCTGCGGGACGGGGCCGTGCCTGCCACGCGCAACCTGGAGGAGCTCGATCCGCGGATCGACCTCGATGTGGTGAAGGGCGAACCGAGGAAGGGCGAGTGGACGGCGGCGCTGGCCAACTCGTTCGGCTTCGGCGGGCACAACGTGACGCTGGTGCTCACCAAGTAGGCGTCTCCCCAGGGGAGTTGACCGCTGCGGTGGGGGGAGCCCCAAGTCCGTGTTATGACCAGTCGCTAGTACCCGGATTCCTCGTTGTCCGGGACCCTGGGGCGGTCGTTCCCCCCACCCCACGCGCCCCTCGGCGTGTTCCCCGAAACGAGGAACCATGCGAATAGCCAGGTTGGTCCCCGCCTTCTTCGCCGCTGCCGTCTCCGTCGTCGCCCTCCTCTCCCCCACCGCGTCGGCCGCCGAAACCGCCGCCCCCGGCCCCGTCTCGGGTGCGCCCACGTCCGGTGCACCCACGTCCGGGGTCAACCAGCCGATCATCGGCGGCGGTTACGCGACGAACGCCCCCTGGGCGGCCCGCCTCCTGTCCAACGGCAGAGAGACCTGTTCGGCGACGATCATCGCGCCGACGTGGATCCTGACCGCGAGGCACTGTGTCTCCGGAGGCGGGCTGTCGTTCCGCATCGGCAGCCTCGACCAGCACAGCGGCGGCACGATGGCCAACGGAATCCAGACGTACACCCACAGCTCCGACCTCGCGCTGGTCCGGCTGGACCGGTCGGTGCAGGCCACGTACTCCCCGCTCGGCCAGCCGGGTTCGGTGAGCGTCGGGCAGAGCGTCCAGGTGTTCGGCTGGGGTGCTACTTCGCAGTGCGGTTCCGAGATCAACTGCCAGTCGCGCTACCTGAAGGTGGCGAACGTGACCGTGACCGGCGGCTGCTCCGACGCCTACGGCGGCTCCGCGATCTGTGCCCGCCGGGGCAACGGCATCACCGCCGGCGGGGACTCGGGCGGGCCGATGACGGCGAACGGTGTCCAGGTCGGCGTGGCTTCCACCAGCGACCGGCAGACCACCACCGCGTACACGAACGTCACGGCGTACCGCTCGTGGATCCGGTCGGTCGCCGGGGTGTGACGTAGGCCAGGGTCTCTGGCCGCCACTGCTCAGGCGGGCGTGCTGCCGCGCAGGAGCAGGGCGGCCAGGGCCAGGGCGCTCCCCCGGGCCGAGGCGATGTCGAGGCCGGTGAGCTCGGTGATCCGGGCCAGCCGGTTGTCCACGGTGTTGGGGTGCAGGCCGAGGCGCCGGGCGGTGCCGCGCCGGTCGTGCCGGTGTTCCAGGTGCACGCGCAGGGTCTCGATGAGCTCCGGCCGGCCGCCGACCGGGTCGAGCAGGGCGGCGATCCGGTCGCTGCTCTCGTTGCGGCGGGAGAGGTGGTACTCCAGCAGGACGTCGTCCATACGGTGCGCTCCCGGCGGCAGTCCGCAGGCGCGGGCGACCCGGACGATGTCGGCGGCGGTGCGCGCCGCGGCCGGTACGTCCTGGGGCGTGGCGGCGGTGACCGGCGCCAGCCGGACGGTGTCGCCGCAGAACGGGCGGAGCCGGGCGAGCAGTTCTTCGCAGGTACGGGCGCCGTCCGCGTCGTCGGCCCGCTGCGGGGCGATCACATGGCCGCCTTCGACACCGAGCAGCGCCACCGCCTCGGTGCCGAAGGCGCGGTCCAGAACGGTCTGGATGCGGCGCAGCCGTCGGCGGTCCGCGACGTCCGGGGCGGTGGGCGGCGCGGGGGCCTCGGGACCCGCCGTGCTGTCCGCGGGAATCGGGGGTGGCTGCCGTTCGAGGTGCAGGCGGACGACGAGCGTGCGGCCTTCGGGGCCCAGGCCCAGTTCCTCGAAGGCACGGGCGGGCGGCACCGAGCCGTCCAGCAGTCCGCGCACCAGGGAGCGGTGGTGTTCGCGGCGTTCGGCGGACAGGGCGGCCTGCTCGTCGAGGTAGGTCTCCGCCACGGCGCCGATGATGGCCTCGTGGCCGCGCAGGAGGAAGTCGACGAGTTCGATGAGTGCGCCCTCCTCGCCCGCGGTGGCCTCGGCGCGGAGCGCCTGCCACAGGACGTAGGCCCCCGAGGAATGGGTGCGCAGCAGGGTGTGCAGGGGCATGCCTTCGTCGGCCCGCTGGGCGGCGCGTTCGCGGAAGAGGCTGAGGTCCCCGGTGCGGCCGCCCCGGGGGTCGCGTACCCGGCGCAGGAAGAGGCGCAGCCCGCTGCGTGCCGTCGCGGCGACCTCGACGTCCTTCACGTCGGCGGGGAGATCGGTGTACCCCGGCAGCTGCTCGAAGGTTTCCCGGGCCATCCGGCGGGCCAGTTCGTTGACCCGGCTCTCGCAGCGGGCGGCAAGGGCCTGTGCGGCGGGTGACAGTTCCGGAGGGTCGCTGTGGCGGTCGGTCGGCGGGTCGTCGTTCACCGGTCGGCTCCTCCTCGGGACTGTGACGGGTCACAGGGTACGGGGCGTCCGACTGTGAGGGCGGAGGGTGTCTCCCCGCCGGGATCCGACGCAGACTCTGGGGTCATCAGCGGACCGCGGCAGTGAGCAGCAGGGGTGGTCCCGAGCATGAGCGCGAGGAGCCGGAGACTATGACGGGACCCAATTCCACGACGGATTCCCCTGCCGGCGGAGACGGCGGTGACGGCGGTGACGGCGGTGACGGCGGTGCCGATGGCTACCTGGCGTACGCGGACCGGGTCTGGTCCGGCGAGGCATCGCTGCTGGACCACGTCACGGGGCGGTTCAGCGGCGGCGGCCTGGTGCCGATCGGTGAACGGACCGCGTTCTTCCCGGCGTTCGCGAACGTGGCGGTGTTCGACACCGGGGACGGCCTGGTGCTGGTCGACTCCGGCGATTTCCGTACGGCGGCACAGCTGCACGCGGCGGTACGCGCCCGCTCGGCGGCTCCGGTGAGCACGGTGGTGTTCACCCACGGCCATGTGGACCACGTCTTCGGCGTGAGGCCCTTCGACCGGGAGGCCGCCGGGGCAGGGGCCGGGGCCGGGGCCGTACGCCCCGAGGTGGTCGCGCACGCGGCGGTGGCGGCGCGCTTCGACCGCTACCGGGAGACGGCCGGATACAACACCTGGATCAACCGCAAGCAGTTCGGGGTGCCGTCCCTGAAGTGGCCCACGGAGTACCGCTATCCGGACCGGACGTACCGCGACCGGCTGACCCTGCGCAGGGGCGCTCTGACCTTCGAGCTGGTGCACGCGCGCGGGGAGACGGACGACCACACCTATGTGTGGATACCGGAGTTGCGGACCCTGTGCACGGGTGACCTCTTCATCTGGAACTCGCCGAACGCCGGCAACCCGCAGAAGGTGCAGCGCTACCCGGTGGAGTGGGCGCAGGCGCTGCGTGCCATGCGGGAGTTGGGCGCGGAGGTGCTGCTGCCGGGGCACGGGGTGCCGATCATCGGCGCCGAGCGTGTCGGCCGGGCGCTGGACGACACGGCGGAGCTGCTGGAGTCGCTCTGCGACCAGACGCGGGACCTGATGAACGCGGGCGCGCGCCTGGACGAGGTGCTGCACGCGGTGAAGGTCCCGGCCGGTCTGCTGGAGCGGCCTTACCTGCATCCGGCGTACGACGAGCCGGAGTTCGTCGTACGGAACCTGTGGCGGCTGTGGGGCGGCTGGTACGACCAGAACCCTGCGCACCTCAAGCCCGCCCCGGAATCCGCGCTGGCGGCGGAGCTCGCGGCGGCGGCGGGCGGTGCCCGGGCGCTGGCGGAGCGGGCGGTGCGGCTGCTGGGCGAGGGGGAGTTGCGGCTGGCGTCGCATCTGGCGGAGACCGCCGCGTTGGCCGCGCCGGGCGACCGTGAAGTGGCACGTGTCAGAGCGGAGGTGTACGGCTTCCGGGCCGGGCAGGAGACCTCGACGATGGCGCGCGGCGTCTTCCACTGGGCGGCCGCGGAGTCGGCGGCGGTGGCGGCGGGCACGGACGTGGCCACCGAGTTGACGCGCGGTGACGAGGGGCGGCGCCGGGCCGCGGGCGCCATCAGCGTGGGCCACGTCGACGTCGTCGACGACGACGGCTGCGGTTGCGGCGCCCCCTCGGAGCGCCCGGAACAGGGGGTGTGACCGTGGAGGCAGGGGCTGCCGCGACGCGGCGCACGGATCCGCGGGATCCGCCTGCGGGACCGGGCCCGGCGGGCTCTACGGACTCGGCGGGCCCTACCGACTCGGCAGGTCCGCGAGCGGCGGGTGGCAGGCAGGCGTGGACGGCGACCTGGCTGCTGCTGGTCTTCATGCTGGTGAACTTCGCCGACAAGGCCGTCCTGGGGCTGGCCGGGCCGGAGATCATGAAGGAGTTCGGGCTCAGCCGTCAGGAGTTCGGTGCGGCCCAGGCCGCGTTCTTCAGCCTCTTCTCGCTGTCGGCGGTGGGGGTCTCTTTCCTGACGCGCAAGGTGCGCACCTCGGTGCTGCTGCTGGTGATGGGCCTGTTATGGTCGGTGGCCCAGTTGCCGATGGTGTGGGGTGCGGCGGGTTTCGCGACGCTGATCGCGACGCGGGTACTGCTCGGCTTCGCCGAGGGGCCGGCCGCGCCCGTGGCGGTCCACCACGTGCACGGCTGGTTCGAGCAGCGGGAGCGCACCCTGCCGACGGCGATCCTCATGGTGGGCGCGGCGGCGGGGGTCGCGGTCGCGGCGCCCACGCTCGGGGCCGTGGTGACCCACTTCGGCTGGCGCTGGGCCTTCGGGGTGGCGGGGCTGGCCGGGCTGGTGTGGGGCGCGCTGTGGGCGGTCAAGGGCAAGGAAGGGCCACTGGCCCCGCCCGTGGGCCGCAACGCCCGTACGGGAGAAGGGAGTTCAGAGGTCGCCGAGGTGCCGTTGCGGGCCGTCCTCCTGTCCGGCACCTTCGTCACGGCGGCGCTGGGTTCGTTCGCGGCGTACTGGGTGATGGGGGCCAAGCTCACCTGGCTGCCGGACTACCTCAGGACGGTGGTGGGGTGGGACCTCGGGCAGGCGAGCGCCGCCGTCGGCGGGGGCGCGGTGGCCAACGGCGTGGTCCTGCTGGCGCACGGCCTGCTGGCCCGCCGGGCCGCGTCCCGCCCCGGCGGGGGGCGACTGCCGGAGGGCGCCGGTGCCGGACTGCTGCTGGTGGTCTCGGCGGTCGCGGTGACCGTGTTCGCCACCGTCGGCACGCTGTGGATCAAGGTGCCGATGATGTTCGGTCCGATGGCGGTCGCCCTGGTCATGCTGACTGCCGCGCAGACGGCCGTCGCCCGGATCACGCCGCCGTCCCAGCGGGGCGTCGTGCTCGGCGCGCTGGTGGCGGTCTTCGCGCTGGGCGGCATCGTGTCCCCGCTGGTCCTCGGCCGGATCGTGGACAGTGCGGCCACTGCCACGGCCGGGTACCAGCACGGCTGGCTCGTCACGGCGGGCCTCCTGCTGGTCTCGGGGGTCCTGGCGGCCCTCTTCCTGCGCCCGGAGAAGGACGCCCGGCGCCTGGGCGTCCCGGAGTCCCCGACCACCGGAGTTCCGGTCAGCCACTGAGGAGCGCCAGGGAGGTCAGGCGGGACTGGAGACAGGGAGGAGGAGAGAGGGGGGAGGTTCAGTTGCCGTGGTCGTACACCACGACTCCCACCCCCCTGGCCACCAGCCGCTCCTCCACCAGCGGTTCGACCCGCGACCACTTCCCGCCCGCCAGCCCGCACCCGATGCGCGGCATGTGGACCGTGGCGCCGAGCTCCACGGCCTTGGCCGCCACCGCTTCCAGGGCCGTGCCTATCGCCTCGTACCGGACCGGGACCCCGTGGCTGCCGGTCCGCATGCCCCGCTGGCCGATCATGTTGGCCACCCAGGTGTGCCGGTCCACCTGGACGAACTGCGCCGCGCCGAGCCCGAAGTCGTTGCCCGCCCTCCCCCGGTGCCAACGACGGTACGCCGCCTCGGGCTCCGGCCAGCGGCGGGAGAGGGCGAGGACGAACCCCTTGCCCCAGCCGCCCAGGTCGTTGCAGACATGCGCGATGAGCCTGACGCCCTTGCCCTGCGGAGCGGTGGCGTCTCCCCGTACGTACTCGATCTTCCCCGTCATGCTCACACCGTACGGGCCACCACTGACAACCGGTCAGCCCCTGGCGCGGGATGCGGGGAGCGCAGAGTCCTCGGGCTCCGTCGGGTTCCAGTCGGCGCCGAGGATCTCGCGCATCAACCGGTCCTGCTCCTCGGTGAGTCGACCCGCCTTCCCCTTGGCACGCGTCTTGCAGAGCCAGGGGCCGATCATGACGCTTTCGCCGTCGGCCTCGATCCATTCGCGGGCGCCCGGCGGGCGGGCCCAGCGCTCCACGAACAGGCGGAGGATCCCGGCGGTCCGCTCGAAGGTGCGGCGGGTGCGGCGGGTGCGTCCTCCCGGGGTGCCGGGCCTGGCCCCCGCCGGGAGCGGCGCCCCGGCCGGGTCCGCCCCGAGGCGGGTGAGGAGGGTGCGTCGGCCGGGGTCGAGTGCGTCCCATGAGGTGTGCTGGCGGTGCAGCCAGCTGCCGATCTTCACGCCGTCGATGACGGTGTCGCGGCGCAGGGCGGCGGGGTCGTTTCCGGCCTGGAGGTGGCGGCGCAGCAGGTGGTACTTGCGGTGCCAGTCGGGGCCGTGCGGCAGTGTCCACTGGGGGTCGAGCGCGGCGAGCTGGGCGTACCGGGCGGGGGCGAGCCGGTCGGTGCGGGCGAGCAGCCGCTGGTCGACCAGGAACTGGCCGCCCGGCAGGTGGGCGGGCACGGCGAGGTGGCCGTGCTCGTCGCGGTACGCGGTGACGGTGGCGAGGTGGCCCTGCCAGGCGGCTTCGTTCTCGTCCCAGATCATGTCCAGGGCGTCGAGTTCGGCGATCCACTCGGGGGTGAGTGCGCCCTGGCGGCGGGCGGTGCGCTGGCCGCTGATGAAGGTGCCGAGGCGGTAGCCGTAGGCGTCCTCGTAGTCGGTGGGCACGCGCAGGTCGCCGTGTTCGGCGTGGAAGCGGGTGGCGGCGGCCAGTCCCGCCCGTCGGGGTGCGGAGAGCGCGGCACCGTCGGCGGGCCAGGCAAGCAGGTCCATCGCCCGGGCGATGTCGGTGGGGTCGAGGGAGAAGTCGAAGCGGAAGCGGCGGGCGAGCATGGTGTGGGTGTTCTGTTCCAGGCGCCGTTTGCTGGTGGTGCGCGGTGCCCGGACGGCGATGGTCTGGTCGTGGTGGCGCAGGGCGGCGGTGACGAGCCAGAGGGGTTCGTACGGGGTGCCGAGGAGGTCCGTGGGATCGGCGCCGGGCGGGATGTAGGCGGGGATGATCAGGCTCGCCAGCTTGCTCTCCCGGTGGGCGGGTTTGCGCAGGGCGCGGCCGAGCGCCTGCACGATCCGGCGGACGCTGGCCGTGCGGTCGGCGAACACGACGGCGTCGACGGCGGGCAGGTCGATGCCTTCGCCGAGGACCTGGGCGTTGGTCAGGACCGCCCGGCTCGCGTCGGCGAAGTCGGTGAGGATGTCGTGGCGCTGGCCCGGGGTGTGGGTGCCGTTGATGGACTGCACGACGAGTTCGCCGGCCCAGGCGGGACGGTCCCCGGCCGGGAGCGAGCGCAGGGTGTGGGGGAACTGGCGGGCGAAGTCGGTGGCGTCCGCGATCTGCTGGAAGTAGACGATCACGTGGTGGAGCCGGTGCTCCTCCATGGTCTTGAGCACGGCCAGGTGCAGGGCGGTGGTGTGGCGCGCGGTCGGGCCCTTCGCGGGTTCGCCGGTGGTGTCGGAGAGTGCGGTGCGCAGTTCTTCGTCCGTGATGGTGGGGACGAGGAGCTGGTAGTCGGCGAGTACGCCGTCGTCGATGGCGTCCGCGTGCGAGTAGGTGTGCAGCCGGGGGCCGAAGGTCTTGGTGTCGGTCATGGAGGCCACCAGGGCCGGGGCGTCCCATTCGGGTGCGGTGCTCGGGGTCCGCTTCGGCCGGGGACGGAGGGTGGGGGCCTCGGTCAGCCGGGGCGGTTCCCATTCGTAGGGGGTCGCGGTGAGGTAGAGGCGGCGGTCGGCCCGGATGCGGGTGTGGTCGTGCAGGGCCGTCCACTGCTTGTCCCAGCTGCCCGCCGTGCGGTGGGCCTCGTCCACGATCATGAGGTCGAAGAGCGGTGCCGGGTGCGGGGTGTGCTGGGTCTGCTCGATCTTCGGCAGGGAGTCGAGCGTCACGAACACGGTGGCCCGGCGGCGCCGGGCCAGCCAGCCGGCCAGGAAGTCCGGGCTGTTCGCGCTCCCGACCGCCGCGCGGGCCAGTACGGGGTGCTTGCCCGCCTTCAGCGACGAGACGGCGATCATCGGCTCGTCCCGCCCGTCGGCCCGGGTGGCGCGCGCCCACTGGCCGATGAGGTCCAGGCTCGGCACCACGATCAGCAGCCGGCGGGCGTCGAGCGCCTCGGCGGTGCGCAGCGCGGTGAGGGTCTTTCCCGTACCGCACGCCGATACGACGTGCCCCCGTGACCTGGGGCTCCTGAGGTGGCGTACGGCGCTGTCCACCGCCTGCTGCTGGTCCGCCCGCAGCACCCGGCGCGGTGTGCCTGTCGTGGCGGCGGGCGGGCGGCTGGCAGGCATGGGCGGGATCCTTCGGCAGGGAGGCGGCGGGCTGACGGCCTTCTACGGGCTTCTGCGGGCTTCTGCGGGGTGGCGACCGCGGAGGTCGGTTCTCATCCTCCCTCACCGGTGCGGGCGGGGGATGTAGGCCAGGCCGTGGGCGCCGGGCTCGCCCTGCTTGGGGATGTCCAGGCGGCTCAGCGGGGTCAGGGTCTCCAGGTCGATGACGTCGACGGTGGAGGAGACCGCGCAGGCGACGTACGCGAGTCGGCCGTCGGGCGAGGAGGTGATGGTCAACGGGGCGCTTCCGACGTCGAGTTGGCCCAGTTCCTTGTGGGTGTCGGTGCTGAAGACCGTGAGGCGGCCCGGGGCGTGGCGGCCGAGGCGGGAGGCGGGGTCGGCTGCCATCCGTACCTCGCCGACGAGCAGTCGTCCCGTCGTGGTGAGGTGGACGGGCAGGATGACGTTCTGGGTGGGCAGGGTGTCGGTGACGGTTGCCGTACGGGTGTCGATGACGCGGATTCCGGGGGCCGGGCGCTCCTGGTCGGCGTCGGCGCCGGAGAAGGCGGCGTAGGGGGCGGCGACGTAGACGTGGTTCCCGTCCGCCGAGACGGCCAGGCCCTCGCTGCCCGGGACTTCGACCTTCGCCGTCAGGGTGCCCCGGTCGAGGTCGACCACGGAGACGTAGGGCGCCTCCTTGTTGGTGGCGTAGCCCGCGCGGCCGGCGGGGTCGATGGCGAACCAGTGCGGTCCGGGGGCGTCCGTGTCGATCCTGCCGAGGGGGCGGCGGGTCCGGGTGTCCACGACGACGACTCCGCCGGGGCGGTCGGCGGTGGCTTCCACGCTGACGTAGAGGCGGCCCCGGGCGGTGTCGAGCGCCAGGCCGTGGGGGCCGTGTTCGGGGGCGAGGTCGATGACCTCGACGATGCGGTGGGTGTCGGGGTCGATGGCGGTCAGTTCGGTATGCCGGCCGGCGTTGGCGTGGTAGTAGCCGGAGTGGTACGTGGTGGTGCACCACAGCAGGCGCTGGGTGGGGTCGAAGCACAACTCGTGGGGCTCCGCCGGGACTTCGAGGGTGGCGAGGTGCCGGTCGTGGGCGGCGTCGTAGAAGGAGACGGTCGGTCCGCTCTGGCTGACGACGGCCAGGGTGTCGCCCTCGCGGGCGGCACGGGAGGACGGCGCGGGCTTCGAGGACTGCTGGGACAGCTGGGACAGCTGGGGCTGCTGGGGCTGCTGCACGGGGTGGCTCCTACGGGGCGAAGAGGAAGGGCCCACGCGATGTCGTGGACGTCTTCACTCTCGGTACGGCAGGACTCCCCGGGCAATGCAAGGATGGGCATGCAATTCTTGTCCCATACGTAACAATGCAGCTCAGGGCGGTAGTTGGTGGATCTCAATCTGCTGCGGGTACTGGATGCCCTGCTCCAGGAGAACAGCGTGACGCGTGCCGCCGAACGGCTCGGTACGTCGCCGCCCGCGGTCAGCCGGACCCTGGCGAAGCTGCGCCGGACCGTCGGCGACCCGCTGCTGGTCCGGGCGGGGCAGGAAATGGTGCCGACCCCCCGGGCGCTGGAACTCCGGGGCGAGGTGGGCGCGTTGCTGCGCGAGTGCGACAACGTGCTGCGCCCCGGGGCCGGCTTCGACCCGGTGCATCTCCGGCGGACGTTCACCGTCCAGGCGACCGATCTGCTGCTGGTCGGGCTGGCGGGGACGCTGATCGAGCGGATCGGCACGCGGGCGCCGGAGGTGGATGTGGTCTTCGTGCCGGAGTCGGCCGAGGGCGGGCCCGGGCTGCGGCAGGGCGGGGTGGACGTCGAGCTGGGTGTTCTCGGGCACCTTGATCCGGAGATCCGGACCCGGCAGCTCGCCCGGGGGACGGTGGTCGGGGTGGCCCGCAGCGGTCATCCCCTGTTCGGCGGGCGGCGGATCGATGCCCGCCGGTTCGCGGCGGCGGACCACATCGGCATCTCCCGGCTGGGCAAGCGCCTGGGCCCCATCGACGCCGCGCTCGCGGAACGGGGGCTGCGGCGCCGGGTCGCGGTCGTCGTACCGAGCCATACGAGCGCGATGATGCTCGCCCGTGACACCGACCTGGTGGCGATCACGGTGAGCGGCTGGCTCCCCGGCACCACGGCCGCCCTGGGCCTGCGCACCTTTCCCGTACCGCTGGACCTCCCGCCGCTGGAACTCGGGATGGCGTGGCATCCGCGCCACTCGGCCGATCCGGGGCACCGCTGGTTCCGCGAGCACCTGGCGGCGTCCGTACGGGCTCTCGTACCTGCCGACGTACGGACCGACCCACAAGGTCAATAGGCGGGCCCGGACGGGGGCTCGACCTCCGCCCCCGTCCGCCGCGACAATGTCGTACGGCCCCGCGGTCATACGGCCCCGCTGTCATACGGCCCCGCGCCCGCAACGAACCCGTAGGAGTGCTCCGAGAGGCAGGCAGTTGATGTCCTGGGCAACGAACGCATGCAGGTGCGGGCACCCGCGCTTCCGGCACGGCGAGCCCCGGTTCTCGGGTTCTTGCGGCGTCGTCTGCGGCTGCCTGGAGTACGAGATGCCGCCGCCGAAGCCGTACGACCCGGCATCGGAGCCGCCCAGTTCGCCCGAGCCGGGGCGCAAGGCGCATCCGTCCTGCCCACTCCAGGACCCGGACTGCAACGGGTTCCACCCCAACATCTTCTGAGGCCCGCGTTCTTCTGCCCGCATTCATCTGAGGGACGGGTTGCGGAGCGGTTTCGTTCCCTCCCGGCGCCGTGGGAAATTCCACTGTTCAGCGTGGATTTGCACGGTGGCGACTGCGATACGTTCGGGTGATGCGCCCCTCCCTTTCCCCTTGGTTCCGGTATGCCGCCGTGGGCCTTTCCGTCACCGCGGTCACTGCTGTCGCCGGGGTCTCCCCGGCCGTGGCGAGCGGACTCCCGTCGGCCGAACGGCTGTCCCCGCACCGGGCGACCGCCACGGGCAAGCCCGACGAGAAGCCCGCGAAGACTCCGCCGGCGCGCATGTCCGAGGTCGGCGGCGAGCGGCTGGGCAGGCCGGGGCCGCAGGTCGGAGCGGGGGCACCCGCACTGCCGAAGGATCTCTCGGCGCTCTCGTGGATCGTGTCGGACGCCGACACGGGCCAGGTCCTGGGGGCGTCGAACGCCCACTGGGCGCTGCCTCCGGCGAGCACCCTGAAGATGCTGTTCGCGGACACCGTGCTGCCGGGCGTTCCGCACGGCACCAGTCACAAGGTCACCCCGCAGGACCTCGAAGGAATGGGCTCCGGGAGCAGCGCGGTGGGCATCGTCCCCGGGCAGCAGTACAAGGTCGCCGACCTGTGGCGCGGGGTGTTCCTGCGGTCGGGGAACGATGCCGTGCACGTACTGGCCGCGATGAACGGCGGCGTGCCGAAGACGGTCTCGGACATGCAGAAGCGGGCCGACGAACTGGGCGCGAAGGACACGCACGTCCTGAGTCCCGACGGTTACGACGCCCCGGGCCAGGTCTCCTCCGCGTACGACCTGTCGCTGTTCCTGCGCGCCGGGCTGAAGAACAAGGACTTCAAGGAGTACTGCTCCACGGCCGAGGCCAAGTTCCCCGGCGGGCCGAACACCAAGGGGAAGCCGTTCGGGATCTCCAACACCAACCGGATGCTGTCGGGCATCGGCGGGGTGGAGAAGTACCCGGGGCTGATCGGCGGCAAGAACGGTTACACCACCAATGCGGGCAACACCCTTGCCGAGGCGGCCCATCGGGACGGGCACACGCTCCTGGTGACGGTGATGAATCCGCAGACGAAGAAGCACGACGAGGTGTACTCGGAGATGCGGCGACTGCTCGACTGGGGGTTCTCGGCCGTCGGCAAGGCCGAGCCGGTCGGCACGCTCGACGCGCTCGCGCCGAAGGCCACCGGTGCCACTACCGCTCCTGCGACGGGCACCGCCGGGCCCGCCGCGTCGGAGTCGTCCGGCGCGCTCGGCTGGGTGGGGCTCGGCGTGGGGGTCGCGGTGGCCGGTGGTGCGGCGGTCGTCGTGGTCAACCGCCGCAGGAACAAGGGAAGTTCTGCCGATTCGCCCGGTTCCCCCAGCGCCCCCGGTTCCCCCGGCTCCTCCGGCACCGGCGAGGCACCGGGCATCTGACCTCAGCTCCCCCGCCCCTCTGCGTGCGTCCGCGCAGGTCAGGCGGGCTTGCGGGCGAGGTGCACGACGTCCGGCACGCCCCGGCCAACCGGGATCTCCTCGCTGCGCACCGCCGTGAACCCGGCCTCGCGCAGGGCCTGTTCGAAGGCGGCCGAGGGTCGTGCGGACCAGACGGCGAGTACACCGCCGGGGTTGAGCCGGGCCCGGCAGACGGCGAGCCCCGCGGGGGTGTAGAGGTTGCGGTTGTCGTCGGTGACGGTCCAGTCGGGGCCGTTGTCGATGTCCAGGCACAGAGCGTCGTACGTCGCACCGGTCGCACCGGTCACATCATTCGCCCCCAACTCCCCTGCTGGCGCGCGCAGATGGGCCACCAGGTCCGCGTGCAGGACCGCCACGCGCGGGTCGGCGAGTGCGGGTCCCGAGACGGCCGACAGGGGTCCGTTCCGGTGCCAGTCGATGATCGCCTCCTCCCGTTCGACGACGGTGATCGGCCCCCACCGGTCCTGGGCGGCCGCGTGCGCGAGGGAGAAGCCGACGCCGAGGCCGCCGATCAGGACGGCGGGGCGCTGCGTGCGGTCACCGAGGGCGTCGTACGCCGCGTCGACGAGGAGTCGCTCGGAGCGGCCGTCGGAGGTGTCCATCAGGAAGCAGCCGTTGGCGATGATCTCGTACGTCTCTCCGCGCCGACGCAGTACGACCTCGCCGTACGGCCCCTCGCGGCGGTCCACGTCGACGGGCGGGCCGTCGGCGCCGGCCACCGGCCGGGCGGCGAACGGTGCGGGGGCTGAGCTGTGTGTGGCGGGGGCTGACATGGGCGATCCTTTCCGCGACCTCCCTTCGGGCCGCTCACCCGGCACTAACGACACCGCCGCCGCCGGGGTTCCCCGTACCGCGTACGCGGGAAGGACACCACCTTTCAAGATCAAAAAGCGGGCGGGTTAGCATATGAGCGACGCCTAGCTCGAAAGTGAAACCTGTGACTGTCAACGACGACGCCTCGTTCACCAACTGGAAGAACCGCGAGGAAATCGCGGAGTCGATGATCCCGATCATCGGCAAGCTGCACCGGGAGCGGGACGTGACAGTCCTGCTGCACAGCCGTTCGCTGGTGAACAAGTCGGTGGTCAGCATTCTCAAGACCCACCGTTTCGCCCGCCAGATAGCCGGCGAGGAGCTCTCGATCGTCGAGACGCTGCCCTTCCTCCAGGCGCTCACCACGCTGGACCTCGGTCCCTCCCAGATCGACATCGGTCTGCTCGCCGAGGCGCACCGGGCCGATGACCGCGGTCTGTCGGTCGAGGCGTTCACCGCCGAGGCCGTCGCGGGCGCCACCGGCGCCAACAAGATCGAGCGCCGCGAGTCGCGCGACGTCGTGCTGTACGGGTTCGGCCGCATCGGCCGCCTGCTGGCCCGGCTGCTGATCGAGAAGGCCGGTTCCGGCAACGGTCTGCGGCTGCGCGCCATCGTCGTCCGCAAGGGTGCGGGCCAGGACATCGTGAAGCGCGCCTCGCTGCTGCGCCGTGACTCCATCCACGGCCAGTTCCAGGGCACGATCACCGTCGACGAGGCGACCGACACGATCTACGCCAACGGCAACGCGATCAAGATGATCTACTCCGACGACCCGACCAAGGTCGACTACACGGAGTACGGCATCAAGAACGCCATCCTGATCGACAACACGGGCCGCTGGCGCGACCGCGAGGGCCTCTCCAAGCACCTGCGTCCGGGCATCGACAAGGTCGTCCTGACCGCTCCGGGCAAGGGCGACGTCCCGAACATCGTGCACGGCGTCAACCACGACACGATCAAGCCGGACGACCAGATCCTGTCCTGCGCCTCCTGCACCACCAACGCGATCGTCCCGCCGCTCAAGGCGATGGCGGACGAGTTCGGCGTGCTGCGCGGTCACGTGGAGACCGTCCACTCGTTCACGAACGACCAGAACCTGCTGGACAATTACCACAGCTCGGACCGTCGTGGCCGCTCCGCGCCGCTCAACATGGTGATCACCGAGACGGGTGCCGCCTCGGCCGTCGCGAAGGCGCTGCCGGACCTCAAGGCGACCATCACGGGCAGCTCGATCCGCGTTCCGGTCCCGAACGTCTCGATCGCCATCCTCAACCTGCGCCTGGCCCGCGAGACCACCCGCGAGGAGGTCCTCGACTACCTCCGCAACGTCTCGCTGAACTCGCCGCTGAAGCGCCAGATCGACTTCATCAGCGCCCCCGACGCCGTCTCCAGCGACTTCGTCGGCTCCCGCCACGCCTCGATCGTGGACGCGGGCGCCCTGAAGGCCGAGGGTGACGACGCGATCCTCTACCTCTGGTACGACAACGAGTTCGGCTACTCCTGCCAGGTCATCCGGGTCGTCCAGCACGTCTCCGGGGTCGAGTACCCGACCTACCCGGCACCGGTCGCCTAGCACTGGTCGCCCGGTACCCGTAGCCCAGTACCGGTAGCCCAGCCACAGCCTTCCGGCAACAGCAGTCCAAGACCGGCGTCCGACGGCGGGTGGAGCGGCCCCACGGGGTCGCTCCACCCGCCGTTCGCCTTGCGGCGCCCGGGGTCCGGGCGCCCGCGCTGCGGGCTGGGGATGCCGCTCGTAGGCTGGCCCGGGGGCCGCCTCGCGAAAGGCACACCCGGATGACCAGGCGCAGCACAGCGGCAGGTACCGCCGGTACGTTCCTTCTCCTCACGGCCGTGCTGTCCGCACCCGGCGCGTCCGTCGCGAACGCGGCCGACAGCGCGACCCAGCCCGACCTCCGCCGCTTCTACCAGCAGAAACTCGACTGGGGCGGCTGCCGGGACGAGGAGCTGAAGGACGACGGCGACGACCTCGGGGACATGCAGTGCGCCCGTCTCGTCGTGCCGGTCGACTACGCCGACCCGTCCGCGGGCCGGATCGCGCTGGCCGTCGGCCGCTACCGGGCCTCCGCGAAACCGGCCGGGAACGGAAACGGGGACGGAGACGGAAACGGGGCCAAGAACGGCAGTGGCGGCCGCATCGGTTCGCTGGTGTTCAACTTCGGCGGGCCCGGTGCGTCCGGGCTGACCACGCTGGCCGAGGCCAGGGAGACGTACGAGAGCCTGGGCAAGCGGTACGACCTGGTCGCCTTCGATCCGCGCGGGGTGGGCCGCAGCGCCCCCGTGAGCTGTGGTCCGGCGGCCGAGGAGGAGCTGACGGACGGGGACGGGCCGCCCGCCGCCGAGCCGGGCCGGCCGCTCGACCTCGACCGGACGGTCAAGGAGCTCAAGGAGATCGCGGCCGCCTGCGCGAAGCACACCGGCAAGCTGCTGCCGCACGTCGGCACCATCAACGTCTCGCGCGACCTGGACGTCCTGCGCCAGGCACTGGGCGACGAGAAGCTGCACTACATGGGCGTCTCGTACGGGACCCGGCTCGGCGCGGTCTACGCGGGACAGTTCCCCGAGCGGTACGGGCGGCTGGTGCTGGACGCGGTGGACACCCTGACGGAGAACTCCCGCGAGTCCGGGCTGAGCCAGGCCCGCGCCTTCCAGGGGTCCTTCGACACGTTCCTGGCCACGTGCGCGGACCAGGGCGAGAACTGCCCGCTGGGCGGCACCGTCGAGGAGGCCACCCGTACCGTCGACAGGGTGGTGGGCGCCCTCAACCGCAGGCCGGTGCGGACGAAGGGGAAGGACCCCGAGGAGTTCGGCGCCGCGGACCTGCGCGCCGCCATCGTCTCCTCGCTGTACGCGCCCGCCGTGTGGCCCGCCCTGGCGGCGGGCATCGCCGCGCTCGACGAGGACGGCGACCCTTCCGTACTGGCCGAGATCAACGGCCTCCAGGAGGAGTCCGGCAACGAGCAGGAGGCGCTGCTCGCCGTCAACTGTGCCGACGACCCGGACCGCACGCCCGTCACGGCGGCCGAACTGACGGCGCTGGAGAAGGAGTTCGACGAGGCCTCGCCGGTGTTCGGGCGGGACATGGTCGGCAGCGCGGTGTCCTGCACCGGCTGGCCCGCCGGGACCGGCTACGTCCGGGGGCTGGCGGAGCTCAGCGGTCCCGAGGTGCTGCTGATCGGGACGAAGGGCGATCCGGCCACCCCGTACCGCTGGACCGAGGAGACCGCGAAGCGGCTCGGCAGGGCGGTGGTGCTGCGGTACGACGGCGAGGGCCACGGGGCGTACATGGTCTCGAAGTGCGTCCGCGAGAAGACCGACGCGTACCTGCTCGACGGCGAACTCCCGGCGAACGGCACGTCGTGCCCGGCCGTGCCGCCGGGCACGCCCGACTCCGACGAGGAGTAGGGCGGCCCCGGCGGGGCCGGGTTCGCCATGGGTGGGCGGCTCAGAACTCGTCGGCGCCGTTGCGCAGTTCCGGCGTCCAGTAGCCGGTCTTGGCCACCGCGTCGTCGACGGCGATGCCGCCCGCCACGGAGAGGACCTTGCTGCCCTCGGCGGGGCCGTCGGCGGCGAAGAGGTTCACGTTGAAGGAGTTGACGGCGCGGTTGTTCTCCTTCTGGCCGCCGTTGTTGACGCGGACGGCGGCGTAGGCCGGGGCGCCGGGCTCCAGCACGACGGGGGTGCCGGGCTTGCTCTTGGCGACGGCGGGGACGTCCTTGGCGGTCTGGATCGGGCCGAACGCGATCAGCGGGTACTGCAGCAGGGTGCAGGAGCGGCCGGAGGTGTTGGTGGCGGTCAGCGTGATGTGCGTGGTGGGCGGGCCGTCCTGCTTCGCGGCGCTGATCCGCACGTCGTTGACGGTGCAGGCGGACGTCCGGACGCCCGACTTCTTGGCCGTCTTGCTGCCGTCCGTCTTCTTCTTGGAGGACTTGCCGTCGCTGTCGTCCACGCCGCCGGCCGTCCCGTCCCCCTGGCCCGCCGCGTCGTCCACGCCGCCGACCGAGGACTCCTCCTTCGCGCCGGACGCGCTGGCCGCCTTGTCCGGGGCCGTGGTGGGGGCGGAGCTCTTGTCGCTCTTCGCTCCGCCGTCGCCACCGCAGGCGGTGAGGGTCAGCGTGAGGGCGGCAAAAGCGGAGGCTGCGAGCAGGGCGGGGCGACGGACGGTGTGGCGCATGTGGGGGCTCCCTGGGAGATGCGGCGAGATGTGTGAGAAGCGGTGAAGAAGATGGGTGCCTGCTACAGGCAACCGCTTCGAGTTCAGCTTCGGCCCCTGCCTTGTCGTTCCACTCACGTTCCACTAACGCTTTTATTTCTTGCCTTCTCGCAGCTCAGCGGGGGTGCCAGGGGTCCGTCCCCGGCCTCGTCCCGACCCTCGTCCCAGCCCTCATCCCCAGCCTCGTACGCCGACCGCTCCGAGCGGTGCGGGCAGCACCGACACCAGGTGGAAGGCCGCGTTCAGCTCGGTCAGCTGAAGCACCTTCATCCCGAGTGCGTGGCGCACCAGGAGATGGAGGGAGCGGCCGTCGTCGTTGAGTACGCCCTGGAGGGTGAACAGCATCGACAGGGCGGTCGAGGTGAGCAGCGGGCTCTGGACGTCGACGAGCACCACCCGGTGGTCGCCCTCGCGGGCCAGCGGATGCAGCCATCTCTGGACCTCGCGCACATTGCCGAGGTCGACGGTGTCCGCCAGTACGACGACCAGGTGGTGGGTCACGCGGTAGTGGTGGTTCATGTCGGCAACCTCAAGAAGCGCGGAAGGGAACGTGGTGCACACAGTCGGCCGCTTCCTGACCGGTGGAGCGGGTACCCCGTGTCGGCGGACGTACCCGGGGTGTCCCGGCGCTGGACCCCGGGGCGGGCGCGGCCGGATGATGGGCCGGTGGGCGGGAGGGGGCGTGACGGCATGCCGACGGGTGCGGGTGAGTCGGTGCTGTCCCGGGCCGTCCGGATCTTCGAGGCGTTCACCGCCGAGGAGCCCGCGCTGACGGTGTCGCAGGTGGCCCGGCGCAGCGGACTGCACCTGGCGACGGCTTCGCGGCTGGTGGCCGAACTGGTGTCGTACGGCTTCCTGGCCCGGGACGAGGACCGCCGGGTGCGGGTCGGGGTGCGCATGTGGGAACTGGCCATGCGGGCGTCACCGCTGCGGTCGTTGCGGGATTCGGCGATGCCGTTCATGGAGGGCGTGCACGACGTGGTGGGGCACCACGTGCAGCTGGCGGTGCTGGACGGGGACGAAGTGCTGTTCCTGGAGCGGCTGTCCGCACCGGGGGCGGTCGTCAACTTCAGCCGGGTCGCGGGCCGGCTGCCGCCGCACCTGTCCTCCAGCGGTCTGGTCCTGCTCGCCCACGGCGCCCACGAGCTGCGCGAACGCGTGCTCGCCGGACCGCTGCCCGGCCGCACCCCGCACAGTCCGACCCCCGCGCCGAGGCTGCGCGGCGTGCTCGCGGAGGTACGGCGGCAGGGGTACGCCCTGTGTCCCGGCTATGTCCACGAGGACGCCCTCGCGGTCGCGGCTCCGGTGCGGGACGGACGGGGCACCGTGGTGGCGGCGCTGTCGGTGATCGTCCCCAACGACGCGGCGGGCCGCTCCTTCGTGCCCGTCGTACGGTCCGCCGCCCGGGGCATCTCCCGCGCGCTGGCGGCACCGGCCGCCCGCTGAGCCCCCGCCCTCTCACTCAGTGAGAACGCCGTCGCGGCCCCGCGCTCCCGCCGCGCATCCTGTGGGCAGGCGACCCGAGAGCGGGAGGCGGCATCGTGGCAGGCAGCGGCGGTACGAGGGCCGATGGGCGTACGGAGCCCGAGGGGCGCGCGGGACCCGTGAACGCGGTGACGCTCACCGTCACGGCCAAGGAGCGGGCCGCCGACGGGGTGGCCGCGCTGACCCTGGCGCGCCCCGACGGCGCCCGGCTGCCCGACTGGACGCCCGGCTCGCACATCGACCTGGTGCTGCCGGGGGTCGGCAGCGTCCTGCCGGGGACGGGCGGCGTCCGGCCGGGGGCCGGCAGCGTCCGGCAGTACTCGCTGTGCGGCGACCGCTGGGACGCGTACCGCTACCGCATCGCGGTCCTGCGCGAGCCGGCCGGCCGGGGCGGGTCGGCCCACGTCCACGACCGGCTGCGCCCCGGTGACCCGGTCGGGGTGGGCGGGCCGCGCAACCACTTTCCGCTCGTCCCGTCGCATAGGTACCTCTTCCTCGCGGGCGGCATCGGCATCACCCCGCTGCTGCCGATGGTCCGTCAGGCGCAACTCCTCGGCGCGGACTGGCAGTTGCTCTACGGCGGGCGCTCGCGCGACTCGATGGCGTTCCTCGACGAGCTCGGCGCGTACGGGAAGCGGGTCGAGGTCGTACCGCAGGACGAGTACGGGCTGCTCGACCTCGCGTCCTTCCTGGGTACGCCCCGGCCGGACACCAAGGTCTACTGCTGCGGCCCGGCCCCGCTGCTCGCGACCGTGGAGGCCGCCTGCGCCGGATGGCCGCCGTACGCGCTGCGGGCTGAGAGGTTCACGGCCGGGTCCGCCGCACCGGCGCGCGCCTTGCCCTTCGAGGTGGAGCTGCGGCGGACCGGGCGGACGGTGACCGTGCCCTCGGGCGTCTCGGTGCTGGAGGCGGTGCGCGGCGCGGGCGCGGAGGTGCTGTCCTCCTGTGCGCAGGGCACCTGCGGAACCTGCCTGACGACGGTGCTCGCGGGACGGCCCGACCACCGCGACTCCGTCCTCGCGGACCACGAACGGGCGTCCGGCGACTGCCTGTTGCCGTGCGTGTCGCGCTCGCTGGACGACCGGCTCGTACTCGACCTCTAGCCCGCCCCCAGCCCGCGCCGGTTCGACACCCGACCCGCAAGGAGAACGTCCCGTGATCCCCGAGACCGTCCTTCCGCACAGCGCCGCCGACCCCTTCGCCGACGACGTCCTGGCCGACCCCGACGCCCTGCACCGGGCGCTGCGCGCGGCCGGTCCCGTCGTACACCTGACCAAGTACGACGTGTACGCCCTGGCCCGGTACCCGCAGGTGCACGCCGCGCTCACCGACTGGCAGCGCTTCGGTTCGGGCGCCGGGGTGGGGCTGAGCGACTTCCGGCGGGAGAAGCCGTGGCGGCGGCCGAGTCTGCTCCTGGAGGCGGATCCGCCGCTGCACGACGCGCCGCGCCGGGTGCTGCGGGAGCTGCTGGCACCGCCCGCGCTGCGCGGGCTGCGCGAGCGGTGGGTCGCGGCTGCCGAGGCTCTCGTGGACGAGGTGCTGGCCCGGGGCGGCGAGTGCGACGCGTTCACCGCGCTCGCGCGGGCCTTCCCGCTGCGGGTCTTCCCCGACGCGGTGGGCCTGGGCCCCGACGGGCGGGAGAACCTGCTCCCGTACGGGAACATGGCCTTCAACGCCTTCGGTCCCGCCAACCACCTGGTCGCGGCGGACGCGGAGCACGGACCGGGCCTCTCGGCGTGGGTGGACGCGCAGTGCACGCGTCAGGCGCTGTCGGACGACGGGTTCGGGGCGCGGATCTGGGCGGCCGCCGACCGTGGTGAACTCACCCGTGAGCAGGCGCCGTTGGTGGTGCGTTCGCTGCTGACGGCCGGGGTCGACACCACGGTGCACGGCCTGGCCGCCGTACTGCACGCCTTCGCCGCGCACCCGGAGCAGTGGCAACGGCTGCGCGGGGAGCCGGAGTTGGTGCGGGTGGCGTTCGACGAGGCGGTGCGCTGGCTGTCGCCGGTGCAGATCTTCTTCCGTACCGCCACCACCGGGGTGAGAATCGCGGGGGTCCGGATCCCGGCGGGTGCGAAGGTGCTGATGTTCCTGGGGTCCGCCAATCGCGATCCGGACCGCTGGGAGGACCCGGACCGCTTCGACCTCGGGCGCGACCCGTCGGGTCACGTCGGGTTCGGGATGGGCATCCACCAGTGCGTGGGCCAGCACGTGGCCCGTCTTGAGGCGGCGGCGCTGCTGTCCGTACTGGCCCGCCGCGTGGCGCGGATCGAGCCCGCAGGGGCGCCACGCCGCCACCTCAACAACACTATGCGGGCGTGGAGTTCCCTTCCGGTACGCCTGGTCCCTGCTCCCGCTCGCACTGCTTGAGCCTCGTACGGGAGGAGGTGGCGGCGGCCGGGCGCAGCAGCAGGAGCAGCAGCGCGGTGGCCGCGAAGATCACGCTGACCGCGAGGTAGAGGTTCTGCGGGGTCCAGCCGCCGTCGAGGAGGCTGCCCGCGACGGTCGGGGCGAGGATGGCGCCGATGCGGCCGATCGCGAGGGCGCTGCCGAGGCCGGTGGCCCTGACCTCGGTGGTGTACGTGGAGGGGGTGAGCGCGTACAGACCGGCGACGCATCCGTTGGCGAACAGACCGACCACTCCGCCGAGGGCGAAGGCCGCTCCCAGAACGGAGGTCGAGGCGATGAACGAGGGCAGCAGCACGGCCGTGACGACGAGGTAGGCGATCAGGACGTTGCGCAGCGCGAAGCGGGCGGCCAGCGCGCCGAGTGCGGCGGCGCCGAAGATGCCGCCGAGATTGAGGAGGGTGCCGCCGGTGAGGCCCTGGGTGCCGGACAGTCCGGCCTCGACCAGCAGGGTCGGCGTCCAGCCCGTCACGAAGTAGAAGCCCGCCATCACCAGGAAGAACGCCAGCCAGATCAGCAGGGTGGTGCGGCGCAGCGCCGGGGAGAGCAACTCCCGGAATCCGGCGCCGATTCCGGCCGGTGCGGCGGTGGCCGGCTCGGGCAGGTGGCTCAGCGGCGGCTGCCCCATCCGGCGGGCCAGGGCGTTGATCCGCTCCAGGGCGTTCCTGGGCCTGCGGGAGGCGAGGAAGTCGACGGACTCGGGCAGCAGGAAGTGTGCGAGGGGCACGGTGAGGGCGGTGGCGATGCCGCCGGTCAGGAAGACCGAGCGCCAGCCGTAGGCGCCGATCATGGAGACGGCGAGGAGGCCGCCGACGGTGGCGCCGATCGCGTACCCGGTGGAGTTGAGGCTGACGGCCAGGCCGCGCCAGCGGCGGGACGCGTACTCGCCCGAGATGACGTTGCTGCCCGCCAGGACTCCCCCGATGCCGATGCCGGTGAGCACCCGCAGCGCCCCGAGCTGGACGGCGGACTGACTGGCGGCGGAGAGCAGCATTCCGGCGGCGGCGACGGCCAGGCAGCCGAGGATGACCGGGCGGCGTCCGATCCGGTCGGCCCACGGGGCGACGAACATCGCGCCGAGCGCCATGCCGACCAGTCCCGCGCTGAGCAGCAGCCCCAGCCGGGAGGGGGACAGCTCCCACTGGGCGGAGACGGCCTTGCCGGTGAAGGACATGACGAGCACGTCGAACCCGTCGAGCACGTTGAGCAGTACGCACACCGCGACGGCGCCCCACTGGAAGCGGCTCATGGGTCCTGCGTCGAGGGCGGCGCGCAGGGCGGCGGGGCCGTGGGGCGTGGGCGGCGGGACCATGGCAACTCCGTTGTCGACGGGGCGGGGCGCGCTCATGGTGCGGCCGGCCGGGGAGGGCCACCAGGTGGTTTCCCGGATGCCGGGAAGCCGGCTGGGAACGGGGGGCTACGGCGTGACCATCGCCCGCGAGATCGCCCGCGCGCTGGTGCGCACGAGGCGGGCCAGCGCGTGCGGGGAGACGGTGCCGTGCCGGGCCACCAGGGACACCGCCGCGATCACCGCGCCGTCGCCGGCGTGCACCGGTGCGGCCACCGACACGGCGTCCGTGGTGACCTGGCGGTCGCTCACCGCGTAGCCCTGGGTACGGGTCTCGGCCAGGGTCCGGCGCAGCTCGCGCGGTTCGGTGACGGTGAACGGGGTGAGGCGTTCGAGGGGGCCCGCGAGTACCCGCTCCTGTACGTCCACGGGTGCGTGGGCGAGCAGCACGAGGCCGACCCCGGTGACGCTGAGCTGGAACCGGCCGCCGACCCGGGTCAGTACGGGTACCGCGCCGGTGCCGGCGATGCGCTCCACGAAGACGACCTCCGTGCCCTCGCGGACCGCGAACTGGACGTTCTCCCGGGTGATCTGGGACAGGTCCTCCAGGAACGGCAGGGCCCGCTCCCTGAGCCCCTGCCCGCGCGGTGCCAGCGAGCCGACCTCCCAGAGCCGCAGTCCGACCCGGTAGCACCCGTGGTCGTCGCGCTCCAGCGCACCCCAGGCCAGCAGTTCGCCCAGCATGCGGTGCACGGTCGACACCGGCAGTCCGGCCCGCCGGGAGAGTTCGCTCAGCGTCATCGAGGGGCTCTGGGCGCTGAACGCGCCCAGGATCCTGAGCGCCCTGGCGAGCACGGGACCGGTGCCCGCACCGGTCCGTGCCGCGTCGTCTGCTTTCCGTACGAGCGAGTGGTCCACCGGTTGCCCCCGCCGTCGCCCGCTGTCCGCCGACGGCCGGCCGGTCCGTCGTGCCGGTCAGTGTGCAGGACGGAGATAGTCCCGTCGAGACCTGTGCGCGTCCCGGTGGGGCATCCCCTGGGCGGGCACCACGGCGGGCCGGTCGATCCCGGCCAGTCCCCTGGCGTCCCTGCGGGCCAGTCCGCGCGAGATCCGCAGCGGGTCGAAGCCTGCGGTGCGCTCGGGGAGGCGGGCCGGGTCGGCCAGGACCGTACCGGCGCAGACCTCCGAGAGCAGGGGACGTTCCAGGATGCGGCCCGCGGCCGAGATGCCGCTGAGGGCGGTGCCGAGGATGCCCGCGCCGAAGCTGGAGTTGGCGCCGACCGCGTACAGGCCGCGCACTCCGGTGCGGATGCTGGGGCGGCGGCCGTGTCCGCCCCAGTCGTCGAAGCCGTACGGGGTGCCCGAACCGCCTTGGATGTAGCGGTGGTTGGTGTGTGCGGTGGCGGTCTCCAGATGGGTGATGTGCGCCCTGAAGGGGCCCAGGACGCTCTCCGCGATGTCCACGAGGCTGTCGCGGAGCCGCGCCTTGCCGCTCTGGTAGGCGGGGTCGCGGCGGTAGCCGCCCGGCGGCCCTTCGAGGGGCGGCACCAGGGTCATGACCTGGAAGTTGCTGTGGCCCGGCGGGCAGACGGTGTTGCTGCCGGGGTCCTTGAGGGAGCCGAAGGAGAGGAACGCGAAGGTGGGGTCGTCGCCGCCCAGTGCCTGGCGGTAGGCGCCCTCGACGTCGGTGTGCGCCCACCACCAGATGTTGCTGTTGGGCAGGTCGAGCGGCCGGTCGAGGGCGATGTACGCGGTGGCGACGGCGGCCCGCATGGTGGCCTGCCGGGTGCGTTCCACCACTGCCCCGGAGAACCCCTTGCCGTCGCAGAGGTCGAGGACGGTGCGCCGGTAGTCGGCGTTGGAGACGACGAGCGGGGTGCGGACCTCCTCGCCGCCCGCGAGCCGTACCCCTGCCACCCGCCGGTCGTCCGTGACGAGGATCCGCTCGACGGGGCAGCGGGTGCGGACCTGTCCGCCGTACGCCTCGATGACCTCGACGAGGGTGGCGACCATGGTCTGGCCCGAGCCGACGGGGGCGTAGGCGCCGCGCAGGTAGTGGTCGAGCATGGTCGCGTGGGTGGAGTTGAGGGTGGTGGAGGGCGGGGTCCCGTAGTTCCCCGACTGGGCGGCGAGGAGGGTACGGGCGGTGGGGCCGAGTCCGCAGTCGTCGAAGAGCTCGCCGAGGCTGCGCAGGCCCCAGGTCATCAGCGCGGTGGACATGGGGGCGCGGGCGGCCCCCGGCGGGGTGGTCATGCCGCCGCGCAGATCGGCGGCGACCTCGCGCAACACCCCTACGCAGCGGGCGAGTCGGTCCTTCTCAGCGGGGACGGCCGCGCACAGCCTGCCGAGGTAGGCGTCCCAGCCGACGGGTACGTCCATGGTCGTGCCGGGCAGCACGATGCGGTCGAACCCTTCGGTGTCGAGGGGGCGGAAGGCGACCCGTTCGGGGCCGATGCCGAGGCCGGAGAGGACGGCGGGGAGCAGTCCGTCGGGGCCGCAGTCGCCGACGTAGTGCATGCCGACGTCGAATTCGTAGGCGCGGCGGCGGCGGAAGACCTGGGCGTTGCCGCCGGTCACGTCGTGCTGTTCGGCGAGCAGCACCCGTCGGCCCGCGACGGCGAGGTAGGCGGCGCAGACCAGGCCGCCGATGCCGCCGCCGACGACGACCACGTCGTACGGGAGGCTGCCGCAGGGGTCAGAGTGCAAGGCCACCGTGCACCTCCAGGACGCTTCCGGTGAGGTACGAGGCCTGGTCGGACACCAGGAACGCGGTGAGGTCGGCGACCTCGGCCGCCGTGCCGAAGCGGCGCAGCGCCACTGTCTTGCGGAGCCGGTCGCGGTCCCGGTCGGGCAGCGTGTGGGTCATGTCGGTGTCGATGAGGCCGGGGGCGACGACGTTGGCGCGGATGCCGTGCGGTCCCGTCTCCTTGGCGAGTGCCTTGGTGAAGCCGATGATTCCGGCCTTGGCGGCGCTGTAGTTGGTCTGCCCCGGGTTGCCCTGGACCCCGGCGACGGAGGAGAGGGTGACGACGCAGCCGGTGCGGCGCTTGAGCATGGGGAAGACGGCGGCCCGGCAGGTGTGGAAGACGCCGTCGAGGTTGGTGTCGATGACCTGGTGCCATTCGTCGTCGGTCATCAGGACCAGCGGCCGGTCGCGGGTGATGCCCGCGTTGGCGACGACGGCACCGATGGGGCCGAGTTCGTCCTCGGTGCGGGTCACCCATGCCTTCGCCTGCGCCGCGTCGGAGACGTCGGCCCGTACCGCGAGCACCCGTGCCCCGTACTCGCCCGCCTCCTTCTCGACCAGGCGGGCTGCCTCTTCGTCGGACCGGTAGCAGAATCCGATGTCCCAGCCGTCCCTGGCCAGGCGCAGCACGACGGCCGCGCCGATGCCCCGGGAACCGCCGCTGACCAGGGCCACCTTGGGTGCCTGGGCGGCCGTTTCAGGGGTGGCGGCAGCCGTATCAGAGGTGGCGGCCGCCGTGTTCTCCGTACTCGTACTCGTACTCACGCGTGCTTCCCTTTCGTCATTTCGCTTCCTCTGCCATGCGCAGGACGGCAGCTGCCACCAGCCCTTGTCCGTCCACCGAAGTGATCACCGCGTGTCCGCCGGGGGCCTGGGCGGCCGAGGCGAGCACGGAGGCGAGCTGGAGTGCGGCCGAGGCCGCCCCGGTGTCGCCCAACAGGGCTCCCAGGTCAGGCAGTTGCTCGCGGGCCTGCCGGGGGAAGAGCCTGTCCAGGGCCCGGGTCTCCCCCGCGTCCAGGCCCGACCCGGTGACCGCCCACACGTCCGCGGCGGCGGTCCGGGCCTGCGCCAGCGCCTCGACGACCGTCGCCCGGACGGCATCGCCCGAATCGCCGCCCTCGGGGACCTGCCGCGTGTGCACCGCGCACACGCTCGCCAACAGCGGTACGGGGCTGGGCAGTTCGGCGGGCGTGAGGCGCAGGACCGCAGCCCCTTCGCCCATGAGTACGGGGGACGGGCCCCGTGCGCCGGGCGCCTCGTCGCGACTGCGCGCCTCCAGCCAGGCGCGGGCCGTCGAGTACTCCTCGGCGCCGCCGCACAGCACGGTGCGGGCACGTCCCGCACGCAGCAGGCGGCGGGCGTAGAGCAGCCCGAGCAGAGCACCGGCCCGGCCGCCGGCGAGGGTGGTGTTGGGGCCCTGGATGCCGTGCCGGATGGCGCACTGGGCGGCGGCGCAGTTCATGACGCTGTTGGGGATGACGCCGGGTTCCACGTCGTAGGGGCGTTCACCGATGAGCGAGGAGCGGGTGAAGTCCGTCATGGACTGGACGCTGCCGGTGGTGGTGCCCAGGACGAGGGCGGTGTCGGGCCCGGCCTCGGTGCTGCCGTCGGCGAGGAGTGCCCCGACGGCGCTGACGGCGAGGGCGGTGACCCGGTCCATGTCCCGGGTGCCCTTCTTCCCGAGTACGGTGCGGGGCTCGAAGTCCGGTACGAGACAGCCGAGTTGGGCCTGTTGGCCGGGTACCAGGGTGGCGGCGGGCCGACGGGCCCGTACCCCTGCGGTGAAGTCGGCGGCGGCGTGCCCGTACGGGGAGAGCGCCGACCAGGCGGTGATGTTCATGGAGGCTGCTTCTTCTGCTCGTGTCTCGCGGAGGTCAGGACAGGGTGCGGTGGCGGCTCTCGTTGCGGCTCGCGTGCCAGATCTCGCGCAGGCTGGTCTGCCGGTGGTCGTAGCGGCCCAGGACGACGGCCGCGTTGTTGCCGCCGAAGGCGAGGCCGTTGTTCTGGACGATGCGCAGGTCGGCCTCGATCGCCTGGTTGGGTACGCAGTCCACGGCGCATTCGGGGTCGGTGGTGCGGTGGTTGATGGTGGGCGGCACGAAGCCGTGGGTGATGGCCAGGGAGCAGGCGATGGCGCCGAGGGCGCTGGCGGCGCCCATGGTGTGGCCGAGCATCGACTTCAGGGAGATGGTGCGGGGCGGGGTGTCGCCGTAGACCCGGCGCACGGCGCGGCTCTCGGTGACGTCGTTGGCCTTGGTGCCGGTGCCGTGGGCGGAGATCAGGTCGACCTCGGCGGCCTTCACCCCGGCGTCGTCCAGGGCAAGTTGGAGGCAGCGGGCGACGCTGTCCTCCTGGGGGGCGACGGGGTGGTAGGCGTCGCAGTTGAGCCCGTACCCGAGGACCTCGGCGTAGATCCGGGCGCCGCGTGCGAGCGCCGATTCGAGGCTTTCCAGGAGGAGCATTCCGGCGCCCTCGCCGGTGAGGATGCCCTGCCGGTGGGTGTCGAAGGGGCGACAGCAGTCGGGGGCGATGGTGCCGAGGCGGTAGAACGCGGCGAAGGTCTTGCGGCAGAAGGCGTCCGCTCCCCCGCACAGGGCGAGGTCGGCGTCGCCGTGCCGGATGGCGTCGAGGCCGTTGCCGATCGAGTAGTTGCCGGCCGAACAGGCGGTGCCGATGGTGAGGACCTCGGCGTCGGTCAGCCGCAGTTCGCGGGCGGCGGCGATGCCGAGGCGGGCGGCCGGGACGCGGCGGGCGGCCTGGCCGGTGACCGCGTCGAGCCCGCCCCGCAGATGGGCCTCGGTGATGCGGTCCAGGTCGTACGATTCGCCGTCGGTGGTGCCGACGGAGATCTGGCACCGTACGCCGCGCAGATCGTCGTCGCTCAGCCCCGCGTCCTCCACGGCCATCCGGGCGGCGGCGGCCGAGAACTGGGCGGCCCGCCCGTACTCGTCGGGCGAGATGCGGTGCAGCAGCCGGGCGGGGTCGAAGTCCGGCACCTGGCAGCCGTTGGAGTGGGCGAAGCCGGTGGTGTCGAACGCGTCGATGGGGCTGACCCCGCTGCGCCCGGCGCGCAGCCCGGCGGTGAAGTCGGCGGTGCCGGTGCCGATGCTGGACAGGATGCCGAGTCCGGTGACGACGACGCGGCGGGGCCCGGGGCGGCCGGGCCCCGACCGGTGGAACGCCGGCCGCGGCCCCGGCACGGGAGTCCCGGCGGAGCGGGAGTCGGAACGGGTCGTCATCGTCGTGGCTACCAGCCCGCCGTCTCGCCCAGCACCTGCCGCACACCGGCCAGGTGGGCCATGCGGGGCATCTCGTTCTGGTCGATGGTGACCTTGAACTCCTTCTCCAGGGCGGCCAGTACGCCGATGAGGGCCAGCGAGTCGGCCCCGTGCTCCTCGACGAACCGGTCGTGCTCCCCGAGCTCGTCGGGTTCGAGCTCAAGGCGGTCGCAGACGATGTCGGTGATCCGCTCCTGCCGGGGGTCGTCCCCTACCGGGCTCTGACTCACCTCACCGCCCGCTCCCCCCACCGGCCGCACCTCCGGGGCGCGGACCTCGGTGGCGGCCTTGCCCTCACGTACCTCCGCCACGGTCCCGCCCTCGCGGACCTCGGTGGTGATCCGGCTCCGGCGGACGTCGGCGGCGGTCCCGCACCTGCGGACATCGGCGGCGGTCCCGCTCTCACGGAAGTCGATGGTGGTCCGGCTCTGGCGCATGTCGGTGGTCTGCATGGCTGTTGGGGCTCTCTTCTCTCGAAGTGGCGGGGAATGGGGCCCGGCGGCGGTGGGCCGGGCGCCGGGGTCAGTACTGGGCGGCGGCGGCCTGGCGGCGGGTGGACTTCCAGTCGCGCAGGCCGACTTCGTCCCGTACGGCCGCGCAGGCGTCCAGGATCCGCTCAAGGTCGGCGTCGGTGAGTTCGCTGTGCACCGACAGCCGTTGGACGCAACGCCGGGTGGGCACGGACGGCGGTACGAAGGCCGCGCCGAACACGCCTCGGGCGTCCAGTGCCTGCTGGAGGCGGCGGACGCCCGGTTCGGTGCCGGGCTGGAGGGGGATGATCTGGCTCTCGCTCGGGGCGACGCGGTAGCCCAGCGCGGTCAGTCCGTCGCGCAGCAGCCGGCTGTTGAGTTCGAGCCGCTTCCTGCGGTCGTCGGCGGTGGCCAGTACGCCGAGCGCGGCGGCCAGGCCCGCCACGTCGTGCGGCAGCAGGGTGGAGCTGAAGACCGCGCCGAGGGAGTGGTACGGGAGGTAGTCCGCGACCTCCCGTGCGCAGGCGATGAGCCCGGCGCGGCCCGCGAAGGCCTTGGCGAGGCTGGCCGTACGGTAGGCGACCCGGTCGGTCAGACCGAGTTCGTCCACCAGTCCGGCGCCCCGGAAGCCGAGGACCCCGAGGGTGTGGGACTCGTCGGCGATGAGTTCGCTGCCGGTGCGGCGGGCGACGACGGCGAGTTCGAGGAGCGGACAGCGGTCGCCGGTGACGCTGTAGAGCGTGTCGAAGGCGATCAGGCCGGGGCCGTACTGCCGGACGGAGCGCTCCAGGTGCTCGGTGTCGTTGTGGGCGAAGGGGCGGGCGACGGCGCGGGCGGCCGCGATGCCTTCCCAGAGGGAGGCGTGGGCGAGTTCGTCGATGTAGACGGGGGCGCCGGGCGGGCAAATGGCCTGGATCAGGCCGACGTTGGCGGACCAGCCCGACTGGCAGAGCATGACGGCCGGTGCGCAGAGCCAGTCGGCGAGTGCGGTTTCGAGGTGGCGCAGCGGGTCGGTGTCACCGGTGAAGACCCCCGACATCAGGGCGCCGTTGCCCTGGTCGCGAAGGCTTCGTACCTGGGCGTCCAGCACGTCCGGGTGACCGCCGACCGCCAGGTAGTCGTTGGACATGAGCGTGAGGTCGGTGCTCCTCGGGGTCGCACGGCCCCGGTAGAGGGGACCGCCCCAGCTCGCCTGCCGGAGCTGCCATGCCTTCAACCGCTCGGGGAGGGAGGAGAGTTCGCCGGACATCACACCTCGCACGGATTGTCGGGTCCACTGACGCGATTCGCCGACCGGTACGAGTGCACCGGCTGCGCAGTGGTTGACGGGATCGGCAAGACTTTAGGGGCGAAAAGGATTAGGCATGCACCAAGCGATCCATCGGACATATGTCCAAATGCCCTGCAAATGAATGATCGTTGCAGTTCAGAGGCATATCTGCAGAAACGTTCCTGGAGCAGTGCCCGCCGGGACTTCACCCCCATGGGTGCGCAAGGGAATCCCTTCGGGTATTCCTCCTACGCTGCTGGTATCTGCGATGTCAATTCGCACAGACCTTTGCAGATGCACCATTAATTGGATTATCTTGCCGCACATGCAGTCCTACACAATCGGCCAGGCGGCCCGCCTGCTCGGCGTCAGCCCGGACACCGCCCGCCGCTGGGCGGACGCGGGCCGGGTAGCGACCCATCGCGACGACAGCGGGCGCAGGCTCATCGACGGCCGTGATCTCGCCGCCTTCTCCGTGGAGGTCGCACAGAGCGGCACCGGCGAGGAGGAGTCCTCGTACACCTCGGCCCGCAACGCCTTTCCCGGCATCGTCACCGCGGTGAAGCTGGGCGACGTGGCGGCGCAGGTCGAGATCCAGGCCGGCCCGCACAGACTCGTCTCGCTCCTCACCCGGGAAGCCGTCGAGGAGCTGGGCCTTGAGGTGGGCATGCAGGCCACCGCCCGCGTGAAGTCCACGAGCGTGCACATCGACCGCACCTGACCGGTGGCCGCACCTGACCGGTACGGATCCGCCCGCCCGTGGTGTGCTGCCGCACCACCGTTCCGCCCTGCGCAGTTGACATGCCCTGCGCAGCTGTTCCACCTCGCGCAGCTTTCCTGCCCGCTAGGAGTTGTCCCCCGTGAAGATCCCCGTCGCCGGACGCCGCAGTGCCTCCGCCGTCCTGACCGCCGCCCTGCTCGTGCCGCTCGCCGCCTGCGGAGGCGGTACGGACAAGAAGAAGGACGAGCCGGCCGGCGCGGCGTCCCCCCGGGTCAAGCTGACCGTGCTGGCCGCGGCATCCCTCACCGATGTCTTCAAGACGGCGGGCGCCGCGTACGAGAAGTCGCACCCCGGCACCAAGGTGACCTTCTCCTTCGCGGGCTCGCAGGAGCTGGCCTCGCAGGTCAAGAACGGGTCGCCCGCCGACGCCCTGGTCACCGCCGACCGCAGGACGATGGACGGGCTGAGGTCCGACACCGGCACACCGGCCGTCATCGCCAAGAACCGGCTCGTCATCGCCACCGGCGAGGGCAACCCGAAGAAGATCACCGCGCTGAAGGACCTCACGGGCAGCGACCTCAAGGTCGTCCTCGCGGCGCCCCAGGTGCCGGTCGGCCGGTACAGCAAGAAGATCCTGGACGCGCAGCAGCTCACCGTGAAGCCGGTGTCGCAGGAGCCCAGCGTCCGGGCCGTGCTCAGCAAGGTCGAACTGGGCGAGGCGGACGCCGGGCTCGTCTACAGGACGGACGCCGCCACGGCCACCGACAAGGTCGACGCCGTCGAGATCCCGGACGCGCAGAACGCGGTGGCCGACTACCCGGCCGCCACGCTCAGGACGTCCGGGAACGCGTCGGCGGCGGACGGGTTCGTGAAGTGGCTGGCCGGTCCGGAGGCACAGAAGATCCTCCAGGCCGCAGGCTTCCAGAAGCCGTAGCACCGTCTCCCCCCCCCGGGACGCCGCACGCCGGGGCCCGTCCGCCCCGGCGCGCGGTGCACGTCGTACCCCTGCGGACGTACGAGAGTGAAGGCCGGCAGCACCGGCGAGACCGGGGCTCCGGCCGGCCTCGCACCCCCGACGACCCCAGGACCCCCGATGAAACGCCCCCGCCTCCCCTCCCACCCCCGTCCCCTCCCCCGCGCCCGCACCGCCGGACGCCGTGCTCCCGTGGCGCTGGCGGTCCCGGCGCTGCTGGCAGTGGCGTTCCTGCTGCTGCCGCTGATCGGGATCCTTGCCCGTACCTCCTGGGGGGAACTGGGCACGCACCTCTCCAGCCCTGAGGTCGTCGAGGCGCTCAAGCTGTCCCTGTTCGTGTCGTTCTGGGCGCTGGGCCTCTCGCTGCTGCTGGGGGTGCCGCTGGCCTGGCTGCTGGCCAGGACGGAGTTCCCCGGCAAGGCGGTCGTACGGTCGCTGGTGCTGCTGCCGATGGTGCTGCCGCCGACGGTGGGCGGGGTGGCGCTGCTGCTCGCATTCGGGCGGCGGGGGGTGCTGGGGCCGTGGCTGGAGGACACCTTCGGGGTGACGCTGCCGTTCCAGACGGCGGGGGCGGTGGTGGCGGCGACGTTCGTCGCGATGCCGTTCCTGGTGATCAGCCTGGAGGGGGCGCTGGGCGGACTGCGTCCCCGGTACGAGGAGACGGCGGCCTCGCTGGGGGCTTCGCCGGTACGGGTGTTCTTCACGGTGACGCTGCCGATGGTGGCGCCGGGGCTGATCGCGGGGGCGGCGCTCACCTGGGCGCGGGCGCTGGGCGAGTTCGGCGCGACGATCACCTTCGCCGGGAACCTGCCGGGCACGACGCAGACCCTGCCGCTCCAGGTGTACCTGCTGCTTCAGGAGCAGCCGGAGGCGGCGACCTCGGTGTCGCTGCTGCTGCTCGCCATCGCGATGGGGGTGCTGATCGCGCTGCGCGGGCGCTGGACGGGAACGCCGCAGACGGCGAAGCGGCGCGGCACGGTGCCCCCGGAGCCCGAACCGTCGGTGGTGCGGGCGCAGGTGCCGGAACCGGTGCTCCCACCGGGCGAGGGGTGGTCCCTCTCCACCGAGGTCACCGGATTCAACCGGCTCGCCCTGGACGCCGAGGCGGGCACGACCGTCGCCGTCGTAGGACCCAACGGAGCGGGCAAGACCACCCTCCTGCGCGCCCTCCTGGGCCTGACCTCACGTGCCGCCGCATCGCCGCTGCGGCTGGGCGGCACCGATGTCACGGACCTGCCGCCGCACCGCAGGGGGGTCGCGTGGGTGCCGCAGGACGGGGCGCTGTTCCCGCACATGAGCGCGCTGGGCAACACGGCGTACGGGCTGCGCGCCCGGGGAGTGCCGCGCGCCGAGGCGAGGCGCAGTGCGCAGGAGTGGCTGGACCGGCTGGGAGTGGGCGCGCTGGCGCACCGCAAGCCCGCCGAGGTCTCCGGCGGCCAGGCACAACGGATCGCGCTGGCGAGGGCGTTGGCGTCCCGCCCCCGGCTGCTCCTGCTCGACGAGCCGCTGTCCGCCCTGGACCAGACGACCAGGGCCCGGGTGCGGCACACGTTGCGCAGGCACTTGGAGGGGTTCGGCGGGGTGTGCCTGATCGTCACGCACGACCCGGTGGAGGCGGTGTCGCTGGCCGACCGGATCCTGGTCCTGGACGAGGGCGCGGTGCTCCAGGACGCCCCGCCCACGGAGGTCGCCCGGCACCCGCGTTCGCCGTGGGTGGCCCGGATGCTCGGCCGCAACGCGTGGCAGGGCACGGCGGCGAAGGGCACGCTGCAACTCCCCGGCGGCGGCCTGCTGGTGGTCGCGGACCCCCCGGCCGACGGCACGGAGGCGCTCGCCATCATCGCGCCCGAGGCGGTGTCGGTGCACCGGGAGCGCCCGGGCGGCAGCCCTCGTAACGTCTGGCCGGGAACCGTCAGGGAGGTCACCGCCAGCGGCAGCCGCCTGCGCTTGCTGATCGCCTCGGAGGAGGCCCCGGACCTGGTGGCCGAGGTCACGCCGCAGGCGGCGGCGGAGCTGGGGCTGGTGGACGGGGCGGAGGTCTGGACGAGTGTGAAGGCGACGGAGGTGACGGTGGTCGCGCTCTAGGTGCGGGGGTGGGTGGTCAGGTGGCGGGCCCGGCCACGGCCGGTGGTCATGTGCGGGTTGTTTGTGGCTGGCCGCGCAGTTCCCCGCGCCCCTGGGTGCCTGGGGGCGCGGGGAACTGCGCGAGCAACCACACTCGACCCGCTGCTAACAACCCCTGGCCCCGCGGAGCGGTTTAGGGAAGGGGCGGGGAGGGGCATCGCCCGCCGCAGGCGCGACCCCGCCCGCCTCAGACGCGCTCCCGCTACCTCGCGTCCAAGAAGCGATGAAGCGACCCCGCCAGCGCCGCGGCAAACGCCTCCCGCCCCTCCTCCCCCGGCAGCCTGTCCAGCGAGAGGTACGGGTTGAGGTCCTCCAGCTCGACCAGCAGCAGCTCACCCTCCCGCGTCCGGCACGCATCCACCCGCTGGATGCCGTGCTCAAGGGTGTTCCAGTCGATGAACGCCCGCGCGAACTCCAAATCCTCCTCACTGGCTTCGTAAGGAACGAGCTCCCACCGCCGCTCGGGGTCCGGCGCATGCAGGGCGTACTGGAAGGCGTCGTCGATGAAGGTGAAGGAGACCTCATACAGAAAATCGATCCGGGGCTGGATCAGAAGCGCACCACCGCGATCGAGGTCCGCCACCCGCCCGCGCGGCACGAACCGCAGCCCGACCGAGTCCGCTCCCGCCTTCGGCTTGACCACGTACTCCTCGCAGACGGGCAGCGCGTCCAGGTGCTCGGGAGTGTCGACGGTGGGGATGACCCGGTGGCCGGTGGCGGTGAGGTCGACGAGGTACTGCTTGCCCGCCATGTCGGCCCGGCCGCTGAGCGGGTTGTAGACGAGGGTGCCGTCGCGCAGGGCACGGGCGCGGAAGGCCTCGTACTCCTGCTGGTAGTGCAGTACGGGGCCGGAATTGCGGACCACCACCGCGTCGAAGGCACCCATCAGGGACGCCGCGTCCAGCGGGTGGCACAGTGCGATGTCGAAGTCCGCGCGCAGCCGTGCGGAGAGGGCGATGTCCTCGTCGCAGTAGCGGCGGCCCCTGGCCGGGTAGCTGAGGTCGGTGACGTACAGAAGGCGGGGGCGGACGGGCACGGCGGGACTCCTCGGGTGATGGACGTTCACCCTAAGGGGTGAGGGTTTGACCTTCCCCTTGGGGCAAGCCCCAGCATCGGCGGTACCGGGCAGCACGCCCGGTGCGAGAAGGAACGAGCACGAGAAATCCCGGCATGGCAGAACACCACACAAACACCAGGACCGGCACCGGCACCGGCACCAGCACCAGCACCGGAATCGGGGGAACCGCATGACACTCCTGACCATCGGCGCCTTCGCCAAGGCCTCCCGGCTCTCGCCCAAGGCCCTCCGGCTCTACGACGAGCTCGGGCTGCTCACGCCCGCCCGCGTCGACCCTGTCTCCGGCTACCGCCTCTACGCACCCGAACAGCTGGACCGGGCGCGACTGGTGGCCTGGCTGCGCAGGCTGGGCATGCCGCTGGCCCGGATACGGCACGTCTGTGCGCTGGACGCGTCCGGTGCGGCCGGAGAAGTGCGGGCGTACTGGGCGCAGGTCGAGTCCGACACCGCCGCCCGCCGGGATCTCGCCTCCTTCCTGATCGGTCACCTGGCACGGGAGGAAACCGTCATGAGCACCGCACCGAACCTGGAGATCCGTTACGCCGCCCTGTCCGACACCGGTCTGGTACGGGAGACCAACCAGGACACCGCCTACGCCGGCGGGCGGCTGTTCGCCGTCGCCGACGGGTACGGGGCGGCGGGGGCGCCCGCCGGGGCCGCCGCCGTCGACGTACTCAAGCGGCTGGAGAGCGCCCGCCTTCCGGCGGGCAGCCTGCTCAACGCACTGGAGGAGGCCGTCGAGGAGGCGAGGCGCGCGGTGCACGGTGTGGCCGGGCAGGCAACGGAGTCAGAAGGAACAGGAGGGACAGGAGGGATAGGAGGGACAGAAGGGGCAGGAGGAGGAGCGGCCGGCACCACGCTCACCGCGATGCTGTGGACCGGTTCGCAGCTGGCCCTTGTCCACATAGGGGATTCGCGCGCGTATCTGCTCCGTGACGGCGGGCTGTTCCAGATCACCCACGACCACTCCATGGTGCAGTCGCTGGTCGACGAAGGACGCCTGACTCCGGCCGAGGCCGCTTCGCACCCCCAACGGGCCATGCTGGCCAGGGTGTTGAGCAGCGACGCGGATGCGCCCGCGGTCGCCGACACCCAGCTGCGGGACGTCCTGCCCGGGGACCGTTACCTCCTCTGCTCCGACGGACTGTCGGCGGTCGTGCCGACCGAGGTGATCCGTGAGGTCCTCGCGGCGGGCGAGGAGCCGGACGCGGCGGTAAGCGAACTCGTCTCGCGTGCGAACGCCTCCGGCGGCCCCGACAACGTCAGCTGCGTGATCGCGGACGTGCTCCATTCAGGGAATTGACCGTCCCTGAATCACCCGTGGGAGGGAGCGCGCGTGTCCGGGCGTCGCCCGGGGCGCGATGGTCTGCGGGTGCGGGGACGAGCAGGGACGGTCGGGGACGAGTTCGGCGCTCGGCGCCGTGTTCCCCCCGGCTTCCGCCCCTCCTCCCGCCCCGCACCCGTTGTTCCGGCCTTTCCACAAGGAGTTTCCTCATGCGCTTCCACCGTTCCCTGCTGGCCGCCGTCGGTGCGGTCGCCCTCCTCCTCGGCACGGCCACGGCGGCGTCCGCCGTGCCCACCACGACCGGGGCGATCATGAACCCGTGCGGGTTCTACGAAACCGGCAGCGACGCCTTCTACAACCACTGCACGGGCGACGGCTCGCGAGTCGTGATCAAGGTCGAGGTCTGGGGCCCCGACTACGAGCGCTGTGTCGCTCCGGGCGAGACCTGGCTGGGCTCGTCCGGCAAGATCGACGGTGCGTACTACGCCGGACGCACCTGCTGATCGGCTGCGGGCGGCGGCCCGCACGCATGATCACCCCATGAAGAGGCGGGCCCGGGACGGCAGTTCCCGGGCCCGCACCCATGCCCGGCTGCTCGGTACGAGGCCCGAACGGCCTACGCCGCCGCCCCGAGGACCACGCCCCGTCCCGCGTAGAAGCGGTCCAGGTCGGCCCACGGGACGGCGGCGAACTCCTGCGAGTGGCCGGGGAAACCCGATGGGTTGTGCATGAGCAGGGCCTCGGGGGTGGCGCCGACCGCGAGCACGAGGTGACCGCCCTTGTGCGGCGGGTCCTCCTCGGGCCGGGCCCGGACGTCCGGGTGCACGGACAGCATCAAAAGGCTTCCACCAGCCAGCAGTTGAGGGATCTCCTCGATGGGGAGGTCGCGGCGGCACTCGGCGCTCAGCGGCCAGTTCGCCTCGACGTACCGGGCGAACGGCGCGTAGATCAGCCCGTCGAGCCCGCCGTCCTCCCGGCGTACGTAGGCCCCGGCCGCCTCGCACGCGGCGGCCAGTTCCATGGCGGTGGGCACGGGCTGCCCCCAGTGCGCGAGGCACATGCGCAGGCAGGCCATGCCGCACAGCCGCCACGACCACCAGTCGTACTCCTCGGGCGTGGCGGCCCCGTACTCGCGCCACAACGGGTCCTGGGTGGCGGGCAGTTCGCCCGAGAGGATCGCGGGGACCAGCTCGGGCGACGCCCACTGCGAGAAGTACGGGACGGGGTGCCGGACGGTCGCGATCGCGGGGCCGGGCATGGTCACGGCGGCGGGCGTGGTGCAGTTCACGGGCGTGGTGCTGTTCACGGGCATGGGGCCGCATTCTGCTATGCGGCCCCGGGCGGGGCGTGCCCGGGGCGCCTTGTCGGCACTGCCCCCGTCAGCCGCGCAGCGCGTCCGCCAGCAGGTGGACGGACTCCTGTTCGCGCGGGTCGGTGCGGGCGACGATGCAGTGGACGGGCTCGTCGCCGGTGACCGGCATGTGCGGGGTGTCGGCCGGGATGAACACCATGTCGCCCGGGCCGAGTTCGTCGCGGGCGGCGAGCCCCGCGCCGTGGTGGATCTCGTGGCGTCCGCTGATGATGTAGATCGCCGACTCGTGGCCCGCGTGGACGTGGGGTTCGCCCCGGGTGTGGGGCGGTATCCGCACCTCGTGGAGGCAGAGGGCGTGGGTGTCGACGGTCTCGGCGGAGACGCCCTGGGTGAAGATGCCGCCCTGTACGCCCTGGTAGCCCTCGTCCGTACGGCGCAGCACGACGGCGTTCGGGATCTCACCGCCCACGCCAGCCGCACCGGTCACCGGGAACAGGTCCGCGCCCGCCCCCTCCCGCATCCCCGCGCCGACCCGGAACTGGTTGCCCGCCGGGTCGGCCAGGAGCACCCACGCGCTCCCCGCCGGATCGTCCACGACGGTGGCGCCGAGCGCGGTCAGCCGCCGGACCTCCTCGTCGCGGGTGCCCTCCGGCCGGAGGCTGAGGAGGACACCGTTGCGCTCCGACTTCTTCTCCGCGGTCCGTACGAACAGCAGGTCCGGCTGTCCCGCGCCCTCCGCCAGGGCGACCTTGTCGTCGCCGGGCGCGTCCAGCCCGTCGACGGCCCGGCCCAGCGCCGCGCTCCAGAACTCGGCGATCTCGTACGGCTCGTACGGATCGGGGCAGCCGAAGGTGATGTGCTGAACCACGGATGTCACGGGGGACACTCCTCGTCACTTGTGTATCGGAGCTCCCGCCGGACTGTACGCGCAAGGTCCTCGCAACTGCGGGTCATTCGCACACATGTGCCGAAAAGCATCGACCGGATTCCTCCGGTCCTCGCCCTAGCTCCGGGCGCCCGCCGGGGTGCGCTGCGGGGTGAGCGGGGACGTGGTCCTGGTCCGGTGGGCGAGACGTGCGGTCCTGGTGGCGACGTCGACCGTGTAGGCGTCCACGGTCATCGCCTGCTCGGAGACCCTGAGCACCATGAAGCCGTGGTCGGAGAAGTTCTGCCAGGTCGCCGGGTGGCTGGAATGCGCCCTTCCGTCACCGGACTTGGCGGCGGCTCCGCAGACGATCTGCCGGGTTCCCGCCGTGCGGGCGGTGGGCTCCAGGAGCTGGAGGGTGTGGTCGTGGCCGGACAGGATCAGGTCGGCGCGTCCGCACACCACCTCCTCGTACAGCTCCTTGAGGTGGATGCCGCGCGTGTAGTGGCCGACGATGAAGCCGTCGTACGAACCGGCGCTGCCGTGCTTGCCGTTGTTGAGGTACGGGTGGTGGCCGAGGACCACCTTCCAGCGGGCCCCGGACGCGGCCAGCGCACCGTCGAGCCATTCGCGCTGGGCGCGCATGTACGGGCCGTCCCACTGGTAGTGCGGGTCGAGCTGGGTGACCGTGGAGGCGACCGGGTTGGTGTCCAGGGCGAAGAACTCGACGAGCGGGGCGGTGCCGCCCGCGGGCAGGGCCGCGCTGTAGTAGCGGCTCGGCATGTACCAGCGCCGGGACGACCTGGCGTACGAGACCTCGCGGTCGCCGCGCGAGGGGTCGCCGCCGCTGCCGGGGAGCAGCCCGGAGCAGTCGTGGTTGCCGAGGACCATCAGCCACGGGATGTCGATCCCGGTGTTGGGGTCCTCGAACTTGGTCCGGAACTCGGAGTCGTGGTCGGACTCCGGGCCGTTCTCGTAGATGTTGTCGCCGAGCCCGACAGCCAGGCTGATGCCCTCGGTGCGGCAGATCTCGCGGGCGGCGGCGGCCACGGCGTGCTGGGCCTCCTCGCCGGTGCCCGCGTCGCCGGTGATGAGTACGGTGAACTCGCCCGCCGCGTTGGGGTGTTCGGGGAAGGGGTACTTCTCCGCGGCCGCCCTCGCCGGGTCCGGGGCGCCACCGCGCGACTCCCCCGCCGGACGGGCCTCGGCGGTGCCGCCGCCGGGCAGCACGGCGAGCGCCGCACCGGCCACCGCTCCACCCAGCAGGGCCCGCCGCCGCACCGCGCTCATGGCCCGGACGCGCTCGCCCACCGGCCCGTCCGCCAGCTCCGGGTCGGCCCGCAGCCACTGCTCTTCGGTCAGGTCCGCCGTGGGCGGGATCAGTTCGTCATCGCACATGGATGGGTTTTCCCACAAGTGACCGGTAGGTAGGGCGTCGATAGAGCGAACAGCCGGCGGAGGTGTCGAGGGGAATGTGTGTACGAGTGGGCTTGGGCGGGCGGCAGTGCGGGGTGGGGTGGCGTGCGGTGGGGCGGTCCGGCGGGTCAGTTGGGGTCGCGTTCGAAGCTGTGCCAGCGGCCGATGACCTCGAAGCCGCGGCGCGCGTACCAGTGGCGCGGCCAGTCCTGCGCGTCGGCGATCAGGAAGAGGGTCGGGCAGCCCGCTTCGGCGGCCATCCGCAGTCCGGTGGCCACGATCGCGTCGGCGTGCCCGGCACGCTGGTGGGCGTCGGCGGTGACCAGGTCCTCGATCTGGGCGATGCCCTCCGCCGGGTCGAGATAGAGGTCGGCCCAGGAGGCGACCTCGCCCTTCTCCGTACGGGAGGCGAGGAAGTGGACGGTGTCGGCGCCCCGGCGCCGGGCCTCGCGGCGGTCGACGAGCTGGCGGATCACCTCGGCGCCGACGTGCGGCAGGAAGCCCCGCATGCTGTCGGCGAGCGGCGCCCGGAAGTCGTCGAGGCCGATGGACTGCGCCTCTCGCGGGGGCCGGTCGGCGTCCGGGGCGGAGTTGCCGGTGTGCAGCATGACGAGGTTCTCGGAGTGCTCGTACCCGGCCCGGGCCATCGCGTCCCTGCTGGCCGCGCCGGTCGCTTCGTCGTACAGGTAGACGGTGCGGTGCGACAGGTGGCCGAGTGCCTGGTCGGCGAGTGCAGGCAGGCTGCCGGGGGCGTCGAGCGGGCCGGGGACGACGAGGTGGTTGTCGCCGTGCGAGACCGGGAACGCGTCGTCGAACACGGCGAACCCGCCGGGTACCTCGGTGATGCGGCTCGCCCTGCGCCGGTCGTAGGCGATCAGGAAGGCAAGGATCCGGGAAAGTTCGGGATGCTGCGGCATAACGGGAGCCTATGCGGAGCGAACCGTGCGGCACCTGCGGTTTTCCGGCCCCTTCCGGTGCGCACACCGTCGGGCGCGCCCAGGACCAGAGGGCTTACGTGATGTCCCCGGCCGCTTCGGCGCCCGGGTGGCCCGGTGCGAGGAAGACGACGACGTTCCCGCCCTCCGCGCCGACCGTTCCAGGCAGCGGTACGACCTCGTGCCAGCCGCACCGCCGGTAGAAGGCGACCGTGTCCGTCGCCGTGCGCTGCGTGAGCAGCCAGGCACGTCCGTCGGGGGCGGCGGCCTCCAGTACGGCGTCCAGCAGGCGGCGGCCGAGTCCGGTGCGCCTGGCCCGCTCCCGTACCGCGAGCTCGTCGATCTGGAAGACGCCCGTGAGGAGCTCGGCCACCCGGCGGGGGCCCAGCTGGGCGGCGACCCGGCCGTAGGAGCGCTCGCCCGGGAAGGGATCGGGCGTGGTCCAGCCCGTGGTGAAGCCGTCCACACCGGCGTCCGAGGTGGCGACGGCCGCGAGGAATCCGGGGCGGAGCCGGTCCGTGCCGACGAGCCGGTCCTCGAATTCCTTGGCCGCGCCCGGGCCCTCGTTCCAGGGCGGGGCGGTGAAGACCTCGGTGTAGACGTCGATCAACTCTGGTGTCACAGCCGCCAGTTCGGACCCGTAGATGCGCATGCCCGGACTCTACCCAGAACTTCCCCAAAGAAATTCTGCAAAACTACTTTTGGAAAGTCCTCCGATGGTTCTAGGCTCCGGGCATGGTCAGCGAAGAGCACTCCACAGAGCACCGGCGCGTCCTCGACCCCGAGCGGGACGCGGCGGCACTCAAGGCCCTCGTCCACCCCCTGCGCATCCAACTCCTGGGATTCCTCCGTCAGTTCGGCCCCGCCACCGCGAGCGAGCTGGCCGCGCGCAGCGGCGAGTCGTCCGCCTCCACCAGCTACCACCTTCGCGTGCTGGCGAAGTACCGGTTCGTCGAGGAGGCCGAGCACCGGGACGCACGGGAGCGGCGCTGGCGTTCGGTGCACTCCGTCACGACCTGGACCAACGAGGACATGGAAGCGACCCCGCACGGCCGCTCCTTCGTCACGTACATGCGCAGGAGGCAGCTGGAGCACCTGGAGCGCACCCTCGTGCAGCACGAGGCGGACATCACCGACGGACGGCTCGGGTCCGAATGGCTGGAACCGGCCGGGATCTCCGACGCGATGAACCGCCTCACCCCGGCTTCACTGACGGAGCTGAGGGAGGCCTTCGACGCCAAGCTGACGGAGCTGGCCGCGCGGGACGCCGGAAATCCGGCGGCCGAGCAGGTCGTCATCCTCGCCGCGCTACTGCCGCTCGCACCTTCCGATCCGCCTGCCGCGCCCGCCTCTGCCGAGACTCCGGCTCGGACTCCTGCCGGAACTCCTGCCGACGACGCCACCGCCGAGACCCCTGACAGTGCCGCATGAGCGACACAGCCGCCGTCCTGCGCACCGCCCGGCGCCGCTACTTCACCGTCACCCTGCTCTTCTGGCTGCCGGCCGGCCTGGCCATCGCCCCGGCGATCCTGCTCTTCACCGATCGCGGCCTGAGCCTGACGGCGGTCGCCGGGCTCTTCACCGCCCACTCCCTCACCGCCGCCGCGCTCGAACTCCCCACCGGCGGGCTCTCCGACGTACTCGGCCGCCGTCTCGTACTGGTCGCCTCCGGGCTGCTCAGCATCGCCGCCTTCACCCTCCAGGCACTCAGCACGTCGTACGGGCTGCTCCTCCTCGGCCTGATGCTGATGGGGGCGGCACGGGCACTCTCCAGCGGTCCCGCCGAGGCCTGGTACGTCGACACCGTCCACGCCCACGCGGGTCCGGACGCCGATCTGCGCACCGGGCTCTCCCGGGGCAGCTCCGCCGAGAGCATGGGACTGGCGGTCGGCACCCTGGTCGGCGGCGCGGTGCCGTGGCTCATCGGCCTGGTCCCCGGCCTCGGCTCCCGGCTGTCCGACGCCACCGGCGGTCTGGTGGTCCCGCTGTCCGTGCCCATGCTGCTGAGCGCGGCCGTCATGAGCTGCTTCGCGCTGTACGTACTGACCGCCCTGCGCGAGCCCCCGCGCGCACCCGCCACCCTGCGCGGCGTCCTGCACGGCGTCCCGGCCACCGTTCTCGGCGGAATACGCCTGGGCACAAGCGAAGTGACGGTCCGTCGGGTGTTGGTAACGGCTGCGGTCAACGGTGTCGGATTCTCCGCCGTCGAACTGCTGACCCCCGGCCGGGCCGCCCTCCTCACCGGCGCCTCGGAGTCGGGTGCGGTGCTGTACGCGGTACTGGCCTGCGCCGGGTTCGCGGTGGCGGGGCTCGGTGCCTCCCTCGCACCGTTGGCCGCCCGGCTGACCCGCAGCAGCGAACGGGCCGTCCTGGCGGGGACCGGCGTCGGCGCCATCGGCCTGCTGCTGCTCGCCGTCACCGCGCCGTCCGCCGGGCCGTTCGCGCTGGCGCTCGCGGCCCTCGGCTTCGCCCTGTTCTACCTCGGCATCGGCGCGTCGGGCCCCAACGAGAACGACCTGCTGCACCAGCGCGTCACCAGTTCGGTCCGCGCGACCGCCCTCTCCGTACAGTCCCTGGCGGTTCAGCTGTCGTTCTCGGTGACCGGGCTGCTGCTGGCCTCCCTGCCGCTGGGTCCGCTTCCCTGGCTGGTCGGATCCGTCGCGATGCTCGCGGGCGCCTTGCTGTGGGCACGCCGCCCGGTCGGGGTCGCGGCCCCTGCCACGGCCAAAGCCGCCGTCGGCGTCGGCACCGACGGCGGTCCCGTGCCGGTGGCTACGCCCGCGCCAGGCACTCCCGTACAGCCGTGACGAGCCGCCCGGCCCTGGCGTCGCCGTGGCCGATCATCCGGTTGGCGACATAGCCGAAGCCCACCCCGAACTCGTCGTCCCCGAAGCCGAACTGCCCGCCCGCTCCGTCGTTCCCGAAGCTGCGCGCGCCCAGGGTGGCCCGGAAGGGCGAGTCGAGCAGGAAGCCGGACCCCCAGCGCGCGCCCGCGTCGAAGCCCAGCCACGACTCCCCCGCCGACTGCTCCCGTACGGCATCGGTGACGGTCTCCCGCGTGAGCAGCCGGGTCCCGCCGTCGATGCCGGTCGCGGCGGCGGCGTACAGCTCGGCCAGTCCGCGCGCCGAGGCCACCGCACCCGCTCCGGGGATCTCGGCGCCCAGCAGGGCGGGGTCGTTCCAGCCGTGCGGTGCGTCCAGGCCGGGGAAGGCGAAGGCGCCGTTCATGGTGACCATACGGGTGAGGAGATGCTCGGGGCCTGGCATCGGGGGCCGCCCCTCGGCCTCGGCCAGCCTGGCCAGCCTGCCGGTTTCGGCGGCGGGCAGACCGATCCAGCAGCTCAGGCCGAGCGGGTCGCCCACGGCCTTGCGGAAGTACGCGCCCGGGGTGAGCCCGGTGATCCGTCGGACCAGCTCGCCGAGCAGGAAGCCGAAGACATGGGCGTGGTACTCGTAGGCGGTGCCGGGCGCCCAGAGCGGCTCCTGGGCCTCGATCGCACGGATCACCGGGGTCCATTCGGTGATCTCGTCGAAGGACGGGGTGAGGTCGAGGACGGGCAGCCCGGCCCGGTGGCCGAGGACCATGCGTGCGGTGATCCCCTCCTTGCCCTCGCGCGCGAACTCGGGCCAGTAGCGGGCCACTGGCGCGTCGAGGTCCAACTCGCCCCGCTGGGACAGGAGATGGACGCAGAGGGAGACGATTCCCTTGGCGCAGGAGAAGACGGGGACGATCGTGTCCTCCTGCCACGGGCGGCCGGTCACGGCGTCTGCGGTACCGCCCCACAGGTCGACGACCTTGCGTCCACCGGCGAACACCGTGACGGCGGCGCCGAGTTCGTCGAAGTCCTCGAAGTTGCGGGCGAAGGTGTCGGCGACGGCGCCGAAACGCTCGTCGGCCCAGCCGTGGTGCTGCATGATGCGGTCTCTCTCGTCGGTGGCAGTCGGCGGTTCGCGGATGTGCGGATACGCGGATACCCGGATACGCGAGTACGGGCGAGGAACCCACTCCGCCCCGCCCTGCCGACAGCGTCACGCTATGTGCGCCCGCCCCACCGCCACCAGCGGATTTCCCCGGAAGGGACCTCAGCGACCCACCTCGCCGAGCCCCACCCTCTGGCTAGAGTGCGAGCTCGCCGATCACTTCGCCTTCACTGTCCTCCCCCGTGAGCCGGAAGCCGAGCCCCAGGTAGAACCCTCCGGGGCCGCCCTCCCCCGGATCCCAGGAGGCGACGAGGCGCGTGCCGCCACGGCGGCGTATCTCGTCGGCCACGGCGCCGACCGCGAACCGGCCGTATCCCCGCCCCTGTTCACCGGCGGCGACATTCAGCCGCCAGAGCCCGGACCGAAGGTCGGGCACGCCGTCACCGCCGTCGGCACTGCCCTCGCCCGTGGAGGGCTCCGCGAAGTCGACGTCGAAGAAAGCCATCAGAAAGGCGACGGGCCGCTCGCCGTCGAGCACCAGCCGGGGCCACGCCTGCTCCCCGTGTACGTACGCCTCGGCGAGGGACTTCACGACGGGCGCCACTAAATGAGCCTGGTCCGGCCGGACTTCCAGGGCGAGCGCGGCATCGAGGTTGTCGACGGTTATCTCCGCCAGACGAAGCGTGGGAATCATGCCGGAACCGTACGATGCCGAGCCGCGCGATCCGCGGGCGGCCCGGCCTCCGCCCGCCGCCCCACCCGGAAGCGGACAACGGGGTGACCGTCGGGGGTGACGGGGTGACGGGGTGGCAGGGTGACGTGGTATCCGACGGGGGCGGCGGGAGTCCGGGGCGTATCCATGCGGCAGGATGACGCTCGCGTCGGAGGCACGCCCGTGTCCCGGCGTGACCGCACAACCCGGAATGAGCAGGGACCAAGGTGACGACACCTCACATATGCCGCCCCCAGGGGTACTTCTCCCCCAGACCGTCGCGATGTGGCCATCGGCCGCACTCCGTGAGTCCCCGGGGGTCCCACTGATGGAGCGATCCCTCGAACTCAGCGATCTGATCTTCGCCGGAATCGCAGTGGCGGCCGGTTTCCTCGCGGCGGTCCTGCTGCGGATGGTCCTGCGCTGGCTGGGCGAGCGCGCCAGCCGCACCCGGTGGACCGGTGACGACGTCATCGTGGACGCCGTACGGACCCTCATCCCGGTCGCGGCGGTCTCGGCGGGCGTCGCCGTCGCCGCCGCCGTACTGCCGCTGACCGAGCGCACCGGGCAGAACGTCAACCGCGTACTGACCGCGATCCTGATCCTGGCGGGCACGGTCACGGCGGCCAGGATCACCACCGGCCTGGTGAAGTCCGTGGCGCAGTCGCGGTCCGGCGTGGCCGGGTCGGCGACCATCTTCGCCAACATCACGCGCGTGGTGGTGCTGGCCATGGGCTTCCTGGTGCTGCTCCAGACCCTCGGGGTCTCCATCGCCCCGCTGCTGACGGCACTGGGCGTGGGCGGTTTGGCCGTGGCCCTGGCTCTCCAGGACACGCTCGCCAATCTCTTCGCGGGCGTCCACATCCTGGCCTCCAAGACGGTCCGCCCCGGTGACTACATCCAGCTCAGCAGCGGTGAGGAGGGGTACGTCGTCGACATCAACTGGCGCAACACGGTCGTGCGCCAGCTCTCCAACAACCTCGTGATCATCCCGAACGTCCAGCTCGCCGGGACGAACATGACCAACTTCAGCCGCCCCGAGCAGGAGCTCCAGATCAACGTCCAGGTCGGGGTGTCGTACGACAGTGACCTGGTGCGGGTCGAGCAGGTGACGACGGAGGTCGTCGAGGAGGTGATGCGGGAGATCACCGGCGCGGTGCCCGAGCACGAGCCCGCCGTCCGCTTCCACACCTTCGGGGACTCCCGCATCGGTTTCACGGTGATCCTGGGGGTCGGGGAGTTCAGCGACCAGTACCGGATCAAACATGAGTTCATCAAGCGCCTGCACCAGCGGTACCTGGCGGAGGGCATCCGGGTGCCGGCCCCGGCGCGGAACGTGACCGTGGTGCAGGGCGAGCAGCCGGGCGGGCACCCGCAGGACGTCCTGGCCAAGGTGACGCCGGGCATCCCCCGGCAGCGGGGCGCCGCCGCGGCGGCTTCTCCTCCCCCGGAAGACGCTCCGGTCCGGCCGTCCTCCTGATCCGAGGGATCCGGGAGGAGGCGGTTCGGACTCACCCTCAGGGTGCGGTATTGTTCTCATGCGCGCTCAGCCAGGGGAAACCCCAGGTCAGCGCGCACCGGGACGTGGCGCAGCTTGGTAGCGCACTTGACTGGGGGTCAAGGGGTCGCAGGTTCAAATCCTGTCGTCCCGACCAGCGTTTTCGCAGGTCGGAGGCCGTATCAGAGAAATCTGATACGGCCTTTTCCGCGTTCTGTCGGTCGGCACCACAATGGTGGGCATGGACATGAAGCGGGACCGCGATGACGAAGGGCGGGCGCGCAATGCCCGCCCCCGCGACGGGCTCGGACGCCCGCTGCCGTACGGGACCCCCGGGGTGGAGCGGCAGCCGGAAGGCGTGGTGCGCTCCCCCGCCGAGACGGTGCGCGAGGCGCAGCGGCTGCTGGACGCGGGGATGCCGTTCCATGCGCACGAGGTCTTCGAGGACGCGTGGAAGTCGGGCCCCGAGGAGGAGGCCGCCCTGTGGCGGGCCATGGCGCAGCTGGCGGTCGGCCTGACGCATGCCGCGCGCGGGAACTCGGCGGGCGGCGCGAGGCTCCTGAGGCGGGGATCGGCGGGACTGACCGCGTACCGCTCCGCGCACCGGGCGCCGTCCCACGGCCTCGACCTCGCCGGCCTGGTCCGCTGGGCGGGCGGGCTGGCGGACCGGGTGGACGCGGGGGCCGTGGTGGACGCCTCACGCGAGGGGCCGGAGCTGGGCGGGGAGTGAGGGGCCCGCCCAGCCCAGTCCCGCCCAGCCCCCCGGCCCGGCGCCGGTGCGGTCAGTCGCCCGTGCGGTCACTCGGCGGTGAGGAGGACGACCTCCAGGGTGCGGGGGCCGTGGACGCCCTCCACCCGGTCCAGTTCGATGTCGCTCGTCGCCGACGGGCCCGAGATCCATGTCAGTGGGCGGGTCGGGTCCAGGCGGGGCATGGCCTGCGGCAGGGACGCGACGAGCTGTGCCGGGGTGCGGACCACGCAGAGGTGGTGGTCGGGGACCAGGGTGATGCGGCGGCGGCCCTGGTCGGGGCCGCCGTCCAGGACGATCGTGCCGGTCTCCGCGATGGCGAGCGCGCAGCCGGTGACCACGCTCTCCACCTCGTCGAGCTCGGCCGGGGTCAGGTCGGGACGGTCCTCGACCCGGGTGACGGCGGTCTCGGAGAGCCAGTGAGGGGGGAGTTGCGGCGGGACGAGGACCGAGGAGGAGCCGCGTTCGGCGAGCAGGCGGGCGAGGAGGGGGGCGAGGCCTCTCTCCGTGGTGCGGTGGACGATCGCCCGGTAGTCGGCGAGGTTCTCGTGGAGCAGGTCGAGGATCACCGCCGGGTCGTCGGGGGTGTGGCTGGTGGCGTACGCGCGGGTGACCGGCGGCACCTCGGGCGCGTCGGCGACGGCGTGACGGATACGGGCCAGGATCCGGTCGCGGCTGGTCGTACTCATGATGCGTGGGTCCTCTTCCACCAGTCGCGGAACGGTTCGGCCGGCATGTCGGGGAGGTCTCGGGTGTTGGTCCAGGCGGCGCCGCCGGGGAGCTGCTTGGGCAGCTTCCTGGGGTGGAGCTTGCGGGTGCGCGATGCGGTCCGTTCGGCCGCGGTCAGGGCCGCGGGGTGGTTGAGGACCCAGCCGGCCGCCTTGATCGCGGCCTTTTCCAGCCGGTGGCCCTTGCCGCCCTGGTCGGCGACCTTCTCGCGGAGGTGGACCAGTACCTCCGGGATGTCGATGGCCACCGGGCACACCTCGTAGCAGGCGCCGCAGAGCGAGGAGGCGAAGGGGAGGGAGGCGTCCAACTCCGTCGTCGTACCACGCAATTGGGGGGTGAGGATGGCGCCGATGGGGCCGGGGTAGACCGAGCCGTACGCGTGGCCGCCGGCCCGCTCGTACACCGGGCAGACGTTCAGGCAGGCCGAGCAGCGGATGCAGCGCAGGGTCTGGCGGCCGACCTCGTCGGCCAGGACGTCGGTGCGGCCGTTGTCGAGGAGTACCAGGTGGAAGGTCTGCGGTCCGTCGCCGTCCGTGGTACCGGTCCAGGTGCTGGTGTACGGGTTCATGCGCTCGGCGGTGGAGGAGCGCGGCAGGGTCTGGAGGAAGACTTCGAGGTCCTGCCAGCTGGCCACGGTCTTCTCGATGCCGACCACGGAGATCAGGGTTTCGGGCAGGGTCAGGCACATGCGGCCGTTGCCCTCCGATTCGACGACGACGAGGGTGCCGGTCTCGGCGACCATGAAGTTCGCGCCGGAGATGCCGACCTTGGCGCGCAGGAACTTCTCCCTGAGGTGGAGGCGGGCGGCGTCGGCGAGGTCCGCGGGGTTGTCGGTGAGGCCGTCGGGGGCCGGGCGGCCCCATTCGCTCATCGTGCGGGTGAAGATCTCGCGGATCTCGCCCCGGTTGCGGTGGATGGCCGGGACCAGGATGTGCGAGGGGCGGTCGTCGCCGAGCTGGACGATGAGCTCGGCGAGGTCGGTCTCGTAGGCGGCGATGCCCGCCGCCTCCAGGGCTTCGTTGAGGCCGATCTCCTGGGTGGCCATGGACTTGACCTTGACGACCTCGCGCTCGCCGGTCGCCCTGACCAGGTCGGTGACGATGCGGTTGGCCTCGGCCGCGTCGGCCGCCCAGTGGACGGTGCCGCCCGCCGCCGTGACGGCCTCCTCCAACTGGAGGAGGTGGGTGTCGAGGTGGCGCAGGGTGCGGTCCTTGAGCTGCTTGCCTGCTTCGCGCAGTTCAGCCCAATCGTCCAGCTCTGCAACTGCTTTGGCGCGTTTGTCGCGGATGGTGTGGGTGGCGTGCCGGAGATTGGCGCGCAGCGTCTCGTCCTGGACGGCGGTGCGGGCCGCCCGGGGGAAGGACGGCATGCCGAGGTACGTACCGCTCACAGCAGGGGCTCCTCTTCGGTGCTCGCCAGGATCTCGGCGAGGTGCAGCGCGCGCATCGGGGCCTCCTGGCGGCGGAGCATGCCGCCCAGGTGCATCAGACAGGAGTTGTCGGCACCGCACAGGAAGTCGGCTCCGGTGGAGGTGGCGTTACGGATCTTGTCCTCGCCCATCGCGGCGGAAACATCGGAGTTCTTCACGGCGAAGGTCCCGCCGAAGCCGCAGCACTCCTCGGCCCCCGGCAGCTCCTTCAGCTCCAGCCCCTTCACCGCTTCGAGCAGTTTGCGGGGGCGCTCACCGAGACCGAGCATGCGCAGTCCGTGACAGGACGGGTGGTAGGTCACGGTGTGCGGGAAGTACGCGCCGACGTCGGTCACCTTCAGTACGTCGACCAGGAACTCGGTCAGCTCGTACGTTCTGGGAACCAGCGATCCGGCGGCCCGCGAGAGGTCGGAGCCCCTGCCCTCCTTGGTCTGGAGCCGCCCGATCCGGGGATAGTTGTCGCGGATCATGGCCGCGCAGGAACCGGAGGGGGTGACCACGCAGTCATATCCCTCGAAGGCGGCGGCGGTCCTGCGGACGAGGGGTTCGGTGTCGCGGCGGTAGCCGGTGTTGTACTGCGGCTGCCCGCAGCAGGTCTGTGCGGCGGGGAAGTCGACGGTGACGCCGAGCCGCTCCAGGAGCTTGACCACGGCGACCCCGGTGGCCGGAAAGACTGCGTCATTGACGCAGGTGACGAAGAGTGCGACGCGCATAGGTCGGAGGATATGCGGGTGAGGGCCGTCCCGATAGGGCGGCGATCAAGATCGCACGGCCTTGATCGATCAAGGTCGGCCAGGGCGGCCGGAGGGGGGGCGGATCCGCTGTACGGCCCACCGCGACTCACCTGGGAGGGCGAAATAAGGGCGACGGACTCCGACCAGGGGGAGACATGTCACCCGGGGGTACCCTTGGGGATTCAACTCGCCCCGTGGGGCGCCCCGCACACCGGGTCGTCACGCTGCCGGGAGGGCTCCTCGTACGACGGGGCCGGACCGGGGCGACAAGAGTGGCTCAGGTCACTTTGGAAAAGGCGTAACGAAACAGCGCGGGCGCGCGATGAACCGACAGGTGCCGTCGCGCAGCCGGCCTTCCTGCTCCACCAAGAGGCCGGCTGCGGCCTCGCTCCCGCCATCACACTTGTATTTTTCGCTACGAGAGGCTCTTCGTGTCGCTCAGTCCGTCCCGCCCGTTCCCACAGGAGATCGCCGAATCGCCGTCCTTGGTCTCGCTCATCGAGCGCGGCCGGGACCAGGGCCACATCAATGGCGACGACGTTCGCCATGCCTTCGAAGCGGACAGCATCCCCGTCGATCAGTGGAAGCGGGTCCTGCGCAGCCTGAACCAGGTCCTCGACGAAGAGGGTGTGACGCTGATGGTGACGGCGGCCGCTGCCGCCAAGCCCGCGAAGGCCGCCAAGCGCGCCCCGCGGAAGACCGCTGCCGCGACCGGTGAGGCCAAGCCCGCCGCGAAGCGCACCGTGGCCAAGAAGGCCGCCGTCAAGAAGACGACGACCGCCGCCAAGGCCGCCGTCGCCGAGACCGTGAGCGCCGCTCCGGACGACGAGCTCGACGAGACGTCGGCCTCGGCCGCCGCGGACAAGCCCGCTCCGAAGAAGCGCGCCACCAAGAAGACCGCGGCGAAGAAGACCGCGGCGAAGAAGCAGACGGACGAGTGGGCGGGTGACGGCGAGGAGGAAGAGGAGACCCCCAAGCCCGGCACCGCCGGTTACGTCCTGTCCGACGAGGACGAGGACGACGCGCCGCCGCAGCAGGTCGCGGTCGCCGGCGCCACCGCCGACCCGGTCAAGGACTACCTCAAGCTCATCGGCAAGGTGCCGCTCCTCAACGCCGAGCAGGAGGTGGAGCTGGCCAAGCGCATCGAGGCCGGTCTCTTCTCCGAGCACAAGCTGGAGGACGAGGAAGGCGCGGGCGACGGCGAGCTCACCCCGCAGTTCCGTCGCGAGCTGGAGATCCTGGTCGAGGACGGCCGCCGCGCCAAGAACCACCTCCTGGAGGCCAACCTCCGTCTCGTGGTCTCCCTCGCCAAGCGCTACACCGGCCGCGGCATGCTCTTCCTGGACCTCATCCAGGAGGGCAACGTCGGTCTGATCCGCGCGGTCGAGAAGTTCGACTACACCAAGGGCTTCAAGTTCTCGACGTACGCGACGTGGTGGATCCGCCAGGCGATCACCCGCGCCATGGCCGACCAGGCCCGCACCATCCGTATCCCGGTGCACATGGTCGAGGTCATCAACAAGCTGGCCCGCGTCCAGCGCCAGATGCTCCAGGACCTGGGCCGCGAGCCCACCCCGGAGGAGCTGGCCAAGGAACTCGACATGACCCCCGAGAAGGTCATCGAGGTCCAGAAGTACGGCCGTGAGCCCATCTCGCTGCATACGCCCCTCGGTGAGGAGGGCGACAGCGAGTTCGGTGACCTCATCGAGGACTCGGAGGCCGTGGTTCCGGCCGACGCGGTCAGCTTCACCTTCCTCCAGGAGCAGCTGCACTCGGTCCTGGACACCCTCTCCGAGCGCGAGGCGGGCGTCGTCTCGATGCGCTTCGGTCTGGCGGACGGCCAGCCCAAGACGCTGGACGAGATTGGCAAGGTCTACGGGGTGACGCGTGAGCGCATCCGTCAGATCGAGTCCAAGACGATGTCGAAGCTGCGTCACCCGTCGCGCTCGCAGGTGCTGCGCGACTACCTGGACTAGAACCGGCCCGGCTGCTCGGCCGGGAAGGACAGGTGCAGTGCCTGGGGCGAGCGGTGGATCAGAGTGGGTCGCATGACGGCCCGCTGGTCCGCCGCTCGCCCCAGGCGCATGTCCGCCAGGGCCACACCGGGAAGCCTGCGGCTGAACAGCTCCAGGGTGATGCGGAGTTGGGCGCGCCCGAGCTGGGAGCCCGGGCAGCCGTGGGTGCCGTGGCCGAAGCCGACGTGGCGGGCCTGGTCGTGGCGGGCGATGTCGAAGGTGTCGGGGTCCCGGTGCTGGTGCGGGTCGCGGTTGGCGGATCCGTACGCGACGAACACGGCGGTGCCGGGGGGAAGTTCGGTGCCGGAGAGGGTCACCGTACGGGTGGTGAGGCGGCGGAAGCCCTGGAGCGGCGTGTCGTGACGGACGGCCTCGTCGACCGCGGCCGGGATCCGGTCCGGTTCCGCGCACAGCAGCTCCCACTGGGCGCGGTCGCTCAGCAGGTGCAGGAACGCCGTGCCGATGAGCGCGGTGGTCGTGAGGTGCCCCGCGAGGAGCAGGTTCTGCAACTGGGAGACCATTTCGCCGCGCTGCTCGCGGGTGAGGTCGCCGGTGCCGGGAACCAGGGCGGCGGTCATGGTCGAGATGAGGTCGTCGCGGGGGTGGGCGCGGCGGTCGCGGACGTAGTTGTCCAGCAGGTGCTGGAGGGTGACGACGTCGCGGGCCGCGGCGGCCTGTTCCTCCTCCGGGAGGGGCCGGAACAGCATCTCCTCGGCACGCCGGCCGCCGTGCACGACGGTGCGGGCGTCGGCCTCGTCGATACCCAGGAGGCGGCAGACGACGTCACCGGGCAGCTTCTCGGCGTACTCCCCCATCAGCTCGACGTGCCCGTGCGGCGCGAAGGCGTCGAGGAGTTGCCCGGCGCGGGCGGTGGCGTACGGGAGGACGGCGTTGACCCGTGCCGTGGAGAGGCCGCGGTTGAGCGGGGCGCGGTAGTGGCGGTGGGTGTCGCCGTCGGAGGTGACGACGGTGCGGTGGCCACCGAGGCCCTTGGCGAGTTCGGCGAGGGCGGCGGGGCCGGGGTGGACGTCGGGGCGCAGGGAGTTGGCCGAGGAGAAGTCCTCGGGACGCCGGAGGACTTCGCGGACGTCCGCGTCCCGGGCGACGAGCCAGGCGTCCAGCTCCGGAACGAAGGTGAGGCCTTCGGCGGAGCGGGCTCGGGCGTAGTGGGGGTAGGGGTCGCGTTGCCAGGCGTCGAGGGCGCGGTGTTCGGCTAAGTCCACGGGATCATCGTGCCTGAGGGGGTGGAGGTTGCGGAAGGCCCTTTCGGGGGGAGAGGGGGCGGGGGGCCTGAGCTCGCCTCGGTGGGGGGTCCGCTGCGCGGGGGGGGCGCGGCCTCAGGCGTGGGCGGTACGTGGGGCGGGCTCCGCTGCGCGGGCTTCTCCCCTCCCCGCCCCTTCCCGAAGTTCCACAGTGCGTGTTCTAAGGGGAAACCCCCGTCCAGCCCTGTGCCGGACGGGGCGTTCTGCTGAGTGGGCGAGTAGGCTACAGAGCCCGCTCAAGCTCTGCCGGGAAGGGCCCGGGGACCAAGTTCGGCCGCGTGCTCCGGGCAGTCGTAGAGGGTCGTTCCGGGGCCGCTGGTGCTCTGTATCCACCGGACCGGCACGGGTGCGTCAGTGAGTCGGTGACAGCGGATGCACAGTGCGGGGGTGGGCTCGGGGGCGGGACGTGACCGGGACAGATGGGGGGTTACGCACCCATGGTGGCTTTCCACTGCCCACGGGAAAGGTGACAGACCCCATCGGGGGTGATGCGGACCTTCGCCCCGAGGAGCGGCAACCGCCCTTCCGCGTTCAAGCGATTCCGGATGCGCTCAAGGGATGTCCAGAGCCGGCGGGGCCCGCCCTGGTGGACGTCGGGCGGGTCGGTCCATTCGGCGGATGCTCGGGCCCATGATCCGTCGGGGTGGGCCAGGTATGCGGTGCGCTGCCGGTCGTGCTGTTCGTAGTGGAGTTCCACACCCGGTGTCGTGACTTCCAGCATGGAACGCAACTCCCACGCGTTCGCCAGGTCCACCACGGGATAGCGGCCCGTGCTTCGGTCGGCCCCCTTTTGGTCTGCTGCGAGGGCGAACAGCTCGGACAGTGCTGGCGGGTAGTCGTCTCCGGTCCGGGTGAGCATGAATCCGGCGGTGTCGCGTTCGACCACACCCACCACGTCCCCGCTGGTGTGTTTCCAGCCGGTGACGATCAACGACGTTCGGGCGAGGGTCGTTGCGATCCGGCCCCCCGGTTTGAGCGCGTCAAGGATCGGCCGTAATCCCGGGCCCGGAGTGAGAGCGACCGTGGACACGATGCGTTCATACGTGCCGGGTACGTGCTCGGTAGCGTCCGCTGTGACCATGTGCGGATGGTGGCCGAGCCGTGCGAGTCGTTCGCCGGCAACGGTGACTAGGTATGGGTCGACGTCGAGACTCGTTACGCGTGCATCACCGAGCCGGAAGCACGCGTAGGCGGTGAGCCCGCCGGCGCCGGTGCCCAAGTCGAGCAGCGGTAGCCCATTCCCGACACGTGCGTGTCTCAGCATCCGTACGACTAGGGCCTGTCTTCAATCGCGATCAAGTAGTCGGGTGGCTGCCGTCACAGACGGCAGCCACCGACCTCACCTTGCTGTAGCTGGGTCGGAGCTTGTGCAGATCCGGCTGCGGCCATACTTCGCGAGCATGTGGAAAACGGCCTTGGGCTCCCACGGCAGGTCCGGGTACGTGGTGCCGGTACGGCCGTCGGCGAGGACCTTGACCACACCGAAGGACGCCTTGTCGAAGTCGCGGTCCTCGTCTGCCGCGTGCGGGAGGTCGTAGCGGGCGAAGGTGTTGACGAAGGCCGCATCGAGTCCGGACGTCTCGTAGGTGCCGAGGAGTTCGCGGACGTAGTCGGCCTGTTCCTGTTCGTCGCGGACGACAGGGCTGACGAACCGCGCCGGCCTGGCGCGGTCGTCCCAGGCGATGACCGCGTCTCCCCGGCCCCCGACCTCGGCAGCCCCCCGGTAGGTGGTGCAGCCGAACTCCGTGACGGCCGCCGGTTTGCCGTGCGCGGTCAGTGCGCGGATGCCGTCGGCGAGCCGGTCAGCGGTCTGCGCGTCGCGGTATCCCGCGTCGGTTGCGACGATGTCGAACGGCGTCCAGTCGACGCCCTCGAACGGGAGCGAGGCGTACCCGATCCGGCCGCCGAAGCGGGCGCGTACCTCAGCGACCGCCGTACCGAGGAAGGCGTTGACCTGGGCCGGGAGCCCCGGCAGCGCGGCTCGCAGGCGCTGCGGGTCGGCGAGGACGGCGGCGCGTTCCTCGAAGTTCTCGCCGGGGAGCATGCCGATGGTGAACAGGGAGATCTCCGAGCCGGTGAGGAAGACGACCTCGGCACCCGTGCGTCGTATCCGTTCGGCGCGCTCGGCGCTGTCGGTGAGGAAGTCGAGGAGCTCTTCGGCGGTGAGGCCGTTGGTGAACGGCGAGTACCAGACTTCCAGTTGGGCCTCGGCCGCGTGGCGCGCCGCTGTCTCCAGCCGGTCGCGTTCGCCGCCGGTGATGCGTACGGCGTCGCAGCCCAGCTCCTCGCGGATGATCCGCATCTCGCGGCGGACGACGGCGGGGTCGAAGGGTTCGCGGGTGGTGGTTCCCGCGTTGGTGAAGCCGGTGTCGTAAGTGATGCCGAATGTGCGCACGACGCATGCTCTCCTCAAGATTTACGGTACGTTGAGTACCTTATTGGGTACGTGTCGTACCGTACATGCTGCGCAGAGTGCGACGCACGGGGAACCGGAAAGTACGATGCGTACCGTTGATCCAGCGGTACGAGGCTGAGCCAGCCGTACGGGGCGCGAGAGGGGACGGCCAGTGGCACGAGCCGGGAAGGAACCGCAGCAGGCCACGACGACGCGGCGACGCGGGGCCGAGCTGGAGGAGGCCATCCTGCGGGAGGCCGCCGAGGTGCTGAAGGAGTCCGGCGTTCCGGCCCTGACCATGGACGAGGTCGCCCGGCGGGCCGGGACGAACAAGAACGCGCTGTACCGACGCTGGCCCAACCGCGTTGCGCTCGGCGTGGCCGCCTACCGCCGACTGGCAGGGGAGCAGACCGCACCGCCCGACACCGGCACGCTGCGCGGCGACGTACTGGAAATGCTGCGGCGCACCAACAGCACCTGGGCATCGCCGTACGGGGAGATCCTGCGCGGTCTGATCGCGGCGGCCGGAAGCACTCCCGAGCTCCTGGCCGCACTGCGCGACCCGGCGGGCGGCGCGCACGAGGCGGCCTGGCTGACCCTGCTCGGGCGGGCGGTGGCGCGCGGTGAGGCTGCGCCCGAGGCGCTGCACCCCCGCGTCGCGTACGCGCCCATGGCGCTGCTCCGCAACGAGTACGTGATGCTCGGAGTCCCCACTGTGCCCGACGCCGTCCTCGCCGAGATCGTCGACGAAGTCTTTCTGCCTCTGGTCCATGGGCGGGGCTCTCACGGAGGCACATCAGCCATCCACGGCCCGCGCCAGTCATGATCACGCAGTGGGGCGGAGGCTGCGGAGCCAGATCATCGCCCCCCGCAGATGGAGCCCGGCAAGGTAACTCTCGGGCGTCTTGTCGTAGCGCGTAGCCAGACCGCGCCACGCCTTAATCTTGTTGATGCAGCGTTCCACGGTGTTGCGGTCTTTATAGAGCACGGCGTCGTGCGCGACCGGCCTGCCGCCCCGGCGGCCCCTCTTGATGCGGTTGGCGGTCTGGTCGCTCTTCTCCGGGATGACGGCCTTGATGTTCCGTTTGCGCAGGTGCGCGCGGTTGCCGCGAGAGCTGTACGCCTTGTCGCCAGCGACTGCGGCAGGTCGAGTGCGGGGGCGTCCGACGGGACCGCGGACCTTGATCTCGTCCAGGACCGGGATGAAGTGGGGGCTGTCGGCCGCCTGCCCCTCGGTCAGGACGAAGGAGAGCGGGCGGCAGCGAATACCGGAGGCGAGGTGGACCTTGCTGGTCAGGCCGCCCCGCGAGCGTCCCAACCGGGCCGCCTTGAGGCGGGCCTTCCGTCTGTGCCGCGCCCGCCGGCGCTCTTCATGATCCGGACCAAGCTCACTCTCCACATCGGCAACCTGCGGCTTTTGTTCTTTCCGGCGACCCCCTTTGCCCTCCCGGTCTCCTCAGCCAGACAGGCGAGGACCTCCTCGCTGACCCGCATGCCGGCCGCATCGTGATGGGCACGGGCCACTGTGGAATCCACGCTGACCAGGGACAGATCCACTTGTCCTCGCCGGGCTGCCTCGGCGATCATGCCGTCCATCAAGGCCCGGAAGACGCCTAGGTCGCGCCATTGGACGAAGCGGTTGTAGACGGTCTGCCAGGCACCGAACTCCGGCGGCATCTCCCGCCACTGGCTGCCCGAACGGAATTTCCAGAGCACGCCCTCGAACTGCTCCCGCAGACGTTCTGGATACGGCCCGTACCTGCCAATCGGCAGGTACGGCTCAATCAACTGCCACTCGTCATCCGTAAGTTCCCTACGCGCCATACCGGGCTTCTACCAGCCCGCAGACAGCCATCGGAAGACGCGTCCCGCATCTTGATCACGACTCGAGGCAGGCCCTAGGGCCGGGTCCGTGGCGGATGACGTCGGCAGCCCCTCGGGGTGCTCGTCGGGCTCTGCGTGATCGGCGTGCAGCGTGCCCACCCGAGTAATGGCGGAACGGTCCCCGTAGGCGGTGCGCATCCAGGACTCGGGGTCTTGCGTTCCGTCCCGAACCGTCCACCGCCCCTTCTCGTCGCGTTCCCACCAGCGCGGGACCAGCAAGTGACAGGGGGTGCGTGCGACAGGGGCGAGCCACCGCGAATCCGGGTCGGCCACCCGGTTCGCGAGGGTGCTTGCCCTGGTCTGCCAATCCATCGGACTGCCTTTCGGTCTAGTACTTGGGGTCGCATGCTTCGGTATTTGCGGGGTCACAGTCGCTGGAGTCGTCGGGCGTGCATCCGGCGCGCGGGGTGGGGATGCTTGACGAGAGTTCTGCCCACTGCGGGCCCGCGAGCAGATCGGCGAGCCGCGTGTTCCGTACGTTGCCCGCCGGGAAGTCCCGCGAGAGCACGGACCCGGCTAGATCGCCGTTGGGCAGGATGGCAGCGCGCCCACGTGTGCAGTTGCCGCACATCTCGTCCAGCGTTGCGGTCTGTCCGGGGAGCCGAGCACGCCCCACCGCGCGTACCCGGTCGGTGTTGATCTGCGTGACGCCCATGGACTCCAACTCGGCACGGGCTTCAGCGACCCGCTGCCCCGGCAGGATGTCCACGATTCCGACCCGGACCGTGGTTCCCCGGTTCACGGCTTCCCGGATGTGGCACCGGGTACGGACGTAGCTTCCGGGTCCTGCCCGTGATCCGGTCGTGTTCCTCGGGGTCGTCGCTGTAGTAGCTCGTCCCCAGGGTGATGCCGTCCCGTTCGAACAGGTCTCACCATGTGGGCTTGACGGTGAACAGGTTCGAGTACACCTCTACGTGCAGCCCAAGGGAAAGTCCGAGTTCGGCGAACTCGCGCCATTGCGGGTGAACGGTCGGTTCACCCCCGATGAGCTGGACGGTGCGGATGCCGAGTGCGGCAGCATCCACGATGGCACCACGCCAGTCCACGGGGGTCATGGTGCCGTGTGTAGCTTGCGGGCTGGACTCCGACAGGCAGTGCATACAAGCAAGTTGACATTTCCCTGTGATCTCCAGTTCAAGGGACCGGATACCTGCGAACGGTTTCACGGGCGGAGCAATGAGCGTGGTCATGGTGCACGTACCTCCCTGTAGCGAGGGTCTGGTGGTGCGGTGCATGGGCTCCGTCCGGCTGCCGACCGTACGCAGACAAGAGGGCAGCCGGACGGTTCTCCGCGCCGGTCCCGGATGGAGTCCGGAGCGTTGGACTCAGACCGGGGCGGAGGGTCCAAGGGGGCGAGTCAAGCTCTCGTAGGGCGCGGATCAGCCCGAGAACAGAACCGGTGTCCTTACCGAGCTTGAACAGCTCTTGCAGCTCGTCGCCCTCGGGGTCGTCCAGTTCCCACGTGCAGGGTCCGGGGTGTCCGGCGAACATGCCGCACCCGTTCACACCGTCCGGGCTCTCCCCGAAGCAGTTCGGCTTGACCAGGACGACGTACGGCGGAAGCTCGTCGGTCCACCGGGCCCATACCTCTTTGTCGTCTGCTTCCTCGATCTCGCACGCGTGCGCCCAGCGATCGGGCTCGGTGTGCTCCCCGAGGACACCGTTTCCACTGGCCGTGATGGCTCGGGCGACGGGACGCCTACCGGGATGACGGACAGTTCGTAAGTGGTGGCGTCGTCGCGTGCCGCGAACGCGATGCGGTGCCCCTGGTCGAGCTGGATCACGGCGTTTCCTTGCCGCAGGACGTCCCGGGACCAGCCGCGTAGGGCCGTGGGCGCGTCGGGGACGTCGGGAGCAACCACGTACAGGGCGGGAAGCGGTACAGCAGTGGTCGGCAAGTCCGGGTCGAGCCGATCGGCCACCCATCGAGCCCGTTCCCGAAGCCACTGACAGGCGAGGATCGGAGAGGATGCCTGGTGCTCCCCGAGGGAGATTTCAACAGGCTGCCCGTTCGCGGAGCCGTGCGCGGTGACGGTGCACCGGAAGGTTCCGGCGAAGAGGAGTAAGCGAGGGCGTTCCGTCATGGCGTACCGCCCGATCTTGTCGGGACGATGGCGCACGCCGACCCATCGGCCGGGACCAGTTCGACGTACCGCGCCAACACACTTCGGAAGCGCGTGTGCCGGTCTGCTTGGCGTGGTCAACTTGCCACGCTCTCAAGTCGGAAAGATCGCAACAGAGCGGCGAAGCTGCCCCACAGTCGATGTTCTCGCCCGTCACGCAGACCGACTTGAATTCCGGCTCCGCGCTCTCGTCCTCTTGGAACCGGTAGGTCACGTAGCGCAAGACGCTGCGGGTACTCATCCGAGTCCCCCGAACATCCGGCGGCGCGCGTTGTACTCGGCAACCCGCACGCCCAACTCGTCCGGCACGCTCGCCGGCTCGTCGGCCTGGTCGTCGTCCTCGGGGGTGGTGCTGTCTACAGGCACGGTTTCGACATACAGAGCCCCGTCGGCTCCGTGCTCCGCCACGAGTTCCGCGAGCCTTGCCCGCGCTGCGCTTCTCACTGGTCGTGTCCCCTCGCTCCGTTGCGCGGTGGACCGTCAGCGTTGTCCGTAGCTGCGGCGCCGACTAGGGGCATCCCTAGGGGCAAGTGACCTCACAACGCGCCGAGTTCAAGAGCCAGGGGCAGTCCTAGGGGCAAGATGAACCCATGGACATTGGGGAGCTGATCAGAGACCTACGCCGAGCGCGCGGATGGTCGCAAGGTCGGCTAGCGTCTGCGATTAACGACGCCTTCAGGACCAATCTTGATCGGGAGTACATCAGCCGGTGGGAACGTTCCAAGATTGAACCCGGCGGGTTCTACCTTCGGGCGTTGTCGGCAGTGCTGGACGCACCCCTAGCTGTCCTGGAGAACGCGTTGGATCGGCGTACCTTCCTTACCGATGTTGCGGGCGCTGCGATAGCCCCTGTGGTGGCCTCTGACCTGTTGTCGCATGGCTTTTCCGCCCGGCTGTCAGGTGGACCGTCCGTTGACGAGTGGGAGGGAAAACTAGCCACGTACGGCACTGACTACATGTCGTTGGGGGCAGCCGATATCCAGCGTCGCGTCTCCGGCGAGATGGTGGTGGTGCAACAGCAACTTGATCAACCACGGCTCTGGTCCGTTGCCGCACGCCTGATGACTCTGTACGCAAAAACGTTTCCAGGGTCAGACGGATCAAGAGCCGTTCACTGGTACCGGATGGCTGCCCGCGCTGCCGACGAGTCGGGAGATGTCGACGCACGAGTCTGGGTACGTGGTCGGGCCGCTATCGCGTTGGGCTACGAGGGTGCCTCTTTGGGCGTGGCGGACGTGTTCGCCGATCAGGCCATGGCCATCACTGACCGGCCGTCGTTGGGGCTCCTAAACGCGATCTACGGCAAAGCCCATGCGGCTGCACTGCGGGGCGACACGGTCACAGCGGTACGGCTTGCGGAGCAAGGGCAGCGTGTCTTCGACGCGGCAGGGTCCTACGACCAGACCTCTGACTATTCGGTGCCCTGGTGGCGGCTCAACGTGTTCAGGTCGCTGTTGCTGGCACGTCTGGGGGACGAGAAGGGGGCAGTAGCCGCACAGGATGCCTCACAGGCAGAGCTACCGGAGAGCCTGCCTAGGTTCGCAACCCACTTGGAGATGCACCGAGGGCTGATGCTGGCACGGTCAGGCGATACGGCCGGGGGCGTGGCGTACGCACAAGCGGCATTGGATGCGCTGCCCCCAGAAAAACACTCTTTGACGCTGCGCATGCTCATGGAGGAAATCCGCGCCTAACCCCACACCCAGGGACCCCGCCATTCCCTTGCGTCCCCGGGTGGCGGGGTCTGCTGTCGTCGTCCTGGTGCAGCTCGTCACGCCGCTACGGGCACCAGCTCGGGCCAGTAGACGAACGGGGCGTCCGACGTGCACAGCGGACGCAGATGCTCGAACGCATCCGGATTCACCACGCCCCGAGCGAGCAACTGCCGTCGACTCAAAGGGAAGTGATCGGCCACGGTCGCAGTGCGAGAGCAGAGCACGCACCACGGGTTCGCATACAGGAACGCCTTACGGACTCGCTGCCACCGGGTCGTGCAGACAACGCCACCGCGTGACGCTCGAGCCTTGCCGGCTTCCTTCTCATGAGCGGGGCAGCGTCCGCCCGTGGTCAGCTCGGGGCACCCCGGGACAGAGCACGGGGGCGGGGCTTACGCGGCATGGGGGCACCTCCGACAAAGCAGGTACGAAAAAGCCCCGGTGACCGACCGGGGCTCGTACAGCGCACTACGACTGCTTAGCGTGGGAACGATGTGTGTGAATCACGCCAATCAGCGAAATTTATCGCGCGATTCTCGATCTAAGCTGTGAATCGCACCTAACCTGTTTTCTCCCATACCGTTACGGTGACATTGACTCGCTGCGAATCGGCATCGATACGATCCAGGGTCGCGAGTGCAACACGTCTCCCCGAGTCTGTCACAAGACACACGCTGCGGCCATTGGGCACCGTCACTTCTGCGAGGCCCTGCGTGTCCACTAAATCCGAACACTCCTGGGCATTCAAGGAATCCCCCGACGGTGCCACTGCGTAAGTATTGCCGTTAAGTTTTGCATTTTTGCTTGAAGTCACTTCAGCTATGGTGATGTCACCGTAAAGTGCATTCACCTGAGCCGGAACGGGGTCCAAGTCTGCGCCGAGGTCTCCAACGGAAACTAAAAGAGACCCCTGCCAACGGATCGAAGAATCTTCCTGTGGTGACGGGCTCGGCGACCCGTCGGTGGGCGCCGCCCCTTTAGGGGCCTCGGCAGTGACTGTGACTGTTGCTGTCACGGTGGGAGCGCTAGGCGAAGTTACGCCTGCTGCGGGTAGTGCCAGAAAACCCAAGGCGACTCCCGAAACCCCTACGAGGGTGTTGATTAGAACTGTGACGGATTGCCACCAGGGTGTTTTGGGTGGCGTCAGCGGCGTGTGGGGTGTAGGTGGCGCGGCGGGCATAGGCGGTTGTTGGGACATGGATTTCCCCCCTGAAGTGCACGTGCGCCCATGCTGCCCCCGGCCTGATAGCCGTCACCCCCCGCCAACCCATTTTGTTACGAATGGGCTGCACCGATTGCCTCTGTCTGGAGTTCCGCATCAAAAAAGCGACAACTTAAGCTTTGCGTGCTTCACTAACCCGCATCTTTTGACCCCCGAACTCCGTACGCGTCTTGAGCCGGTGGCAGCCGTGGCACAACACCTGAACGTTGCCCGCTACGTCCTCGTCCCCGAGGGACAGCGGACGAACGTGGTCGACGTCGACGGCATCCGCCGGGAAGTCGTCCAAGCACCAGTCACACCACGCGTGACCCCGTGCCTGTAGCCGCTTCCGCAGAGCCGCAGCACCCGCATGCCGCTGTGCCGAGCGCTTGCGCTGCCGGTGACGGGAGCGAACCGCGGAACGCTGTTCGTACGCCTGGTGGTGTGTGTGGCAGCGTCCCCGGTGCGTTGCAAGCTCGGTGCAGTCGGAACAGCGCGTCATGTCGGCCCCCAAAGGTTCGTGGCGGGCGTCTTCATGCCCTTGGGCATCGGACCCGTGGGTACTGGCATGTTGCTTATCCGGTCGCCCGTTGTCGTGACGGTCAAACTGAATCTGTCCGAAGATGACGGTCTTCTAGAAGCTCGTCATCCGGATGCGATTGCATCTCGTCCTGGTGCTCGTCCTCGCCAGCGCCGCAGCGGGACCGGACACGGTGGGGACTGCACCGCCGTTTCCCCCCTCCCGCGAGCCTGGCTCAAAGGATGGGTCGGACAGTCGGGCAGTCCCCGCGCTCCGCACGGCCGTAGTCGGCGTGTGCAGAGCTACTAGCGAGAGACAGGCCCTCGGTCCGCCGTGTTCCCCCGATGGGTGGGTGCGCGGTAACCGTCTCTCTGGCGCCCCAGTAGTAGGGACCGAAGGTTTCCCGCGCTCCGTTGGAGGGTGTTTGCCTACGAACCGGAGCGATGACGGGATGACGTTCACGGTGCCGTGCTGGGTTCCTTTCTATTTTTTATACGTGATCTGAAAAATAGGTTCTAACCGTCACTCCGTCACCCTCCCTCGCTGTCCAGGGCAGCCCGGAGACGGGCATGGGAAAGCCCCGGCGGTCACAGGAACTACCGGGGCTGGTCGGCGCGGCCGTACTGCATTCCAGGACGAACCTGTAAGGCACCGTGCCTACCCCGCACGCCCATGTTGGTACGGGGTCACACAAGCCTATAGGCGGAACGTGGGGCACCAGAGAGCCCCGGCCCAGTCGCACGGACCACACGGGGCTCTCAGAACGGCCATGGGCGCGTTACGCGGCGACCAGTTCGCGGGCAGCGTTGACCAGCCGCACACTTGCCCCCACGGTCGGCTCGTCTCCGCGCACTGCGGACGCAAGCGCCGTTGCCACCCCTTCGACTTCTTCAAATGGCGGGCTCTAGGTCTCCGGTGATGGTGAACTCCACCCGTCGGGTGTCGAGCTTGCGCCATCCTCCCTTCTGCCCGCGCTTCACCATGAGGCGTGCCCCGGAGGTGACGAGCAGTGCGCGCCGTTCGGCGGTGTCGCCCTGGTGCCAGTCGTCGGCGTACGTGCGCCCCGTGGGTGTGGCTTCGCGGCGGGGCTCGGTCTTCTCCCGGGATTCGAGTTCGGCCAAGCGGTTGTCGAGTGCGTCCGCGCGGCGCTGCCATGCTGCCTTGCCCGCGTTGGACTTGGCCCGCCCCTCTTGCTGGTGGTGCTCGTCCAGCTCGGCGACGGTGGCAGCGATTTCGGGTGCGGGGTCGTACCCGGGTATCTCGGTGACGCGGGTGATCTGCACGGATCCGGCGGCACGCAGGAACTCGGCGGTCACGTAGTCGTCGACCCACGTGGCACGGACGGTGTCGGGGGCGGGGCAGTGTGTCCCGTGCTTGTAGGAGGAGCAGTGATAGTTGCCCGACGACTTGTTGAGGTACATCCGGCTGCCGCACCCGTCGCAGTGGATGACCCGCAGCAGCAGCGCGGACGTGTCGGGGCGCTCGGGAACCTTCTCGGCAGTGGGCTTGCCGCTCTCGGCGGTGGGCTCGGCGGGCAGGAGCGAACCAATGTGGTCGAACTCTTCGCGGGAGAGGATCGGGGTTTCGGCTGCCATAACGGGGTTGCCCTGGTCGTCCCGCACGGGAACCCCCTTGGACACCTTCCACCCCATGAGCGCGGGGTTCGCGAGCAACCGCCCGATGGTCTGCGCACGCCACTGCGCGGGCTTCTTCGCCGACTCGGCCCTTTCGACCGTGCCCCCGGTCACTTCGGCTCTCTTCTGTGCCTGCCGTGCTGCCCAGTAGGCGGACGGGGACAGCACACCGTCCGCATTGAGGATCTGAGCGATGCGGTGCAGGGTCTTGCCCGCCACCAACAGCGCGATGATTCGCCCGATCACGGCAACAGCCACGGGGTCCGGGGCGAGGGTCCAACCGACCCCACCGTGTTCGGCAGGCATCGGGACAGGCATGTACCCGAAGAGGGGGCGACCTCCACCGCGCCACCGCAAGGGCATCTTCCGCATTGCTGCCTGAGCCCCGGTTACCCTCTCACTGGTGCTCTGCGTCTCCACCTGCGCCGCAAAAGCCAACATCATCATCATGAGCTCGGCCATGGGGCTCATGGGCTTGGTGGAAGTCGAACTCAAGCCGACTCCCGCCAAGCCCCTCGGCGAATACCAACAGCTTGCGGTGTTCCTTCGCCCACTTGGCAAGCTCATGCATGTCGGCCATGGACCGAATGGCACGGTCGAAGCGCCACCAGACCAACGCGTCGAACTCGTTGGGGCGGGCAAGCCACTTCCCGAGTTCGAGGCGGTCGAACGGGCCGATCTTGGACGCGCTCACGTCCAGGTCGACGGCTTCGCGGAGCTGGTCACCGGAGCCGAAGTCAATGCCGAGAGCGGCGGCGGCCATGTCGCCTGCTTCGCGCTGCCGCTCGGGGCTGGTGGTCTCGTCGGTACGGACCGAGAGGCGGATGCGTCGGACCCCCCGCAGCGTCTCAAGGGCCCCTGCAAGCGGGGAACGGGGAACAGTGTTCATATCCCCTGCAGGGACCGAGGGGGTTCCGCTACCCGGCCTGAACAGTACGTTTGCCACCATGACGACGACTCCAGAAGTCCTACTCTGGAACCGTCGGGGCTTCCCGAAACTGGGGCGCTGCCCCAGACCCCGGCCCATACGGCCGGGCGGGGGTGGGTGAGCTTCTAGGGAAGGGGCGGGGAGGGGCGTCCCACGGCCCGCCGCAGGCGCGGCACCGCTCGACGCGGCCGGGCCGCGCAGCGGGAAGGGCGTGTGCCCCGGGGTCGGGGCGTTTGGCGGGGCCTCGGACGGTCAGGGTGTGGGCGTTGTGCGGCCGTAGACCTCGATTTCGGCCGTGTTCAGCTCCACCGGCTTTTCGTTTGCCAGCCAGATCCTGACGTATCGCGCCTTCACCGTCGTCTTCACCGAGCTCGGACTCAGCGCCTGAGCCGTCTCGTGGTGGCTCCACACCCCGGGGGCGGCCAGGGCCTCCTTCAGAGTGGCAGGGAAGGGGGTGGGCGAGGCCAGGACGTAGTAGTCCTTGGTGCGGTCCGCGCAGCAGTCGGTGCGGTTGTAGACGTCGATACGTTCCAGGGACGCCACCGCGCCGAGGTCGACCTGCCACCACGGCTGGGCCTCCTTGCCGCCCGTGGTGGCGATGTCGTGGCGGTCGCCGTTCACCGCCTTCGCCGCGCCGAAGGGGACCGTGCCGTCGTCCCAGACGTAGTCGGAGACCTGGGTGGCTGCCTTGCCCCTGGCCAGTTCACGCAGGGGCGGCAGGCCCTTGGATTCGTCGTGCGCGGCCTGGACCTTGGTGACGAAGTCCTCGATGAAGGGATCGCCCAGCCGGACCCGGCCGAGTTGGTGGTGTTCCTTGGGGTCGACGGTGATCCTCGCCGCCGCTCCGGCCCGCGCGTCCATCTCCTTGCGGGCCGCCTCGGCTGCTGCCGCGTCACCGCGCCCGATGGCCGTCAGCGCGTCGAGCCCGTACGACATGGACTGTCCCCAGAGCTTCGTGGCGTCCAGCCAGTTCGAGGCGTCGCTGAGGAAGAGCTTGTCCGGCAGGCCTCGGCGGAGGACGTCCGGGAGGCCGGCGATCTCCTTGACCGCAGGGCGGAACGCGCGGATCGCGCCGCGCGGGTCGGTGGCGTACCGCTGCCAGAAGGCGGTGGTCTTCGGGCCGAAGACCGGGGACTGCGGCTGCCAGGGCGTGGTGCCGAAGGTGGGGGCCAGGTGGTTGAGGTCGACGAAGGTCTGCACGGTGTCGGCCAGTCGCGCGTTGCCGCCGGCCAGGTGGAGGGCTGCCTGACGGGCGGAGCGGGTGCGGTCGTAACCCCGGTCGTTCCAGGCGAAGTCGGACATGGTGAAGACGGCGGGCTTGCTCGCGGCTTCCTGGTTCATGGGGTTGGAGATGAGGCCGGTGAGGTGGTCGGAGAGACCGGGCTCGCGCTTGTCGTACGGGGCGAGGAGGAGGCGTCCGGCGGTGCGGCCGAAGTCGTTGACGGGGTAGTTGTCCCAGACGAAGACCTTGCGGCCGAAGAGCTCGGAGGCCTTCTCGGCCTGGTCGACGGTGATGGCGGGCGGCACGACGTCCGTGCCCGTCCACATCACCTCGACCGGCTTGTCGAGGGTCGCGCGCAGGATCTGCTTGTACGGGGAGTCCTTGAGGTCGCCGTACTCGGTGGGCACCATCTTCAGCGGCTTCATGCCGGGGTGGGTGGCGACGAAGTCCTTCTGGAGCGTGTTGAGCAGGCTCACCTGCGCCTTGGCGGCGGCCGCCTGGCCGGGGGCACCGTATGCCGCCTTGTCGGCGTCGCAGTTCCACTTGGTGTAGCTGATGTCGTCGAGCGGGACCGAGACGGTGCGTACGCCCAGGTCGTACATGGCCTGGAGCTTGGCGGTCAGGGCCTTGGTGTCGGTGGGGTCCGAGTAGCAGATGGAGGCGCCGGGCGAAACGGCGAAGGTGAAGCGGACGTGGTTGGCGGTGGCTCGCTTCACGAGTTCGCCCAGCTCGGCGAAGGTGTCGGCCGGGTAGGGCTCGCGCCACTTCTCGCGGTGGTAGGGGTCGTCCTTGGGGGCGTAGACGTAGGTGTTGGACTTGACCTGGCCGAGGAAGTCCATGTGGTCGAGGCGTTCGGCGCGGGTCCAGGGCGGGCCGTAGAAGCCTTCGATGGAGCCGCGCAGGGGCATGGAGGGGTGGTCGGAGACGGAGGCGGCGACCAGCAGGCGGGCCTTGGGCCGGAAAAGCTGTCTCAGGGTCTGTACGGCGTAGTACTGGCCGGTGGCGTCCGTGCCGCCGAGCGCGACGGTGGCGCGACTCACGCGCAGTGCGTAGGCCTCGGCGTGCTGCGGGACCGTGGTGCCGGTCAGGGCCCTGGTGATGTCGGGGCGGGTGGCAGGGCCCAGCAGGATGCTCAACCGTGCGTGGGTGGAGGGTCTTTCGCGGACGTCCACGTGGCGGACGCCCTGGGCGCGGAGCGTTTCCGTGAGGAGCGTGCGGGCCGCCGGGTCCGTGTCCTTGCCGACGATCAGCTCCACCCGGGCCGGGACAACGATGTCAGAGACGGTGGTTCGGGTGATGCTCTGGGGGGTTGGGGAGACGGTGGGGAGGGGGGAGGGTGACTGGCCAGAGATGGTGGGAGCGGCGGGGGTTGGTTGTGGGGCGGCTGCGGTGGCGGTGGCGGTGGCGGCCGGGGCGGTGAGGGTCAGCGATCCGATCGCGAGGGTCAGGGCCAGGGCGCGGGCGCTACTGCGACTGCGGCTGCGGGAGCGAGTACGGGCTATGGGGGCATGCGGCCTCCAGTGCCGGGCGGGGTGCGGAGGTACGGAGGTGCGGAGATACGGAGGTGCCGGGCGGGGGTGTTGGGGTTTGGGGGGTCGTGAGGGGATGTGGGGGTTCCTTTGAACTCCGGGACAGCGTCCGGCACTTGGTGAGGGCCCGTCAAGACCACGGGGCACTCGCGTCACATCGTCCGACCGCGTTCCGCACGGGCCCCGGCATCACGAACGCGCAAAGGGCTGTTACGGAACAGCTCCTCCGGCGGCGGCGCCCACCCCGAGGGACAAAAGGTCCTGACGCGTCAATTCCCTTTCATCGAGCACGAGTTCAGGGCAGGTAGGTGTATAGCGCCCTGAACCCATGAGTAACCTCTATGCCCGGATAGATGCGGACTACAGCGGAGAGATACACCCGTATCCGCATTGGGTAACACCTTCACCCGGCCGCTCCCCCACCCCCTGGCGAGGGTTCACAGTGAGGGTTCTCCCCGGCAGCACGCCGCGCCGGGGGTCCGCAGCACCCCGTCAACGTCCCGGCCAGGGGCGGACGGGCAGCACCCAGGGGGGTTCTCCATGTCCACAGTTCGCAGTCGTCACGGCCGCCGGATCGCCGCCGCGGTCCTCACCGCCGGTACCGTCGTCGGCATCACCGCACTGCCGGCAGCGGCCGCCGCACCCGCCGCACCGGCCGCTGCCGCGCAGGCCGCCAAGGCTCCGCGTCCGACGATCATCATCGGGCAGGTCCAGTACAACAGCCCCGGTTACGACGACGGTTCCAACCGCAGCCTGAACGGCGAGTGGGTCCAGATCCGCAACCTCGGCCGCCACGCGGTCAACCTGCGCAACTACTCCCTCACCGACCGCCAGGGCAAGCGCTACTACTTCCACAACCTGCGCCTCCAGGGCCGCTCCAGCGTGAAGGTCCACACCGGTTACGGCCGTGACGGGTACGGCCACGTCTACCAGGACCGCAGCCGTTACGTGTGGGACAACTACAGCGACACCGCGACCCTCCGCAACAGCCACGGCCGCGTGATCGACCGCGTCTCGTGGGGCCGCCACTGACATCCGCGACATCCGCCCGCGCGGGCATACGGAGCGGGCATACGGAAGGGGGGGGGGGGGGAGGGGGGGGGGGGGGGGGGGGCCCCCCCCCCCCCCCCCCCCCCCGCCCCCCGGCACCCCCAATCCGCCTGGGTCGTCTGCCTGTTGCGCGGGATGCTGGCCGCCGGGCTCGGGCTCGGGACGTTCGCCGTGGTGGTCA
>NZ_JBVIMX010000019.1:69650-176075 GCF_055579625.1 Streptomyces sp. NPDC032721 | reverse complement strand
GGGCGGCGGGGCCGCCCCCCGGGGGCGGAACGGGCGGGCAAGGGGGCGGCCCCCGGCGGAGCCGAACCCTCCGACCCCGCCCCACCTCCGCCACGGCCCCCCACCACAGACGAGTGGCCCCACCCCCCCCACACACACCCTCAAAGCTCCACAAACACAACCGCCGCATCGTCATGCCGCTTCCCCCGCACCCACTCCTCCGCCCCCACCTCCAACTCCCGCACCCGATCAATCAACCCCCACACCCCCTCCTTCCGCAGCACCCCCACACACTCCCCCCACTCCCCGGCCCCAAAGGTGTCCACCCACCGCGTGACCCCGTCCGTCATGGCCGCCACCGCCCGCACCTCGCCCCGCGCCGTCACCCCCACCAAGGCCCGCCCCGCCACCCCCGGATCCGCCGCCGCGGTGAAGAACCCGCCCTCCGAGTTCCGGTACACGTCCGCCGTCGCGTGCGACCTCAGCGCCTCCCGCGGAATCCGGTCCAGCCGGTCGTCGAGCACCGCCCGCACCTCCCCGTCCGCACCCTCCAGCAGCAACGCCGAGTCCGACAGCACCAGATGCTCGATCACCTCCGCCCCCCAACGCACCATCACCACCGTCGCCTGAGGCGTACGCACGTGAGAAAGGTCACAGGTGTCCTGGTGCGCGTCGGCGGTGCGGGCGATCGCCGCCGCCAGCACCTCCGCGAGGGTCAATTCAGGCCGTGATCCGGACAATTCGATCAGCGCGCCGCCCAGCCGCGCCGTGAACCAAGGCACCGAGTGCACACACCCCGTCTCGAAGGGTGGCGGAGTCACCCCGTCCAGTACGACGAGCGTGCCGCCCTGCCCTGCGGCGGTTCCGTCCTGGCCCCCCGCAGGCAGCGCCACGGACACCCAGTCCTCGTTGGGGCGTTCGGGGTTTCCGGGGGCGGTGGCGAGTTCGATGCGCATGCCGGCCAGTCTGCCCGAGCCGTCGGCGAGAACGAGTGGAGGCGCGAATTGGCCCATACCAGCAGGTCAGCTGAGTGGATTGAGATGGAATGATCTGTTCCGCCAAGCTGCGAGGGGGCATCCTGCCAAAGCCCGCGCGGAACTTCCAACCGGCCCACCGAGGAGGCGTCTGACGGGTCGTGACGGGAGTTGTTCGCCAACTCCTGATTGATGTTCACTCGTTCGGGTGGCGGGTCGGTTGATGCGCGCCTCCCTCCCCAGGGCGCTGGAATGGTCAAAGGCTGAATCAGTCGTGGGGGGTGGGGTGCTCGGTCCGTACGCACCTGATGTACCAGTCGTCACCTCGGCCACCTGGGCGGACGAATACAAGGATGCGAGCACCGGTGCAGAACAAGCGGCCTCGGGGCGGCGGCAGCAATGAAGGCCCCAGCGGCACGGGCACAGGCGCGGGCACGGGCGCGGGCGCGGGCCCCACGGCCGACCGGCCGGAGCAGCCCAAGCAGCCACGCCCCAAGCGCGTACGCAGTCGACTCGTCGCCTCGGTGGCAGCGGTCGGCGTGGTCGTCCTGGCAGCCGGCGGCCCCTCCGTCCTCACCTCCTCGGACGAACTGACCCGCTCCCAGCGCCTCCTGGACCTCGCCGAGCTCAACCGCCAGGCCCTCGCGCTCGCGCACTCCCTCGCCGACGAACGCGACGACGCCACCGCCCGTGCGGCCGAGTCGGTCCGCACCACCGACGACTCCGACAGCGACGGCACCCCCGAAAACGGCACCGGCACCCCCGACAAGAGCACCACCCCCGCCGACCGCACCGCCCGCGTCGACCGCCAGATCGCCGAGCTCGTCAGCCCCGCCAACGCCGCCGCCGACCCCCCGGCAGCCCTGCGCGACGCCCTCGCCAAGGTTCCGTCCGTCCGCCGCGCCGCCGCCACCGGCAGCGGTACGGACACCAACGCCAACAGCACCCCCCTCGACGCCCACAAGGCGTACTCCGAGGTCATCGACCAGCTCCGCGCGCTCTCCCGCGAACTGGCCCGCAAGACCCCGCCCCGCGCGGGCGGCTCCGGCAACGCCCCCGCCACCCTCGGCAGCGCCGTCGAGCAGGCCACCGCCACCCGGGGCCTGCTGCTCGCCGCGCTGGCCGTGCCGCGCGGTACCAGCACCACCAAGGTCGACCCGGTCACCGGCCTGCTCGTGCGGGCCGACGCGTCCGGCAAGGGCACCCGTACCCGCGACGCCCTCAGCGCCGCCGCCCAGCAGGCCCGCTTCCGGGAGGTCGCCGCCCTCGCCGACTTCGACCTGGCGGCCCCGGTGAAGGACCGCGACTCCCTCGCCGCCACCGTCAGCGGCCCCGAGGTGAAGACCGCCGAGCGCTATCTCGGCACCCTCACCGACCAGCCCACCCTCAGCACCGCCGAGCGCCGCACCGACGCCGAGCGGGTCGACTCCGCGCTGACCGCCAGGATCGACCGGATGCGCGGCGCCGAAGCCGCCCTGGCCTCCGCCCAGACCGAGAACCTGGCCGCCCTGCGCGACGACGACGTCTCCGACCTGGAGATGCGCATCGCGCTGCTCGCCGCCTGCTTCCTGCTCGCCGTCGGCATCTCCACCGCCGTCGCCCGCACCCTCACCCAGCCGCTCGCCGTGCTCCGCCTGGGCGCCGCCCGCCTCGCCGCCGACCCGCAGGGCGAGGAGCCGGTCCGCTACACCGGCCGCAACGACGAGTTCGCCCAGGTCGTACGGTCACTGAACAGCCTGCACGCCAAGGTCCTCGACCTCGGCGCCCGTACGCAGGAACTGGCGGGCGACCGCAGCCGGCTCGCCGGGCAGCGCGACGACCTTGCCGCCCTCGACGCCCGGCACCGCGCGCTGACCGCCGAACGCGACCAACTCGTCGCCGAGCGCACCGAGTTGCTGGAGCACGCCCAGCAGGCCACCGCCAAGCTGGAGGAGCTCCGCTCCACCGTCCACTCCTCCTTCGTCAAGCTCTCGCTGCGCACCCTGGGCATCGTCGAGCGCCAGCTCGCCGTCATCGAGAGCCTGGAGGAGCGCGAGCAGGACCCCGACCGCCTCGCCACGCTCTTCAAGCTGGACCACATGGCGACCGTGATGCGTCGCCACGGCGAGAACCTCCTCGTCCTCGCGGGCAGCGACCACGGCGTCGCCCACACCGGACCCATCCCGCTCGTCGACGTCACCCGCGCCGCGATCAGCGAGATCGAGCGGTACGAACGGATCACCCTCCAGGCACTCCCGCCGCACGCCCAGGTCGCCGGGTACGCCGCCGACGACCTGAGCCATCTGCTCGCCGAACTCCTGGAGAACGCCACCTCGTTCTCCCCGCCGGACACCCACGTCCAGCTGTCTGGCTGGCTCCTGGAGAGCGGCGAGATCATGCTGTCCGTGCAGGACGGCGGCATCGGCATGGCCCCCGACCGGCTCGCCGACCTGAACGCCCGGCTCGCCGACCCGGCGACGTACACCCCGGGCGACGACGACGGAGCGGACGCGGGCCAGGGCCTCGGCCTCCAGGTCGCCTCGCTGCTCGCCGCCCGGCACGGCGTCCGCATCCAGCTGCGCGAGCAGGGCCAGGGCGGCATCACGGCCGTCGTCGTCCTGCCCAAGGCGCTGCTGCCGCTGGAACCCCCGGCCGTGCCCGAGCACATCGAGCCGCTGCACCAGCTGCCCGGCTCGGTCGCCGAGAACAACTCCAACATCCTGCCCGGCCGCGCCGCCGGCCAGGACCCGCTGATCGCGGTCGCCGAAAAGGCGGTCGAGGAAGCGGAGGCGGAGGCGAAGGCGGAAGCGGAGGCGGAAGCGGAAGCAGCCGAGACCGCCGACGCCGCCGAGGGCCCCGAAATCGACCAGCCCACCCGCGAGTTCCGGCTGCCCCACCCGGCACCGGACCCGGAACCCGTCGTACCGGAGGCCGTGCCGGAAGTCGTACGGGCCGTCGTGCCGGACGTCGCACCGGAGGTCGTACGGGAAGAGACCCCCGTCGCCGAGGCGCCGGAGCCGACCACTCCGCGTCTCACCGACAAGGGACTCCCCAAGCGCACGCCCAAGGTCGTCAAGCCCGCGTCCGACGCCGCGCCGCAGCGCACCGGCGGAGTCGACGCGGACGCACTGCGCCGTCGCCTGGGCGGATTCCACCAGGGCGCCAAGAACGGCAGGCGCGATGTCGAGGCGGAGATCGCGAGTAGTGGTAACAACGGGGATCACGGGGTAAGCGGAACCCGCAGCACCGAAGGAACCGACCGTACCGAGACCGAGGGGGACACCGTCGAGGAGGCACGCAGTTGACCGCGTCGATCACGTACCGGCTGAGCAACGAAGCCCGCAACCTGCACTGGCTGTTGAGCAATCTGGTGGAGGAGGTGCCCGGCCTCGTCTCGGTCGCAGTCGTGTCCTCCGACGGACTGCTCCTGCTGTCCTCCGACCCCGACCACATGCTCCCGGACACCACCCCGGCCCTGGTGAGCCCCAAGGGCTCCACCGCCGACCTGGCCACCATCGTCTCCGGCCTCGGCTCCCTCACCGTCGGCGCCGCCCAGCTGATGGACGGCGGCGGCGTCAAGCAGACGATGGTCGCCATGGAGTACGGCAGCCTCTTCGTGATGTCGATCAGCGACGGCTCCCTGCTCGGGGTGCACGCCGCCCCGGACTGCGACATGAGCATCGTCGCCTACCACATGGCGCTCTTCGTGGGCCGGGCCGGGCACGTCCTGACCCCCGAACTCCGCAGCGAGCTGCGCAAATCCATGGAGAGTGCCAGTTGAGCCCGCAACCGGTCCCCCGCCTTCCGATACGTGGTGAGGGCCGCCGTCCCGCGCGCGTCCGCCCGTACTCGCTGACCGGCGGACGTACGCGCTTCACCCGCGTACTCCTGGTGGAGACCTTCGTGGCGGCCCTCGAAACCCCGGCCATCGCCGCCTCCCCGGAGCGGCCCGAGCTGACCGGCCGCCCCGCCGGGAACCGGGTCGCCCCCGAGATGCAGGCGATCGTCGAGCTCTGCCGCCGGATGCGGACCGTGGCCGAGATCGCCGCCCTGCTGAAGATGCCGCTGGGCGTGGTCAGGGTGCTGCTGAGCGACCTGGCCGACCAGGGAAAGATCCGCGTGTACGGAACCGGCCACGGTGCCGGACGCCCCGACCGCGCACTGCTGGAAAGGGTGCTCAATGGGCTCCGTCGTCTCTGACGAACAGGCGCTTGCCGAGGAACAGGCCGTCCCCGCCTGGCAGTTGGACCACACCAGGGCGCCCACCGCCACCAAGATCGTGGTGGCGGGCGGCTTCGGCGTGGGCAAGACCACCTTCGTCGGCTCGGTCTCCGAGATCACCCCGCTGAAGACCGAGGCGGTCATGACCACCGCCAGCGAGGACACCGACGACCTGTCCGACACCCCGGACAAGACGACGACCACGGTGGCCATGGACTTCGGCCGGATCACCCTGGACGACGACCTGGTCCTCTACGTCTTCGGCACCCCCGGCCAGCAGCGCTTCTGGTTCATGTGGGACGACCTGGTCCGGGGGGCGATCGGCGCCATCGTGCTCGCCGACACCCGCCGGCTGACCGACTGCTTCCCGGCCCTCGACTACTTCGAGAGCTGCGGCATCCCGTACACGGTGGCCGTCAACCACTTCGAGGGCACCGCGCGCTACGAGGCCGACGACGTGCGCGAGGCGCTCTCGGTGCCGCCGCACGTACCGGTCACGGTCATGGACGCCCGCAGCAAGGTCTCCGTGATCGAGACGCTGCTCGGCATGGTCGGGCACGCCCTGGACGCCACCCCCGCGTAACCCTTCCTTCTCCGTTGCGAAAAGAGCCACCCACCCCATGCGGAAGATCCTCATAGTCGGAGCCGGTCAGGCCGGTCTCCAGCTCGCCCTCGGCCTCCAGTCCAAGGGATACGAAGTCACCCTGATGTCCAACCGCACCTCCGACGAGATCCGCTCCGGGCGGGTCATGTCGACGCAGTGCATGTTCCACACCGCCCTCCAGCACGAGCGCGACCTCCAGCTGAACTTCTGGGAGTCGCAGGCCCCGCGCATCGAGGGCGTCGGCGTCTCCGTCGCAGCCCCCGACGCGTCCCGCCCCGTCGACTGGGTCGGCAAGCTGGACGGCATCGCCCAGTCCGTCGACCAGCGGGTGAAGATGGCCGGCTGGATGGACACCTTCGCGCAGCGCGGCGGCCAGCTCGTCATCCACGGCGCGGCAGTCTCCGACCTGGACTTCTTCTCGCGTACGTACGACCTGGTGCTGGTTGCGGCGGGCAAGGGCGAACTCGTCCAGCTCTTCGGCCGCGACGCCGCCCGCTCCCCGTACGACGCCCCGCAGCGCGCGCTGGCCGTCGCGTACGTGCACGGACTGGGCCCGCGCCCCGAGCACCCCGACTTCGAGGCGGTCCGCTGCAACCTGGTCCCGGGCGTCGGCGAGCTCTTCGTCATGCCGACCCTGACGACCTCCGGCCGCGCGGACATCCTGTTCTGGGAGGGCGTCCCCGGCGGCCCGGTCGACGCCTTCAAGGGCATCAAGGACCCGTCCGAGCACCTGGCCCTGACGCTGGAACTCATGGAGAAGTTCCTGCCGTGGGAGTACGCGCGGGCCACCAAGGTCGAACTCACCGACGCGGGCGGAACCCTGTCCGGCCGTTACGCCCCGACGGTACGCAACCCGATCGGCCGGCTCCCCGGCGGCGGCGCGGTCCTCGGCGTCGCGGACGTCGTCGTCGCCAACGACCCGATCACCGGCCAGGGCTCCAACTCGGCCTCCAAGTGCGCCGCCGCGTACCTGGACTCGATCGTCTCGCACGGCGACGCCGCCTTCGACGAGGCGTGGATGCAGTCCACCTTCGACCGCTACTGGGACACCGCCCAGCACGTCACCAAGTGGACCAACGCCATGCTCGGCGTCCCCCCGGAGCACGTCCTCAACCTGATCGGCGCGGCCGGACAGCTCCCGGCCGTCGCCGACCGGTTCGCGAACGGCTTCAACGACCCGGCCGACTTCGACCACTTCTTCTTCGAGCCGGAGAAGACCAACGCGTACCTCACGGAGGCGGGCGCGGGCGCCTAGGCGGTCTTGACCGCCCCGCCGTCGATGAGGTGGTCGGCGCCGGTCGTCGCGGCGGCGACCGGCGAGGCGAGGTAGGCGACCAGCGCGGCCACCTCCGCAGGCTCGATCAGCCGGTCGATGACCATGCCGACGGTGGCGGGCAGCCCGGCCAGCAGGTCGGCGTGCGAAACGCCCATGGTCTCCGCGACCCCGGCGCCGTAACCGGTCGGGCTCTCCCACATGTCGGTACGGACCGGCCCGGGCGAGACGGTGTTCACCCGCACCCCCCTCGGGCCGAATTCCTCCGAGAGCGCCTTGCCGAACGCGGTCGTGGCGGCCTTGGCCGTCGCGTAGGCGACCGGGCTGCCGAGCGGGACCCGGGCGCTGATCGAGGACAGGTTGACGATCGCGCCACGGCTCTCCAGCAGGGCGGGCAGCGCGGCGCGGGTCACCCGCACGGTGGCGTGCAGGTTCAGGTCCATCACCTCGGCCCACTGGTCGTCGCTCTGGTCGAGGAAACCGCCCTTCAGCTGCCCGTCGCCGCCGCCGACGTTGTTGACCAGGATGTCGAGGCCGCCCAGTTCGGCCACCGCCCCTGCCACGAGACGTCCGGCCCCGGCGGGCTCCGACAGGTCCACCGCCACGGGTATGGCGCCGGTCTCCGTCACTTCCCCGGCGGGCTTGCGGGCGGCCGCGACGACGCGCACCCCCTCGGCGGTCAGCGTGCGGACGACCGCCAGCCCGATGCCCCGGCTGGCTCCGGTCACCAGAGCGGTCTTGCCCTTCAGACGCAGGTCCATGGTGCTGCTCCCTCATCGGTAAGTGCAACGCTTGTGATGCACTGAACCTAGAACATGCATCACCAATGTTGCAAGTAATAGGGAAGCTGCCACACGCGCGTACACTTGCCGGGTCGTGCGTCACCGTGCAGAAGGAACCCCCGCCATGTCGCTGCCCACCTCCCCGAAACCGCTCCGTGCCGATGCCGAGCGGACCGTGCGCGCGATCCTCGAAGCCGCCGAGCGGGTCCTGTCCGCGAACCCCGCGGCGACCATGGAGCAGATCGCCGAGGCCGCCGGGGTGGCCAGGACGACCGTGCACCGCCGGTTCGCCTCACGGGACGCCCTGATCGCGGCACTCGCCGCCTGGGCCACCGGGAAGTTCCACGAGGCCGTCGAGGCGGCCCGCCCCGAGACCTCCCCGCCCGCCGTCGCGCTCTACCAGGTCACCGCGAACGTGCTCCGGGTGAAGATCGGCTGGGGCTTCGCCATGGGCGCTCTGCCCACCGACGCGCCCGAGGTCGCGCGCGTCCACGCCGACGTACTGGAAAGGTGCGAGCGGCTGTTCGCGCGCGCCCGGGACGCGGGCCTGTTCGGACCCGACGCCGACCCCCGGTGGGCCCGCCGCGTCTACTACGCCCTCATTCACGAGGCGGCCACCGAGGCACCGGACACCGACGCCGACGTCGACGCCCTCGCGACCCGGGTCGTCGACACCCTGCTGCACGGCGTCGGCGGACCGCCCGCCAACGGCTGAGACCGCTGAGGCCGCCCCCTCACTCGGGCGCCGCCTCCGAGCCGTACCCCGCGTCGGAGCCCGCGTCGGACCCCGGCGACGGCACGGGCAGGTCCGGCGGTACGTACCCCCGCAGCGGCGCCAGCCTCGGGTCGGGCCGGACCGCGCCCAGGACGGGATTGGCCGCTAGGGGCGACACCTTGACGTGCGCGCCGGGCCGGGGCGCCTGGATCACCTGCCCGTTGCCCAGGTAGATCGCCACATGGGTGGCCTTCGGGAAGTAGACCACCAGGTCCCCGGGCCGCAGCGAGGACAACGGCACGCGCGGCAGCTCGCGCCACTGCTCCTGGCTGGTGCGGGGGATGGTGCGGCCGGCCGCAGCCCACGCCTGCTGGGTGAGCCCGGAGCAGTCGAAGGAGCCGGGCCCCTCGGCCCCCCAGACGTACGGCTTCCCGAGCTGCCGCGTCGCGTACGTCAGCGCACGGTCGCCCTCCCGCGAGGGTGCACGCGAGGCCCGCGCACCACCGGGACCGAACGCGCCCAGCGCACCCGAGCCGAGCAGCTCGCGCTGAGCGCTGTCGGCGTTGCGGTCCTCCAGGGCCGCCAGCTCGGCGAGTTCGGAGGCCGTCAGGGAGGCCAGCAGCGCCTCCACCCGCTTCAGCCGCGCCTGGACCGCGTCACGGGCCTTCTTCTGCTTCGCGGCCAGCGCCTGCTGCACGTCGAGCGCCCCGCGCGCCTTGGTGGCCAGTGCGTCGGCCCGCTTCTCGTTGCTCGCCAGCCGCGCCACCTTCACCGCACGGGCCGCCGCCGCCCGGCGCAGGGTGTGGTTCTGCATCAGGGCGTGCTCGGGATCGCTGGAGGTCAGCAGGCGCACGAAGGAGGAGTACGCGTGGTCGCCGCGCCCCTTGTACTGCTCCCTGGCCAACTGCCCGGCCGCCCGCCTGCCGTCCGCGAGCGCTACCCGGACCTTCCCCAACTCCCTTGTCATGCGCTGCACTTCGGCGCGCTGCGCCTTCAGCTTCTCCTCGGTGCCGTTGAAGGCCTCGGTGGCCTCCTCGGTCTCCTGGTAGAGCCGCTGGAGATCGGTGAGGAGCTGGTGGACATCGGAGCCCGCCGGGTCGGAGCCCGCCGGGTCGGAGCCCGCCGGGTCGGGGGCGGCCGGGTCGAGGGGGACGGCCGAGGCGACGGGGGTGGCCGGGTCGGCGGGGGCCACGGGGACGACCGGGTCGGCGGGGGCGGCCGTCGCGCTCCCGGTCGCCGTCAGTACGGTCGCCGCCGCGGCCAGTACCACGGCGGTCGCGAGTTTCCCTGACATGCCATCACCTCCGCTACCGCGCCGGGCAGGAGGCCCGGCTCAGCCCGATGCTGGGCTCGCGGAGGTGCTGCCACCCCTCGGGTGGTCGGTACGGCGCAGCTCAGTCACCCGTACCGGTCGAAGAAGGTCCGCCCCCGGCGTGGCGGGTGGACTTGCTCCACGGCCACTTGGGGCTCCAGGGCTCACGCCCCTCGGGGACGTACACGTACTTCCAGCCGCGCTGGAGGCCGAGCCGTTTGGTGTAGCCGACGGGGGTGCGCTCGTAGGCGTGGACGGCGGGGGCGCCGCCCGCCGGGTCCGGCACCGGAACCTCGTACCACTTCGGCGGGTTCCCGGTCGGCCCGGTCAGTACGGACAGCACGTGCCCGTCCAGCGGGCCGCCGACGAAGGGGGTCTTTTCGCTTCTCACCCGTCCAGTGTCACAGCAGGTGGGCGGCTTCGGTGAGGACCGGCAGCACGCGGCGGACCAGCTGCCCGGCCGCACCGTCCGCCGTCTCCAGCTCCAGTGCCGCGCGGGTGACGGCCGCCGTCTGCGGATCGGTGGCGGCGGTGGCGGTGAGGAGGGCGACGAAGTGGTCGACCAGCCAGCCGCGGAGCTCGGGCAGCGGGGGCTGTTTGCCCTCGTCGAGCCAGATGAGGGAGGCGGCCTCGACGGCGGATATCCAGGTGCGGACCATCATGCGCAGCCGGGGCCCGGCGGTCTCCGGCAGGTCGAGGTGGAGCAGGATCTGCTCGGCGGCGGCCCGTCTGACCCCGTCGACGGTGGCCGTCGTACGGGAGGTCTCGACGACGCTGCCGCCCTGGAGCAGGGCGCTGAAGCCGGTGTCGTGGGTGTCGACGAAGGCGAGGTAGCGGTCGAGCGCGCTGGCCAGGCGCTGGGTGAGGGGGCCGGTCTGCGGCTCGGCGAAGCACAGGGTGAGCTCGTCGGCGGCGGAGCGCAGGGCGTCCTCGTACAACTGGACCTTCCCGCCGGGGAAGTAGCGGTAGACCAGCGGCCGCGAGACGCCCGCCGCCTCCGCCACGTCGTCGACGGACACGTCCTCGGGGGCGCGGTGCGCGAAGAGGGTGAGCGCCGCGTCGATGAGCTGGCGGCGGCGCTGTTCGACGCTGAGACGGCGGTAGGCGGGGGAGGAGGCGGCGGTGGTCATGCGGTGCAGCGTAATCGGGCGGTGACGCTGCCGGGCGGGCGTTCGCCCGCCGCTTCTAACGGGCCAGCAGGCCGGAGCTGATCCACAGGCGGCGTCCGGGGCCCCGCAGTACGCCGATGTCGTCGAGGAAGTCGGTCAGCCGCTTCGCGCCGCTCTGCATGACCTCCGTGCGGTGGCCGCTCGCCTTCACCTGGGCGACCGCCTCGCGGCGGTCCAGGCCCACGTTCTCGTACGCCTTGGGGTTGATGAAGCAGGTGGAGAAGACCCGGGCCGCCTCGCCGCAGCTCAGCCGGGTGAACTCCTGCTCCCAGCGCGGCGCGGTGACCATCTGGCGGCGCAGCTCCTCCCGGGCGTAGCGCACGTGCCGTGCCTCCTCGATGACGTGGATGCGTGTGACGCCGCGCACCAGCGTCTGGACGCGCTCGTCCGGGAAGGTCAGCCGCTGCATCCAGTCGAGGATCTCCTCGCCGAGGAGGGTGGCGGCGAAGGAGCCGGGGGTGGTCGAGACGGTCTTCAGGACGCGGGCCAGGTTGTGGTAGACGCGCGGCACCGGGTAGTTGGGCGCCCCGCCCTTCTGGATCATCCTGGCGAACATCATCGAGTGCCGGCACTCGTCCGCGATCTCGGTGAGCGCGTACCGCACGTGGTTGCTGGTCACCGACTTGTCGTAGATGTGGCGCACCAGCAGCTGCATCAGGATGATCTCGAACCAGATGCCCAGCGAGGCGATGGCCGCCGCCTCGTGCCGGGCCAGTTCCATCCGCTGGTCCTCGGACATCTTCTTCCACATCGGGGTGTCGTACAGCGAGACCAGCTCCGGCGGCCAGTACCACTTGCCCTCGTCGGCCGGAGCGTCCCAGTCGAGTTCCTTGTCGGGGTCGAAGGAGTGCTTGGCGGACGACTCCAGCAGCCGCTCGGCCACCTGCTCGCGGTCCTTGAGCATGCCGAGTGCGTCGCGCAGCGTGGTGAAGTCGGTCTCGCTGGGCTCGGTCGTCCTGGTCGGCGCGGTCGTCATCTTCGGAGCACCTCATCAATGGGGTTACCGGGGGTCACTCCTTATGAGACTCCTTGTCAGCAAGGGCGTCAATCCCTTGCGCGGCACTTGTTGACCGTTCGTCTACCCACGTGTGAGCCTGCCAACTATCGGGACACGGCACGGCTGTTGAAGAGGCAGAGGGGTCGCGGATGTCGACGCACGAGCTCTACACGAAAAGCCCGGAAGAACCGATCTGGCAGGTGCCGGCCACGGGCGCCGCTCGCTTCAGCTGGGAGTACGACGAGGGCCGCGAGCGCCTCCTCGCGCTCTACCAGAAGGGCAAGGACAAGCAGTGGGACGGCGCGACCCGGATCGACTGGTCGGCCGAGGTCGACCCGTACGACCCGCTCGGCACCCCCGACGAGGCCCTCAACCTCTACGGGACCCGGCACTGGGACAGGATGACCGACAAGGACAAGGGCGAACTGCGCCGCCACTACACGTCCTGGCAGTTCAGCCAGTTCCTGCACGGTGAGCAGGGCGCGATGGTGTGCGCGGCGCGCATCGTCGAATCCGTCCCCGACCTCGACGCCAAGTTCTACTCGGCCACCCAGACCATGGACGAGGCCCGGCACGCCGAGATCTACTCCCGCTTCCTCCACGACAAGATCGGCATGCTCTACCCCGTCAACGACAGCCTCCAGGGCCTGCTCGGCGACACCCTCCGCGACTCCCGCTGGGACATGCCCTACCTCGGCATGCAGGTCCTCATCGAGGGCCTCGCCCTCGCCGCCTTCGGCATGATCCGCGACACCACCACCAAGCCGCTGCCCAAGCAGATCCTGGCGTACGTCATGCAGGACGAGGCCCGCCACGTCGCCTTCGGACGGATGGCTCTGCGCGACTACTACAAGCAACTCACCGACGTGGAGCGCAAGGAGCGCGAGGACTTCGTCATCGAGGGCTGCTACCTGATGCGCGACCGGCTGCGCGGCATCGAGGTCCTGGAGAACTTCGGCATCCCGAAGCGGGAGGCGGAGGAGCTGAGCGAGCAGTCCGAGTTCCTCGCGCTCTTCCGGAAGCTGCTGTTCAGCCGGATCGTGCCGTGCGTCAAGGACATCGGACTGTGGGGCGAGCGCCTCCAGCAGGCGTACGTAGACATGGGCGTCTTCGAGATGGGCAACTCCAACCTGGACCTGCTGATGAGCCAGGACGAGGAGATCGCGGAGCAACTGGACAGGGAACGGTTCGCGGCGGAGGAGCGCGAACGGGTCGAGGAGGTGCGCGACGCGATCGCGGACGGGGCGGCCGGCGAGGCGTGAGCGGGGCGGCCGGTGCCCCGCCGGTACCCACCGCAGGGCCGCCATCGCCACCTCCACCCGCTCGAACCACTCGTACCCGCGCTTGAGCAGCTCGCGGTGCCGTCGGTCGCGGAGACTCATGCGGCGAACGTAGCGGCGGCCCGGGCGAGCAGCGACTCCGTCCCGAAGTCCGAGACCACCTGGAGCCCCACGGGGCAGCCGTCCCGGGTGAAGCCCGCCGGAATGCTGAGGGCGGGATGCCCGCTGACGTTGAACGCCCAGGTCAGCGCGGTCGAATAGCGGCCGTCGGGCCCTTGGTGCCCGTGCGGGGGAAAGGGGGTGGTCGGCGTCAGCAGCAGCCGGGTGCGCGAGAACAGCTGCTCCAGCAGGGAGTCGTTCTCCCGCCGGAGCGCACGCGTGGCGGCGGTCTCCGACTCCCCGCGCACGGCGAACCACACGTCCTTGGGGTCACGCAGCGCGAACCCCGGCTCCTCCTCCAGCCGTACGAGGCGGGCGGCGGCCCGCCGGGCGATCGCGACCACTTCCGGGTCGAGGTCGGCCCCGGCGAACCCGAGGTCGTCCGACCAGACGCCGGTCGCGGGAAACACGCCCGCGTGATCCTCGTACCCGTCCGCCACGCACCTCAGATACGTGTCGACCTCCGCCGCCGACCGGGCCAGCACCCCCGCCGTGGCCAGCCCCGTCCGGTCCGGCGAGGGCAGCAGCCCGCGCGTGGTCCTGAGCCCGAGCACCCCGCACCACGCGGCCGGTATCCGCACGGACCCCGCCCCGTCGCTGCCGGTCGCCAACGGCACCATCCCGGCCGCGACCGCCACCGCGGAACCGGCCGACGACCCCCCGGGCGTACGGTCCGCCCGGTACGGGTTCAGGGTGCGCCCACCGGCCCCCATGCCCCAGGTCTGCCAATACGTCCCGGGCCCCGGCACGGAGGTGGCCCCGACGGGAACGGCCCCCGCGGCACTCAGCCGCCGCGCCGCGTGACTCCGCCGCCCGCCGAGCCCCTTGACGGCGAACGGGAGCCCGGCGAGCGGGAGTTGAGGATCAGGCCTCGCGGCCCGGGCCTCGTCCGCCCAGACTTCGAGGAAGGCGTGGAGGGCGGGGTCGAGAGCGGCAATCCTGTCCAGCGAATCTTCGACGCTCTGCATGCCGGCCATTCTCCCTGGAGAGGGGGCCGGGCCTCACCCCACCACCGCCTCCATCACGGCCCGCGCAATCGGCGCCGCCAGCCCGCCCCCGGTGATGTCCGCCCGCCGCGCCGCCGCGTCCTCCACCACCACCGCGACCGCCACCCCCTTGCCGCTCTTGTCCCCGCCGTCCGCCCCCCGCGCCCAGGAGATGAACCACGCGTACGGCACCGCCGAGTTGTCGACACCGTGCTGGGCCGTGCCCGTCTTGCCGCCCACCGTCACCCCGGGGATCGCCGCGTTCGTCCCGGTGCCGTTCTCGACGACGTCGATCATCATCTGCTGGAGCTGCATGGCGGTGGCGGGGTTCATCGCCTGCTGATAGCTCCGGGAGGCGGTCTGCGAGACGACGGAGCCGCTCTTCGTCGCCGTACTCTCCACGAGATAGGGCCTGTTGAGGTCACCGCCGTTGGCGACCGCCGCCGACACCATCGCCATCTGCAACGGCGTGGCCCGGGTGTCGAACTGCCCGATCGAGGACAGGGCCAGCTGGTCGTTGCTCATCTTCTTGTCGAAGTTGCTCATGGCGACACCGGACGGAATCCGGATCCCCGGGTCGTTGAACCCGAACCGCCCGACCGCGTCGACCATCGCGTCCAGCCCGACCTCCACCCCGAGCTTGGCCATCACGGTGTTGCAGGACACCCGGATCGCGTCGGCGAGCGACGCGTCCTCGCAGCCCCTGGCCTCGTTGGGGAGGGAGGTGCGGGTGCCGGGCAGCAGGTACGGGTCGGGGGTGTCCGTCGGTGCGTCGACGTCCGTCACCACGCCCGCGTCCAGCGCCGCCGCAGCCGTCACGATCTTGAAGGTGGAGCCCGGCGGGTACGTCTGCCGGATCGCCCGGTTCAGCATCGGCTGACTGCTCGACGCGTTCAGCCGGGACCAGGCGTCCGTCACCGAATCGCCCGTACCCGACAACAGCCCGGGATCGTACGAAGGGCTGCTGACCAGCGCGAGGATCCGCCCGGTCGAGGGCTCGATCGCCGCGACGGCACCGCGCCGCCCGCCCAGACCGTCGTACGCCGCCCGCTGGGCAGCCGCGTTCAGGGTGGTCGCGACCTGGCCGCCGGGCTGCTGGGCGCGGGTGATCTCGTTCCAGAGGGGGAGCGGGGCGAGCATCGGATCGGTCCCGGAGAGCACGTCGTCCTCGGCCGCCTCGATGAAGGCGGTGCCGTACGTCTGCGATGCGTAACCGGTGACCGGCGCGTACAACGCCCCCTGGGAATAGGTGCGTTCGTAACGGAGCTGCTCACCGGTGTCCTTCGACCCGGTCACCGACCGCCCCTCGACGAGGATGTTCCCGCGGGGCTGGTCGTAACGGACGATGTTCTTGCGGCGGTTGGCCGGGTTGTTGTCCAGCGCGTCCGCCTGGAAGACCTGCACACGGGCGGCATTGAGCAGCAGCGCAACGAGCAGCACCAGACAGCAGGCGGCAGCCCGCCGAATATAACGAATCACAGCTTCTTGGCCTCCGGCTTCTCCGCTACGTCGTCGGGATCTGGGGCGGGATCGGGATCGGAAGCGGGGTGGGCAGCGTCAACATCCCGAGCCACACTGTCCCGGGGGGCACGGTCCCGAGCGGCACCGTCCGGAGCGGCAGCGTCCCGAGAGCCATCGCCCTGAGCCGCAGCGCCCCGGGCCGCACTCTCCTGAGCCGCGCTCTCCTGGGCCGCAGCATTCCGCGCGGCACCGCCCCGCGCCGCCCCCACCACCCCGCCACGGATCGCCGGTTCCTTCTTCTCCGGCTCCACCACACCGATCTGTCCCGTCTCCGCCGCCATCGGTCGGGGGCTGCGCGCCGAGTCGCTCACTCGGATCAGTAGCGCCACGATGATCCAGTTCGTCACCACGGACGACCCGCCCTGTGCCAGGAACGGCATCGCCATGCCCGTCAGTGGAATCAGTCCCATTACTCCGCCCGCGATCACGAACACCTGGAGCGCCACGATCGACGCCAGTCCGATCGCGAGCAGCCGGCCGAACGGGTCGCGCAGGGAGAGGCCCGCCCGGTAGCCCCGCGCGACCAGCAGCGCGTACAGCATGAAGAGCGCGGTGAGACCGGCGAGCCCGAGTTCCTCGCCGGCCGTCGCGAGGATGAAGTCCGACTTGGCGGCGAAGCCGATGAGGATGGAGTGGCCGAGGCCGAGGCCGGTGCCGAGGATGCCACCGGCGGCGAACGCGAAGAGGGACTGGGCGAGTTGGCCAGGACCGTTGCCCGCCTCGATGGAGGCGAAGGGGTGCAGCCAGTCCGTGACGCGGCTGTGCACGTGCGGTTCCACCGAGCCGACGACGTACGCGCCGACCGCCGCGAGCAGCAGACCCACCGCGATCCACCCCGTCCGCCCGGTCGCCACGTACAGCATGATCACGAAGAGTCCGAAGAAGAGGAGCGAGGTGCCGAGGTCCCGTTCCAGGACCAGCACGCCCACGCTCAGCAGCCAGATCGCGACGATCGGGCCGAGGACACGGCCGGTGGGCAGTTGCAGGCGCTTGAAGAGGAAGGTGCGGCCGGTGTAGGCGAGGGCGTTGCGGTTGGCGGCGAGGTAGGCGGCGAAGAACACCGCGAGCAGGATCTTCGCGAACTCGCCCGGCTGGAAGGAGAGTCCGCCGACCCGGATCCAGATCTTCGCCCCGTTGACGGCAGGGAAGAAGATCGGGACGGCCATCAGGACGAGGGCGGCGGCGCAGGACAGGTACGCGTACCGCTGGAGGACCCGGTGGTCGCGCAGCAGCACGACGACCGCGATGAACAGCCCGACGCCCAGGGTCGACCAGGTCAGCTGGGTGAACGCGGCCTGGTCCTTGGGGGTTTCGAGGTCCAGCCGGTAGATGAGGACGAGCCCGATGCCGTTGAGGAGTACAGCGATGGGGAGCAGCAGGGGATCGGCGTACGGGGCGCGGAAGCGGACCGCGAGATGCGCGAGGATCGCGAGGACGCCGAGGCCCGCGCCGTAGCGCAGCGCGTCGGGCGGCGCGGTGCCGGTCTTGCCGAGACCGGTGGCGATGTACCCGAGCACGGCGATGAGGACGGCGCCGACGAGGAGCGAGAGCTCTACGCCGCGTCGCTTGGGGATGCGGAGTTCAGGTGGGGGCGCGTCCTTCATGCCCGGAAAAGTAGCAAGCCTTTGAGGCGAATGTCCGTAAATGTCACCGAGGGGCCGGGGGCGTCATCCCGGACGCCCCCGCCCCTGCACCGGCTGTCGGTGAGGGTGGGTCAGCACCAGCGCGGGGATCGGCCCAACGGGACGATGTACTGGGCGGCACCCCAGGCCCAGGTGCCGTCGGTGAGCAGGTACCAGTGGTCGTTGCCGTCGACGTGGTCGCCGATGGTCTTGCAGAAGATGTGGACGGTGGCGCCGTACGGCTCGGTGCGGATGATGCGGCTGCTACGGGTGGGCTTGTCGCGGAGCCGGAGTCCGGAGCGGGCGGTGACGCGGCCCTCGGTGTGCTGGGGGTGCTGAGCCTCGGTGCTTCCGGTTCCGGTTCCGGTTCCTGTTCCGGCCCCGGTTGTCGTGTCGGCTCCGCTTTCCGCGAGGGCGGGGGTGGCGGCCAGGGTCGCGGCCAGCGCTCCTGTCGCGATGCACAGGGCGGTCTTCTTGAGCGTGAGCATGCTGCCTCCTAGGGAGGAGGGGGTGGCGCCCCGTTGCGGGACGCAGCCCTCAACTCGCGTGACCCACCCTAAAATCGCTACTTATTGATCGCAAAGTGTCACTTTGTGTTGCTATGCCCGGTATTGCTGGCACGCTCTTCCGCGCTGTCGTCCTCGGGCAGTACGAGCGTGGCCACGGCGCCGCCCTCGGGGGCGTTCCGGAACGTCAACCGCGCCCCGATCACCTCCGCCTGGCCCGCGGCGATGGTCAGCCCGAGCCCGTGCCCGCCCTTGCTGCCGCCGGCCTCGGTACGGAAACGCTGCGGGCCGTGCTCCACCAGATACGCCGGATAGCCCTCGCCATGATCACGCACGGTGATCACCGGCCCTTCGACCGTGACCACGACGGGGGCCCGGCCGTGCTTGTGCGCATTGGCGACGAGATTGCCGAGCACGCGCTCCAGCCGCCGCCGGTCGGTCTCGACACCGACGCTCCGCAGCACCCGTACCTCCGTACCCTCGCCCACTTCTTGTCCGCTGCCCCCGTGGCCCCCATTACTCCCACTGCCCCCGTGGCCCCCAGCGCTCGCGCCGCTCCCGGCCCGCCCGGCGTCCACACCCCGTACCGCCCGCTCGGCCAGCGGTCCGAGCTGGTGGACATCGAGCTCGACCTGCTCGGTGCCGGAGTCCAGCCGGGAGATCTCCAGCAGGTCCTCGGTCAGCCGCCGCATGGCGGCCACCCGGTCCTGCACCATCTCCGAGGGCCGCCCGACGGGCAGCAGCTCGGCGGCCGCGGTCAGCCCGGTCAGCGGAGTGCGCAGCTCGTGGGCGACGTCGGCGGTGAACCGCTGCTCGCTGAGCAGCTTGCTCTGCAGGGTCCCGGCCATGGTGTCGAGGGCGCCGGAGACGGTGGCCACTTCGTCCTGGTGCCGGCCGAGGTCCTGGTTGCGGGGATCGTTCACCCGGGCGTCGAGATCGCCCGCCTCGATACGGCGTGCGACCTGCGCGGTCTGGTGCAGCCGACGGGTGACCCGGGTGACGGCGAAGGCCCCGACGAGCAGGGTCGCGCCGATGGCCAGGACGGACGATCCGATGATTGCCCGGTCCAGCCCGGTGATGGTCCTGACGCTCTGCCGGTAGTCGAGCGCGACGGTGAGCGCCCGCCCGTCGGCCGGCCGCGCGGCCCACATACGGGGCTGACCGTTGAGGTCGTTCTCCACGAGGGTGCCGCGCTGACCCTTGAGGACGAGGCCGCGCAGCGAATCGGGCAACCCGGGAAGATCCAGCCCCGCATCGGGCGGCAATGCCTCACCGGCCTCGTACGCCACAGTGGCCCGGTCCAGCTTGTCGAGCGCCTTCTCGCGGGCCTGCTCGACGGTCTGATGGGTCACGGAGACATGCACGAGGGCGCCGAGGAAGAAGGCCAGCGCGCAGCACATCACGGTGAGAAAGGCCAAGGCCTTCCAGGTCAGGGACGCGGTCCAAGCGGGAAACCGCAACCACCCGCGCCTCACGCCCCCCACCCGCTCCCACCACGAACGAACCCGGAGCCCTCCACCGGGCCACCCTCGCGATGCCCGGGGGCCCCGGCGGCACGCCGGTCCCTCTGGTACGGGCCGATGCCGAGCCCGCGCCCCTCTCCGCTGTCGAGTCCGTCCGCACTCAGGTCACCCTGCCCGGCGCCCGAGCCCGAGCCCTGGTCGAAGTGGTGGGGTCTTTGGGGGAGCCCGCGCCTTTCTCCGCTGTCGAGTCCGTCCGCGCTCAGGCCACTCTGCCCGGTGCCCGAGCCCGAGCCCTGGTCGAAGTGGTGGGGTCTTTGGGGGAGCCCGCGCCTTTCTCCGCTGTCGAGTCCGTCCGCGCTCAGGCCACTCTGCCCGGTGCCCGAGCCCGCGCCCTGCTCGAAGTGGTGGGGCCTTAGGGCAGGGCCGCGGCCCTGCCCGCGACCGAGCTCGTCCGTACCGAGCCCCTGCGCGGCGCCGGGCACGGAGTGGCTGAATCCTCGCCCGGGGCCCAGGCCGCGCCAACCGCCGAGCCCGTACCCGCCAACTCCCTGCTCGGAGCTGTGCCCGCGCCCGGCACCCAGCCCACGTCCGGGGCCGAGCCCTCGCTCGGAACCGTCCCTGCGCCCCGCACCGTCCCCGTGCCCCGCGCCGAGCCCGCGCCCCGAGCCACCCCGACGTTCGCCCTGACCACCCTGGCCGCCCTCACCACCCTGCCGTCCCCGTCCGCCCCGTCCGGCGTCATGGCCCTTCCCCGGCTTCGGCCCGGTGGTGGAGGGGCCTCGGCCCCGGCCCGAGCCCGGTTCGGGGTTCCGGCCCGCGCCGCCGTGCCGCTTGGCGTTCCGGTCGGAGTCGGGGCGGTTGCCGTTGCCCCGTCCGGCCTGAGGTCCGGTGTCCGGGGAGCCTCCCCGGCCCATGCGCCGGGCGGAGCCCTGCCCCTTGCCGGGGTCTGTGCCGGGGTCAGTATCGGGGCCCGCGCCCGGGCCCGTACCGGTGCCTGTTCCGGGTCCTGTACCGGTGCCGGTTCCCGGGCCCGTGCCGCTCCCGCCGTCCGGCCTCGGTCCGGGGCCCACTCCCGGGCGAGGGGCGCCCGGCCCCCGGCCGGTGTGCACGATCTGGTCCTGGGTCGCGAGCATCGCGTGCTGCCGGGCGTCCCAGGTCCACGCGGTCCGGTACTCGTAGTCGGAGATCCCCGACGGCACCGTCAGCACCAGGTCCTTGCCCGCGAACGCCACACTGATCACCGCGTCCGACGTGCCCATGATCCGCGTCAGCCCGCCCTTCTCGGCGAGATACGCGCGGATCGCCAGCTGCCCCTCCGGCATAGTGATGCCGATGATCAGCTCGTCGCGGCCGTCCCCGGTCAGATCGCGGTAGTACGGCGGCAGCACCGGGCACTGTGCGGGCTTCTGGGCACAGGTGCCCAGCTTGGCGACGGTCTCGGCGTAGAGCCCGGCCGGTCCGGTGTACGTGTCCGGGTGCGCGGCCGCCTCGGCCTTCACCACCGCGACGGGATCGACCTTGCGCACATCGCCGTCCGGCAGCTTGATGCCCTTGGCCGTCTCCGTCTCGGCCATCCCCAGGTCCGAACCCGGAACCTTGGCGGGCGGCAGCGTGGGCCACAACCGCACCGGACCGGCCGCCGTGGGGGCGACCCCCGCGCTCTTCAGCTCGCCGGCCCCGCCGCACCCCGCGACCGCCCAGGACAGCAGCACCACCAGCACGACGACTCCCACGACCCTGGCCCACGCTCCGCCACCCGCCGGAGCCCGGTCCGCCCCGGCCGCCGCCGCCGTCCTCGGGGCACGCCTCGACCGGGCGCCTGGCTCCGGTCCGCAGACCGTTCCCCTGCGCCCCCCACCACTCTCCGGTCGGCGGCGGTACAAGAACTCCCCTCCCTGCCGGCCCTACTTCACGAGGTCGGCGAAGAAGATGATGTTGTCGGAACGATGGCCGTCCCGGATAGGGCCCCCACACGTGATGAGGCGCAGCTCCGGGCGGTTGGTCTTTCCATAGACCTTATGGGTAGGGAATTCCTTTTTGTCGACTTGTTGAACCTCGCGGATCCTGAACCGGGCGGTACTGCCGTCCGCCCGGCTCACCTCGATGGAGTCCCCGACCTTCATCTTGTCGACGTGACGCATCAGGGCGGGACCCCGGGCGGTGTCGTAGTGCGCCACCAGGATGGCGGCCCCCTTCTCGCCGGGTGTGACCGCCCCCGTGTACCAGCCGGGCTTCTCGGCGTCGGCGACCGGGGGGACCTCAAGTTCCTGGTTCGCGTCCAGCCCGAGGCGGAGCATGCCGTTCGCCCTGACCCCCGCCGAAGGAATGGTCAGCCCGGTGGGCGGGGACGCCGCGAGCGGCGCCACCCCCTGCTCCTCCCGTCCCTGCCCCTGCTTCACGGGCTGGGTCGTGGCATTGGTGACGCTCACATCGGGCGCCAGGGCCGCGGAGGAACCGCCGCCACCGCAGGCGACGAGCCCGCCGCCGAGCGCGACGGCGAGCGCGGACGCGGCCATGACCCTGGCCGTACGGGGCGGCTGCTTCTGCTTGCTGGGCTTGGTCGTCGTACTCATGCAAAGCAGCCTAAATGTCCGCTATTGCGAAGGTTCATCGACCAGGTAACAGCCACCCGACGCAAACGGCCCGACGCGAAGTCCTACTGGTACGGATTCTGCTGCTGAGGCATCCCCGAGCCCCCCTGCCCGTACGCCGGATTCCCACCGGGCCCGCCCTGTCCACCAGGGCCGACCTGGCCGCTCTGCGCCTGAAGCCGCTCAGCCTCCGCCTGCTCCACCCGCCGCTCGGCACCGCAGAACGTGCACTGCGTGACGTACTTCGTCGAGACGGGAAAGAGTGGAATGAAGAACAGCGTGAACTTCGTGACGTACTTCCGCAGCGAATGCGCCGCCGGATTGCCGCACTGCCCGCACAGCAGCATCAGCATCGCCAGCTGGTACGCGTACCCCTTGGTCCCAAAGATGATCACCGAAAGCCCCCGATTCCCAGACCGTACTGAGGCAACGCACGGCCCCGGCACCAGGTTCCCACCCGGGAACGGCCACTCCGCCCCCACCCCCTCCCCGAAGGACAAACTCCCCACCCTTCCGCCCAACTCCGGCCCAAATCCGCCCACTTGTTGCCCCCAGGCCCCTCGCCTGTTCCCATAGCAGGCAGGGGGTGCTGCGAGATGAAACCACTACGAGTCACACCGACCCACGGCCCCAACGGCCCCCGCCTCTACGTCAGCCTCCCCACCGGCCGGACCCTCGCGTGGTACGACCGCGACACCGGCCGGGTGAGCCTCCTGGCGGAGGGGCGCCGAGACGAGGTCCTGACGGCCCTGGCCCCGTACGTCGCGGGGCCGGGCCCGCTCACGGTCGGCCCGCCACCGGTCCCGACCTCGGCGGACCTGGTCCGGCTGTCCCTCCACCCGGACGACGACCTGGCCCCCAACCGCCCGGGCGAGGCCCTGTACGCCGCCCTGGACGAGGCCCGGCCGGCCCGCCGCTTCCGCCAGGACCCACGCCGCGAAACCCTCGCCGCGCTCCAGCGGATCGGCGACGAGCTGGATGCCCTCGAACCCGCGGGCTGGCGGGTCCTGCACTCCATCCCGCTCCCGGGCCGGACCTACCTGGACCACCTGCTCATCGGCCCCGCCGGCGTCCTCACGGTCCACACCGTCCCCGCCCACCGCCACCGCTTCCACCTGAACGCCCCCACCGCGGCCCCCCACCTGCGCCACGCCACCCACGACGCCGAACGCGCCTCCCTGGCCCTGGCCACAGCCGCCCGCCCGGCCCTGGCGATAGCGGGCGCCTCCCGCATAGACGGCGGCCCGCCCCCCGACGACGTACTCCTCCTGCAAGAGGGCGCGACGACCACACCCCTGTCACACCTGGGCGGCGTACTGAAACCGGCCGACATCGAATCCCTCTACGCCTCAGCCCGAGACCGCCACACCTGGCTACGCACGTAACGCTGCCACCGGGCTCAATTCCGCACCACCGCCGCGCCTGCGGCGGGCTGGAGGGCGCCCCTCCCCGCCCCTTCCCGCTGCGCTCAATTTGCGGCTGCCGCCGCGTGGCGCTGGCTGGTCAGGCGGTGTCGCGCCTGCGGCGGGCTTTGCCCCTCCCCGCCCCTTCCCTAAACCGCTGGCCGCGGGGCCAGGGGTGCTTACGCGCGGGCCGGTGGGTGGTTGCTCGCGCAGTTTCCCGCGCCCCCAAAATAACCACTCGTGCCCAGCGCCGCGCAGTTCCCTGCGCCCGTCAGCGACGAGTACTTCAGGGGCGCGGGTAACTGCGCGGCCAGCCACGAACAACCCGCACTGTGACCAGCGGCCGTGGCCGGGCCCGCCACCTTCCCACCCACCCACCCACGCACCGCACGGGCCACCCACCCAGGCAATCGCACGTGTCGGCAGCCCATGCACCCGACGGGCTGGCAGCCCACCCACCCCCACCCGGCCCGTATGGGCCCAGGGGCATGGGGCGCAGACCCAGCAGCCCACCCCCACCACCCGCACCGCCGGGGCCTGGGGCAGCGCCCCAGTTTCGGGAAGGGGCGGGTAGGGGAAAAGCCCCGCGCAGCGGCCCCCCTCACCCCCTCGGCAACACCCCCGCCCGATTCGGATTGAGCAACGGCCCCAACAAATCCCCGTACCTCTCCAACCGCCCACCCACATCCCCGATCAAAAACCCCAACGAATCACCCCCACCCCCCTCCACCTCCTCCCAAGTAACCGGCACAGAAACCCTCGGCACCACCCCCGCCCGAATCGTGTAAGCCGCCGCCGTCGTCTTGGACGCCGAGTTCTGACTGAAGTCCACAAAAACCTTCCCGCCCCGCAGCGCCCGCGCCATCCGATGCACCACCAGCCCCCCGAGCTCCCCCTCCGCCTCCACCGCGATCCCCTTCGCGTACGCACTCACCCGCTCCGACGCCGTCGGCTCGATCGGCACCAGCACGTGCAGCCCCTTGGACCCGGAGGTCTTCACCCACGCCCCCAGCCCGTCCACCCCCAACCGCCCCCGAAGCCATACCGCCACCTCACAGCACTCGGCCACACCGGCCGGCTCCCCGGGGTCGAGGTCGAAGACCAGCCGGTCCGCCACCCCCGGACTCTCCGACCGCCACTGCGGAACGTGAAACTCCACCACCAGGTTCGCCGCCCACATCAGCGACGCCAGATCCCCCACGACCACCTGCCGCGCCGTGCCCCCCTCGGAACGCGGCACCTCCACCGTCTTCACCCAGGCGGGCTTCCCCGGCGGCGGATTCTTCGCGAAGAACTTCTGGCCCTCCACCCCGTCCGGAAACCGCAGGAAGGACATCGGCCGGTCGTGCACATGGGCCAGAAAGGCACCCGCCGTCGTCGCGACGTAATGCAGCACCTCACCCTTCGTGGTCCCGGTGGCCGGATAGAGCACCTTCTCCAGATTGCTGAGGGCCAGCCTCCGACCCTCCACCTCCGTCATGGGCGACATAGCATAAGAATCCCACCGAAAGGGACCACAGGCATGAGATCGATCTGGAACGGCGCCATATCCTTCGGCCTGGTCAGCATCCCCATCAAGCTGTTCAACGCGACCGAGAACCACGCCATCTCCTTCCGCCAGATCCACACCGCGGACGGCGGCCGGATCCGCTACCGCAAGGTGTGCGAACTGGACGAGCAGGAGGTCCAGAGCTCGGAGATCGGCAAGGGGTACGAGGACGCCGACGGCTCGATCATCCCCATCACGGACGACGACCTGGCCGCCCTCCCGCTCCCCACGGCCCGCACGATCGAGATCGTCGCCTTCGTGCCCCTCGCGTCCATCGACCCCCTCCAGATGGACCAGGCGTACTACCTCTCCGCCAACGGAGTCCCGGCCGCCAAGCCGTACACCCTCCTGCGCGAAGCCCTCTCCCGCAGCCGCAAGGTCGCCATCGCGAAATTCGCCCTCCGGGGCCGCGAACGCCTCGGCATGCTCCGCGTGGTCGGCGACGTGATCGCCATGCACGGTCTGCTCTGGCCGGACGAGATCCGCCAGCCCGAAGGAATCGCCCCTGAGGGAAACGTCACCGTCCGCGACGCCGAACTCGACCTGGCCGACACCCTGATGGACACCCTCGGCGAGGTCGACCTCAACACCCTCCACGACGACTACCGCGAAGCCGTCGAGGAACTGATCGCCGCCAAGTCCGAGGGCGGCGAGTCCATCTCACCCGCGGCGACGGACAAGGCCGGCGGCAACGCCCAGGTCATCGACCTGATGGCAGCCCTGGAGAACAGCCTCCGGGCCGCCAAGAGCTCCCGGGGCGAATCCGCCGAGAAACCCGCGAAGGTCACGGAACTCGCCACCCACAAGAAGAAGGCCGCACCGAAGGCCAAGAAGACGGCCGCCGCCCCGAAGAAGAAGACGGCCGCCACCAAGAAGAAGACGACGACGGCCGCCACCACCACAACCACGAAGAAGACCACGGCCAAGAAGACCCCCGCCCGAAAGCGAACCCCCGCCTAGGGCGAGTCCAGCACCACGGACTTCACCGCGCACACGCCCCCGCAAGTCCCGCAAGCCACCTACCGCCCCACTCCCTGCGGACCCCGGCGCGGCGCAGGGACGCCGCCCGCTCCCGAACTTCCCCTCCCTACCGCCCCCCTGCCGTGGCATGACCACACCATGGTCGAATCGCCCCATGCCCGCCCGAGCCCCCGCCCCCACCACCTCCGCCCCCGCCCTAGCCCGTACCGCCTGGCAGCACGCCCTCGCCGAGGCGGACCGCGTCTTCGCCGATCCGCCCGCCCTGGACGGCCCCCTCAACGGCTGCACCCAGTGCACCGCCCCCTCGGAACTACTGACCCTCACCGGAGACCCCGCCGCCGTCCCGGACGAACTCCTCGGCCACTTCCTCCGCGAAACGGTCAGCCACTGGGACCCCGGCCAGTACGCCACCACCTGGCGCCGCCTCATGCCCCGCGCCCTGCGCAGCTGGACCCCCGCAGGACCGGCCACCACCACCGCCCTCACCACCGCCGAGGAAATAAGCCACCTGGCCCCCTACGGCGCCCACTTCACCACCTGGCCATCCCCCGAACGAGCCGCCGTGGAACGGGCCTTCCGCGCCCTCCTCCCGCTCGCCGCCACCACCCCGCACACCCACCCGTCCGAGGTCCTCGCCCTCCTCGACGGCATCGCCCGGGCCACCGGCACCCTCACCCCATGGCTCGACCACCTGTCCGCCGCCCTGGCCCCCGGCGCGGACGCCGCCCTGCTCCGCCTCGTGTGCGACTGGTCCCTGGAACTCCTCCGCGAGGAACTGGACTTCAGCTTCTACGACGACGGCGACGCCCGCGAACTGGCCGCCTGGCTCCCCACCCAACGCCCCCGCATCGAGTCCTTCGCCGTCCGCCACCCCCACTGCAAGACCGCCGCCGACACCCTCCTGGCCCTCACCCAACTCACAAGGCCCACCCCGGACCCCCTCTGGCTCCACCCCGGCTACCGAGGCCACCGCCCCCTGCCGCTGACCTCCTGAACGGCACCCGAAAACGACGAAGAGCCCGACCCAGCGAACTGGATCGGACTCTTCGTCTTCGGCACTTCTTCGAGAAGTGCCCCCGGCAGGATTCGAACCTGCGCACCCGGCTCCGGAGGCCGATGCTCTATCCCCTGAGCTACGGGGGCGTGTCGCACGGTGTGTCGGCGACGTGGTGAACCTTACCAGCTCCCCGACGGTGTCCGTGAACAGATATCTGCACCCCCTGCACGTCAGCCTTCCGCAAGCGCTTCCCCCGCCCGGGGCGGAAGTGGGCAAAACCCGGACGCGGAACGGGAGTCCGACCTACTCTCGAAGTGTGTCGGGCGCATCGGGCCGGGTCCTTGTCGTCGATGACAACAAGGTCATCCGGCAGCTGATCAGGGTCAACCTCGAACTGGAGGGTTTCGAGGTCGTGACCGCCTCCGACGGTGCCGAATGCCTGGAGATCGTCCACCGGGTCTGCCCCGACGTCGTCACCCTCGACGTCGTGATGCCGCGCCTCGACGGACTCAGCACCGCCGCCCGCCTCCGCGACGACGCCCGCACCAGCCATCTGCCCGTCGCCATCGTCAGTGCCTGTACGCAGTACGAGGTCGAGAGCGGCCTCGCCGCCGGGGTCGACGCCTTCCTCTCCAAGCCCTTCGAGCCCGCCGAACTGGTCCGCCTCGTGCGCAGGCTTGCGGGTCAGGAGGAGCCGCCGTCCACCGACGGCAGGAATGGCGAAGGGCCCGGCAGCGGGCCCGGCCTCGGCGTGGACCGGCCCGGCAGGACCGGCAGCCCCGGCAGGACCGTGTCCGGCAGGACCCGGATCCCGCCCGGGCGCTGAGCGCTCCGCCCAGATGCTGAAACCCGTTCGCGGGAGGACCCCCCTCCTCGCCTAGGCTTGGCACGTGACCCCCGCAGAGCTCTCCCGTACCGTGCTGCGCGCCGTGCGCCGCGCCGTCGAGGAGGACGTACTGCCCGCTCCGGTGCCCGAGCGGGCCGCCGTCGAGCGCACCCGTCCGGGTGGCAGCGGGGACTACGCCAGCAACGTCGCGCTCCGTCTCGCCGGGCCCGCAGGAAAGCCCCCGCGCGAGGTCGCCGAGCTGCTGCGCGCCCGCCTGGCCGGCACCCCGGGCATCGCCGCCGTCGAGATCACCGGACCCGGCTTCCTGAGCTTCACCCTCGCCCCGGACGCGGGGGAGGCGACCGTACGAGAGCTGCTGGCGCGCCGGACCGTCGTACGAGCCGAGGGCCTGCCCCTCCCCGAACCCGGGCCCGCCGCACTCGCCCGCCTCGGGCACGACGCCGCCGTCTGGGGCGCGCTGCTCCCCGCCCCGGACGCCGAGCTGCTCGCCCAGCACGAACGGAACCCCCTCTTCCGGGTGCAGTACGCGTACTCCCGGACCCAGGCACTCCGCCGGAACGCCGCCGACCTGGGCTTCTCGGCCGCGTACGAGACGCCAGATACGGGCCCCCGCGAGCTGATCGCCCTCCTCGGCGGCTACCCCGTCGAGGTCGACGCCGCCGTCCGGCTCGGCGCGCCCGAGCGCATCGCCAGGTACCTCGTCACCCTCGCCGACGCCTTCCTCCGCTTCGACTTCCACGACACCCACCACGTCCTGCCCCTCGGCGACGAGAAACCCTCGGCCGCCCACCGCTCCCGGCTGGCAGTCGCCGAAGCCGCCGGGACGGTGCTGGCCGGCGGCCTGTCCCAGCTCGGCGTCAGTGCACCCGTTCACCTGTGATGTGAGTGAGAGAAGACCATGAGCCGTTCCGCCCACCCCGCCGGGCCCCGTCACGCCGACGTCTTCCCCGAGGGGCACTACACCGCCCCCGCCGAAGACCTCAACGCCCTCGACGAGAAGGTCTGGGCGCGCACCGTCACCCGCGGCGCGACGGGTGTCGTCAGCGTCGGCGGCATCGAAGTCACGCGGCTGGCCGAGGAGTTCGGCACCCCCGCCTACTTCCTCGACGAGGACGACTTCCGCGCCAGGTGCCGCGCGTGGGCCGACGCCTTCGGCCGTGACGCCGACGTCTTCTACGCCGGGAAGGCCTTCCTCTCGCGTGCGGTCGTGCGCTGGCTCAAGGAGGAAGGGCTCAATCTGGACGTGTGCTCCGGGGGCGAGCTGACGACGGCGCTCGACGCCGGGATGCCCGCCGAGCGCATCGCCTTCCACGGCAACAACAAGAGCGAGGACGAGGTCCGCCGGGCCGTCGAGGCCGGTGTCGGCCGGATCGTCCTCGACTCCTTCCAGGAGATCGCCCGCGTCGCGCACATCGCGCAGGGGCTCGGCAAGCGCCAGCGGGTGCAGATCCGCGTGACCGTCGGCGTCGAGGCACACACGCACGAGTTCATCGCCACCGCCCACGAGGACCAGAAGTTCGGCATCGCGCTGGCCGGGGGACAGGCGGCGGAGGCCGTGCGCCGCGCGCTCAAGCTGGACGGCCTTGAGCTGATCGGCATCCACAGCCACATCGGGTCGCAGATCTTCGACATGGCCGGCTTCGAGGTCTCCGCACGGCGGGTCGTCCAGCTGCTCGCCGAGGTGCGCGACGAGCACGGCGTCGAGCTCCCCGAGATCGACCTCGGCGGCGGCCTCGGCATCGCGTACACCTCCGAGGACGACCCCCGCGAGCCGCACGACATCGCCAAGGCGCTCACCGAGATCGTCACTCGCGAATGCGAAGCGGCAAAGCTGAAGACCCCCCGGATCTCCGTCGAGCCCGGCCGCGCCATCGTCGGCCCGACCGCCTTCACGCTGTACGAGGTGGGCACGGTCAAGCCCCTCGAAGGCCTGCGGACGTACGTCAGCGTCGACGGCGGCATGTCCGACAACATCCGTACGGCGCTCTACGACGCCGAGTACAGCGTGGCCCTCGTCTCGCGCCGCTCGGACGCCGAGCCCATGCTGGTACGAGTCGTCGGCAAGCACTGCGAGAGCGGCGACATCGTCGTCCGGGACGCCTTCCTGCCGGCCGACACCGCCCCCGGTGACCTGCTGGCCGTGCCCGCCACCGGGGCGTACTGCCGCTCCATGGCCAGCAACTACAACCACGCCTGCCGTCCGCCGGTGGTCGCCGTCAAGGACGGCGCCGCGCGGGTCATCGTCCGGCGCGAGACCGAGGAAGATCTCCTGCGGCTCGATGTCGGGTAGTGGAATCCTCGTCTCATCCACTGGACGGGGGATAGAAACTCCCGTCCGGTGGGTGAGACTGGTCAACACCGTAAGAAGTATGAGGAGTGAGGTCGGATGATGCGTACGCGTCCGCTGAAGGTGGCGCTGCTGGGCTGTGGTGTGGTCGGCTCAGAGGTGGCGCGCATCATGACGACGCACGCCGACGACCTCACGGCGCGCATCGGCGCCCCGGTCGAGCTCGTCGGCGTGGCCGTCCGCCAGCCCTCCAAGGTGCGCGCGGGCATCGACCCCGCGCTCATCACCACCGACGCGACCGCTCTGGTCAAACGGGGCGACATCGACGTCGTGATCGAGGTCATCGGCGGCATCGAGCCCGCCCGCACCCTCATCACCACCGCCTTCGAGCACGGCGCCTCCGTCGTCTCCGCGAACAAGGCGCTGCTGGCCGAGGACGGTGCGGCCCTGCACGCCGCCGCCGAGGAGCACGGCCGCGACCTCTACTACGAGGCCGCCGTCGCCGGTGCGATCCCGCTCGTACGGCCGCTCCGCGAGTCCCTCGCGGGCGACAAGGTCAACCGCGTCCTGGGCATCGTCAACGGCACCACGAACTTCATCCTCGACAAGATGGACACGTCCGGAGCCGGCTACTCCGAGGCGCTCGACGAGGCCACCGCCCTCGGGTACGCCGAGGCCGACCCGACCGCCGACGTCGAGGGCTTCGACGCCGCCGCCAAGGCCGCCATCCTCGCCGGGATCGCCTTCCACACCCGGGTGAAGATCGGCGACGTGCACCGCGAGGGACTGACCGAGGTCACCGCCGCGGACATCGCTTCCGCAAAGCGGATGGGCTGCACGGTCAAGCTCCTCGCCATCTGCGAGCGCGCCGCCGACGGCAGGTCCGTCACCGCCAGGGTGCACCCCGCGATGATCCCGCTGACCCACCCGCTGGCCTCCGTCCGTGAGGCGTACAACGCGGTCTTCGTCGAAGCGGAGGCCGCTGGCCAGCTCATGTTCTACGGCCCGGGTGCCGGTGGCTCGCCCACCGCGTCCGCCGTGCTCGGCGACCTCGTGGCGGTCTGCCGCAACAAGCTCGGCGGCGCCACGGGCCCCGGCGAATCCGCGTACACCCGCCTCCCGGTCAGCCCGATGGGCGAGGTTGTCACGCGGTACCACATCAGCCTCGACGTGGCCGACAAGCCGGGCGTGCTCGCCCAGGTCGCGACGGTCTTCGCCGAACACGACGTGTCGATCGACACCGTCCGCCAGTCGGGGAAGGACGGCGAGGCCTCCCTCGTCGTCGTCACCCACCGCGCGCCCGACGCCGCCCTCTCCGGGACCGTCGAGGCGCTGCGCAAGCTGGACACCGTCAGAGGTGTCGCCAGCATCATGCGTGTTGAAGGGGAGTAAGGACCCATGACCATCCAGGGCACCCACCAGTGGCGCGGCATCATCGAGGAGTACCGGGACCGGCTCCCGGTCACGGCGACGACGCCGGTCGTCTCGCTCGGTGAGGGCGGCACGCCTCTCGTCCGCGCGCAGGTCCTCTCCGAGCGCACGGGCTGCGAGGTGTACCTCAAGGTCGAGGGCGCCAACCCGACCGGGTCCTTCAAGGACCGAGGCATGACCATGGCGATCACGCGGGCCAAGGAGGAGGGCGCCAAGGCCGTCATCTGCGCCTCCACCGGCAACACCTCCGCGTCCGCCGCCGCCTACGCGGTACGCGCGGGAATGGTCTGTGCCGTCCTCGTACCGCAGGGCAAGATCGCGCTCGGCAAGATGGGCCAGGCGCTGGTCCACGGCGCCAAGATCCTCCAGGTCGACGGAAACTTCGACGACTGCCTCACGCTGGCCCGCTCGCTGTCGGACAACTACCCGGTGGCGCTGGTCAATTCGGTCAACCCGGTCCGCATCGAGGGCCAGAAGACCGCCGCCTTCGAGATCGTCGACGCACTCGGCGACGCCCCGGACATCCACGTCCTCCCGGTGGGCAACGCGGGCAACATCACCGCGTACTGGAAGGGCTACAAGGAGTACGCCGGGGACTCCATCTCCACGCACACCCCGCGCATGTGGGGCTACCAGGCATCCGGCTCCGCGCCGATCGTCCGGGGCGAGATCGTCAAGGACCCGTCCACGGTCGCCACCGCGATCCGGATCGGCAACCCCGCCTCCTGGGACTTCGCACTCGCCGCCCGCGACGAGTCCGGCGGTCGCATCGACGAGGTGACCGACCGTCAGATCCTGTCCGCCTACCGGCTGTTGGCCTCCCAGGAGGGCGTCTTCGTGGAGCCCGCCTCGGCCGCCTCGGTCGCCGGTCTGCTGAAGGCAGCCGAAGAGGGCAAGGTCGACAAGGGCCAGCGGATCGTCTGCACGGTCACCGGCAACGGCCTCAAGGACCCCGACTGGGCGGTGGCCGGAGCGCCGCAGCCCGTCACCGTCCCGGTCGACGCCGCGACCGCCGCCGAGAAGCTGGGCCTCGCGTAACGAAGTCCGCCGACGCCGGATGATTCCGGCGGCCCATGCCCCCGTAACGGGACATCGGCACACGTAGGGGCACAGGAAGGCACGCGACACGCATCGTGCGCCTCCTGTGCGCCCTATGTCCTCACGGAACCTTCCTTCGATAGGCTGTACCGAACCCGCCCCGCCGCATATGCCGCGGTGTTGCGCCGTCGGGCCCCGGGTGCCGCAGCTCCACACAGTGCCGGATCCACACAGTGCCGAAGCGAAGCAGCAAGCAGCGCAGCAGCAAGTACCGCAGCGACACCAACCCCCCTGCTACACAAGGAGATCGTCGAGCGATGGCCGGTCCCGCTTTCCGAGCCGCCGCCGTGCGCGTGCGAGTTCCCGCCACCAGCGCCAACCTGGGGCCCGGATTCGACGCCTTCGGCCTCTCGCTGGGGCTCTACGACGACGTGGTCGTACGCGTCGCCGACGCCGGGCTGCACGTCGACATCGCGGGCGAGGGCGCCGAGACGCTGCCCCGCGACGAACGCCACCTGCTGGTCCGCGCCATGCGCACCGCCTTCGACGTACTCGGCGGACAGCCGCGCGGCCTGGAGATCGTCTGCGCCAACCGCATCCCGCACGGCCGGGGCCTCGGCTCCTCCTCCGCCGCCATCTGCGCCGGCATCATGGCCGCCCGCGCGGTGACCATAGGCGGCGACGCCAAGCTGGACGACGTGGCGCTGCTGGAACTCGCCACCGAGATCGAGGGCCACCCCGACAACGTCGCCGCCTGTCTGCTCGGCGGCTTCACGATCGCCTGGATGGACGGCGGCGCGGGCCGGGCGGTCCGGCTGGACCCCACGGATTCCATCGTTCCGGTGGTCTTCGTCCCCTCCAAGCCGGTGCTCACCGAGGCCGCCCGGGGTCTCCTGCCCCGTACCGTCCCCCATGTGGACGCAAGCATGAACGCCGGTCGTGCGGCGCTGCTCGTCGAGGCCCTGACCAGGCGCCCCGAGCTGCTGCTGCCCGCCACCGAGGACCGGCTGCACCAGGACTACCGCACTCCCGCGATGCCCGAGAGTGTCGCGCTCGTGGCCCGGCTGCGCGCGGACGGCATCCCCGCGGTCATCTCCGGGGCGGGCCCAACCGTCCTCGCGCTGACCGACGACTCCGCGGCCGACAAGGTCGTGCGGATGGCGGGCGAGGGGTGGGCCGCGGGCCGGCTCGGCCTCGACGCCGCAGGGGCGAGCGTGCTTCCGCTCGCGCCGCAGGACGGTTCCGAGTAAGGACCGAAAGCGATTGCCGGTGGAAGAGAGGGGGAATGTTTGTTGGAGCCGGTAGTGTTAATCTCAAGTCTGCATCCGACGCCTTCGCGGCGCGGTGCATGGTGTCCCCTCAGGGACCATCTTCTTCCGGGAGCCTCCCCAAACTGCCCTGTCAGCCTGCCTGAGCAGTTTTGAGCACGCTCCGGAACCGGCACGACACCCCGCGTTCTTCCCAGAGGGGGCAACTGGGGACTTCGGGTCGGAAACCCCACGCACGTTTATCTCTCCGCCACATCCGGCGGACCACCGCCCCGGCACGGTTCTCCAAGTGGGACCGCCGGACAGCACAACCGGTCGCCGAGCCAGACAGGCCGACGTCCGCTCCAGGGAAGGACCCTTCGTGAGCGACACCACCGATCTGATGGGCGTGACTGCCGACAAGAATGTCGACAATGCGTCCGACGCAGGTGCTGCCACCGGCAGTGCCCCACGGCGCCGCCGCTCCGGCACCGGCCTGGACGGCATGGTCCTGGCCGAGCTGCAGCAGGTCGCGTCCGGCCTCGGGATCAAGGGCACCGCGCGGATGCGCAAGGGCCAGCTGATCGAGGTCATCAAGGAGACGCAGGCCGGCGGCGGCTCCGCCCCGGCCAAGAGCGCCGAGGCGGGCGACGCCGAGAGCAAGCCGAAGCGCCGCGCGACCTCCAAGGCGCGTACCGAGGCCGCCGCTGCCCCGGAAGCCGCCGCTCCGGCTGCCGAGAAGCCCGCGAAGGCCGCGAAGGCCGTCGCCCAGCAGCAGATCGACATCCCCGGCCAGCCGGCCAGCGACGAGCAGCCGGCCGGTGAGCGCCGCCGCCGTCGCGCCACCGCCGCGGCCGGAAGCCCCGAACAGGCCACCGCCGCAGGCGAAGTGACGGACCGCCAGAAGTCCGAGCCCAAGGGCGACGTCAAGACCGAGGCCAAGGCCGAGGCGCAGACCGACACCAAGGGTGACGCCAAGGCCGAGCAGGCCGTCGACAACGCCGAGGGCCGGCGCGACCGCGGCCAGCGCGGCGAGCGCCAGGGCCGGGGCGACCGGCAGAGCCGCCGCGAGCGTGACCGCGACCGTGACCGCGGTGGCAAGGGCGGCGACGACCAGGGCCGTCAGCAGCGCCAGAGCGGCAACCAGGGCAACCAGGGTGGCCAGGGCGGCGGCAACAGCCAGGGCAACCAGGGCCGCGACAACCGCGACCGCGACAACGGCCCCCAGGACGACGACGACTTCGAGGGCGGCCGCCGCGGCCGTCGTGGCCGCTACCGCGACCGCCGTGGCCGCCGTGGCCGCGACGAGTTCGGCAGCGACGCCCCGCCGGTCTCCGACGACGACGTCCTGATCCCCGTCGCGGGCATCCTGGACATCCTCGACAACTACGCGTTCATCCGTACGTCCGGCTACCTGCCGGGCCCGAACGACGTGTACGTCTCGCTGGCCCAGGTCCGCAAGAACGGCCTGCGCAAGGGCGACCACACCACCGGTGCGGTCCGCCAGCCCAAGGACGGCGAGCGCCGCGAGAAGTTCAACGCGCTGGTCCGCCTGGACTCCGTCAACGGCATGGCGCCGGAGAGCGGCCGCGGCCGCCCCGAGTTCCAGAAGCTGACGCCGCTCTACCCGCAGGACCGGCTGCGCCTGGAGACCGACCCGGGCGTCCTGACGACCCGGATCATCGACCTCGTCGCACCGATCGGCAAGGGCCAGCGCGGTCTGATCGTGGCCCCGCCGAAGACCGGCAAGACCATGATCATGCAGGCCATCGCCAACGCGATCACGGTCAACAGCCCCGAGTGCCACCTGATGGTCGTCCTGGTCGACGAGCGTCCGGAAGAGGTCACCGACATGCAGCGGTCGGTGAAGGGCGAGGTCATCTCCTCGACCTTCGACCGTCCCGCCGAGGACCACACCACCGTCGCCGAGCTGGCCATCGAGCGCGCCAAGCGCCTCGTCGAGCTGGGTCACGACGTGGTCGTGCTGCTCGACTCGATCACCCGCCTGGGCCGTGCGTACAACCTGGCGGCCCCGGCCTCCGGGCGCATCCTCTCCGGTGGTGTCGACTCGACCGCCCTGTACCCGCCGAAGCGCTTCTTCGGTGCGGCCCGGAACATCGAGGACGGCGGCTCGCTGACCATCCTCGCCACCGCGCTGGTGGACACCGGCTCCCGCATGGACGAGGTGATCTTCGAGGAGTTCAAGGGCACCGGCAACATGGAGCTCAAGCTCGACCGCAAGCTCTCGGACAAGCGCATCTTCCCGGCGGTGGACGTCGACGCGTCCTCCACCCGCAAGGAGGAGATCCTGCTCAACGCCGAGGAGCTCGCGATCGTCTGGAAGCTGCGCCGGGTGCTGCACGCACTCGACTCGCAGCAGGCGATCGAGCTGCTCCTCGACAAGATGAAGCAGACCAAGTCGAACGCCGAGTTCCTGATGCAGATCGCCAAGACGACTCCGTCGAACGGCAGCGGCAACGACTAGCAGGACCCGACAGCTGCGCTACGCCAGCTGCGATACGACGCGGGGCCCCGCCACCTCCCAGGTGGCGGGGCCCCGCGTCGTCCGCCGTCGGCCCCGAGGCCGCCCCGAGCCGTGACCTTCCCGAGATGTACACCACACCCGTGACTGTCGGTGATCTTGGTCGGGGGCTTCCCGCCGGTTTGTAAAACCGCAGGTGAGGGCGGATAAGGAGGGTTCTTAGATCTCTTCGGGACGCTGTCCGGGCGTCCCGGTCCGAGGTGGGTGCCACAGGCCGCTGTGCAACCCTTCGAGGTGGTTCGACGTCTGACAAGTGACGACAAACCGTGCCTGATCCACCACGGCAGGGGGTACGCGGGCATCCACGAGGGACTGAGGAGAGCATGAGCGACACGGGCAGGAGCGGCCGAATACGGGCCACCGGCAAACGCCGCAAGTCACCCAGCAAGGGCCGCAGAGCCGCCACCACGGCGGCCTGGGTCGCCGCGGGAGCGGTGCTGATCGGCGGCGGCGGGCTCGGCTGGGTCTACTTCAAGCTCGACGGCAACCTCAAGGGCGTCGACATCAACGCGGCACTCGGCAAGGACCGCCCCGACGAGGTCGACAACGGCTCCATGGACATCCTCGTTCTCGGCTCCGACTCCCGGCACGGCGACAACGCCAAGTACGGCACGGACGAGGGCGGCGCCCGCTCGGACACCGCGATGATCCTGCACGTGTACGAGGGCCACCAGAAGGCCTCCATCGTCTCCGTCCCGCGCGACACCATGATCAGCCGCCCGCAGTGCGTCTCCGACAAGGACGGCAAGACCGTCGTCCCGGCCGCCCAGCGCCAGATGTTCAACACGGCGTACGAGGTCGGCGGGCCCGCCTGCGCGGTCAAGACCGTGGAGCAGATGTCCGGCATCCGCATGGACCACTACGTCGAGGTCGACTTCACCGGCTTCAAGAAGCTGATCGACGAACTCGGCGGCGTCCCGGTCACCACCAGTCAGGCGATCAAGGACAGCAAGAGCCACCTGGACCTCCCGCCCGGCACCCACCAGCTCAATGGCGAGCAGTCCCTCGGCCTGGTCCGCACCCGCAAGTCCGTCGGCGACGGCAGCGACCTCGGCCGCATCGAGCTCCAGCAGGCCTTCATGAAGGCGCTCATCGGCCAGGTGAAGGACGTCGGCGTCTTCACCAACCCGAAGAAGCTGTACGACCTCGCGGACGCCGCCACCAAGGCCATCACCACCGACTCCGACCTGGCCTCCGTCAACAGCCTCGTCTCCTTCGCCAACGGCCTCAAGGGCCTCGGCGCCGAGGACATGAAGATGGTCACGCTGCCCGTCCAGTACGACCCGCGGGACCTCAACCGCGTCGTACCCCTGGAGAAGCAGTCCCAGCAGCTCTGGCAGGCGCTCAGGGCCGACAAGCCCATACCGGCGTCCGCCACCGAGGGCTCGGCCGGCGACAAGGGCGACGTGGGCAAAATCGTCAAGGGCGACTGACCGCGGCCGCCCCGCGGAATACCTCGGGGCCCGTCCCCGTTGAGACGATTACCTTCGAATTTTGAAGCGCGGGCCAGCCCTGGCAGACTGGTTCGTCGGCCCCGGTTCACGTATCCCGCAAATCCGCGGATGCGACCCGGTGCCCTCCCGAAACCTAGGAGTCACCTTGAAGCGCGATGTTCACCCCGAGTACGTCGAGACCCAGGTCAGCTGCACCTGTGGCGCGTCGTTCACCACCCGTAGCACCCTGACCGAAGGCACCATCCGTGCCGAGGTCTGCTCCGAGTGCCACCCGTTCTACACGGGCAAGCAGAAGATCCTCGACACCGGTGGCCGCGTGGCCCGCTTCGAGGCCCGCTTCGGCAAGGCCGGCTCCGCCGCCAAGTAGCGAGCCATCGCGCCGGTCCTCGACCGCTCCTTCACGGAGCGGCGAGTACCGGCGCTTTGTCGTGACGCAGGTGCTCATCTCCACTACTTTTTGCGAACCCAGGAGCCCGAAGATGTTCGAGGCGGTCGAGGACTTGATCGGCGAGCACGTCGATCTCGAAAAGAAGCTGGCCGACCCGTCTGTCCACTCGGACCAGGCGAACGCGCGCAAGCTCAACAAGCGCTATGCCGAGCTCACCCCGATCATCGGCACCTACAAGGCCTGGAAGCAGATCGGCGAGGACATCGAGACCGCCCGCGAGTTCATCGCGGACGACCCCGACTTCGCCGCCGAGGTCAAGGACCTGGAGAAGCAGCGCGAGGAGATCACCGAGAAGCTGCGGCTCCTCCTCGTCCCCCGGGACCCCAACGACGACAAGGACGTCATCCTTGAGGTCAAGGCGGGCGCGGGCGGCGACGAGTCCGCCCTGTTCGCCGGTGACCTGCTGCGCATGTACCTCAGGTACGCGGAACGCGTCGGCTGGAAGACCGAGATCATCGACGCCACCGAGTCCGAGCTGGGCGGCTACAAGGACGTCCAGGTCGCCGTCAAGACCAAGGGCGGCAACGGTGCCACCGAGCCCGGTCAGGGCGTCTGGGCCCGCCTGAAGTACGAGGGCGGCGTGCACCGCGTGCAGCGCGTGCCTTCCACCGAGTCGCAGGGCCGCATCCACACCTCCGCCGCCGGCGTGCTCGTCACGCCCGAGGCCGAGGAGGTCGAGGTCGAGATCAACATGAACGACCTGCGCATCGACGTCTACCGCTCGTCGGGACCCGGCGGCCAGTCCGTCAACACCACCGACTCCGCGGTGCGCATCACGCACCTGCCGACCGGTGTGGTCGCCTCCTGCCAGAACGAGAAGAGCCAGCTCCAGAACAAGGAGCAGGCCATGCGCATCCTGCGCTCCCGGCTGCTGGCCGCCGCCCAGGAGGCCGCCGAGCGCGAGGCCTCGGACGTACGTCGCAGCCAGGTCCGTACGGTCGACCGCTCCGAGAAGATCCGGACGTACAACTTCCCGGAAAACCGGATCTCCGACCACCGCGTCAACTTCAAGGCGTACAACTTGGACCAGGTGCTCGACGGTGACCTCACCGCCGTCATCCAGGCCCTCGTCGACGCCGACTCGGCCGCCAAGCTCGCCGCCGCGAACTAGCCGCGAAGCCAGGCCGCGCAACCGCCCAGCTGTCCCTGCAAGCCGGAGGATCCGGATGAATCTGCTGCTCGCCGAGGTGGCGCAGGCCACCCAGCGGCTGGCCGACGCCGGCGTGCCCTCACCGCGCTTCGACGCGGAGGAGCTCGCCTCGTTCGTCCACGGTGTCAAGCGGGGAGAGCTGCACCGGGTCCCCGACAGCGACTTCGACGCCCGCTACTGGGAGGCCATCGCCCGCCGCGAGGCCCGCGAACCGCTCCAGCACATCACCGGGCGGGCCTTCTTCCGCTACCTGGAGCTCCAGGTCGGACCCGGCGTCTTCGTGCCCCGGCCGGAGACCGAGTCGGTCGTCAGCTGGGCCATAGACGCCGTACGCGCCATGGACGTGGTCGAACCGCTGATCATCGACCTGTGCACCGGCTCGGGCGCCATCGCGCTCGCGCTGGCCCAGGAGGTGCCGCGCTCGCGCGTGCACGCCGTGGAGCTCGACGAGGGCGCCCTCAAGTGGACCCGCAAGAACGTCGACGGGTCCCGGGTCGTCCTGCACCACGGGGACGCGCTCACCGCGCTGCCCGAGCTGGACGGCCAGGTCGACCTGGTGATCTCCAACCCGCCGTACATCCCGCTCACCGAGTGGGAGTACGTCGCCCCCGAGGCCCGCGACCACGACCCGCAGATGTCCCTCTTCTCCGGCGAGGACGGGCTCGACCTGATCCGGGGCATCGAGCGCACCGCGCACCGGCTGCTGCGGCCCGGCGGCGTCGTCGTCATCGAGCACGCCGACACCCAGGGCGGCCAGGTCCCGTGGATCTTCACCGAGGAGCGGGGCTGGGCGGACGCGGCCGACCACCCCGACCTCAACAACCGCCCGCGCTTCGCCACCGCCCGCAAGGCCATGCCGTGACCGGCGCCCCGTACAGCCACGTGAATGTGCACAGCCCGAAGTTCCTGCCCGAGGGGGTCCGTTAAATGGCACGGCGATACGACTGCAACGACGCGACCGACCGCAAGACCGGTCTGCGCGAAGCCGCCTCGGCAGTGCGCCGGGGCGAGCTGGTCGTCCTGCCCACCGACACGGTCTACGGGATCGGTGCGGACGCGTTCAGCAGCGAGGCGGTCGGTGACCTCCTGGAGGCCAAGGGGCGTGGCCGCAACATGCCCAGCCCCGTCCTCATCGGCTCCCCGAACACCCTGCACGGCCTGGTCACCGACTTCTCCGAGCAGGCCTGGGACCTCGTCGACGCGTTCTGGCCCGGCGGGCTGACCCTGGTCGCCCGGCACCAGCCGTCCCTCCAGTGGGACCTCGGCGACACCCGGGGCACCGTCGCCGTCCGGATGCCGCTGCACCCGGTCGCCATCGAGCTGCTCACCGAGGTCGGCCCGATGGCGGTTTCCTCGGGCAACCTCACCGGCCACCCGGCCCCGGAGACCTGCGACGCCGCCCTGGAGATGCTGGGCGACTCCGTCTCCGTCTATCTGGACGGCGGCCCGACCCCGGGCAACCTGCCGTCCTCGATCGTCGATGTCACCGGCACGGTGCCGGTACTGCTGCGGGCCGGAGTGCTCAGCGCGGAGGAGCTCCGCAAGGTCGTACCCGATCTTGAGGTGGCGAGTTGACCGCCCTCTACGGGCGTGGCACAGCAGAAGGCATATCGGGGACCTCCTTCCGTATCCTCCACGTCAGCACCGGCAACGTCTGCCGCTCGCCGATCACCGAGCGGCTGACCCGCCATGCCCTGGCGGACCGCCTCGGCGACCCCTCCTTCGGCGGACTGATCGTGGAGAGCGCCGGCACCTGGGGCCACGAGGGCGCCCCCATGGAGGCCAACGCCGCCGCCGTCCTCGCCGACTTCGGCGCCGACGCCGACGGCTTCACCGGCCGCGAGCTCCTCGACGAGCACGTCATCCGCGCCGACCTCGTCCTCACCGCCACCCGCGACCACCGCGCCCAGGTGATCTCCATGGGCCACAGCGCGGGCCTGCGCACCTTCACCCTGAAGGAGTTCAACCGCCTGGTGCGGGCCATAGACCCGCTGACGCTGCCCGACCCCCTTGAGGACGGCGTGGTCGAGCGCGCCCGCGCCCTGGTCAGGGCCGCCGCCGCCCTGCGCGGCTGGCTGCTGGCCCCGAGCGAGGAGGCCGACGAGGTGTACGACCCGTACGGCGCCCCGATCACCTTCTTCCGCTCCATCGGCGAAGAGATCAACGCGGCACTCGACCCGGTGGTCACCGCACTGACGGGCGTCCCGGCGAAGCAGTAGACCTCGTGGATGGCCCCCGTCCGGACGGAGTCCGGCGCAGCGGGCCGAAGCCTGGGAGGCCCCCAGGGGCCGAGCGGTGCGAGGTGCGCGTCGGGAGGAGGTGCTCAACGCGGCACTCGACCCGGTGGTCACCGCACTGACGGGCGTCCCGGCGAAGCAGTGACGGGCGTCCCGGCCAAGGGCTGAGGGCACGGGCCGAGTTCGCGTACGCCGGGCGGGGTCGGCATGGCGGGCCTACATTGGGGGACACGCCACAGAAGTCCCCACCCAGGCCCGGAGCCGGAGATGCCCGCTCTCACCGCACCCGCACCAGCCGACCCGCACCATGCCCCGAGTCACCCCGGTTACGGGCCCGACTTCGAGGCGCTGGCCCGGCAGGACCCCGAGATCGCCGACGTCGTGCGCGGGGAGGCAGCCCGGACCGCCCGCGGCCTCCAGTTGGTCGCCGCCGAGAACTTCGTCTCGCCCGCCGTGCTGGCCGCCCTCGGCTCCCCGCTCACCAACAAGTACGCGGAGGGCTACCCCGGCGCCCGGCACCACGGCGGCTGCGAGGTCGTCGACGCCGCCGAGCGGATCGCCGTGGACCGGGCCAAGGGCCTGTTCGGCGCCGCGCACGCGAACGTACAGCCGCACTCCGGATCGGCCGCCGTCCTCGCCGCGTACGCCGCCCTGCTCAAGCCCGGCGACACCCTGCTGGCGACCGGCCTGCCGTCCGGCGGGCACCTCACGCACGGCTCGCCCGCCAACTTCTCCGGGCGCTGGTTCGACGTCGTCGGGTACGGGGTCGACGCCGAGAGCGGCCTCATCGACTACGACCAGGTGTACGCGCTGGCCCGCACGCACCGCCCCCGGGCCATCGTCGTCGGCTCGATCTCCTACCCCCGCCACCCCGACTACGCGGCCTTCCGCGCCATCGCCGACGACGTCGGTGCCTATCTGGTGGCGGACGCCGCGCACCCGATCGGCCTGGTCGCCGGGGGAGCGGCGCCCAGCCCCGTCCCGTACGCCGACGTCGTCTGCGCCACCACGCACAAGGTGCTGCGCGGTCCGCGCGGCGGGATGTTGCTGTGCGGCGAGGAGCTGGCGGAGCGGATCGACCGGGCGGTGTTCCCGTTCACCCAGGGCGGCGCGCAGATGCACACGATCGCGGCGAAGGCGGTCGCCTTCGGCGAGGCGGCGGGTCCGGCCTTCACCACGTACGCCCATCAGGTGGTCTCCAACGCGCGCGTACTCGCCGACGGTCTCGCCGCCGAGGGCTTCGCGATCACGACCGGCGGAACCGACACCCACCTGATCACCGCCGACCCCGCACCGCTCGGCCTGGACGGGCGCGAGGCGAAGGCCCGGCTGGCAGGGGCCGGGATCGTGCTGGACACCTGCGCACTGCCGTACGGAGAGGGCCGTGGCCTGCGGCTCGGTACGGCGGCCGTGACCACGCAGGGCATGGGGGAGGCCGAGATGGCGCGCATCGTCGCGCTGTTCTCACTCGCGCTGAGGGGAGAACGGAATGCGCCGACGGAGGTACGGGAGCTGGCCGGCAGGTTTGCTCCGTACGGGGGCTGAAAGGGCCCGCCGTCGCGCGACGGGAACCGACGACCGGGACCCGAGTGTCCTCAACCCCGTGCGCGCGAAGCTAGGGTGTGGGGCTGAGATGGCCAGCGATAACTGTGGGGCAGCCCGTGCGTGAATACCTGTTGACGCTCTGCGTCACGGCCGCGGTGACCTATCTGCTGACGGGCCCGGTGCGGAAGTTCGCCATCGCGTCCGGAGCGATGCCGGAGATCCGCGCCCGCGACGTCCACCGGGAGCCGACACCGCGGCTCGGCGGCATCGCCATGTTCGGCGGTCTGTGCGCCGGTCTGCTCGTGGCGGACCACCTGGAGAGCCTCAACGGCGTCTTCGAACTCTCCAACGAGCCGCGCGCGCTGCTCTCCGGAGCGGCCGTGATCTGGCTGATCGGCGTACTGGACGACAAGTTCGAGATCGACGCGCTGATCAAGCTGGGCGGCCAGTTCATCGCCGCCGGCGTCATGGTCATGCAGGGCCTGACCGTGCTCTACCTGCCGATCCCCGGCATCGGCATGGTCTCGCTGACCGCCTGGCAGGGCAATCTGCTCGCCGTCGCGCTGGTCGTCATCACCATCAACGCGGTCAACTTCGTGGACGGCCTCGACGGCCTCGCGGCGGGCATGGTCTGCATCGCCGCCGCCGCGTTCTTCCTGTACGCCTACCGGATCTGGTTCCGGTACGGGATCGAGGAGGCGGCCCCCGCCACGCTCTTCGCCGCCATCCTGATCGGCATGTGCGTGGGCTTCCTGCCACACAACATGCATCCGGCCAGGATCTTCATGGGCGACTCCGGCTCGATGCTGATCGGCCTGGTGCTTGCGGCCGGCGCCATCTCGGTGACCGGCCAGGTCGACGGCGACGCGATGCGGCTCTTCGCGGGCGGCGAGCGGGCGGCCACCCGCGCGATGCTGCCGGTCTTCATCCCGCTGCTGCTGCCGCTGACCATCATCGCGATCCCGTTCGCGGACCTGGTACTGGCGATCGTACGGAGGACCTGGCAGGGCAAGTCGCCGTTCGCCGCCGACCGCGGGCACCTGCACCACCGGCTCCTGGAGATCGGCCACTCGCACAGCAGGGCGGTGCTGATCATGTACTTCTGGTCGGCGCTGATCGCGTTCGGCATGGTCACCTACTCGGTGCACTCCGCGAGCATGTGGATCGTGCTGCTGATCGTGGCGCTGAGCGCGGTGGGTCTCGTACTGCTGCTCCTGCCGCGCTTCACCCCGAGGGCGCCCCGCTGGATGGAGGCTTTCGTTCCGCCTCGCTACCGGCGTCGGCGGACCCAGGTGGTGGCCTCGTCGGCGACGGCGTCCCAGAAGGCCGCCGAGGCCGGCGAGACGGTGGACGAAAGCGACGAAGCGGACCGCGAGCCGGTGCCGGCGGGTGTCAACGGTGCGACCGCCGTGGGTACCCGTTCGCGTTTCAACTGACACGTCCGGGTTGACGATTACCTCATCGCGTCCCATTACCAGACAAAGCGATGGCGTGCAGTGCACACACGGGCGCGGTCACTCTCATGTGTGACAGCAACCACACTTTCTGGGTAAAGACTGCATCAAATAGTTTGTGATACGGTTCACGAGACCCGGCGACAGAGCCGAAGGGCCCCGGTGCGAGGGCCCATCGGCCCGAGGACCCTTCTCGATCCGGGCTTACGCTCGTCCATGACGACACCACTGCCCCCACCAAGCAAAGCGGAGCTGCCGCCATGCCGTCCAACGACGTCCGGACACTCCTCCGAACCGCTGTACCTTCCGCTGCCGTCGGCGCTCTCGCCGTCGTGGTCGGCGCACTGGTCAGCGGTGGCGAAGGAGCGCTCGGAGCACTCGTGGGTGCGGGGCTCGCGATCGTTTTCATGGGGGGTGGGCTGGTGGCACTCCAGCGCACCGCGAAGCGGCTGCCGCAGCTCTTCCAGGCCATGGGGCTTCTGCTCTATGTGCTCCAACTGCTGTTGCTGTTCGTCTTCCTGGCAGTGTTCAAGGGAACAGAGCTGTTCGACTTCAAGGTGTTCGGTTTCGCACTGCTCGCCACCACCATCGTGTGGATCGCCGCCCAGGCGCGCGCCTACATGAAGGCCAAGATCCTTTACGTCGACCCCGATTCCGCAGAGGCCGAAAAGCCCCAGAAGACCGGGTCCGCGACGTGAAGGGTAGGGCCGGGATAAATGGCCGTTCGAGATCCTGCTATCGTCCGGTGCCAACTGCGGCACTGCGGGCGCGGGCATCCGAGCTGACGCCTGTCCCAGCGCGAGGCTCGATGCCGAACCGCCCCGCCCAGCTTTTCAAGACCACCAGTCCAGTGCCGACCCGCGGCTTCCTGCCGCGCCGACACAACGAGGTTGCCGTACCTATGCGCCACGCTGAAGGAGCCCGCGGTGAGTGCTGACACAACGCTTGCCTTTGATGCGAGCTGCCACATTTTCACCGGATGCGGGTTCCCGGCTCCGGGTCTCCACACCTTCCTGTACAAGCCGATGTTCGAGGTGGCGGGCTTCGAGTTCACGAAGCCCATGCTGCTCGCGCTGCTCAGCTCGCTGTTGATCGTCGTCTTCTTCTGGGCGGCCTTCAACAAGCCGAAGCTGGTTCCCGGCAAGGTCCAGATGATCGGTGAGGCCGGGTACGACTTCGTACGCCGCGGCATCGTGTACGAGATCATCGGCAAGAAGGACGGCGAGAAGTACGTCCCGCTGATGGTGTCGCTGTTCTTCTTCGTATGGATCATGAACGTCTGGTCCATCATTCCGCTCGCCCAGTTCCCGGTCCCGTCGCTGATCGCCTTCCCGGCCGGTCTCGCGCTGATCGTGTACGTGCTCTGGGTCTCGCTGACCTTCCGCAAGCACGGCTGGGTCGGCGGCTGGAAGAACATCACCGGCTACGACAAGTCGCTCGGCTGGGTCCTGCCGCTCGTCGTGGTCATCGAGTTCTTCTCGAACCTGGTCATCCGGCCCTTCACCCACGCGGTGCGACTGTTCGCGAACATGTTCGCCGGTCACCTGCTGATCGTGATGTTCACGCTGGCCTCCTGGTACCTGATGAACGGCATCGGCATCGCCTACGGCACCGTGTCGTTCGTCATGGTCCTGGTGATGACGGTCTTCGAGCTGTTCATCCAGGCCGTCCAGGCTTACGTCTTCGTGCTCCTGGCCTCCAGCTACGTCCAGGGCGCTCTCGCCAAGGGCCACTGAGCCAGCACGACCGGGCCGGCGCACAGCGCGGGCCTCGCCCCCAGAACCAACAGACGTCCGGTGGCCAACCCCCATCGGTCCGTGAAAGAGAAGGAAGTAACGGCATGTCCGCTGCTCTCGAGCTTGTCAACCTCGCTGCTGGCGCCAAGGAGAACGTCGTCGGCAACGTCGCCTCCATCGGCTACGGCCTCGCCGCGATCGGCCCCGGCGTCGGCGTCGGCATCATCTTCGGTAACGGCACCCAGGCCCTCGCGCGTCAGCCCGAGGCCGCCGGCCTGATCCGCACCAACCAGATCATGGGCTTCGCCTTCTGTGAGGCTCTCGCCCTCATCGGCATCGTCATGGGCTTCGTCTACCAGTAAGCCCGGACCGACAGCCAACTACCTTTCACGGAAGGCACTGATGTGAACGCTCTGTTCCTTGCGGCGGCTGAGGAGCCTCAGAATCCTCTGGTCCCGCATCTCGACGAGCTGGTCATCGGTCTGATCGCCTTCGTCATCGTCTTCGGCTTCCTCGCCAAGAAGCTCCTCCCGAACATCAACAAGGTTCTGGAGCAGCGCCGCGAGGCCATCGAAGGCGGTATCGAGAAGGCCGATGAGGCCCGGATCGAAGCCGAGAGCGTCCTGGAGCAGTACAAGGCTCAGCTCGCCGAGGCCCGCCACGAGGCCGCGCGCCTGCGCCAGGAGGCGCTGGAGCAGGGCACTGCGCTCAAGGAAGACCTGCGCGCAGAGGGCCAGCGGCAGCGTGAGGAAATCATCGCTGCCGGGCACGCCCAGATCGAGGCCGACCGCAAGCAGGCCGCACTGTCGCTCCGCCAGGACGTCGGCAAGCTGGCCACCGACCTGGCCGGCAAGCTGGTCGGCGAGTCCCTTGAGGACCACGCCCGCCAGAGCCGCACCATCGACCGTTTCCTCAACGAGCTTGAGGAGAAGGCCGAGGCGGCCCGATGAACGGCGCGAGCCGCGAGGCACTGGGCAACGCCCGGGACAGCCTCGACGCGCTGACGGACACCAGCTCCGTCGACGCGACGAAGCTGGCCGGCGACCTGGCCGCCGTCACCGCGCTGCTCGACCGTGAGGTCTCGCTGCGCCGGGTCCTCACCGACCCGTCGCAGTCCGGCGAGGCCAAGGCCGAGCTGGCCGGGCGTCTGCTCGACGGTCAGGTCAGCGGCACTGCCGTCGACCTGGTCAAGGGCATGGTCCGTTCCCGCTGGTCGCAGTCCCGCGACCTGGTCGACACGCTGGAGGAGCTGGCGAGCACCGCCGACTTCACCGCCGCGCAGCAGGCCGGGACGCTCGACAACGTCGAGGACGAGCTGTTCCGCTTCGGCCGGATCGTCTCGTCCAGCACCGAGCTGCGCTCCGCGCTCACCGACCGGTCGGCCACCACGGCCGCCAAGAGCGAGCTGCTCCGCAGCCTGCTCGGCGGCAAGGCCGAGACGGTCACCGAGCGTCTGGTCGTGCGCCTGGTGACGCAGCCCCGTGGACGTAGCCTGGAATCGGGACTCGACTCCCTCTCCAAGCTCGCCGCGGAGCGCCGCAGCCGGATGGTCGCGGAGGTCACCTCCGCGGTGCCCCTCACCGACCAGCAGAAGCAGCGCCTCGGCGCGGCCCTGGCGAAGATCTACGGTCGCGAGATGCACCTGAACCTCGACGTGGACCCTGCGGTCCTCGGCGGAATCCAGGTCCGTGTCGGCGACGAGTTCATCAACGGGACCATCGCGGAGCGCCTCGACGAGGCCTCCCGCCGCATGGCCGGCTGACGCCACCCCGTACGAAGTAGTAAGCAGCACCACGCATTGCCGGCGGCCCGGTTGGGCCGCAGAGGATTCCTGGGGGCCGACCCCAGACCCCTAGAAAACTTCGGGCCCAACAAGGAGAGCAGGGAACCCAGATGGCGGAGCTCACGATCCGGCCGGAGGAGATCCGGGACGCACTGGAGAACTTTGTCCAGTCGTACAAGCCGGACGCGGCCTCGCGCGAGGAGGTCGGAACTGTCAGCGTTGCCGGCGACGGCATCGCGAAGGTCGAGGGTCTTCCCTCGGCCATGGCGAACGAACTGCTGAAGTTCGAGGACGGAACCCTCGGTCTCGCCCTCAACCTCGAAGAGCGCGAGATCGGTGCGATCGTCCTCGGCGAGTTCAGCGGAATCGAGGAGGGCCAGCCGGTGCAGCGCACCGGTGAGGTGCTCTCCGTCGGCGTCGGCGAGGGCTACCTCGGCCGCGTCGTCGACCCGCTCGGCAACCCGATCGACGGCCTCGGCGAGATCGAGACCGAGGGCCGCCGCGCCCTGGAGCTTCAGGCTCCGGGCGTCATGGTCCGCAAGTCCGTGCACGAGCCGATGCAGACCGGCTACAAGGCCGTCGACTCGATGGTGCCGATCGGCCGTGGTCAGCGTCAGCTGATCATCGGCGACCGCCAGACGGGCAAGACCGCGCTGGCCGTCGACACGATCATCAACCAGCGTGACAACTGGCGCTCGGGCGACGTGAACAAGCAGGTGCGCTGCATCTACGTCGCCATCGGTCAGAAGGGCTCCACCATCGCCTCCGTGCGTGGTGCGCTCCAGGAGGCCGGCGCGCTCGAGTACACGACGATCGTCGCCGCCCCCGCGTCCGACCCGGCCGGCTTCAAGTACCTGGCGCCGTACACCGGTTCGGCCATCGGCCAGCACTGGATGTACGACGGCAAGCACGTCCTCATCATCTTCGACGACCTGTCGAAGCAGGCCGACGCCTACCGCGCCGTGTCGCTGCTGCTGCGCCGTCCGCCGGGCCGCGAGGCCTACCCGGGCGACGTCTTCTACCTGCACTCGCGTCTCCTTGAGCGTTGCGCGAAGCTCTCGGACGACCTGGGTGCCGGTTCGATGACGGGCCTGCCCATCGTCGAGACCAAGGCGAACGACGTGTCGGCGTTCATTCCGACCAACGTCATCTCCATCACCGACGGTCAGTGCTTCCTGGAGTCGGACCTCTTCAACGCCAACCAGCGTCCGGCGCTCAACGTCGGTATCTCGGTGTCGCGTGTCGGTGGTTCGGCCCAGCACAAGGCGATGCGTCAGGTCTCCGGCCGACTGCGTCTGGACCTCGCCCAGTACCGCGAGCTGGAGGCGTTCGCCGCCTTCGGTTCCGACCTGGACGCGGCCTCCAAGTCGTCGCTGGAGCGCGGCAAGCGTCTGGTCGAGCTGCTGAAGCAGGGCCAGTACCAGCCGATGCCCGTCGAGGAGCAGGTCGTCTCCGTCTGGGCCGGCACCACCGGCAAGATGGACGAGGTCCCGGTCAACGACATCCGCCGCTTCGAGAGCGAGCTGCTGGACTACATGCGCCGCGAGCGCAAGGACCTCCTCACCTCGATCGCCGAGGGCGCCAAGATGAACGACGACACGCTGCAGTCCATCGCCGACGCGATCGCCACGTTCAAGGGGCGGTTCGAGACCTCGGACGGCAAGTCCCTGGGCGAGGACGCACCGGCCGTCAACGTCTCCAAGTGACGACGGAAGGGACCTGACTCATGGGAGCGCAGCTCCGGGTCTACAAGCGTCGCATCCGATCCGTCACCGCGACCAAGAAGATCACCAAGGCGATGGAGATGATCGCCGCCGCACGCATCGTCAAGGCTCAGCGCCAGGTGGCGGCTTCCATGCCGTACGCCAACGAGCTGAACCGCGCGGTGACGGCGGTGGCGACCGGATCCAACACCAAGCACCCGCTGACGACCGAGGTCGAGGCCCCGACCCGGGCCGCGATCCTGCTCATCACGAGTGACCGCGGCCTGGCCGGCGGTTACTCCTCCAACGCCATCAAGGCGGCGGAGAAGCTCACCGAGCGACTGCGCGGCGAGGGCAAGGAGGTCGACACGTACATCGTCGGCCGCAAGGGAGTGGCCTACTACGGGTTCCGCGAGCGCAAGGTCGTGGATTCGTGGACGGGCTTCACCGACAGCCCCACGTACGCGGACGCCAAGAGTGTCGCCGGCCCGATCATCGAGGCCGTCACCACGGAGACGGCCGAGGGCGGCGTCGACGAACTGCACATCGTCTTCACGGAATTCGTGTCGATGATGACGCAGAACCCGGTCGAGAACCGGATGCTGCCGCTCTCGCTCGACACGGTCGAGAAGGAGGAGGGCACGAAGGACGAGATCCTTCCGCTCTTCGACTTCGAGCCCTCGGCGGAGGACGTCCTGGACGCCCTGCTGCCGCGATACGTCGAAAGCCGTATCTACAACGCACTGCTTCAGGCCGCCGCCTCCGAGCACGCCGCCCGTCGTCGTGCGATGAAGTCGGCGACCGACAACGCCGGGGAGCTCATCAAGAGCCTCTCCCGGCTTGCCAACGCGGCCCGCCAGGCCGAAATCACCCAGGAAATCAGCGAGATCGTCGGTGGCTCCAGCGCCCTCGCCGACGCGAACGCGGGGAGTGACAAGTAATGACGACCACAGTGGAGACGGCCGCCGCCACGGGCCGTGTCGCCCGTGTCATCGGCCCTGTCGTCGACGTGGAGTTCCCCGTCGACGCCATGCCGGAGATCTACAACGCCCTCAAGGTCCAGGTCGCAGACCCGGCCGAGGACGGCAAGCTCAAGACGCTGACCCTGGAAGTCGCCCTGCACCTGGGTGACGGCCTGGTCCGTGCGATCTCGATGCAGCCGACCGACGGTCTGGTCCGCCAGGCCCCGGTCGTCAACACCGGCGAGGGCATCACCGTCCCCGTCGGCGAGATCACCAAGGGCAAGGTGTTCAACACCCTCGGCGAGATCCTGAACAAGCCGGAGGCGAACGCCGAGGTGACCGAGCGGTGGCCCATCCACCGCAAGGCCCCGTCCTTCGACCAGCTTGAGTCGAAGACCGAGATGTTCGAGACCGGCATCAAGGTCATCGACCTTCTCACCCCGTACGTCAAGGGTGGAAAGATCGGTCTGTTCGGTGGTGCCGGTGTCGGCAAGACCGTGCTGATCCAGGAAATGATCTACCGCGTGGCCAACAACCACGACGGTGTGTCGGTGTTCGCCGGTGTCGGTGAGCGCACCCGTGAGGGCAACGACCTCATCGAGGAAATGGCCGACTCGGGCGTCATCGACAAGACGGCCCTTGTCTTCGGCCAGATGGACGAGCCGCCGGGCACGCGTCTTCGCGTCGCGCTCTCGGGTCTGACCATGGCGGAGTACTTCCGCGATGTGCAGAAGCAGGACGTGCTCTTCTTCATCGACAACATCTTCCGCTACACGCAGGCGGGTTCCGAGGTCTCCACGCTCCTCGGCCGCATGCCGTCCGCGGTGGGTTACCAGCCGAACCTGGCCGACGAGATGGGTCTCCTCCAGGAGCGCATCACCTCGACCCGTGGTCACTCGATCACCTCGATGCAGGCGATCTACGTCCCCGCGGACGACCTGACCGACCCGGCGCCGGCCACCACCTTCGCCCACCTGGACGCGACGACCGTTCTGTCGCGCCCGATCTCGGAGAAGGGCATCTACCCCGCGGTGGACCCGCTCGACTCCACGTCGCGCATCCTGGACCCCCGCTACATCGCGGCGGACCACTACGCGACCGCGATGCGCGTCAAGGCGATCCTGCAGAAGTACAAGGACCTCCAGGACATCATCGCGATCCTCGGTATCGACGAGCTGGGCGAGGAGGACAAGCTCGTTGTCCACCGTGCCCGTCGTGTCGAGCGCTTCCTGTCGCAGAACACCCACGTCGCCAAGCAGTTCACCGGCGTGGACGGTTCGGACGTTCCGCTCGACGAGTCGATCACCGCGTTCAACGCGATCTGCGACGGTGACTACGACCACTTCCCCGAGCAGGCGTTCTTCCTGTGCGGTGGCATTGAGGACCTCAAGGCCAACGCCAAGGAGCTCGGCGTCAGCTGACGTCGGGCGGCGCCACCCGTAGTGCCGTACGTGTGAGAGGGGCGGGCCCGCCCGCCCCTCTCCCGTACACCCCCTAGACTTTGACCCAACACCCGGCAGCAGTGCCGGGTGGTGACCCGAGGAGCCACCCTTGGCTGCTGAGCTGCACGTCGAGCTGGTCGCTGCGGACCGCAACGTCTGGTCCGGCGAGGCCACCCTGGTCGTCGCGCGCACCACGTCCGGCGACATCGGCGTCATGCCCGGTCACCAGCCGCTTCTGGGTGTGCTGGAATCGGGCCCCGTGACCATCCGTACGAGTGAGGGCGACACCGTCGTCGCCGCCGTCCACGGCGGTTTCATCTCGTTCGCCGACAACAAGCTGTCTCTGCTCGCGGAGATCGCCGAGCTGGCCGACGAGATCGACCAGGCCCGTGCGGAGCGGGCGCTGGAGCGCGCGAAGGAGGCCGCGGACGCGGCTGCCGAGCGTCGCGCCGACGTCCGTCTGCGTGCGGTGGCGGGACACTGAGTCCCGCCGCACGACACGAGAATTAACCTCAGCCGCGGCTCGTACTGGATACTTCCGGGACGGGTCGCGGCTGAGGCGATGCAGGTGCGGGTGCAGGTGCAGGTGCTGTTGCAGTTCTGAAGTGCTTTTCCGTAGTGGTACTGGATGAGGCGAGGAGGTCGTAGGAGATGATCCTCGCTCTGCTTGTGTGCGGCTCTGTCGTCCTGCTGGTGCTGGTGGGACTCTTCGTCTTCGGACTGCGCAGGAGGCTGATCCAGCGCTCCGGCGGCACCTTCGACTGTTCCCTGCGCTGGGACACCACCGAGGAGCTGGACACGTCCGGCAAGGGGTGGGTCTACGGCGTCGCCCGCTACAGCGGCGACCGGATCGCCTGGTTCCGGGTCTTCTCGTACGCGCCCAAGCCGCGCCGGGTCCTGGAGCGTTCGGCCATCGAGGTCGTCACCCGCCGCTCGCCCGAGGGCGAGGAGGAGCTGGCGCTGCTGTCCGACGCGCACATCCTGGGCTGTGTCCACCGGGGTACGCGTCTGGAGCTGGCGATGAGCGAGGACGCGCTGACCGGTTTCCTGGCGTGGCTGGAGGCGGCGCCGCCCGGCCAGCGGGTGAACGTGGCTTAGCGGTCGGTGAACCGGACGTACGAAGGCCGGGAAGTCGGGGGCGGACCCGACTTCCCGGCCTTCTGCCTTGAGGGGCTGTCCTACGGGGCCTACTTCAGGCCGGAGTCGATGGCCGTGACCAGCTCGCCGTTGGCGGTGTCACCGCTGAACTCCCAGAAGAAGGCGCCGCCCAGGCCCTGGGCCTTCGACCAGGCCATCTTGGAGTTGATGGTGGCCGGGGTGTCGTAGCTCCACCAGTTGGTGCCGCAGTGGGCGTAGGCGGTGCCGGCGACGGTGCCGTTGGAGGGGCAGCTGTTCTTGAGGACCTTGTAGTCCTCGATGCCCTGCTCGTACGTTCCTGCGGCCGGACCCGTGGCGGTGCCGCCCGGCTCCTTCTGGGTGACGCCGGTCCAGCCGCGGCCGTAGAAGCCGATGCCGAGCAGCAGCTTCTTGGCCGGAACGCCCTTGGCCTTCAGCTTGGCGATGGCGTCGGCGGAGTTGAAGCCGGCCTGCGGGATGCCCGGGTAGGAGGTGAGCGGGGAGTGCGGGGCCGTCGGGCCCTTGGCCGCCCAGGCGCCGAAGAAGTCGTACGTCATCACGTTGTACCAGTCGAAGGACTTGGCGGCCGTGGCGTAGTCGGCGGCGTCGATCTTGCCGCCGTCCGAGGCGTCGGCGGTGATGGCGGCGGTGACCAGGTTGTTGGCACCGAACTTGGTGCGCAGTGCGGAGGCCAGGTTGCCGAGTGCGGCGGGACCGCTGGTGTCGCAGGTCAGGCCGCAGGCGTTCGGGTACTCCCAGTCGATGTCGATGCCGTCGAAGACGTCGGCCCAGCGCGGGTCCTCGACCAGCTTGTAGCAGGAGTCGGCGAACGCGGCCGGGTTCTGCGCCGCCTGGCCGAAGCCGCCGGACCAGGTCCAGCCGCCGAACGACCAGATCACCTTGATGTGCGGGTACTTGGCCTTGAGCTTGCGCAGCTGGTTGAAGTTGCCGCGCAGCGGCTGGTCCCAGGTGTCGGCGACGCCGTCGACGGACTGGTCGGCGGTGTAGGCCTTGTCGTAGTCGGCGAAGGCGTCACCGATGGTGCACTTGCCGCCCTGGACGTTGCCGAAGGCGTAGTTGATGTGCGTGATCTTCGCTGCGGAGCCGGAGGTGACCAGGTTCTTGACGTGGTAATTGCGCCCGTAGACGCCCCAGTTGGTGAAGTAGCCGAGCTTCACCTGGTCGCCGGGTCCGGGGCCCGGGTCGGTGCCGCCGCCAGTGGTCTTGACCGCGACGGAGCCGCTGGCCGGGCCCGTCTGGTCGGCGGTGTCGCGGGCCTGGATCGCGTACGAGTAACTGGTGCCCTTGGTGAGGGAGTTGTCGGTGTACGTGAGGCCGGTGACGGTGGCGACCTTGGCGCCGTCGCGCAGGACGTCGTAGTTCTTGATGCCCTTGTCGTCGGTGGCGGCGGTCCAGGTCAGCTTGGCCGAGGTGTCGGTGATGTCACTGGCGACCGGGGTGCCGGGGGCGCTGGGGGCGGCGTCACCGGGCTGTGAACCGCCGTCGCAGGAGGCTCCGTTGAGCTTGCAGCCGGTCGGGTTGCCGGAGCCGGTGCCGTTGAAGCCGAAGGTCACGGCGGCACCGGGGGCCAGGGTGCCGTTCCAGGAGAGGTTCTTGGCGGTGTAGTGGTTGCCGGTGGAGGTGAGGGAGGCGTCCCAGGCGGAGCCCGCCTTGGTGCCGGTGGGGAAGTCCCACTCCACGGTCCACGAGGAAAGGGTGGTGGTACCGGTGTTCTTGACGGTCCAGGAGCCCTCGAAGCCGGTGCCCCAGTCGGACTTCTTGGTGTACGTCGCCGTCGCGGCGGGGGCGGCCTCTGCGGGGGAGGCGAGGCCGACCATCGCGGCGAGGGGAAGGGCGAGCGCGGTGAGCGTGGCCGTCAGGCGCCTTCTCAAGCGCGAGGGGCGTGGGGGACTAAGGGGGGTTGCAGTACTCAAGGGTTGCTCCCGAGAGAGAGGTCCGACATGACGGGGATGGGACCTGCGCCGCCAGGTGAGCACGCCCGGAAACCGGGGAGGCATTGTCATGGCGTGCTCACCACTGCAGTGCCGCGAGCGTGCCAAGGTCTGGACCAATCGTCAAGAGGTCTGGACCAGAGAAGGCGAATCCCCTGGCGCGCGCCGAGCCACGGTCGAGCGGGCCCCAACTGCCCCGCCGGGAGGCCCGGTCTCTCCTTCGAAGGGTGCACAGCGGTTTCGTCACTAGGGACGATGCCGGGGGAGATCCGGGCTGTGATCCTTGGGGGTACTAACGGGAGGTGTGCTGGTCATGGTCGTCGGATTGATCATTGCGTGCGAGGTCGGTTTCTGGGTCCTGCTCGTCGCCGGGCTCGCGCTGCGCTATCTGGCGAAGATGCCCCGGCTGGGAGCCGCGGTGCTGCTGTGCGAACCGCTGCTTGAGGTGCTGCTGCTCGCGGTGACCGCGATCGACCTGAAGAACGGTGCCCAGGCGGACTGGAAGCACGGTCTGGCGGCGGCCTACATCGGCTTCACGGTGGCCATGGGCCATCACACGATAAAGCTGATCGACGTACGGTTCGCCCACCGGTTCGCGGGCGGCCCGCCGCCGGTGAAGGCACCGAAGTACGGCAAGCCGCGCATGATCCACGAGTGGAGGACCGCCGCCCGCTGGATCCTGGCCTGCGGCATCGCGGCGGGGCTGCTCCAGCTCGCGGTGCTCTATGTGGGCGACGCCGGCCAGGTGAGCTCGCTGAAGAGCTGGCAGAACACGGCGGGCATCGTGGCCCTGATCAACCTGATCATCGCGATCAGCTACACCGTGCACCCCAAGGTCGACCCGAACGCGGACGCGGAGCAGCGCCCGGAGGCCGAAGCGACGACGGCCGGCCCCGGAGCGGACCGGCAGAGCGCCGCACCCTCGGAGCCGGCCGGACCGTCGCTCAGGAAGTGAGACCGGCCCAGGACACGCCCTGGCTCAGCGCTCGCCGCCCGGCACCCACAGGACGTCGCCCACCGACTTGTTGGCCGTCCTGGCAAGGATGAAGAGCAGGTCGGACAGCCGGTTCAGATACGTGGCGGTCAGCGGGTTCATGGTGTCGCCGTGCACCTCGAAGGCCGCCCACGTCGAGCGCTCCGCGCGCCGTACCACCGTGCACGCCTGGTGCAGCAGGGCCGCGCCCGGCGTGCCCGCCGGGAGGATGAAGGAACGCAGCTTCTCCAGCTCCGCCAGATAGCTGTCGCAGTCGGACTCCAGCTTGTCGATGTACGACTGCTCGACGCGCAGCGGCGGGTACTTGGGGTCCTCGACGACCGGGGTGGACAGGTCCGCGCCCACGTCGAACAGGTCGTTCTGGATCCGGGTGAGGACCTTCACCACGTCCTCGTCGAGGTTGCCCAGGGCGATCGCCGTCCCGATGACCGCATTGGCCTCGTTGGCGTCCGCGTACGCCGAGATCCGCAGATCGGTCTTGGCGGTACGGCTCATGTCACCGAGAGCCGTGGTGCCCTTGTCGCCGGTACGGGTGTAGATGCGCGTCAGATTGACCATGCCACGAGCCTAGGCGTTCGCCGCCGCTGTGCCCGCCGTCACTCGTACCAGTGTGATGTCCGTCATGTGAGACGTGACGCGCATCTCTTCGCCGCCCCCAGGGGCTGATCCGGCGATAGCCTCCGGCACAGGACAACGATTACGCGGTCACCGGCCGTTGGTGACGGAGCAGCAGTCAAGGGGAGTGTGCAGTGGCCAGGAAGCTAGCCGTCATCGGTGCCGGTCTCATGGGGTCGGGCATCGCCCAGGTCTCGGCGCAGGCGGGCTGGGACGTGGTCCTGCGCGATGTGACCGACGAGGCGCTGACCCGGGGCACCGACGGCATCAAGGCTTCGTACGACAGGTTCGTCGCCAAGGGCAAGCTGTCGGCCGAGGACGCCGAGGCCGCGCTCGCGCGGATCACCACGACGACGCGGCTGGAGGACGTCGCCGACGCGGACATCGTCGTCGAGGCCGTCTTCGAGAAGCTGGAGGTCAAGCACGAGATCTTCCGCGCCCTGGACAAGATCGTGCGCCCGGACGCGGTGCTCGCCTCCAACACCTCCGCCATCCCGATCACCAAGATCGCCGCCGCCACGGAGCACCCGGAGCGCGTCGTCGGCGCGCACTTCTTCTCGCCGGTGCCGATGATGCAGCTCTGCGAGCTCGTCCGGGGCTACAAGACCAGCGACGAAACCCTCGCCACCGCACGCGAGTTCGCCGAGTCCGTCGGCAAGACCTGCATCGTCGTCAACCGCGACGTGGCCGGCTTCGTGACGACCCGGCTGATCTCCGCGCTCGTCGTCGAGGCGGCGAAGCTGTACGAGTCGGGCGTGGCCAGCGCCGAGGACATCGACATCGCCTGCAAGCTGGGCTTCGGCCACGCCATGGGCCCGCTCGCCACCGCCGACCTGACCGGCGTCGACATCCTGCTGCACGCCACGAGCAACATCTACACCGAGTCCCAGGACGAGAAGTTCGCACCGCCGGAGCTGATGCGCCGCATGGTCGACGCGGGCGACATCGGCCGCAAGAGCGGACAGGGCTTCTACAAGCACTGATCGAGTGGGGTGGCGGAGATCGAATCGGGTTCACCCTCTGGGGTGAACTTCGCATCGATTCGCTCACAGACGGCAACTTCTCCGGCCCTTCGGCCGTCAGTTGAGGGACAACTGACTGCCGGACGGCCGGTTCGAAGGTGTGAAGGCAGACAACTCAAGCACTCGTGGGGAGCGCACATGCACATCAGGGGCGATCACGTCGAGCTGGTCGTCGGGGGCCGCCTCGATGTCCGCAGCGCGGCGGACGCCCGTACGGTCCTGCACACGGCCGTCGACGACGGCGCGGGCGACCTGGTGCTCGATCTGACCGAGCTGGACTCCTGGGACGCCACCGGACTCGGCGTCATCATGGGCGCCCACCGCAGGGCCGGCCGGTGCGGGCGACGCCTGGTGCTGCGCGGTGTGCCCCCGCAGATGCAGCGGCTGCTGGTGGCGACCCGGCTGCACCGGATCCTGGCGATCGAGGGCGGTCTGGCGGCGGATTCGCTGCCCCGGGTCTGACCACCCGGGCACCTCACCGGGGGACGTCGGCAAGGGTCTTTTCGCGGCTCAATCCACACAGGACTGTGACGTCCCGAAGACCCCGTTCCCCCCGGTGCTCATAGATAATGTGCGAAGGTCTAGGGTTCGGTCGCCTGCCGCTTGACGAGCCCGGTTAATGGATGCACCGACGTCGGCGGGCACCGGACCAGAAGCGACAGCGAGCGTGCGAAAGGCCGGGAGGGGCAGTCAGCACGCAACGCATCTGGGGGGCTTTGACCATGGACCCGATGAACCGGGGACCCGAAGAGTACGGCCAGGAAAACAACGGCAACCACGACGAGCGGGAGGGTTCGCGCCAGCGCGACCCACTGACCCGTGATCTCGGACCGAGCGCGTCGCCCGCGCCCGTCCGCACCGTTCAGCTCACGTCCGGCGACTTCCTGCTGACCATCAACCCGGTGGACGGCAGCGAGATCGAGCCCTGCCCGCCCGGCGAGCGCCCCGGGGCGCCCGTCCGGCACCCGGCTGCCGACCGCGCCGAACTGGCGCGCGCGGCCAAACCGCCGCTGCCTCCGGGGCCCGCCCTGCCCGAACTGCCGCTCCTGGAACGCCAGGAGGAGCGCGAGCGCCTGGTGGCGCTGGTCTCCCGTGGCCGGTCGGTGCGGCTGGTGGGGTCAGGCGGATCGGGCCGCACCGCACTGCTCGACGCCGTCGCCGAGGACTGCGCGGACCTCGCGCCGGACGGCGTCGTACGGCTCTGTGGCCGTCGGCGTACGTCGGCGGAGCTGCTGCAGGACCTGTTCGCGGCCGTCTTCCGGGCGCCGCTGCACCGGCCCGACACCGACGAACTGCACCGGTACGTGCACGAGATCGGTGCCGTCGTCGTCCTGGACGACCTGGAGTTCGGCGGGAGCGCGCTCCAGGAGATGCTGGACGCGACGCCCGAGTGCGCGTTCCTGATCTCCATGACGCCCGAGGTCGCCGCCGAGTCGCCGGCCGGGCTCCTCGAAGAGGTGCTGCTGGGCGGGCTCGGCCGGGGTTCCTCGCTGGAGCTCCTGGAGCGGGCCGTGGACCGGCCGCTCACCGACGAGGAGGCCAACTGGGCGGGTGACCTCTGGTTCGAGTCGGAGGGCCTGCCGCTGCGCTTCGTGCAGGCTGGTGCGCTGCTGCGGCAGCGGGACGCGCTGCGTGCCGATCCGGGGGCCTTCGACGAGTACGGGTACTTCACCGAGGCGCCGCTGGACGCGCCCTTCGATGCCGAGGACGGGCACGACGTACCGCTGCCGACGCTCGCGGAGGGCATGGCTCCGGTCGCGCCGCTCGCGGCCAGACTGAGCGAGTCCGCGCGGGCCACGCTGCGGTTCGCGCTGGCGCTCGGCGGCGAGGTGCCGCACCAGGCGCACCTGCCGGCGCTGGTGGGGGACACCCACGCGGACGCCGCGCTGGGCGAGCTGCTCGCGTGCGGGCTGCTGTCGCCGACCGGGGCGCGCTACCGGCTGGCCGCCGGGGCCGACGTACAACTGCATGACGCGGGGTACGCCGACGACGCGGCCGAGCAGGCGCTGAACGCGGCCCAGCACTACGCCTGGTGGGCCGGGCACCCCTCGGTGACGCCCGAGCGGATCGCCGCCGAGTCGGACGCCGTGCTGGCCGCGCTCGCGGTGCTGGTGCCGGGGACCGAGGCGGGCCACCCGAGCGCCGCCGTGCTGCTGGCCCGTACGGCAGCGCCCGCGTTCGCCGCGGGGATGCAGTGGGGCGCCTGGGAGCGGGCTCTGCGGACCGGCGCGGAGGCGTCCCGGGTCGCGGGGGAGGTGGGCGAAGAGGCCTACTTCCACCACGAGCTGGGGATCGTCGCGCTGTGCGGCGGTCAACTGGACCGGGCGCGCGCCGAGTTGGAGACCTCGATCGGGCTGCGCGGTGCGCTCGCCGACAAGCGGGGCACGGTGGCCGCGCGTCGGGCGCTGGCGCTGGTGACGGACCGCAGCGGTTCGGCGCCGGGGCCCGTGATCGTGAGCGGATTCGCCGCGGGCGCGCACTCCTCCTCCTCGACGGTGTCGCGGTCGCCCTTCGAGGCGCCCTACGACCCGTTCACCGAGCGTTCGTCGGCGGGCGAGGAGATGCCGGCCGCACGGTACGAGGAGTCCGCCTCGCCGCCCGCAGGGGTCGCGATGGGTGGCCTCTCGCTGCCCGAACTGCCGGACTCCGACGAGCCGTTGGTGACCCGGCCCAGCGGGGCGGGGGCCGCCTCGGCGCCGCCGTCGCGCCGTTCGATGCTCAGTGGCGCCCGGCGGAACCTGGTCGCGGCGGGGGCGGGCGCACTGCTCGTCGCCGTACTGGGCACCGTGGTCACGCTCGGTGCGACCGGCAACAAGCTGGGCGGCGAGGGCGACAAGGTCGTCCCCGAGCAGTCCGCCAACCAGGACTCCGGCAAGGGCGGTCTGGACGCCGACAAGGCCGGCGGCTCCGAGGGCAACGGCTCCGGCGGTGGCAGCGACGGCCCCGGCGAAGCCGGTATACCCGCCGCGGACAGCACCAGCCGGGGCAAGAACACCGGATCGCCGGACCCGGCGGCGTCGTCGTCGAGCGACCCCGGCACCAGCGACCCGACCACCGGGCCGACCAAGCCGCCCACCACGAGCGGCAAGCCGACGGACCCGCCGACCAAGCCGACGGACCCGCCCACGAAGCCGACCGATCCGCCGACCAAGCCGACGGACCCGCCGACCAAGCCGACCGATCCGCCGACGAAACCGACGGACCCGCCGACGAAGCCGACCGATCCGCCGACCAAGCCGGACCCGGACCCCGACCCGCCGACCTCGCCGAACTCGCCGCCCACTTCCCCGGACAAGCCGACCAGTTCGCAGCCGGTGCCGACGGGGACCACGACGGCCTGAGGCAGTTGACGCACAGAGGGCGGCGGCCCACCCGGTTCAAGGGTGGGCCGCCGCCCTCGTCGCGTACCCGGATCAGTCGCGTACCCGGCTCAGAAGAGCCGGAGCTTGTCGTCCTCGATGCCGCGCATCGCGTCGTAGTCCAGCACCACGCAGCGGATGCCCCGGTCGGTGGCCAGCACGCGCGCCTGGGGCTTGATCTCCTGGGCGGCGAAGACTCCGGTGACCGGCGCCAAGTGCGGGTCGCGGTTGAGGAGTTCGAGGTACCGGGTCAGCTGCTCGACACCGTCGATGTCGCCGCGCCGCTTCAGCTCGACGGCCACCGTCGCCCCGTCCGCGTCGCGGCACAGGATGTCGACCGGGCCGATCGCCGTCATGTACTCGCGGCGGATCAGCGTGTAACCCTCACCGAGCGTTTCGATGCGGTCGGCCAGCAGTTCCTGGAGGTGCGCTTCCACGCCGTCCTTGATGAGACCGGGGTCGACGCCCAGTTCGTAGGACGAGTCGTGGAGGACTTCCTCCATCGTGATGATCAGTTTCTCGCCCGCCTTGTTGATCACGGTCCAGACACCGGCGTCGTCGCCGGTGCCCTCCTTGAGGGTGCAGGGCGGGGACATCCAGTTGAGCGGCTTGTAGGCCCTGTCGTCCGCGTGAATGGAGACGCTGCCGTCCGCCTTCACCAGGATCAGACGGGGGGCGGAGGGCAGATGGGCGGTGAGCCGGCCCGCGTAGTCCACGGAGCAGCGGGCGATGACGAGACGCATGGGGAGCAACGCTACTCGACTCGGCGGGGTGCACGCGATTCGCCCCGTACGACCCCCTTCTCCGCGCCAGTACGCCCCTCGGCAATGGCCGGTTGTATGCGCAATCCCCTGTCGCGGTACGGACGCCGCGCTTACCGTGGATGCAGGAGGTCGCCGCGCGTGCACGCTGCGTCGCCGCTCTCCTGCCCTGCCCGGAAGACCCCGTCTCTGTGCGGGGTCGCGAGAGGAGAACCCATGTCGCTCGACGTCTCACCGGCTCTGTTGGAACAGGCCGAGCGAGGCGAGGTCGACGAAGCGGAATTCGTCGATTGCGTCCGGACCTCCCTGCCCTTCGCATGGGAGATGATCAGCTCGTTGGTGGCACAGCTGAAGGTCGACGGTGGACAGTTCGCCGACAACCAGACGCCGCCGCCGGACGAGCAGGCTCGTGGCCAGCTGCTGCGGGCCCTGGCGAGTGACGCCATCCGTGGTTCGCTGGAGCGTCACTTCGGAGTACGTCTCGCATTCCAGAACTGCCACCGCGTAGCGGTGTTCCCGCTGGATTCCTCGGTCGACGAGCGGCTCGCCCGCTTCACCTCGATCCGCGGCCAGCTGCTCAACCAATCGCCGGAACTGCGGGACTGCTGACGGCTGTAGCTGCCGCTCCCGTATCGCGGGAGGTGTATTGATGCCGGGGCGGCAGCTCCCCAGGTAGCCACCCCTTCTTCCCGGCCGTCCTCAGGTGAGCAGGTACCGGACCTCCGTACCCATCCTCCGGACGTTCTCCTCGGTGCAGGCGAGGTCGCCCGAGCCCTCGGTGAGCAGTGAGAAGCGGGTGATCCCGGTCAGCTCCGCGGTCCGTGCCAGCCGGTCGGCCGCCAACTGCGGTGTCCCCACCGGGTGCAGGTCGCACAGCTTCTCCGTGTACGCCACCGGGTCGCGCATCGCCCGGTGTCTGCCGTCGACCGTGACGTGTGCGTCCAGCCCCTGCTTCAGCCAGCCGGGCATCGCCTTGGTGAGGGCCTCGCGGGCGTCCTCGGTGGTGTCCGCGATCTGGGCGACCCCGGCGGAGACATGGCCGCGCGCACCGGCCTCGACCTCCGCCGCCGTACGACCGCAGGCGCGGGCGTGGGAGCGCCACAGGGCGGTCATGCCGGCCTTGTCCTCGTCCCCGCAGTGCATGCCGAGCAGCATGGACAGGCCCCGCTCGGCGGCCAGCTTCACGCTCTTCGGCGAGGTGCACGCGACGACGACCTCGGGTCCGGGAGTGCCTTCCAGCAGCTCCTCGGGCCGGGGTACGACCGCGACCTCGCGGAACCGGTAGCGCTCGCCGTCGGCCGCCACCCGCTCCTCGCGCAGCCAGCGCAGCAGCAGGTCGAGGGATTCCGGGAAGCCCTCCTCGTACGCCTTCAGGCCGCTGCCGAAGACCTCCAGGTCGACCCACGGGCCGCCGCGCCCCACGCCGAGCGTGAACCGGCCGCCCGAGGTGACGTGCAGCAGGGCCGCCTGCTCCGCGACGTTGACCGGGTGGGCGGTGGGCAGCACCGTCACCGCCGTACCCACCCTGATCCGGCGGGTGCGGCCGAGCAGCAGCGCCGCGAGCGTCACCGCGGACGGGCAGACCCCGTAGGGAACGAAGTGGTGCTCGGCCAGCCAGACCGAGTCGAGGCCCGATTCCTCCGCGACCTCCGCGGTGCGTACCGCACGGTGCAGGGTCTCCCCCTGCCCCTGACCCGGGAACTGGGCCGCCAGTACAAAAGCTCCAATGTGCATCGCCCTCTGCCTCCTTCTTCAGGCTCCGAATCGGCGATCCCCCACTGGCAATAACGGCTGACAAGTGCCAAAGGCACGGGCACGCGCGAAGTTCTTGTGATTTTCCGGCTACTGGTGCCCCGGGGGTACCGGAGTACCTTCTTCAGTGGTACGCCTACCCCTCCCCGATGGGCCTAGGCTGTGGGAAAACAGTCCGTACGGCCCCATGAGGTGCTACGTGTCCCCGCGCCACAACCGCCCCCGAGGCGGCGCCAGTCCGACCCCGTACACCGGAGGCGGCGGTGACTCGCCGGACCGCTACGGACTCCAGCACACGGAGTCCTGGCGGGGGGAGGAGTGGCTGGTACGGCAGGTGAGCGGGGCGAGTGCCCAGGGCAAGCGCTACCGCTGCCCAGGCTGTGACCAGGAGATCCCCTCGGGCGTCCCGCACGTGGTGGCCTGGCCGGACTACGGCGGCGTCGACGACCGCAGGCACTGGCACAAGGCGTGCTGGAACGCGAAGGACCGCCGCACCACACAGGTGCAGCGGTCCCGTAACGCACCCCGTTACTAGGGTCAGACGTCGCGCTTGTTCTGGACGAAGAAGGCCAGTCCCAGGAACACCGCCACCAGGAGGCCCATGATGCCCAGCGGCGCCCAGCCGGAGGGGCCGCTGTCGGTCATCGACGTGCCGTACAGGACGCCGAGCTGACTGGGGATCGAGTACTCCAGCAGGAACAGCTGCACGTCGCGCAGCGACTCCGACATCATGAACAGCGCCATCACCAGGGGCATCAGCACCAGGCCGATCATGATGGTGATCGCGCCCGCCGAGTGCCGGATGAGCGAGCCGACGGCGAGCGAGAGCAGGCCGGTCAGGGCGACGTACGCACTGACTCCCACGGTCGCCCGCAGCCACAGCGTGCCGCCCGTGCTGCCGCCGAGCACGGCCGACATCATGCCGGAGACCAGCACGGTCGCCACCAGCGTGATCCCGAAGCTGAGCAGCGCGAAGACGATCGCCTTCGCGGCCAGCACCCGGCCCCGGCTGGGGCAGGCGGTCAGGGTGGTGCGGATCATGCCCGTGCCGTACTCGGAGGCGATGGTCATCACGCCGAGGGTGATCACCGGGATGATGCCGAGCATCACGCCCACGAAGCCGAGGGTGAGCGGTGACTCGCCGTCCGGGACCGACGTCGACGTACCGCTGAGGGCGAGGGTGATGAGCGCGCCGACGCCGACGACGAGGCCGACCATCACGCCGAGCGTCCAGATCGTGGAGCGCACCGAGCGGATCTTGGTCCACTCGGAGGCGAGCGCGTCCATCAGGGTCGCGCGGCGCAGCGGTACGGGGGAGACGTAGCCGGGGCCGCCGCCGTGCTGCTGCGGGCCCGCCCACTGCTGCTGCGGCGCGGAGAGCGCGCCCTGCTGCTGGTAGGGGGTCGAGGGAGTCGTCATCGGGCGTCCTCGGGGGTGTCGCTGCTGGTGTCTTCGCTCTTGGTGAGGCGGGGGGTGGCGGCGGGGGCGGCCGGGGGCGCCGCCGGGGGAGTGGCAGCCGCGTACGGGTTCTGATCCGCCGGTACGGGGCCGGGGGCCGCCGCCGTCGGAGGCACCCCGGGGTGCGGCTGCCCGGGCTGGGGCGGCGGCGGGGCGTACCAGCCGTGCTGCGGCGGGGCCGGTGCGGGCACCGGCTGACCGGGCAGCGGCTGTCCCGGCAGCAGTCCGGCGGGCTGGTCCTGTTCGAAGCCGGCGAGCTGGTCGTCGGTGGAGCGGTAGTCGACGGCGGCCTGCGTCATCCGCATGTACGCCTCCTCCAGCGACGCCTGGTGCGGCGCCAGCTCCCACAGCCGTACGTCCGCCTCGTGCGCCAGGTCGGAGATCCGGGGCAGCGCGAGGCCGGTGACGCGCAGCGCGCCGTCCGGCTCGGGCAGCACCTGGCCGCCCGCCTCGGTGAGCACCGTGGAGAGCTTCTCGCGCTGGGCGGGGTCGGTCTGCGGGGTGCGCACCCGGGCGAAACCGGCGGAGTTGGCGGCGATGAAGTCGCGGACGCTCATGTCGGCGAGCAACTGGCCGCGCCCGATCACGATCAGGTGCTCGGCGGTGAGTGCCATCTCGCTCATCAGGTGCGAGGAGACGAAGACCGTACGGCCCTCGGCGGCGAGCATCTTCATCAGGTTGCGCACCCAGAGGATGCCCTCGGGGTCCAGGCCGTTGACCGGCTCGTCGAAGAGCAGCACCTGCGGGTCGCCCAGCAGGGCGGCGGCGATGCCGAGCCGCTGGCCCATGCCGAGCGAGAAGCCGTTGGAGCGCTGGCGTGCCACGTCCTGGAGGCCGACGACACCGAGCACCTCGTCGACCCGGCTCGCCGGGATGCCGGAGAGCTGGGCGAGCGACAGGAGGTGGTTGCGGGCGCTGCGCCCGCCGTGCACGGCCTTGGCGTCGAGCAGGGCGCCGACCTGGCGGGGGGCGTTGGGCAGCTCGCGGAAGGGGTGGCCGCCGATGGTGACCTGGCCCTCGGTCGGCGTGTCCAGGCCGAGGATCATGCGCATGGTGGTGGATTTGCCCGAGCCGTTGGGCCCCAGGAAGCCGGTCACCGTACCCGGTCGTACCTGGAAGGAAAGGTTGTACACGGCCGTCTTGGCGCCGTAGCGCTTCGTCAGGCCGACTGCCTCGATCATTCTCCAGAGCCCCATCGACAGATCGTCGGGGCCACGATCACGTGCGGTACAGCGATCTGTTTCGCCCCCGTAAGCACTAGGAGCTTAACCAGGGGTGGGCGGTTCCGGCCAAGAACGACTGTTCGGCAGGTAGGCGCGGGACGCCCGGCGGGCTCAGGCGTCCCGCTGCCTCAGCACCAGCCAGCCCGCCAGCAGGGCGACCGCGACCCAGATCACCATGATCCCGAGCCCGCCCCACGGCCCGTACGGCGCGGTGTCGTTCTCCGGCGCGACCACCTGCATGATCTTGCTGCCGGCCTGGTCGGGGAGGAACTGGCCGATCTTGCGGGTGGCCTCCACATTGCCCAGGATCGGTGCGAGCAGGAAGAAGAGCGGCATCAGGATGCCGAGCGAGAGCATCGGCGAGCGCAGGACCGTGGTGACTCCCATCGCGAGCACCGCGATCAGCGTCATGTACAGCGCGCAGCCGAAGACCGCCCGCAGCACGTCCGTATCGTCGATCGACGCCTTGTAAGGGCCGAGCGCCGCCTGCCCGACGAAGAACGTCACGAAGCTGGTGGCCAGCGCGACCACGAAAGCGAGCAGTGTCGCAATTCCGATCTTGCTGAAGAGGAAAGTGCCGCGCCGGGGCACCGCCGCGAGCGAGGTGCGGATCATTCCGGTGCTGTATTCGTTGCCGACCACCATCACACCGAAAACGATCATTGCGAGCTGGCCGAGACTCGTACCCGCGAAACTGGTGAACACCGGATCCGCGAACTGCAGCTCCTTCGCGTTCATCTTCTGGAACTCGCTCTTCGACAGCAGACTGATCAGAAAACCGAGCCCGATGGTGAACACCACGGCAAGAGCGAGCGTCATCCCGGTGGACCGGACCGACCTGATCTTGGTCCATTCCGACTTCAGTACGTATGCGGCGTGCATGTCAGGTCCGCCATCCCGTGGTCGGCTCCGCATGGGCGTGGTACTCGACCGACTCGGCGGTGAGCTGCATGAACGCTTCCTCCAGCGACGCCTGCTGCGGGCTCAGCTCGTGCAGGACGACCTGGTGCCGCGCGGCCAGCTCACCGAGCTGCTCCGGCCCGGCCCCGTCCACTTCGAGGGTCCCGTTGCCCGCGGTGACCGCGGTGATCCCGGCCTGGTGCAGCACGTCCAGCAGCCGCTCCTGCTGCGGGCTGCGCAGCCGTACGTACGACCGTGAATTGGTGCGGATGAACTCGGCCATCGACGTGTCCGCCAGCAGCCTGCCCTGCCCGATGACCACCAGATGGTCGGCGGTCAGCGCCATCTCGCTCATCAGGTGCGAGGAGACGAAGACCGTACGGCCCTGGGCGGCGAGGGACTTCATCAGATTGCGGATCCAGTGGATGCCCTCGGGGTCGAGCCCGTTGACCGGCTCGTCGAACATCAGGATCTCCGGGTCGCCGAGCAGCGCGCCCGCGATGCCCAGGCGCTGGCCCATGCCCAGCGAGAACCCCTTGGAGCGCTTCCTGGCGACCGCCGTGAGCCCGACGGTGTCCAGCACCTGACCGACCCGGGACGCCGGGATGCCGTTGCTCTGCGCCAGGCACAGCAGGTGGTTGTACGCGCTGCGCCCGCCGTGCAGGGCCTTGGCGTCCAGGAGTGCCCCCACGTACTTCAGGGGCTCCCTGAGGTCCGTGTAGCGCTTGCCGTCGATCCGTACGTGACCCGCCGTGGGGCGGTCCAGATCCAGCATCATGCGCATCGTGGTGGACTTGCCCGCGCCGTTGGGGCCGAGGAAGCCGGTGACGATGCCGGGACTCACGTGGAAGTTCAGGCCGTCGACCGCGACCTTCTCGCCGTACCGCTTCGTCAGGCCGGAAACCTCAATCATGCCCGCCACGCTAAATGCGGACAAAGCCCCCCGCCACCGGAGGGGCGGCGAGGGGCTCCGAGACCGTACGCGAGGTACGGCAGGGGGTACTGAAGGGGTACTAGCGGGACTGCTGGGCCGGGACTCCGCGGGAGATCGGCTCGTCGTCCGCCGGGGCACCGGCGGCGGCCACGGCCGCACCGGTCAGCGTCGCCAGCATCTCGCGGACGTTGGTCAGCTGGGCGTTGATCGAGTCGCGGCGGTTGGTGAGCGCCGCCAGCTCGCGCTCGGACTCGCTGCGGATCCGGTCGGCCTTGGCATTGGCGTCGGCCACGATGTCCTCGGCCTGGCGCTGCGCCGTCTCCACCGTCTGACGGGCGCGGCGCTCCGCGTCCGTACGCAGCTTCTCGGCCTCCAGGCGCAGCTGCTCCGCCCGGTGCTCGATCTCCGCGAGACGCTTCTCCGCCTTCGCCTGACGCGACGCGAGGTCACGCTCGGACTGCTCGCGGCGCTTGGCCAGGTTGGTCTCGAAGTCGGCCGCGGCCTGGGCGGCCTTGGCACGGGTCTCCTCGAAGAGCGCGTCCGCCTCCTCGCGCTTGGACTGCGCGTCCTTCTGCGCCTCGGAACGCAGCTGGGCGGAGTCGCCCTTCGCCTTCTCGACGATGCGGACACCCTCGTCCTCGGCCTTCGCCTTGCGCTCGGCCGCGAACGACTCCGCGTCGTTGCGCACCTGCTGGGCGGCCGACTCGGCCAGCTCGCGGTGCTGCTCGGCGGCGCGACGGGCCTCCTCACGCAGGTCCTTCGCCTCCTCCTCGGCAAGGCGGAGGATCTTCTCTACGCGGGCGCCGAGGCCGGCGTACGACGGCTCGGCGTCGTTGACCTGGGCCTGGGCGTTCTGCGTTTCGAGGTGGAGCTCCTCGATGCGCTTTTCCAGAGAGGTGATTCGGGCGAGAGCACTGTCACGGTCGGCGAGCAGCTTGGCAATGCGGTCGTCCACCTGACCGCGGTCGTAACCACGCCGCACCTGCTCGAAGCCGTATGGGGAGGCGGAAGTGTCGCTCATGAGGTTCCTGTCGAATGAGACCGGTGAGGTGATAGGGGAATCCTAGGGGCCTAAGCGGCGTGTCATCGAGCCAATGCCGGTTTGATCTGGAGAATGACCCTCCTTTTGAGTGGCAACCTGGCGGAGTGCTTGCCACCCGCACGGATGAACACCTCGTCAAACCTGGCTGGAATCACAGCTCAATCACAGAATTGCTCTGCCGGCCCCCGGTCGCTTCCGCACCGTGAATCACCGTCAAGTGCCATGACACCGGCTAGCCGTCCGAAGACTTGCCACCCGATCGAGTCCCGCCCGCCGCCGCCCCGGCCTTGACGCCGCTCGCTGACGGGCCGCCGGCCGGCTTGCCGCCCCCGGACGGTGCCTCGAATGATTCCAACGCCTCAAGTACGTCCTGGACACGGGAGATCTCGGCCTGGATGTCCTCGCGCCTGCGCACCAGGACATCCAGTTCGCGCTGCCCCTCGGCCACCATGCGGTCCGCCTCGGCCTTCGCCTCGTCCCGCAGCTTCGTCGCCTCGCGGACCAGTTCGGCCTTCTTCTGCTCGGCCTCCTTGAGCAGCTGCTCGGCCTTCTTCACCGCCGCGATCCGGACCTTGCCGGCCTCGGAACTCGCCTCGGAGACCATCGACTTGGCCTTGGCCTCGGCCTGCGCCTGCTGTTCGGTGGCCGCCTTCATCAGCTTGTCGACGCGCTCGCCGGCGGTCTTCATCTGCTCGGCGGTCTCGCGGCGCGCACGCTCGTGCAGCTCCTCGATCTCGCCCTCCAGCCGGGACCGCAGCTCCTCGGCCCGCTCCCTTATGGCGGTGGCGTCCCGGCGGGCCCCGACCAGCAGCTCGTCGGCGTCCGTACGGGCCTTCTCCACCAGGGAGTTGCCCTCGACCTTGGACTCCGAGACCAGCCGCCCGGCCTCCTTGCGGGCCGCGCCGACCATCGTGTCGGCCTGCTCCTCGGCCTGGGTGGCGGCACGCAGCGCCTCCTCCTGGGCCTTGGCGACCAGCTGGTCCGCCTGCTCGGCGGCATCGGCGCGCCGCTTGGCGGCGGCCCGGCGCGCCTCGTCCAGCAGCCGGTCCGCCTCGGCACGCGCCTCGCTGCGCAGCTGCTCGGCGGCCGAGTCGGTGTCCTCGCGGTGCTTGGCGGCCTCGGTGCGGATCCGTTCGGCGGCCTGCTGGGCGGAGCCCACCGTGTCCGCCGCCTCGGCGCGCAGCCGCTCGGCCTCGCCGGTGGCGTCCGCGACCAGCCGGTCGGCCTGCGCGGTCGCCTCGGCGACCAGCTTCTCCGCCTCACCCGCCGCTTCCGTGATGAGCTTGTCGGCCTGTTCGGCGGCGTCCGTGCGCCGCTTGTCGGCGGCCTTGCGCGCCTCGTCGAGCACCTGCTCGCCGTCCCCGCGCGCGGCTGCCCGCAACTGCTCGGCCTGGGCCTCGCCGTCCGCCTTGACCTGCTCGGCCTCGGCGCGCAGCCGCTCCGCGTCCTGCTCGGCGGAGGCCAGCGTGGCCGATGCCTGCGCGGCGATCCGCTCGGCCTCGTCGGTGGCCTCGGCCAGCTTCGCGGCGGTGTCCTGGTCGGCCTTCGCCCGTACCTCCGCCGCCTCGGCCTGGATCCGCTCGGCCTCGGTGCGGGCCTCGCCGATCAGCAGGTCCGCCTGGGCCGCCGCGTCGCCACGGATGCGGTTGGCGTCCTCACGGGCCTCCGCCCGGGACTTCGCCGCCGCTTCCTCGGCCGCCGCGAGGGCGTCCGACGCCTCGGTACGGAGCTGCTGGGCGCGCTCCTGGGAGTCCGACCGCAGCCGCTCCGCCTCGGCGATGGCATCGCCCACGGTGCGCTCGGCCAGCGCCTTCGCGGCGTCCGACTCCTCCTGCGACCTGGCCCGGATCCGGCTCGCGTCCTCGGCGGCCCGCTCCCGCTCGGCGTGCGCGTCGGCGCGGACCCGGTCCGCCTCCTCCTGCGCCTCGCCCGTGGTGCGCTCCGCCGCGTGCTCGGCGGCACTGCGCAGCCCGGCGATCTCCTGCTCGGCCTGCTCCTGCAGCCCGGCCACCGCGTCCCGCACCTGCTGGGCGGTCTGCTCGGCGGCCGACACCAGCTCGGAGGCCCGCCGGTCCGCGTCCTCCACCAGCCGCTGCGCCTCGGTCTGCGCCTCCTCGACCCGCTTGCGGGCGGAGGCCAGCAGCTCCTCGCTCTGCTCGCGGGCCTGGGTGCGCTCCCGCTCGGCCTCGGCGCGGGCGCCCTCCAGCGTCTCGGCGGCCTCCCGACGGCGTCGTACGGCCTCCTCCTGCGCGGCGGCCAGGGCCTCGGCGGCCTCGCCGGACACCCGCTCAGCGGCGGCGGCCGCCTCCGCGCGCACCCGGTCCGCGCTCTCCTGCGCCTCCGCCTTCAGCCGCTCGGCCTCCGAGGACGCCTCGGTGCGCAGCCGCACGGCCGCGCTCTCGCCCTCGGCGCGCGACTGCGCGGCGTCGGACGCGGCCTCGGTGCGCAGCCGCTCGGCCTCCTGCTCGGCCTGCGCCTGGAGCGTACGGACCCGCTCGGCGGCCTCGGCGCGCAGCCGTTCGACCTCCTCGCCGGCCTCCCGGCGGATGCCCTCGGCCTCCGCGCGGGCGCCGATCAGCGCCTCCTCGGAGGCGGTCAGCCGCTGCTCGGCCTCGGTGCGCAGCCGCGCCAGCTCTTCGGTGGCCTCGGCCCGGCGGGTCTCGATGCCCCGGTCGGCCTCCTCGCGGAGCGACCGTACGGACTCCTCGGCCTCGGCCCTGGTGTGCTCGGCCTGCTCCTCGGCCTCGGCGCGCAGCCGGTCGGCCTCGGCGCGGGTGCGCTCCAGGAGCTCCTCGGCCTGCTTGCGCAGGGCGTTCGCCCGCTCGGTGGCCTCGCCCCTGACCCGCTCGCTGTCGGTGCCGGCGGCCGCCCGCAGTTCCTCGGCGTCGGTACGGGCCTTGGTGAGCAGCTCCTCGGCGGTACGGGCCGCCTCCTCGATCTGCTGGACGGCCTCCCGCCTGGCCTCGCCCCGGATCCGCTCGCCCTCGGCGACGGCCTCGGCGCGCAGCTGCTCGGCCTCGCCGCGCAGCCTGCGGGCCTCCTCCTGGAGCTCGACCGTCCTGGCCCGGTACTCCTTGGTGTCGTCCTTGGCGGCGCCCTTGAGCTCGTCGGCCTGCTCGGCGGCGTCCCCGCGCAGCCGCTCGGCCTCGGCGGCGGCCTCGCTGCGGATCCGCTCGGCCTCCTCGGCGGCCTTGCGGGTGGTCTCCCGGGCGTCCTCGGACGCCTTGGTGAGGACCTCCTCGGCGGACCTGGCGGCCTTGGCGAGCTGGGCGGCGGAGTCCTCGGCGGCGACGGTGCGGGCCGTGTCCGCGGCCTCGTTGACCAGCCGCTCGGCCTCGGCGCGGGCGTCCGCGAGGGCCTGCTCGGCCTCCGCCTTGAGCGCCTCGGAGTCCTTGGTGGCCTCGCCGACCAGCCGGGCGATCTCGGACTTGGCGGTACGGGTGCGCTGCTCGTTGACGGACTCGGCGCCGGCCAGCTGCTTGGCGGCGGCCTCCTTCGCCTCGGAGAGGACCTTCTCCGCTTCGAGCCGGGCCTCGCGCAGTGCCGTCTCGGCCTCCTGCATCCGCGCCTCGGCGGTGCGGGACAGCTCGGCCGCCTGCTTGCGGGCCTGCTCGGACTCGGTGGTGGTGCTGGTACGGAGCTGCTCGGCGTGGGTGGTGGCCTCCTGCGCCTGCGTGGACGCGGCGTTCAGCAGCCGCTCGGCGTCCTTGCGGGCCCGCAGCAGCGTGGCCTCGGCCTCGCTGCGGGCGGCCTCCGCGTCCGAGCTCAGCCGCTGGCGGGCCTCCTCGGCGATCCGGGTCGCCTCGGCGCGCGCGGTGGCCAGGGCCTGCTCGGCCTCGGCGCGGGACTCCTCCAGGAGCCGGCGGGCCTGCGCCTCGGTACGGGCGCGGAGCTGTTCGGCCCACGCCACGTTCTCGTTGACGTGCGACTCGACGGTCTGGCGGCGCTCGGAGAGCTCCTGGTCCAGGCGCTGGCGGCGGGTGACCGCCTCCTGGTGCAACTCGGCCTGGAGACGGGCCTGGTGCTCGGCGTGCTCCTGGAGGATGCGTTGCGTCTGGGCGCGGGCGTCGCGCAGCTCACGCTCGGCGTCGGTGCGCAGTTGGTCGGCCTGGACCTGGGCGTTGCGGAGCAACTGCTCGGCCTGGTAGCCGATGTCCGCCGCGTCGTAGGCAGGACGGGACGCGAGGTTGCGGCGCGCCTCGTGGAGCTTGGCGCGCAACACCTCGACCTGGTAGCCGAGGTCCTCGGCATGCTGGACCGCCTTCTCCCGCTCGGTCTTCAGCCGGTCCATCTCGGCCTCGAACCGCGAGAGATGGTCGGACTCAGCCCGCTGAGGGCTCTCCTGGCGTTCGTAGCCCCGCACTGCGCGGTCCCATCCGTCCCCTGGTCGCAACTGTCTGTCCTGACTCACCCTGTCAGTGGGCGGGCCTCCGGGGAATGGTGTCAGATCAACTGCGGGCCACAAGTCGCAGGCCCTTGTCCCGGCCCCGGCCCGGAACGGCCCACTCTACCGGCCGGGTGGGGCGGGGGTCGGCGGTCCTCCTCAGTCCTCCGTTCCCGGTGGCTTCCCGGGTTCTCTCAGTGCTCGCCGTCGGCGTCGGCGGCGGGCGGGGCGGCGGTGACCAGTTCGGTCAGCACGCCGTGGCAGTCCTTGGGGTGCAGGAACGTGATGCGCGAGCCCATCGAGCCGGTCCGGGGCTCGTCGTACAGCACTCGAACTCCCTTGCTGCGGATGTCGTTCGCGTCCCCGTCGACGTCCTCGGTGCCGAAGGCGATGTGGTGCACGCCCTCGCCGTTCTTGGCCAGCCACTTGCCGACCGCCGAGTCGGGGCGGGTGGGCTCCAGGAGCTGGAGGTAGGAGGCGCCGCCGTCCGAGGTGCCATTGATCTTGATCATGGCCTCGCGGACGCCCTGCTCCTCGTTGATCTCGGAGTGGAAGACCTCGAAGCCGTAGGTGGCCCGGTAGAACTCGACGGTCTTGTCGAGGTCGTGACAGGCAATTCCGATGTGGTCGATTCGCGTCAGCATGCGTCCAGTGCAGCGCGGTTGACGGTGGTTACGCAACGTGCGCGCGATCACACTCGATGGCCGGTGACGGGCGCGTACCGCGTCAGTACATTCAAGTAAACCCTCGTTCACTCCCAACCTCCCAAGGGGCCGAGCCTCATGCCTGGAACTCCCGGAACGACTCGCAACACCTCCGTCATCGTGGCGGGCGCCCGTACTCCCATGGGCCGTCTGCTGGGATCCCTCAAGTCCTTCTCCGGAACCGACCTCGGCGGTTTCGCGATCAAGGCGGCCATCGAGCGTGCGGGCATCGGTGGCGACCAGGTCCAGTACGTGATCATGGGCCAGGTGCTCACCGCGGGCGCCGGCCAGATCCCGGCCCGCCAGGCCGCCGTCAAGGCGGGCATCCCGATGAACGTGCCGGCGCTGACCGTCAACAAGGTCTGCCTCTCCGGTCTCGACGCCATCGCGCTGGCCGACCAGCTGATCCGCGCGGGTGAGTTCGACATCGTCGTCGCGGGCGGCCAGGAGTCCATGAGCAACGCCCCGCACCTGCTGCCGAAGTCCCGTGAGGGCCACAAGTACGGCGCGATCGAGATGATCGACTCGATGGCGTACGACGGTCTGACCGACTCCTTCGACAACATCCCGATGGGCGAGTCGACCGAGCGCCACAACAAGCGCCTGGGCATCGAGCGCGCCCCGCAGGACGAGTTCGGCGCCCGCTCGCACCAGCTGGCCGCCGCCGCGCAGAAGAACGGCGTCTTCGAGGCGGAGATCACCCCCGTCGAGGTGCCGCAGCGCAAGGGCGACCCGGTGCTGGTCTCCAAGGACGAGGGCATCCGCCCCGAGACCACCGTCGAGGGCCTCGCCAAGCTGCGTCCCGCCTTCGGCAAGGACGGCACGATCACGGCCGGTACGGCCTCGCAGATCTCGGACGGCGCCGCCGCCGTGGTCGTCATGAGCAAGGCCAAGGCCGAGGAGCTCGGCCTGGAGTGGATCGCCGAGATCGGTGCGCACGGCAACGTGGCGGGCCCGGACAGCTCCCTCCAGTCGCAGCCGTCGAACGCGATCCTGCACGCGCTCGGCAAGGAGGGCCTGGGCGTCGAGGACCTGGATCTGCTGGAGATCAACGAGGCCTTCTCCGCCGTCGCACTCCAGTCAATGAAGGACCTCGGCGTCTCCCCGGAAAAGGTGAATGTCAACGGTGGCGCGCTCGCGCTCGGCCACCCCATCGGCATGTCCGGCGCCAGGCTGGTGCTGCACCTCGCCCTCGAACTGAAGCGGCGCGGCGGCGGCGTCGGCGCTGCGGCGCTGTGCGGCGGCGGCGGCCAGGGCGACGCGCTGATCGTGCGGGTTCCGGGCAAGTAGCAGGCAGTTGTACGTACGTACCTGAGTGAGCGGAGCGACACGATGCAGGACGTCCCCACGCTGGTCGAGCAGGCCCGGGAGGGCCGGCCCAGGGCAGTGGCCCGGCTGATCTCGCTGGTCGAGGGGGCGTCCCCGCAGCTCCGCGAGGTGATGGCGGCGCTGGCGCCGCTGGCGGGCAACGCCTACGTGGTCGGGCTGACCGGCTCGCCCGGGGTCGGCAAGTCGACCTCCACGTCGGCCCTGGTGGCCGCGTACCGCAAGGCCGGGAAGCGGGTGGCGGTGCTCGCCGTCGACCCCTCCTCGCCGTTCAGCGGCGGCGCGCTGCTCGGCGACCGGATCCGGATGGCCGACCACGCCTCGGACCCCGGCGTCTACATCCGCTCGATGGCCACCCGCGGCCATCTGGGCGGGCTGGCGTGGGCGGCTCCGCAGGCGATCCGGGTGCTGGACGCGGCGGGCTTCGACATCGTGCTCGTCGAGACCGTGGGCGTCGGACAGTCCGAGGTGGAGATCGCCTCGCAGGCCGACACGTCGATGGTGCTGCTGGCGCCCGGGATGGGGGACGGGATCCAGGCCGCCAAGGCCGGCATCCTGGAGATCGGCGACGTGTACGTCGTCAACAAGGCGGACCGGGACGGCGCCGACGCGACGGTGCGCGAGCTGAACCACATGCTCGGCCTCGGGGAGTCCCGGGGGCCCGGCGACTGGCGCCCGCCGATCGTGAAGACGGTGGCGGCGCGGGGCGAGGGCATCGAGGAGGTCGTCGAGGCCCTGGAGAAGCACCGGGCCTGGATGGAGGAGCGGGGAGTGCTCGGTGAGCGCCGGGCCGCCAGGGCGGCGCACGAGGTGGAGACGATCGCGGTCACCGCGCTGCGGGAGCGCATCGGCGACCTGAGCGGGGACCGGCGACTGGGAGCGCTGGCCGGGCGGATCGTGGCAGGGGAACTGGACCCGTACTCGGCGGCGGACGAGCTGGTGGCGGGGGTCACGGAGGCCTGAGGGGGCGGCGCGCTCGCGGCGGAGGTCGTACGGGCCGCCGGTCATGCGCGACTGCGCGGCAGCTGTCGGGTGGCGGTGGTCGCCGCGTACAGGGAGCAGGGGGGACTGCCGGTGGCCGTGGGCTTCGGTGCCGGGATCGTGGTCGGCGGGGTCGAGCTGCTCGGGGTGACCTTCACCGAGGGGTACGGGCGGCCCGAGGCCGTCGCCTGGGTGATGGCCTCGGGCTCTCGCTCGGCAGCGCGGTGGGCGGGCTCGCCAACGGGGCAGTCGACCGGCGTTCGGCGGTCCGGCCCCGGCTCGCGGTCCCCGCGTCGGTGTTCGGGCTCGCGCTGAGCGCGACCGGGCTGTCCCTGGGGGTGTACGTGCTTGCGCCGCCGTCACTGGGCTCTTCACCGCTCCGGCGATCACCGGGGCCTGTCTGATCGCCGAGGAGGCGGCCGGCCCCGGATCCCGTACCCGGGCCGGCGCCTGGGTCAACGCCGGGCTGAACGGCGGGAGTTCGCTCGGGGCGGCGGCCGTCGGGATGCTCGGGGGCGGCTGCCGATGATCCTGTGCTTCGTACTCGTCGCCGTGCCCGTGCGGTGTTCCTCGGCGGGCTTCCTGGTGGGGCGAAAGGGGGCCGGAGGTCAGTCGTCCGAGCCGCGGCCGTCGTCGTTGCCCGTGTCGCCCGCCGAGGCGGCGGCTCCGGCCCCGTCGTCCGCGGCGGCGTCGTCGTCGCTGCCGTCGGAGTCCTGATCCTTCACGACCGTTGCCTTGGCGGACTTGGCGTCCACGTTGACGTCCGTGTGCCGGCCGTTGTCGCCGCGTACCTCGATCTCCCAGTGACCGCGCTCCAGGTCGGCCTCGGTCACCTGGCCGGGGGTCGCCTTCAGGGCCGCGTCCATGGCCTGCTGGAGCGTGACGGGGGCGCTGCGCGGGGCGTGGTCGTCGCGGCCGTCGTTGTCTTCGTCGAGGTGGTTGTTGACGACCTTGGTGCCGGCGGCGTCCACCGTCACGTCGTGCCACTTGCCGTCCTTGCCGAACACGTCGACGTCCCACTCCCGGCCGTCGTCCTCCAGGTCCACGCCCGTGACCGTGCCGGGGACGGCGGAGGCGGCAGTGCCGATGGCCTTGCCGGCGTTGCCGTTCGCTTGACCGGCCGCGGCCGCGGGGTTCGCCGGGGCGTCGTCGCCCGGCGCGCTCAGTGCCGTCGCCGTGCCCGCACCGGCCAGTACCACTACGGCCGCGGCGGCGATGACGTACTTGCGCTTCAGCATGGGATTTCCTCCGTTGCACGGTTCGATCGATTGCGTTCACCAATCTGGACCGGTGCGGCTGAACGCCACCTGAAGGCGCCTGAAGCGTCCTTCAGCTTCGGCCTGCGACCCTGGGGCCATGCGCCTGTTGATCGTGGAGGACGAGAAGCGGCTCGCGGTGTCCCTGGCCAAGGGCCTCACCGCCGAGGGCTTCGCCGTGGACGTCGTGCACGACGGTCTGGAGGGCCTGCACCTCGCCGGTGAGCGGCCGTACGACCTGGTCGTCCTCGACATCATGCTGCCCGGCATGAACGGCTACCGGGTCTGCGCCACCCTCCGCGCCGCCGGGAACGACGTACCGATCCTGATGCTCACCGCGAAGGACGGCGAGTACGACGAGGCCGAGGGGCTCGACACCGGCGCCGACGACTACCTCACCAAGCCCTTCTCGTACGTCGTCCTGCTCGCCCGCATCCGCGCCCTGATCCGCCGCAGGGGCACCGCCGCCTCGGCGTCCCCGCTGCTCACCGTCGGTGCGCTCACGCTCGACACCGCCGCCCGGCGGGTGCACCGGGACGGGGACGAAGTCACCCTCACCGCAAAGGAGTTCGCGGTGCTTGAGCAGCTCGCGCTGCGCCCCGGGGCCGTCGTCAGCAAGGCCGAGATGCTGGAGCACGTCTGGGACTTCGCCTACGACGGCGACCCCAACATCGTCGAGGTCTACATCTCCACCCTGCGCCGCAAGCTGGGCGCCGCCCGCATCCAGACCGTGCGCGGCGCCGGGTACCGGCTGGTCGCGGTGGCCGGCGAGGGCGGGAGCGGGGCGTGATGCGTTCGGTACGGGCCAGGGCCGCGCTCGGCGCCACCGCGGTCGTCGCCGTCGCCCTGATCGGCGCGGGCCTCGCGGTGCTGCTGGTGCTGGTCAGCAAGCTGACCGACCAGACCGACCTCCAGGCGGAGGTGGCGGCCCAGGAGGTCGCCTCGCAAGTGGCGCTGGGTGTCACGTACGACAGGCTGGAACTGCCGGACAAGGAGGACAACCCCGTCCAGGTGGTGACGGAGGACGGGCGGGTGGTGGCCGTCAGCGAGAAGCTGGAGGCGATCTCCGGCGCCGGAAGCCCGCAGGTCAGGCCCGTCCCGGCGGGGAGCGCCCCGGCCGACGGGGACGACGATGCCGACGACCGCGCCGACCCCGGGCGCGGTGAGGTCTCCCGCGACGAACCCCGGTTCACCTCCGGCACCGCCACCGTCGACGGCGAGAGCGCCGACTACCGGTTCGCCGCCGTCGAGGCCACCAACAGTGCGGGGGTCACCGTCACCGTGTACGCGGGCGCACCGCTCGCCGCCGAGCAGGACGCCGTCGGTACGGTGCGCTCCGCGATGCTGGTGGGGCTGCCGGTGCTGCTGGTGGTCGTGGCCGGGGTGACCTGGCTGGTCACCCGCAGGGCGCTGCGGCCCGTCGAGGGCATCCGGCGCGAGATGGCGGCCATCACCGCGTCCGAGGACCTGTCCCGGCGGGTGCCCGTGCCCGGCACGCGCGACGAGGTGGACCGGCTCGCCGTCACCACCAACGCGACGCTGGCCGCGCTGGAGTCCTCCGTCGAGCGCCAGCGCCGCTTCGTCGCGGATGCCTCGCACGAGCTGCGCAGCCCCATCGCCTCGCTGCGCACCCAGCTCGAAGTGGCGTCGGCGCACCCGGAGTTGCTCGACCTGGCGGGGGCCGTCGAGGACACCGTACGGCTCCAGGACCTGGCGGCGGACCTGCTGCTGCTCGCGCGGCTGGACGCGGGGGAGAAGCCGGGGGCGGCGCGGGTCGACCTCTCGGCGCTCGTACGGTCGCAGGTCGCGCAGCGTGACGGTCGCGACCGGCACCCGGTCGTGGTGGCGGTGCCGGACGGGGTCGAAGTGGCCGGATCCCGGGGTCAGTTGGCGCGGGTGCTCGGCAATCTGCTCGACAACGCGCAGCGGCACGCGGAGAGTTCGGTGGCCGTGGAGCTGCGGAGCGGGGCCGGGACGGTGGCCCTGTCCGTCACGGACGACGGGGCCGGGGTGCCGGAGGCGGAGCGGGCGCGGATCTTCGAGCGGTTCGTACGGCTCGACGACGCGCGCAGCCGGGACGACGGCGGGGCCGGTCTCGGCCTCGCCATCGCCCGGGACGTGGCGCAGCGGCACGGCGGTTCGCTGACGGTGGGTCAGGCGCCGGGCGGGGGAGCGGTGTTCACGCTCGTGCTGCCGGGGCTGTGATCCGGGGCGCCCGGGGCGGTGTCAGAGCCGGCCGCGCTTGCCGCGCAGTTCCTCCGTCATCGGGGTGAGCGCGGTGCGCAGCTGGAGCAGCTGGTCGGTCGTCATGGTGTCGACGAAGTGGCGGCGGACCGAGGCCACGTGGTGCGGGGCGACCTGCTGCATCACCTTGTCGCCCTCCTCGGTGAGGACCGCGTACAGACCGCGCCGGTCGGACTCGCAGTTCTCGCGCCGGACCAGGCCCGCGTTCTCCATGCGGGTGATCTGGTGGGAGAGGCGGCTCTTCGACTGGAGGGTGGCCGTCGCCAGATCGCTCATCCGCAGCCGCTTGTCGGCGGACTCGGAGAGGTTGACCAGGATCTCGTAGTCGTTGTTGGTCAGACCGAAGGGCTGGAGGTCCTTCTCCAGCTGGTGCATCAGCAGCTTGCTGGATTCGAGGTAGGTGCGCCAGGCGGACTGCTCGGCATCGCTGAGCCAGCGGGTGTCGGCAGGGTCGTGGGACGGGGCGCTGTCCATGGGGGGCATGTCAGCATTCTACCTAAGAAGTTGAATTCTGGACAAAAATATCTGTCCTTACGGGTGTGACGCCCGGCACCCCCGGTGCCGGTGGGCCCTTCGGTGGGGCGTCACACTGCGCAGCCTACCCCTTACAGCCCGAAACGCCTTTGCAGGTCGCCCAGTTGGCCCGGAAGGCGGGGTGCTGAGCCGCTTTGTCCCGGTGTGTGGCCGCCGCCCGGCACCCCGGCGTTCTGCCCGCCGGCCCCGGTGCCGACCGCGCCCACGTTCTGCTCGGCCATCAGCTGTTCGGTCGACTGGAGCAGGACCGTACCCGCCCCGACGAACTCGAACTGGTGCTCCTCGCCGGAGGCCCCGCCGATGCCGGTCATGGCGCGCAGGCCGCCCATCACGCCCGTCATGTAGCTGTGGTCGTAGTGGTGGCAGGGGGAGGGGCAGTCGGCCCAGCCGACCAGGGCCTGCGGGTCGACGCGGATCGGCGGCTCCATGAAGACCACCGGGCCGTTGGAGGCCGCGACGAACTTCCCCGTACCGATCAGGGTGAGGAAGCCGGGCACGATCGACTGCTTCAGGGCCAGCGTCGGCTGGTAGGCGAGCAGGTTCCCGGCCCGGATGGTCAGGTTGCCCTCCTCCAGGTCGAAGGAGTTCACGTCGAAGGCGCGGTCGGCGAGCAGCATCTTGCCGCTGCCCTCGGCCACCACCCAGTCGCCGGCGTGCAGGGGGGAGTGGAAGGAGGTGCGCAGCAGGCGGTCGAAGCGGCCGTGGCCGATGCCGTTGAAGTCGATCTGCCCGTAATAGGCGATCATCTTGCCCTTCTGCAGGAACCACTGGCTCCCCTTGAGCTCCACGCAGAAGGTGTACGCGTTGACGTTGTCGTCGGAGGGGAGGGTGTGCGGGTCGAACACCGTGGGACCGGTCACAGCTTTTCCTCCGAGGCCTGTACGAACACCGTGCCGTTGCCGGACAGCTCCAGCTGGAACGCCTCGCCGGAGCCACGGCCCACCATGTCGCGCCAGCCGAGCGCGGTGGAGAGCTTGTTGCGGACGTCGCCGTGGTGGGCGACGTACGCCTGCGGGTCGACGTGCACCGGGCGCTGCGGGGTGATCGGCAGCTCGATCACGCCGCCGTGCGCCATCACCGCGACCGCGCCGTGGCCCTTGAGGGTGGTGGTGAACAGGCCCTGGCCGCTGACCTGGCCGCGCACCATGCCCATCACACCGCCCTGCGAGCCCATGAACATGGTGCCCTGCTGGAGGGTGCCGTCGAAGGCGAGCAGCCGGTCCGCCTCGACGTAGAGGGTGTCGCCGGCCAGGTTGATCACCTGGATGTGGTGGCCGCCGTGGCCGAACATCACCGTGCCGCTGCCCTCGACGGTCATCAGCGGGGTCTGCTCGTTGGCCACCCGGCGGCCGATCATCGACATGACGCCGCCCTGGCCGCCGGTGATGCTCGGGGTGAAGGAGACGTCGCCCTTGTACGCGAGCATCGCGCCGCGCTGGCTGAACATCTTCTGGCCGGGCGCGACCTGCGCCTCGACCATCCTCGAATTGATCTCGCGGAACGGCATCAGACGTCGCCCCCGATGGTGTTGCGCTCGCTGGGCTGGACGTACACCAGGCCCTCGCCCTCGAAGCGGATCTGGAACGCCTCGCCGGAACCCTCGCCGATGAAGGTGCGGAAGTTGACGCCGGACTGGAAGGACTGGCGGAGGCCGCCGGTGTGCGCGATGTACGCACCGGGGTCGACCATCAGCGGGTACTGCGCGCTGACGCGGAGCACCACCGCCGTGCCGTCGGAGAGTATGGCCGCCTGGCCGGTCCCCTCGACGGTCGTGGTGAACAGACCGTTGCCGGTCGCGCCGCCGCGCAGTCCGGTGAACGAGGTGCCGGTGCGCAGGCCCGCGTCGGTGCACAGCAGGTTGCTGGACTCGACGTAGAGCTTGTCGCCGGTGAGGTTCACCAGGCTGATCTCGCTGGCGCGGTCGGCGAAGTAGCACGTGCCGTGCCCCTTCGCCTCCATCACCGTCATCTGCTCGCCGGTGAGACGGCGGGTGACCATGCCTCGGACACCCTCGCCGCCGCCGGTCATCTTCTTGAAGGCGATCTGGCCGTCGTACGCCACCATGGAGCCGTTTTTCGCCTTGACGGCGTCCCCGGTCATGTCGACGGCGAGCACCTTGCTGCCTTGGAGTCGGAACTGAGCCACAAGGACGAAGGTATCGGGCGGTCGGCGCCGCGACCAGGGTCTTCCGGAGGAGAGGGACCCCGAACGGTCCCCGACCCGACCCTGGGCCAAGGAGTGGTAAAGGCGGATGCCACAATGGGCCGGGCTTGTGCGCGCGTTCACAAGATCAGTTCCTGCCGCGTTCCGCCCAGCTCCGCCGTGCCCCCGCAGACCCCTAAGGTGCCTCCTCGTGGACATCAAGACCGCCGCCGCCCTTCACCGGCTCCGCCTCGTCTCCATCCCGGAGGCGATCTCCTTCCCGCTGCTGCTGATCTTCGGCTCGCTGCTCAGCCGTGTCTCGGACATCGACCTGGTGATGCCGCTGGGGATCCTGCACGCGGTGCTGTTCCTGCTGTACCTGGTGATGCTCGCCGACGTGTGGGCCAAGGCGAAGTGGTCCTTCAAGCGGGTGCTGTTCTTCGGCTTCCTCGCGGTGATCCCGTTCGGCGGTCTGTACGGCGACAAGATCCTCAAGCGCGAGGAGCAGGACGGCGTCATCGCCGCGCGCGCGCGCAAGGAGAGCGGGGCCGTCGCATGATCGTCGCCTTCTCCGTCACTCCGCTGGGTGTGGGCGAGGACGTCGGGGAGTACGTCGCCGACGCGGTGCGCGTGGTCCGCGAGTCCGGTCTGCCGAACCGCACCGACGCGATGTTCACCTCGGTCGAAGGCGAGTGGGACGAGGTGATGGACGTGGTGAAACGTGCGGTCGCCGCCGTCGAGGCGCGGGCGCCGAGGGTGTCCGTCGTCATGAAGGCGGACATCAGGCCGGGTGTCACCGACGGTCTGACCTCCAAGGTCGAGACGGTGGAGCGGCACCTGTCGGCCTGATCCGACGTAGGAAGTGCACGTGAGAAGTGCACGTAAGAAGTGCGGGAAAACCCCTGGTCCGGTGGGCCAGGGGTTTTTTGCTGCCGTCATCGTCCTCACCGGATTGAGCGAGTGCTCAAAGCCACATTGAGCACTCGCTCAAAAAGACGTACCTTGCATTTGAGCGACCGCTCAAAACGATTCGGTGCAGGGGGCAGACCCGTGAAACAGCTGTACGTCGAGGCGCTGATCCGCGCGGACCAGGACGTCCTCTGGGAGCGCACCCAGGAACCGGACCAGCACAGCCGCTGGGACCTGCGCTTCACCGAGATCGACTACCTCCCGCCCGTCGAGGGGCAGCCGCAGCGCTTCCGGTACGCCACCCGGGTGCTGCCCTGGCTGACGATCGCCGGGATCGGCATCGCCGCGGGGGAGCGGCACCGCCCCGACGGCACCCGCACCTCCGCCCTGCGGTTCTCCTCCGCGCACCCGCTCTCGCTGCTCGCCGAGGGCAGCGGCTACTGGCGCTACGTGCCGACCGCCGACGGCGTCCGCTTCCTCACCGGGTACGACTACCGGCCCCGCTGGGGTGCCTTCGGCGCGGTCGCCGACCGGTTCCTGTTCCGCCCGCTGATGGGCTGGGCCACCGCCTGGTCCTTCGACCGGCTGCGGCTCTGGCTGGAGCGCGGCAGCACCCCCGCGCGCACCCTGCTGTACGCGCTGGGCGAGCTGGTGGTCCGTACCGCCGCCGCCGTACTCGCCGTCGTCCTCGCGGGCAGTGCTCCGGTGGCCGCGGCCGGGCTGCTCGCGGCGGCGCTCTTCCTGCCGCCGCTGCCCGGCACCCCGGCCGCCCGGCGCTGTCTGCGCCGCCCGCCCGCCCCCGTACGCACGCCGTCCGTGCTCACCGAACTCACCCGTCAGGAGCTGCGCGCATGACCACGCCCGCGACCACGCCCACCACTCCCGCCCCGCAGCCCTCGATCTTCCGTACCGCCATGGGCGACGACGTCTTCGGCCGGCTGCACCCCCAGCTCCAGCGCCGCTTCTCGGTCGGGCTCGGCAGCGGCGAGGCGTGCACCGGGCGGGGCGTCATGGAGCAGATATGGCACGGCGGCCGGTGGGTGCGCCCGTTCCTGGCGCTCGGTGCGACCCGCAACATCCTGGTGCCGCGCGAGGGCCGCCGGATCCCCTTCGTCATCGAGAACGTGCCCTACCGCGACGCGTACGGCCGCGAGACCGTCACCTTCGTGCGCACCTTCGACTTCCCCGACGGGCCCCGCCGCTTCGACGCGACCATGGTCCACAGCCCCGAGCGCGCCTGCGTCCTGGACTACCTCGGCACCCACCAGCACCTCGCCAGCGACCTCCACTTCGCCGCCGACCCGGCGGGCGGCCTGGTCATCCGCTCCGGCGAGCACCGCTTCCGCGAGGGGCCCCTCGACGTCCGGGTGCCGGACCTGATCGGCGGCGACGCCGAGGTCCGCGAGAGCTTCGACGAGCGGTCCGGGCGCTTCCGGATCCGTGTCAGGGTGACCAACAGACGGTTCGGCCCGCTGTTCGGGTACGAAGGCTCCTTCCGGGCCGAGTACCGGGACGTCCGGGGCCGCGAACCGCGCCCGGGGCTGCGGCCGATCAGAGAGGAAGCGCGCGCATGAGTTCGGCGGACACCAAGGAGAAGCTGCTGGCCGGGGCGTTGCGTACGCTCACCGAGCAGGGCATCGCGAAGACCTCCGCCCGCTCGGTCGCCGCCACCGCCGGAGTCAACCAGGCGCTGGTCTTCTACCACTTCGGCTCGGTCGACGAACTCCTCGCCGCCGCCTGCCGGTACGGGGCTCAGCAGCGCGTCGACGAGTACCGTCCCCGGCTCGACCGGGTCACCAGCCTCGCCGAACTGCTCGCCCTCGGCCGGACGCTGCACGCCGAGGAGAAGACCCGGGGCCACGTCGCCTTCCTCGGCCAGCTGCTCGCCGGCGCGCAGACCCACCCGGCCCTGGCCCCGGCCACCGCCGCCGGGCTCGACCTCTGGATCGAGGAGATCGAGAAGGTGCTCGGCCGGGTCCTCGCCCAGAGCCCCGTCGGCGAGTTCGCCGACGCGCCGGGCCTCGCCCGCGCCGTGGCCGCCGCCTTCGTCGGGCTGGAGCTGTACGAAGGAGTGGACGCCCTGGGCGCCGACGCGGCCTTCGGCGCGCTGGAGCAACTGGCGGGCCTGGTCGCCGTACTCGACGAACTCGGGCCCGTCGCCCAGCGCGCGGTCCGCCACCAGCTCCGCCGCAGGACCCAGCGCGGCTGACCGGGCGCGGCTGTCCGGGCAAGGCTGACCGGGCGTGCGCCGCGTCCGGAGCCGACCCGTCCCCGTAACCCTTCTGCCCTTCATGAGTCGACACGCCCCGACATCTGACCTTTTGTTGGTTTCGTGAGGTATGGGCCTCGCGAGACCCGCTTGGAGGCAGTGTGTTGCCGGAGGGCTACGACTACGAGAAGCACAGCCGCCTGGCCGGGCCGCTGACGGACCCGGGGAGTGGCCCCTACACGGTCCAGTACACGAGCCTGCTCTCGAAGGAGCCCCACCGAATACGAGCCGTCCTCCTGATGCTGCTCGCGCCCGCCCTCTCGGCGGTGCTGCTCGCGTATCTGATCTGGCCCACGCACTGGACCGAGCGGGAGAACGCCGACCCCTGGCTGGTGCGCGCCGACCACGTGATGCTCGGCTCGATCGCTTTCATCATGTTCTTCATGCTGGTCAACGTGACGTCGATCGCGCACGCCACGCTGGTCGCCCGCGACCCGGTACCGGTGACCGCCGAGAAGGGGACGCGGGTCGCGTTCCTGACGACGTACGTCCCGGGCAAGGAACCCCTCGGGATGGTCCGCGCCACCCTCGAAGGCGCCGTCAAGGTGCGGCACGACGGGCCGCTGGACGTGTGGCTGCTCGACGAGGGCGACGACGCCGCCGCCAAGGCGCTCTGCGCCGAGCTGGGCGTACGGCACTTCACCCGCAAGGGCATCCCCGACTGGAACCAGAAGAAGGGCGTGCACCGCGCGAAGACCAAGCACGGCAACTACAACGCCTGGCTGGCCATGCACGGCGGCTCCTACGACTACTTCGCCTCCGTCGACACCGACCACATCCCGCTGCCCAACTACCTGGAGCGGATGCTCGGCTACCTCCGCGACCCGGACGTCGCCTTCGTCGTCGGCCCGCAGGTGTACGGCAACTACACCGCGGCCGTCACCAAGGCCGCCGAATCGCAGCAGTACCTCTTCCACGCCCTCATCCAGCGGGCCGGGAACCGGTACCGCGCGCCGATGTTCGTGGGGACCAACAACGTGGTGCGGGTCAGCGCCCTCACCCAGGTCGGCGGGCTGTACGACTCGATCACCGAGGACATGGCGACCGGCTTCGAGCTGCACCGCCGCAGGAACCCGCGCACCGGCCGCTTCTGGCGCTCGGTCTACACCCCCGACGTGCTCGCGGTCGGCGAGGGCCCGGCGTCCTGGACGGACTTCTTCACCCAGCAGATGCGCTGGTCAAGGGGTACGTACGAGACGGTCTTCAAGCAGTTCTGGAAGGCGCCCTTCCGGGTGCCGCCGGGGCGGCTCCTCAACTACGGCCTGATGCTCGTGTACTACCCCATGACGGCGGTCAACTGGCTGCTGGGCATCCTGAGCTGCGTGCTCTTCCTGTGGTTCGGCGCGTCCGGCACCCAGGTCTCCACCTCGGTGTGGCTGATGCTCTACAGCGACGCCGTCGCCCTCCAGATCTGCCTGTACCTGTGGAACCGCCGCCACAACGTCTCCCCGCACGAGCCCGAGGGCTCCGGCGGACTGGCCGGGATGGCGATGTCCGCGATCTGCGCGCCGATCTACCTCAAGTCGCTGGGTGCGGCCGTGGTCGGCAGGCGCGGCAAGTTCGTGGTCACGCCCAAGGGCGGCCAGGCCAGCCCCGACCGGCTGCTGACCTTCCGTATCCACTTCTTCTGGGCGGTCGTGCTGATCGCCTCGCTGTGGGCGTCGGTGCACTACGGCCACACCCACGCGGCGATGCGCACCTGGGCCGTACTGGCGCTGGTCATCACGCTCGCCCCGGTGTCGATCTGGCTGTGGAGCAGGTCCGCCGAGCGCCGGGCGGGCGCACAGTCCGCGGAGCCGGCCCGTACCCACGTCGACGTCGGCCCGGAGACCGCGATCAGTACGCCGGCGACCCCGGCGACAGCGACAGCGACCCCGGCGACCGCCACCGCGAGCGCCACCACCACCGGAGGGAAGTGACATGGGGTTCCGCCCGACCAGCAGGCCGAAGCCGGGCAAGTCAGGCCCGCCGGACAAGCCCGGCGGCAAGCCCGGCGGCCAGGCAGGCGCAGGTGCAGGCGGGGACGGCGAGAACGGCGCCGGTACCGCGAAGGACCGGGCCGGCAAGCCGCCCAGGAAGCTGCGCAACACCCTCCTCGGCGGCGGCGCGGTCGTCCTCCTCGTCGGCCTCAACGCGCCCGCCGCACTGGACTTCGCGCAGGACAAGTACCACGCGTACAAGATCGACCAGCCCGGCTACAAGGCCGAGTTCGGCTCCTGGGAGATGCTCGACGTCCCCGGTGACTACCAGCTCAACGCCATTCACGCCGCCCTGCTGCACTCCGGCAAGGTGCTGCTCATCGCGGGCTCCGGCAACGACCAGAAGAAGTTCGACTCCGGCACCTTCGAGAGCGTGCTGTGGGACCCGAAGAAGAACACCTTCAAGAAGATCCCCACCCCCGAGGACTTCTTCTGCGCCGGGCACGCCCAGCTCCCCGACGGACAGCTCCTGGTGGCCGGCGGCACCGCCCGCTACGAGGTGCTCGACGGCAAGGTCACCCGGGCCGGCGGCGGTATGCGGGTCAAGAACGAGTCGCCGGACAAGGCCATCACCCTCAAGAAGGGCACGCGGTTCCGCTCCCCGTCGGGCGTCGAGTACGTGTCGAAGTTCGACGTCACCGTCCCCAGGGCCAAGCGCGACTTCAAGATCGGCTACTTCGCCTCCGGCCAGATGAAGCCCTGGGAGACCAAGGTGACGGCCGCCGAGTCGCGGGTGTTCGTCGAGGCCGTCAAGCCCGGCGCGAGCGCGCTCACCACCCAGGCCGCGCAGTACGAGGTCGTCGGTCTCGACGAGGACGACGCCGACAACGTCTACGGCCTCGCCCAGAAGATCACCACCGAGAAGCAGGACTTCCAGGGCATCAAGGCGGCGTACGAGTTCGACCCCAAGGCCGAGAAGTACGTCCCGGTCGCCCCCATGAAGGACGCCCGCTGGTACCCGACCCTGACCACCCTGGAGGACGGCCGGGTACTGGCCGCCTCCGGCCTCAACGACGTCGGCGACGTGGTCCCCGGCGACAACGAGATCTACGACCCCAGGACCAAGAAGTGGGGCAAGGGCCCCTTCCGCTACTTCCCCACCTACCCCGCCCTCTTCCTCACCAAGGGCGGCAAGCTCTTCTACTCCGGCTCCAACGCGGGCTACGGCCCCGCCGAGAAGGGCCGCGAGCCGGGCATGTGGGACGTGGAGACCAACAAGTTCAGCAAGGTCGGCGGTCTGACCGACACCGACCAGCTGGAGACCTCCGCCTCCGTGCTGCTGCCGCCCGCGCAGGACCAGAAGGTGATGGTGCTGGGCGGCGGCGGCGTCGGCGAGTCCGAGAAGGCCACCACCCGTACTGCCATCGCCGACCTGAAGGCCGACAACCCGGCCTTCAGGACCGGACCGCAGCTCGCCCAGGGCACCCGCTACCTCTCCTCCGTCCTGATGCCCGACGACTCCGTCTTCACCAGCGGCGGCTCCAGGGACTACCGGGGCAGGGGCGCCAGTGACATCCTGGCCGCCCAGTTCTACGACCCGAAGTCCAACGCCTTCAAGGACGCGGCCGAGCCCACGGTCGGCCGCAACTACCACTCCGAGGCGCTCCTCCTGCCCGACGGCCGGGTCGCCACCTTCGGCTCCGACCCGCTCTACGGCGACGAGGACAACACCAAGCTGGGCACCTTCGAGCAGCGGGTGGAGATCTTCACCCCGCCCTATCTGCACAAGGGCAAGGACCGCCCGGTGCTGGACAGCGGCCCGGCCGCCTTCGACGACGAGCGGGCCACCTTCCGGACCAAGGACGCGGACCGGATCGTCAAGGCACGGCTGATGCGGCCGAGCGCGGTCACCCACACCACCGACGTCGAGCAGCGCTCGATCGAACTGGGCCTGAAGAAGGACCCCAGGGGCGGCGGCATCACGGTGACCGTGCCGGACGACCGCACGCTGGTCCCGGCCGGCTGGTACATGCTCTTCGTCACGGACAAGGAGGGCGTGCCGTCCGAGGCGAAGTGGATCCAGGTGACCGAGGAAGAGGTGGACCGCGGAACGGGTGGACCGCGGAACAGGTGAGGCGTACGGCCGCTCAGCGCGACTTGCGGGCCAGCCCCAGCGCGTAGTCCGGCCACCACGTACCCGCCGAAGGACCGCCCCGGCACTCGCCGTCCGAGTCGCCGGGGCGCTTGATCCACAGGTACGCGTCGAGCAGCGGGTCCCCGGTCCGGTCGGTGGGCGGGGTGCCCAGGGCGCGGCCGGTCGGATTGCACCAGGCGTCGGCGCGGGTCCCGGGCAGCGGGCCCGCGCCGTTCCTGCTGGAGTCGACGACGTAGTGGGCGCCGCCGAGCAGCCCGGCCAGCTTGGCGCCGTACGCCCGGACCGCGGCGTCGCGCTGGAAGTTCGAGACGTTCAGCGAGAACCCGTCGGCCTTGTCGACACCGGCCCGCTTCAGCGGGTCCACCAGCTTGCCCGGGTCGTCGATCCAGGCCGGGTTCCCCGCGTCCAGGTACACCTTGGTGCGCGGCTGCCGCTTCAGCCGCTCGATCGCTCCGGTGAGCAGGGCGTTGCGCTCGGCGTGCGCCTCGGCGGGGGTGCAGCCGTCGACGATGTGCGGCACGGCGTCCGGCTCCAGGACGACGGTGGCGGGGGCGTTGCCGATGGCCCCGGCGAACGCGTCGAGCCATCTGCGGTAGGCGTCGGCGTCGGCGGCGCCGCCCGCGCTGTGCTGGCCGCAGTCGCGGTGCGGGATGTTGTACGCGACCAGGACGGCGGTCCGGCCCTCCTTCGCGGCGCCCGCGGTGACCCGGCGGACGTCCGGGACCGGGTTGTCCCCGGCGGGCCAGTCGGCGATCGGCCGGTCGGCGATCTTCCGGATCTCCGCGGCGTCGTCGGTACGCCCCTGCGCCGCCCACTCCCTGGCCTGCCGCGCCGCACTGGAATCGGGGTCGACCCAGAAGGGGGAGGTGTTGACGGGCGGCCCGGCGGACTCCGGGGCCTGCTGCTTCTCGACGGGGTCCGCGGAACCGGAACCGGATCCCGCGCCGGATCCGGAGCCGCAGCCCGCCGCGACGGTCAGCAGGGCGGCGAGCGCGAGTGCGTGCGCGAGCGCGTGCGACGTACGCGCCGGGAAGTTCCTTCGGCCGGACATCCAGCCCCCTCGGGACGACTGCTGACTGGCGGACACGGGACGCCCAATCGTGACATAGCAGACATCTGATGCGGCGCTGCGACCCGGGCCGCGACTCGGGCCGTATACCGATCGGCGAGACAGGGCTGACCGCCATATGACCGACGGGTAGGGTCGCCCTGTGCCGAAGCCGCTCAGCCTTCCCTTCGATCCCATCGCCCGCGCCGACGAGCTCTGGCAGCAGCGCTGGGGCCCCGTGCCCTCGATGGGGGCGATCACCTCGATCATGCGCGCCCACCAGATCCTGCTGGGCGAGGTCGACGCCGTCGTCAAGCCGTACGGGCTGACCTTCGCGCGGTACGAGGCTCTGGTGCTGCTCACCTTCTCCAAGGCCGGCGAGCTGCCCATGTCGAAGATCGGCGAGCGGCTGATGGTCCACCCGACCTCGGTGACCAACACCGTCGACCGGCTGGTGAAGTCCGGTCTCGTCGACAAGCGGCCGAACCCCAACGACGGGCGCGGCACGCTCGCCTCCATCACCGACAAGGGGCGCGAGGTCGTGGAGAACGCCACCCGCGACCTGATGGCCATGGAGTTCGGACTCGGGGCGTACGACGCCGAGGAGTGCGCGGAGATCTTCGCGATGCTGCGGCCGCTGCGGGTGGCCGCGAAGGACTTCGACGAGGCGTAGCGGGCGGGGTGACCGGAACCGTACGGGCCGCCTCAAGATCGCCCCGTACGTCCGGTTAGGCTCGACGGCATGAAACGAAGCGTGCTGACCCGCTACCGCGTGATGGCCTACGTCACCGGCGTCCTGCTGATCCTGCTGACCGGCGGTTTCATCGCCAAGCGTCTTTTCGGCATGGACAGTGCGGCGGGCTTCACCACCGTCGTCGGCATCGCCCACGGCTGGCTGTACGTCCTGTACCTGGTCTTCGCCTTCGACCTGGGGTCCAAGGCGAAGTGGCCGGTGAAGAAGCAGCTCTGGGTGCTGATCGCCGGAACCATTCCGACCGCCGCCTTCTTCGTGGAGCGCAAGGTCGTCCGCGAGGTCGAGCCGCTGGTCAAGGACGAGGGTCCGGTCGCCGCCCGGGCGTGAGTGACCGGCACGACCCCCGCCGTACGGATTCGTACGGCGGTTGTCCATCGACATTTACTAGGACGTCCTAGTAAATTGGAGTCATGGACGCCGATCGGATCGAAGAGGGCCGCCAGCGCTGGCAGGCCAGGTACGACAAGGCCCGCAAGCGCGACGCGGACTTCAGCACGCTGTCCGGGGACGAGGTCGAGCCGGTCTACGGTCCACGCCCCGGCGACACGTACGAGGGCTTCGAGCGCATCGGCTGGCCGGGTGAGTACCCCTACACCCGCGGCCTGCACGCCACCGGGTACCGGGGCCGGACCTGGACCATCCGCCAGTTCGCCGGCTTCGGCAACGCCGAGCAGACCAACGAGCGCTACAAGATGATCCTGGCGGCCGGCGGCGGCGGGCTCTCCGTCGCCTTCGACATGCCCACCCTGATGGGCCGCGACTCCGACGAGCCGCGCTCGCTCGGCGAGGTCGGGCACTGCGGTGTCGCCATCGACTCGGCCGCCGACATGGAGATCCTGTTCAAGGACATCCCGCTCGGTGACGTCACGACCTCGATGACGATCAGCGGGCCCGCCGTGCCCGTCTTCTGCATGTACCTGGTGGCCGCCGAGCGGCAGGGCGTCGACCCCGCCGTACTCAACGGCACGCTCCAGACCGACATCTTCAAGGAGTACATCGCGCAGAAGGAGTGGCTCTTCCAGCCGGAGCCGCACCTGCGCCTGATCGGCGACCTGATGGAGCACTGCGCGGCGGGCATCCCCGCGTACAAGCCGCTCTCGGTCTCCGGCTACCACATCCGCGAGGCCGGTGCGACGGCCGCGCAGGAACTGGCGTACACCCTCGCCGACGGATTCGGGTACGTGGAGCTGGGCCTGTCCCGCGGGCTCGACGTCGACGTCTTCGCCCCCGGCCTCTCCTTCTTCTTCGACGCGCACCTGGACTTCTTCGAGGAGATCGCCAAGTTCCGCGCCGCGCGCCGGATCTGGGCCCGCTGGATGAAGGAGGTGTACGGGGCGAAGACCGACAAGGCGCAGTGGCTCCGCTTCCACACCCAGACCGCGGGCGTCTCCCTGACCGCCCAGCAGCCGTACAACAACGTCGTCCGCACGGCGGTCGAGGCCCTGTCCGCCGTCCTCGGCGGCACCAACTCCCTGCACACCAACGCCCTCGACGAGACCCTCGCCCTGCCCAGCGAGCAGGCCGCCGAGATCGCGCTGCGCACGCAGCAGGTGCTGATGGAGGAGACGGGTGTGGCCAACGTGGCCGACCCGCTGGGCGGTTCCTGGTACGTGGAGCAGCTCACCGACCGCATCGAGGCCGACGCCGAGAAGATCTTCGAGCAGATCAAGGAGCGCGGACTGCGCGCCCACCCGGACGGGCAGCACCCGATCGGACCGATCACCTCGGGCATCCTGCGCGGCATCGAGGACGGCTGGTTCACCGGCGAGATCGCCGAGTCCGCCTTCCAGTACCAGCGTTCCCTGGAGAAGGGCGACAAGAAGGTCGTCGGCGTGAACACCGCGACCGGCTCGGTCACCGGCGATCTGGAGATCCTGCGGGTCAGCCACGAGGTCGAGACCGAGCAGGTACGCGTGCTCACCGAGCGCAAGTCGCGCCGGGACGACGAGAAGGTCCGGGCCTCGCTGGACGCGATGCTGGCCGCCGCCCGGGACGGCTCCAACATGATCGAACCGATGCTGGACGCGGTACGGGCAGAGGCGTCGCTGGGCGAGATCTGCGGCGTACTGAGGGACGAATGGGGGGTCTACACGGAGCCGCCGGGGTTCTGATTCCGGCCTGAATCCCCTTGTGGCGGCGGGCTGTTGACCTCAACCCTGGTTGAGGTCATAGCTTCGTCCCCATGACCACCACAGACACGACTCCCGCCACCCCCGCCGCCCCCACCGTCCAGGCCTCGGCCGACCCGCTGGCCGCCGACGCCGACCTCGCCTCCCAGCCCGTCGCCTACTGGACCGGGGTGGCGAGCGTCGCCGTGAAGAACCTGCTGCGCGACGAGATGGCGCGCCTCGACGTCACCCAGCCGCAGTGGTGGGTGCTGAACCGGGTCGAGGGGGCGTCCGGCACCCGTGCGGAGGTGGCCGCGGCGCTCGCGGACGTCGCCGAGAGTCCGTACGACATCCCCCGCGTCGTCGACCAGCTCCTGCACCGGGGCTGGATCGCCGCCGACGCGGGTACGCAACGGCTGTCGCTCACGGACGCGGGCCGTGCGGGCAAGGCGGAGATCAAGCAGCTGGTGAACGGGTTGCGGGCGCGGGTGCACGAGGGGGTCAGCGACGAGGAGTACGTCGCGGCGCTCAAGGTGCTGCGCCGGATGATCGCCAACGCGGCCCGTGCCGACTCCCCTTGGCAGTGAGGCCCCCAGGCACAGGCGCCCTGACTAGCCCAGCAGGGCCAGTTCCTCCGCGGTCAGGCGCAGTGAGGCGGCGGCCACGTTGGCGGCCAGGTGGGCCGGGTCGCCGGTGCCGGGGATGGCCAGTACGTGCGGGCCCTGTTGCAGGGTCCAGGCCAGCCGGACCTGGGCGGGCGAGACGTCGTGCGCCCGCGCGACCTCGGTGACCTTGGCGTCCTCGGCGCCCGTCGCACCGGTCTCCCGCCCGGCGCCCGCGATGGCGTAGAAGGGCACGAACGCGATGCCCTGTTCGCCGCAGGAGCGCAGCAGCGCGGTGTCCTCGGCGGAGGCGCCCAGGCCGTACAGGTTCTGGACGCAGACCACCGGGGCGATCGTCCTGGCCTCGGCGAGGTGGGCGGCGGTGACGTTGGAGAGGCCGAGGTGGCGGATGAGGCCCTCGGTACGGAGCTCGGCGAGCGCGCCGAAGTGCTCGGCGATCGAACCGGTGCTCCTGCTGCGCGGGATGCGGAGGTTCACCACGTCGAGGTGGTCGCGGCCCAGCTGGCGGAGGTTCTCCTCGACCTGGTCGCGGAGCTGGTGCGGCTCGGCGTACCACCAGTCGCCGGCCGGGGTGCGGGCCGGCCACACCTTCGTGGTGATGACCAGGTCGTCGGCGTACGGGGAGAAGGCGTCGCGGAGCAGTTCGCCCGCGGAGTGAGCCGAGGAGAAGTAGAAGGCGGCGGTGTCGAAGTGGTTCACGCCGAGCTCCACCGCGCGGTGGAGCAGGGCGAGGGCCTGGTCGCGGTCGCGCGGGGCGGAGCCGACGTCGAGTGCGGTGCCGTACTGGGGCAGGCGCATGGTGCCGTAGCCGAGCCGGTTGACGGTGAGGTCACCGCCGAGTGTCCAGGTTCCTGCCCCGGCTGCGGGCAGGGTCGCGGCAGGGGCGTTCGTGCTCTCCAGCAATGCGGGTCCTTCGGGTCGGGGTCGCGTGCACTGGGCTCCGGGTGGAGGCCGCAACGGAGTATCGGGGTACGGCGGGGCCGGGGAGAAGGCCTGTGGAGGCGGGCAAGAGTCACACCGGAAACGGGAATTCCCGGGTGCGGTACTGCTGTTGACGCTTGACAGAAGCGCCGACGGAAACGGGCGGCCGGGCCGTTCCGGTCAGCCGCCCGCCCCGCCCCCGAACCGCATACGGAACAACGCCCCGCCCCCCGGCGCCCGTTCCGCCGTGAGCTCCGCCCCGTGCGCGCGGGCGATCTGGCGGGCCATCGCCAGTCCGAGGCCCGAGCCCGGGAGTGCGCGGGCCGCCTCGGCCCGGTAGAAGCGGTCGAAGACGTACGGCAGGTCCTGCGGCGCGATACCGGGGCCGTGGTCCCGTACGGTCAGCTCCAGCCCGCCGCCCGACAGCAGCAGTTCGGTCTCCACCGGGGCTCCGGAAGGGCTGAACTTCGCCGCGTTGTCGAGCAGGTTCGTCAGGAGGCGGGTCAGCCTGGCGGGAACCCCGGGGAGGGTGACCGGGGCCGCGTCGGGGGCCACTTCCAGCGGGAAGGGCGTCGAGGGCCAGTGCGCCGCCGCCGCTGCCACCGCGTGCTCCACCAGGGCGGAGAGCCTGACCTCCTCCAGGAGTGGCTGCGGCTCCTCGTCCCTGGCCAGCTCGATCAGGTCGTTGACCAGACCGGTCACTTCGCGGAGCTGACGGGACAGCGCCCCCGACGCGCGGTCGCGCTGGGCGGGGGAGAGACGGTCGGCCCTGGCGAGGAGCTCGGCGTTGGTGCGCAGGGCGGTGAGCGGGGTGCGCAGCTCGTGGGAGGCGTCGGCGACCAGCCGGCGCTGGGCGGAGACGGACTGCTCCAGCTCGCCCAGCATGGTGTTGAAGCTGGCGGCCAGCCGGGTCACCTCGTCCTCGCGGCCCGGCGGACCGCTGGGCAGCTCGATGCGGTGCCGGGGATCGCGGGTGGCGGCGATGCGCTCGGCGGTCGCGGTCAGCCGGGCGACCGGGGCGAGACCGGTGCGCGACACCCAGTACCCGAGCGCGGCGGCCAGCAGTACCCCGGCCGCGCCCACCGCCGAGAGCAGCAGCGCGGCCTGCCGGATGCCCCGCTCCACCGAGTCGGCGCGCAGCGCGAGCTCCAGGGCGCGGCCCTTGCCGATCGGCGTGACCGCGAGCCGGGCCGGATGGCCCTCGTAGGTGAAGTTGGAGAAGTACGGGATGCGCCGCCCGTCCGCCACCTCGCGCACCGGCGCCGTCACGGGCAGCACGTACTCCTCGCGGGGGTCCTTCGCCGGATCCGCCGGTACGACCTGGGCACAGGCGGGCGCGGACAGATAGCGGCACTCACCCGCGAGCACACCGGTCTGCGGGTTGCGGTCGGCCTGGATGATGCGGGTCGCGGACTGGGTGAGGTTGAGGTCGAGCTGGTGGTACATCTCGTACCGGATCACGAAGTACGCGGCCGTGCACACGCCGATCGCGACCAGTGCGACAGCGGCGGACGTGGCCACCGCGAGCCGGGTGCGCAGCGGGCGGTGCCGCCGCCAGCGGGCCCCGAGGGCGCGTCTGCGCCGCCCGCCGCTCACGCGGAGTACCCCTGTGCGCGGCGCCCGGTCACGCTTCCTCCAGGCGGTAGCCCACGCCGTGGACCGTGTGGACGAGGCGGGGTTCGCCCGCGGCCTCCAGCTTGCGGCGCAGGTAACCCACGTACACCGCGAGGGAGTTGGAGTCAGGGCCGAAGTCGCGGCCCCAGACCAGTTCGAGGATGGTCTCGCGGGGGAGGACCTGGCCCGGGTGGCGCAGCAGGAGCTCCAGGAGGGCGGATTCCGTGCGGCTGAACTCCAGGGGGCGGCCCGCCCGGCTGCCGGTCCGGGTCAGCGGGTCCAGGGTGAGGTCGCCGTAGGAGAGGGAGTCCGGGGAGTCGGTGTCCGAGGCGGGGGCGGCGCGGCGCAGCAGGGCGCGCACCCGGGCCACCAGTTCGTCCAGGGCGAAGGGTTTGACCAGGTAGTCGTCCGCGCCCGCGTCGAGGCCGTCGACGCGTTCGCTCACCGAGTCCAGCGCCGTCAGGACCAGGACGGGGGTGCGGTCGTACAGGGCGCGCAGTCTGCGGCAGACCGCCAGGCCGTCCAGGACCGGCATCATCACGTCCAGGACCAGTGCGTCCGGCTGCCAGGCGGCCACCTCCGAGAGCGCCGCCAGGCCGTCCGCGACGCCCCGGACCTCGTACCCCTCGATCGTCAGGCCGTCCTCGACGGCGGCCCGCACCTCCGGTTCGTCGTCGACGACGAGGATCCTCGGCGCGGCGGGCACCTGAGGTGTCCGTGGGGCGTGCGGTGCGGTCGGCATGGGATGAATCCTGCCAAACACGGCTCTTAGAACCCTCTTAGGGATCCCGTCGAGTGTGGCGGCCATGCGCACACCACTCTCAGTCGTGATCGGAGCGGGCGGCACCGGGGGCCACATCTACCCGGGGCTCGCGCTCGCCGAAGCCCTGCGGCGGGCCGTGCCCGACGCCGTCGTCTCCTTCGTCGGGACCACCCGGGGCCTGGAGACGGACCTGATACCCGCCGCCGGATACCGGCTGCACACCGTCGACATGATCCCGTTCGACCCGTCGCTGGGCGCGAAGAGATTCCTGCTGCCCGCAGCCCTGCTGAAGTCGGGTGCGCAGGCCCGCGCGATCCTCAAGGCACAGGGCGCGCACGTCGCCGTCGGAATGGGCGGCTATCCGAGCGCGCCCGTCATCGTCGGCGCGAAGATGGCCGGGCTGCCCAGCCTCATCCACGAGTCGAACGCGGTCCCCGGCCGTGCCAACCAGTTCGCGGCCCGCCTCACCTCGAACATCGCCCTCGCCTTCGACCGCAGCCGGGCCCACCTCTCGGGCGGCCAGGACGCGATCACCGTCGGCATGCCGATCGCCGCCTCCCTCGCCCGCCTCGACCGGGACGGCCTGCGCGCCGAGGCCCGGCGTGCGCTGGGCGTGCCGGACGGTGCGCGCCTCGTGCTGTTCAACGGGGGCAGCCTGGGTGCCGTACGGCTGACCGAGGCGGCGATCGGGCTCGCGGAGCGGTGGCGCGACCGGCCGGACGTACACCTGCTGATCAAGACCGGTCCGGCCAAGCTGGAGGAGACGCGGGCGCGGATCGGGGCCAACCCCGTCGCCACGGTGGTGAAGTACCTCGACCGGATGGACCTGGCGTACGCCGCCGCCGACCTGGTCGTCTGCCGGGCCGGGTCCGCGACCGTCGCGGAGCTGGAGAGCGTCGGCGTACCCGCCGTGCTCGTGCCCTACCCGCACGCCCCCGGCGACCACCAGACCCACAACGCCCGGGTGCTCTCCGACGCGGGCGCCGCCCAGCTGCTGCCCGACGGCGAGACCACCGCCGACCGGCTCGCCGCCCTGGTGGAACCCCTCCTGGCCGACCCCGCACGGCTGCACGCGATGGGCCGGGCCGCCGGCCCCAGCACCCACGCCCACGCCGCCGACCTGCTCGCCGCACAGGTGCTGCGGCTCGCCGGACTTCCCGAACTCGCCTACGTACAGCACGCATTGGAGCACACAGCATGATCAACCGCATCGACTGGAACGGCCGCAAGGTCCTCGTCACGGGCGCCGAGGGTTTCATCGGCTCGACGCTGGTGGACCTGCTCGTGGAACAGGGCGCGCAGGTCCGTGCCTTCGTGCACTACAAGCCGTACGCCGAGAAGGGCTTCCTGAAGCACCACCTGAACAACCCGCAGGTGGAGATGTTCACCGGCGACGTGCGCGACGCGGGACGGGTGTCCGACGCCGTCGCCGGCATGGACACCGTCTTCCACCTCGCCGCCCTCATCGGCATCCCGTACAGCTACTCCTCGCCCGGCGCGTACGTCCAGACCAACGTCGTCGGTACGGAGAACATCGCCGAGGCCTGCCGCCGGCACTCCGTGCGCCGCCTCGTCCACACCTCCACCAGCGAGTGCTACGGGACCGCCCTGACCGCCCCGATCAGCGAGCAGCACCCGCTCCAGCCGCAGTCGCCGTACTCCGCGTCGAAGATCGGCGCCGACATGATGGCGCTCAGTTTCCACCACGCCTTCGAGCTGCCGGTGACGGTGGTGCGGCCCTTCAACACCTACGGCCCGCGCCAGTCCGCCCGCGCCGTCATCCCGACCATCCTGGCCCAGCTCCACTCCGGGGCGCGGCAGATCAAGCTCGGCTCGCTCACCCCGACCCGCGACTTCACCTACGTCACCGACACCGCGCGCGGCTTCCTCGCGATGGCGGACTGCGACCGGGCGCTCGGCGAGACCGTCAACCTGGGCACGGGGCGCGAGATCGCCATCGGCGAGCTGGCCACCGCGCTGATCGCCGCCTCCGGGCGGGACGCGGAGATCGTCGTCGACCCGGCGCGGCTGCGCCCCTCGGGCAGCGAGGTCGAGCGGCTGCTCTCCGACAACACCCGGGCGCGCGAATGGGCGGGCTGGGAGCCGCAGATGTCCCTGGAGGACGGGCTGAAGCGGACCAGCGAGTGGGTCGCGGAGAACGTGCACCTCTTCGCCCCGGACCGCTACCAGGTCTGAGGCCTCTCCGTTACGGCCTCGGCGGGATTCCGCCCAGGCCGCTCACCAGCAGCAGCGTGAAGCTCTGCGCCCACGCCTCGTCCACCGGTTCCGCACTCACCAGCGCCCGGTGGACGACGGCACCGGCGATCACGTCGAAGATCAGGTCCGCGTTGCGGGCGGCCTGTGCGGGGGACTCCTCGTACGGCAGCTCCCCGCGGGCCTGCGCGCGTTCCCGGCCCAGCAGCACCAGGCGCTTCTGCCGGTCCACGATCGCCGAGCGGATCCGCTCCCGCAGCGCCACGTCCCGGGTGGACTCCGCGACCACCGCCATCAGCGCCGTCTTGGTCTCCGGCCGCTCCAGGAGCGCCGCGAACTGCAGGACCACGCCCTGCACGTCCTGAAGCAGGCTGCCCCGGTCCGGGAGTTCGAGCTCGTCGAAGAGGACCGCGACCGCGTCGACGACCAGCTCGTTCTTGTTCGCCCAGCGCCGGTAGAGCGTCGTCTTGGCCACCCCGGCCCGCTGTGCCACGTCCCCCATCGTCAGCTTCGACCAGCCCAGATCCACCAGCGCGTCCCGGGTCGCCGCCAGGATCGCGGCGTCGGCGGTGAGGCTGCGGGGGCGGCCGGTGCGGGGTTGGTGGGGAGTGGCGGGGGTGGACATGCCGGAGACCATACCGGCGAGTAGGTCCGGTTCCGCACGCCCCTCGCAAGAGGCCGGGAATGATCGTGAGGGAGATCACCGTGCACGCGCGGAGGCCTTCGAGTTACGCTACGACCTGTAGCGAAAGCCCGTCCGGAACCACGGCCGGGCCGAGCGACAACCACTGGCGCCAGGTGGGGACCCGGCGCCCCTCATCAATACCGTGCGAAGCCGTCCGGCGGGAGTAGTACGGCAGCAGTACCGCAGTACAGTCACGGCTTTTCTGAACCGGCCGCCGAGGGGGGAGGATGTACGCATGCAGCCTAGGAACATGTCCATGAGCGGCGTCGTAGACCTCGCCGCGGTGAAAGCGGCCAACGAGGCCAAGCAGAAAGCGGAAGCAGCGCGCGCCGAAGCCGCCCGGCAGGGCGGCACCGCAGCCGTACCCGCCTCGAACCTCGTGTTCGACGTCGACGAGGCCGGCTTCGAGACCACCGCCCTCCAGCTGGCCTCCGAGGTGCCGGTCGTCGTGGCCTTCTGGTCGCGGCGCTCCGAGCAGAGCGAGCAGCTCGTCAGGACGATGGAGAGCCTCGCGCAGGAGTACCGGGGACGCTTCGTCCTCGGCCGGGTCGAGGCCGAGACGGCCCCGTCGCTGGCGCAGCAGTTCCAGATCCAGGGCATCCCGGCCGTCTTCGCCGTCGTCGCGGGCCAGGCCCTGCCGCTCTTCCAGGGCGTCGCCCCCGAGCAGCAGATCCGCGAGACCCTCGACCAGCTGATCCAGGTCGGCGAGGAGCGCTTCGGGCTGACCGGGGTGCAGGTCGCCGAGGGGGACGCGCCCGCCGAGACCGCGGCACCGGTCGGCCCGTACGACGCGCTGCTCGACGCGGCGATGGACGCGCTGAACGCCGATGACTTCGCCGGCGCCGTCCAGGCGTACAAGAACGTCCTCGTGGACGACCCGGCGAACCCGGACGCGAGGACCGGTCTCGTACAGGCCGAACTCCTCGCCAAGGTCACCAAGTTGGACCCGCAGCAGACCCGCAAGGACGCGGCCGAGAAGCCGGCCGACCCGGCCGCGCAGATCGCCGCCGCCGAGCTGGACCTCGCGGGCGGCCATGTCGAGGACGCCTTCTCCCGGCTCGTCGACACGGTGCGCGTCACCTTCGGGGACGACCGCGACAAGGTCAGGCTCCGGCTCCTGGAGTTCTTCGAGGTCGTCGGCGCCGACGACCCCCGGGTGAGCGCGGCCCGTACGGCGCTCGCGCGGGTGCTCTTCTGAGGGCCGCCGGGGCATTCCGCATCTGAGTTCCACCCCGCCCCACCTCGCGATGATTTGGCGACAGAGTGACAAAACGCGGCCGCGCTTTACCAAAACTTGGTAATCGCGGCCGCTGTTACTCGCAGTAAAGCGAACTCGCCCTTCTGTCCGCCTTCTTGCGGCAATCACCCGCTTTTCCGCGTTACCCCGCGCAGCCGTCCGCGACCCTGCGAGACCGGGCAGCGGTCCTTCGGTTATCCCCCCGTTACTAGCGAGTAACGAACCCCCTTGTGCCGAGCCCGTGAATGCACCACGATCGGCCACGCTCGGTCCTTTACCCACACCTGACAAGCCGGTCGGGCTGCGGGCACCAGGGTCCCCACCGGGCGGGCCGGCAGCAGTGGTGCCGGCTCTGGACAGGGGGGTCTCCGCTTTCATCGGCGGGGCCTGTCCAGCAGGTTGCGCGAACGCGTGGCCAGTGGTTGTCGCTCGGGGGTGATCGCCGGTGATTCGGACATGGCTCGCGCCTGACGATCCGACGCGGGCGCTCGTACTCCGAGGACGTAGCACTTCTCCCATCCCAGGACGGGCCTTTGCCCGCATCCGGAGATGTACGTCCGAGAAGGAGGAAAGTACATGAGCTCAGCAGTACGCGGTGGAACCAGATGGCGTCGCTTCGCGGTCGTGATGGTGCCGAGCGTGGCCGCGACCGCGGCGATAGGCGTGGCCATGGCCCAGGGTGCGCTGGCGGCTTCGTTCAGCGTCTCCGGCCAGGACTTCAAGGTCACGGCCGACAGGCTGGACGGCACCGGCTTCGTGCAGTACGGCAGCATCGCCGAGGGCACCGACCTGAAGGGGAACCCGGCCGCTCACCCGGTCGCGGTCTCCGGCTTCAAGACCGCCGACATCACGAACATGTGCCAGTCGGTCGTCACGCCGGACGTCCCGATCTTCGGCAGCGTCAGCCTGATGCTGAAGGCCGGTACGGGCGCCACCCCGGTGCACGCCGAGAACATCTACCTCGACGTCGCAGACCTCGACGCCGACGCGGAGTTCACGAACATCGACATCGGTGTCGCGGCGGGCAAGGCGACCAAGGGCCCCGGCATCCAGAAGGGCACGAAGGCCAACCCCTTCGGCTTCGCCCAGCAGGCCGACAAGGCCGTGCTGACCAAGGTGAAGCAGCGCGCCTGGGCGACCTCGGCGGGCACCTTCAAGCTCAGCGGTCTGAGCCTGCGCCTGCACAAGGGCGTCAAGGAGTGCTACTAAGCACTCCCTCGCGGGCGGGGCACTCCAGCGGGTCCTAGCAAGGTCCCGGCGGCGTCCCGCCCGCACTCCCTCCCTCTTCTTCTGCACAGCAACACCGGTTCCAGGGAGCTGTTTTCATGAGCGCCGAGACCTCGGTTCCGAGCCAGAGCCGCGATTTCCACTACTGGCGGCTGCGCTTTCGCGCATGGCGAGGCGTCCGGCCGTTCTGGGCGGGACTCTTCACCATCATCGGTGGCGTCCCGATCATGTATTTCCCGTACAACGACCTCAAGATGGGCGCGCTCACGCTCACCATGGCGACCACGGCGGGTGCCGGATCGCTGATCATCGGGGTCCTGCTGATCACGCTGGGCCTCACGATGTGGTTCCACTCCATCGTGCGGATCTTCGCCGGGGTGGCGGCGATCCTGCTGGCGCTGGTGTCCATTCCGGTGTCGAACATCGGCGGATTCCTGGTCGGCTTCCTGTTCGCGCTGCTGGGCGGTGCGATGTCCATCGCCTGGGCGCCGGCGAAGACGACGAACCTCTCGAAGAGCGAGGGGCCGGGGACCGGCCCGGACACGAACACGACCGACACAACTGTCGACGCCGATGGCGGGAGGAACAGTGCGGGGTGACGAGGCCCAGGAATCCGTGGGTGGGGGAGAGGAGGCGCGCGGTAGAAGCGGGCCGCGCCACGCGGCCCCCAGGAAGTCGCTGCTGACCAAGCTCCACATGCCGGCGGGCAAGGCCCTGGCCCTCGCGGCGATGCCGACGGCGGTGTTCGTCGGGATGAGCCTCACGCCGAAGCTGGCGATGGCCGCCGACGAACCGTCGAACCCGTTCGCCCCCGGCCCCTGCGTGACCGCGCCGGACGCGGTCGACGAGGACGGCGACGGCAAGCCGGACAAGGACGAGGCGGACAAGGACGAGGCCAAGGACAAGGCGGACCAGGACAAGGCCAAGGACGACGCCGGCAAGGCGAAGGACGAGGCCGAGGACGACGCCGCCGACGGTACGAAGCCGGACGCGACCCCGTCCCCGGGTGCCACCGAGCCCTCCGGTGAGGCCGGTACGCCGGACAAGGCGGACGGCGCCGGCCCGGCGGCCGAGAAGCCCGCCGGGAACCCGGCCCCCGCCCCGACGCCCACCCCCTCCGAGACGGAGAGCAGGAACCCGCTCGACCCGCTGGGTGTCGGACCCAAGATCAAGGACTTCTTCGAGGGCCTCGGCGGCAAGAAGGAGGAGGCCCCGGCGACCCCGGCGCCGACCACTTCGGCCCCGGCCCCGAAGGAGACGCCGAAGGCGGACGCCCCGGCCGACAAGCCCGCCGATCCGGCGAAGGCACCCGCGGCCGACAAGGCCGACGGCGCCAAGGCCGGTGACGCCAAGGACGACGCGAAGGCCGACGACGCCGAGGCGGCCGCCAAGGCCGACAAGGCCGCCAAGGCCGACAAGGCCGCCAAGGACAAGCTTGACAAGGCGGCCGAAGAGGCCGAGGAGAAGGCCGAGAAGGCAGCGGCCAAGACCGAGCAGCAGATCCGCGAGGCCGCCGAGAAGCTGGGCATCAAGGTCGCGGACCTCGACCAGGACGGCGACGGCAAGCCCGACCTCGTACCGAACGCCGACGGCACGATCCCCTTCCCCTGTCCCACCGCCGACCCCAAGGCACTCGCGGACGCCAAGCTGGAGCCGGGCATCCCGGACCTGCCGGACGACCCGTGGACCCTGGAAACGTCGATGCTCACCCTGCGCGGCCTCAACTACGAGGGCATCGTGGAGGTGCGCACCGCGGGCGGGAAGATCAAGAAGGTCCTGAAGTTCACCGCCAAGGAAACGGACATCAAGGACCTGCACCAGACCACCGTCGGACCCAACGGCACCACCGGTCACGTCCAGGCGAGCAAGGGGTCCACCTCGACGCTCCGTCAGGGCACGGTCACCATGTACACGGAGGAGCTGAAGGGGAACCTCTTCGGCCTCATCCCGGTGACCTTCAGCCCTCAGACCCCGCCGCCGCTTAACGTTCCCATCGCCATGTTCACCAAGGCGAAGGTGACCCAGGCGGGCCAGTTCGGCGGCACGCTGACCGTCCCCGGACTGCACAACTACTTCACCGGGGCGGGTACTGGTCAGTAGCACGTACGCGGGTTCACGCGGACGTACGAGGGCCCGGCCGGACGATCACCGTCAGGCCGGGCCCTCGGTCTGTCGCCGCATTGCCCGTGCAACGGGGCCCGGCGGCGGTTTCTGAAGCTCCGTCAGAGGGGTTGACCTGTGACATGGCCATGCCTATTTTCTCGTTACCGCCGGTAATGGACCGGCGCGAACGCGGAGGTAATCCCCAATGCCCCGTCTCAACACCCCCCACAAGGCCGTCGGCGTGCTCGTGGGCGCGCTGACCGTGGCCGCACTCGCGACCGGCCCGGCCAGCGCCGCCCAGGGCAAGGTCGACGGCACCATCGGAGCGGGCGACAAGTCCTGCAGCTGGACCAACGGCGTCACCAGCAACACCGCGCCCAACGCCCTCACGGTGGACCGCAACACCATCAACACCCCCGGCGGCAACCTGAGTTGCTCCGGAATCAGCGCGAAGCTCAACAACAACCCCGCGCTGACCTTCAACGACGCGGCGGGCACCGCCACCGCCGACGCCCTGGACGTCTCGGTCACGGTCATCGGCGTCACCTGCCGCTACAAGGCCGTGAACCTGACCGCACAGCGCAGCGGCACCACCCGCAACTACTCGGCGACCGCCACCGCGGCACTGATGTCGGGCGGCTTCCTCTGTCCGGCCAGCCAGACGGTCACCGCCACCTTGGCCTTCCGCTGACGGAAACGGAAAACGGAAAACGGTGAGCCGAGCGCTCGCGCAAAGGGGCGGGGGGGGGGGGGGGGGGGGGGGGGGGGGGGGGGCTCCGGTCTGTGGTCCCCCCCCCCTCGCTCCGTG
>NZ_JBVIMX010000019.1:35226-69640 GCF_055579625.1 Streptomyces sp. NPDC032721 | reverse complement strand
GCTCCTCCCGAAAAAGAAAAAAAAAAAAAAAAAGGGAGACGCCAACCCCCAAAAAAGGGGGAGGCCCCCGTCCCCCCCAGCCCTCCGCTCCCGCCCTCGCGCGTGGCGACCACCCCACCGTCAGGCAGTGGCCTCTTCGCCGCCCAGGTGGTGCACCCGGACCATGTTCGTGGTGCCGGGGATGCCGGGGGGCGAGCCCGCCGTGATGATCATGGTGTCGCCGTTGTTGTAGCGCTGGAGCTTCAGCAGCTCCGCGTCCACCAGGTCCACCATCGCGTCCGTGTTGTCCACGTGGGGGACCACGAAGGACTCGACGCCCCAGCTCAGCGCGAGCTGGTTGCGGGTGCCCTCGTCAGTGGTGAAGGCCAGGATCGGCTGGGCCGCGCGGTAGCGCGACAGCCGGCGGGCCGTGTCGCCGGACTGGGTGAAGGCGACCAGCGCCTTGCCGTCCAGGAAGTCCGCGATCTCACAGGCGGCACGGGCGACGGAGCCGCCCTGGGTGCGGGGCTTCTTGCCGGGGACCAGGGGCTGCAGGCCCTTGGAGAGGAGCTCCTCCTCGGCCGCGACTACGATCTTCGACATCGTCTTGACGGTCTCGATCGGGTACGCGCCGACCGAGGACTCGGCGGACAGCATGACCGCGTCCGCACCGTCCAGGATCGCGTTGGCGACGTCGGACGCCTCGGCGCGCGTCGGACGGGAGTTGGTGATCATCGACTCCATCATCTGGGTCGCGACGATCACCGGCTTGGCGTTGCGGCGGCACAGCTCCACCAGGCGCTTCTGCACCATCGGGACCTTTTCGAGCGGGTACTCGACGGCCAGGTCACCGCGCGCGACCATCACACCGTCGAACGCCATGACGACGCCCTCCATGTGCTCGACGGCCTGCGGCTTCTCCACCTTGGCGATGACGGGGGCGCGGCGGCCCTCCTCGTCCATCACCTTGTGGACGTCCTTGACGTCGTTGGCGTCGCGGACGAAGGAGAGGGCGACCAGGTCGCAGCCCATCCGCAGGGCGAAGCGGAGGTCCTCGACGTCCTTCTCCGAGAGGGCCGGGACGTTCACCGCCGCGCCGGGCAGGTTGATGCCCTTGTGGTCGGAGATGACACCGCCCTCGATGACGATCGTCTTGACCCGGGGGCCGTCGACCGACACGACCTTGAGCTCGACGTTGCCGTCGTTGATCAGGATCGGGTCGCCCTTCTGGACGTCGCCCGGCAGGCCCTTGTACGTCGTACCGCAGATGGACTTGTCACCCGGGACGTCCTCGGACGTGATGGTGAACTCGTCACCGCGCACCAGCTCGACGGGGCCCTCGGCGAACTTCGCCAGGCGGATCTTCGGGCCCTGGAGGTCGGCGAGGACGGCCACGGCGCGGCCCGTCTCGGCGGCGGCCTTGCGGACGCGGTCGTAACGGCCCTGGTGCTCCTCGTGGGTGCCGTGGCTGAAGTTGAATCGGGCCACGCTCATGCCGGCTTCGATCAGAGCGACGAGCTGCTCGTGCGAGTCGACGGCGGGGCCAAGGGTGCAGACGATTTTGGAACGGCGCATAAGGCGGATCCTATCGGTTTGTTTCGCTGCGGAATATTCCGTCTGGTGGAATGTACAAATGGGCGGGCGGGTGCTCAGACGGGCCCGGCGGTCATTTGCTGACGAGGTCGAAAACCTGGTTCGCGATTTCCAGTTCCTCGTCGGTCGGTACAACGGCCACGGCCACCCGTGCGTACTCCGGCGAAATGATCCGGGGTTCGTCGGAACGTACGGAGTTGAGGTCGGCGTCCACCGCCAGGCCCAGTTCCGCGAGGCCGTCCACGGCCGCCTCGCGCACCGGGGCCGCGTTCTCGCCGACACCCGCGGTGAAGGCGACGGCATCCACCTTGCCCAGTACGGCGGAGTAGGCGCCGATGTACTTCTTCAGCCGGTGGATGTAGATCTCGAAGGCCAGCTCGGCCTGCTTGTCGCCCGCGTCGATACGGCGGCGGATTTCCCGCATGTCGTTGTCGCCGCAGAGACCGACCAGACCGGACTTCTTGTTGAGAAGGGTGTCGATTTCGTCGGCCGACATTCCGGCCACCCGTTCCAGGTGGAAGATCACCGCCGGGTCGAGGTCGCCCGAGCGGGTGCCCATGACCAGTCCTTCGAGCGGGGTCAGCCCCATCGAGGTGTCGACGCAGCGGCCGCCCGCGACGGCGGAGGCGGAGGCCCCGTTGCCGAGGTGCAGGACGATGACGTTGACCTCGGCGGGGGTCTTGCCGAGCAGCTCGGCCGTCTTGCGCGAGACGTACGCGTGCGAGGTGCCGTGGAAGCCGTAGCGGCGGATCCGGTGCGCGTCGGCGGTCTCGACGTCGATCGCGTACCGGGCCGCGTACTCCGGCATCGTCGTGTGGAACGCGGTGTCGAAGACGGCGACCTGGGGGAGGTCGGGGCGCAGCGCCTGCGCGGTCCTGATGCCGGTGATGTTCGCCGGGTTGTGCAGCGGGGCGACCGGGACCAGCCGCTCGATCTCCGCCAGCACCTCGTCCGTGACCACGGTCGGGGCGCTGAACTTCAGTCCGCCGTGCACCACCCGGTGGCCGATGGCCGCCAGCTCGGGGGAGTCGAGGCCCAGCCCGTCCTCGGCCAGTTCGGCGGCGACGGCCTGGAGCGCCTCGTCGTGGTCGGCGAACCGGGTCTCCCGGACCCGCTTGACGCCGGCCCGCTCGCCGATCAGCGGGGTGTGCGCCAGTGCGGACGTCTCCTCGCCGATCTTCTCGACCAGCCCGACGGCCAGCCGTGAGTGGTCGCGCATGTCCAGGAGCTGGTACTTCACCGACGAGGAGCCGGAGTTGAGGACGAGGACACGGGTGGGGGAAGTGCTCACAGTGCTGCCTTCTTCTGGACGGGCGACGCGTCCGCGCCCTCGCCCTGGGCCTGGATCGCGGTGATCGCGACCGTGTTGACGATGTCCTGCACCAGCGCACCGCGCGACAGGTCGTTGACCGGCTTGCGCAGGCCCTGGAGTACCGGGCCGACGGCGACGGCGCCCGCCGAGCGCTGCACGGCCTTGTACGTGTTGTTGCCGGTGTTGAGGTCCGGGAAGATCAGCACGCTGGCCTGGCCCGCGACCTCGGACTCCGGCAGCTTGGTCGCGGCGACCGAGGGCTCCACGGCGGCGTCGTACTGGATCGGGCCCTCGACCTTGAGGTCGGGACGCGAGGAGCGGACCAGCTCGGTGGCCTCGCGCACCTTGTCGACGTCCGCGCCCGCGCCCGAGGTGCCGGTGGAGTACGACAGCATCGCCATCCGGGGCTCCACCCCGAACTGGGCGGCGGTGCCCGCCGACTGGATCGCGATGTCCGCGAGCTGCACCGCGTTGGGGTCCGGATTGACCGCGCAGTCCCCGTACACCAGCACCTTGTCGGCCAGGCACATGAAGAAGACCGAGGAGACGATCTTGGCGTCCGGCTTGGTCTTGATGATCTCGAAGGCGGGGCGGATGGTGGCGGCGGTGGAGTGCACCGAGCCGGAGACCATGCCGTCGGCCAGGCCCTCCTGGACCATCAGCGTGCCGAAGTAGTTCACGTCGGCCACGACGTCGTACGCCAGCTCCACGGTGACGCCCTTGTGGGCGCGCAACTGCGCGTACCGCTCGGCGAAGCCCTGGCGGAGCTCGGAGGTCTGCGGGTCGATCAGCTGGGTGGAGCTGAGGTCGATGCCCAGGTCGGCGGCCTTCTTGCGGATGACGTCCACATCGCCGAGCAGGGTCAGGTCGCAGACGTCGCGGCGCAGCAGCACGTCGGCGGCCCGCAGCACCCGCTCCTCGGTGCCCTCGGGCAGCACGACGCGGCGGCGGTCCGAGCGGGCCTGTTCAAGGAGTTCGTGCTCGAACATCATCGGGGTGACCCGGCCGCTGCGGGCGACCGACATCCGGTCCAGCAGGTCGGCGGTGTCCACGTGCCGCTCGAAGAGGCCGAGCGCGGTCTCCGCCTTGCGCGGGGTGGCCGCGTTGAGCTTTCCCTCCAGGGCGAACAGCTCACCGGCGGTCGGGAAGGAGCCGCCGGGCACCGAGATCACCGGGGTGCCGGGCGCCAGCCGCGTGGCCAGCGTCAGCACCTCCTTGCCGGGGCGCTCGTCCAGCGTCAGCAGTACGCCCGCGATCGGCGGCGTACCGGCGCTGTGCGCGGCCATCGCGCCGACCACCAGGTCGGAGCGGTCGCCGGGGGCCACGACCAGACAGCCGGGGGTCAGCGCGTTGAGGAAGTTCGGCAGCATGGCGCCGCCGAAGACGAAGTCGAGGGCGTCGCGCGCCAGACCGGCGTCGTCACCGAGCAGCACCCGCGCGTCCAGCGCCTGGGCGATCTGCGCGACGGTGGGCGCGGCCAGGGCCGGCTCGTCCGGGAGCACGTACGCGGGGACCGGCAGCCTGCGGGGGTCGTTGAGCCGCTCCGCTATGTCGGCGCGGTCGGCCGGGGAGACCCGGTTCACCACCAGGGCCAGTACGTCGCAGCCCAGGCTGTCGTACGCCCGGTAGGCGTTGCGGGCCTCGGCGCGGACCGATTCGGCGAGCTGGTTCTGGCCGCCCACCACGGGTATGACGGACGCGCCGAACTCGTTGGCGAGGCGCGCGTTCAGCGCCAGCTCGTCCGGAAGCTGGGTGTCCGCGAAGTCCGTACCGAGCACGAGCACCACCTCGTACCCGCGGGCGACCCGGTGGAAGCGGTCGACCAGCTGGGAGACCAGCTCGTCGGTGCCCTTCTCGGCCTGGAGGGCGGACGCCTCGTGGTAGTCCATCCCGTACACCGTCGCCGGATCCTGGGACAGCCGGTAGCGGGACCGGAGCAGGTCAAAGAGGCGGTCGGGTCCGTCGTGCACCAGCGGGCGGAACACCCCCACCCGGTCCACCTGGCGGGTCAGGAGTTCCATGACTCCCAGCTCGACGACCTGGCGGCCGTCCCCCCGGTCGATGCCGGTCACGTACACGCTGCGCGTCACGCGTGCTCTCCGTCTCGTCGTCGGTGATCAGCTAATTTGCTGAGTTTGTACGGATAGGGTGGTCTTGCACCCTTGACAATACCTTTGGGTATCGATAGGGCGCCCGCCGGAGAAAGTCCCGCGAGCAAGGGCCAAAGACCCCCTGTCCCGCTTGTCCCGGAGTATCCGAAAGCGCGCCGCGCAATCGGGCCGTGGAACAATTGGAACCTGGCTCACAAGTACCACCAAGAGCAGGAGACACAGCACGATGCGTATCGGAGTTCTCACCGCAGGCGGCGACTGTCCTGGGCTGAACGCAGTGATCCGGTCGGTCGTGCACCGTGCCGTGGCGGGTCACCACGACGAGGTCATCGGGTTCGAGGACGGCTTCAAGGGCCTCCTCGACGGTCACTACCGCCCCCTCGACCTCAACGCGGTCAGCGGCATCCTGGCGCGCGGCGGCACCATCCTCGGCTCGGCCCGCCTGGAGCGCGACCGGCTCCGCGAGGCCGCCGAGAACTGCGCCGAACTGACCGCAAAGTACGGCATCGACGCCCTCATCCCGATCGGCGGCGAGGGCACCCTCACCGCCGCCCGGATGCTCTCGGACGCGGGTATGCCCGTCGTCGGCGTACCCAAGACCATCGACAACGACATCAACGGCACCGACCGCACCTTCGGGTTCGACACCGCCGTCGGCGTCGCCACCGAGGCCATAGACCGCCTCAAGACCACCGCCGAATCGCACCAGCGCGTCATGGTCGTCGAGGTCATGGGCCGGCACGCGGGCTGGATCGCGCTGGAGTCCGGCATGGCCGGCGGCGCCCACGGCATCTGCCTCCCGGAGCGCCCCTTCGAGGTGGACTCGCTGGTCAAGATGGTCGAGGAGCGCTTCGCGCGCGGCAAGAAGTTCGCGGTCGTCTGCATCGCGGAAGGCGCGCGTCCGGCCGAGGGCTCCATGCCGTACGAGAAGGGCGTCATCGACCAGTTCGGCCACGAGCGCTTCACCGGCATCGGCACCCGCCTGGCCGTCGAGCTGGAGGCCCGGCTCGGCAAGGAGGCCCGGCCGGTCATCCTCGGCCACGTCCAGCGCGGCGGCACCCCCACCGCCTACGACCGCGTCCTGGCGACCCGCTTCGGCTGGCACGCGGTGGAGGCGGCGCACGCGGGCCACTTCGGCAAGATGACGGCGCTGCGCGGCACGAGCATCCAGATGGTGCCGCTGGCGGAAGGCGTCTCCGAGCTGAAGACGGTCCCGGAGAACCGGATGGCCGAGGCCGAGTCGGTCTTCTGAGCCGCTCGCCGAGCCGCTCTCCGAGTCGCTTTCCGCGCCCGGGCGCCCACATGTGAACGGCCCCAGTCGTCTCCCCTGCGGACGACTGGGGCCGTTCCGTGTGTCCGGATCCGTGGACCTGAGGCCCCGGAGTCGACGCTTCTTACTCTTGAGTTGCGCGGCCGGATCAACAAGGCTTCAGCCTGTCCGGGACATGTCCCAACAGGAGGCGCGGGATGCGGGAACCCGATCCGCAGGCGGTGCGTACGCCCGCTGAGTACGTCGCGGGGCTGCACGCGCTCAAGGAGTGGTCGGGGCTCACCTACCGCGAACTCACCGCACGCGCCGACGCCCTGGGCGAGGTGCTGCCGCGCAGCACCGTCGCGAACATGCTGGCGCGGACGACGGTGCCGCGCGAGGAACTGGTGGCGGTCTACACGCGCGCGTGCGGCTGCGGGCCCGCGGCGGTGGGGGAGTGGCTGGCGGTACGCAAGGAACTCGCGGTGCGGGGCGGGCGGGTGGCGGGGGAGTCCGAGGTCGGCCCGGCCCTCGTGCCAGAGGCCGAGGTCCTCGCTCCGGCGGGCCGGGAGTCCCCGCCCGCCGGGTCGAAGGACGGTATTCCGCGTCGGCTTTCGAGGTCCAAGGTCCTGCGGCCCGCGCTCGCCGTGGCGTTGGTTCTGGTGCTGGCAGGGGCGGCCGTCACCTGGGTGGTCACCGGTTCCGGCGATTCCGGTTCACCGCCGGCGACGGTACCGGCGGCCCCCGCGCCCGGGGAGCGGGTGCTGCGCGCGGTGCACTCGGGGCTGTGCCTTTCGGAGCGGGTCGGGGCCGGCAGCGGCCAGGTGTACCAGGCGCCCTGCGAGGGCCGGATACCCAGGTACTCGCTGGTAAGGATGGGCGAGAAGGACTGGCGCATCGCCTCGGCGCACCCCGAGTTCGGGGCCGGCTGCATGGGGGTGCGCTGGGCGAAGACCGCACGCGGGGAATGGCTGGAGGACGATGTCTGCGAGAACAGGAACCCGGCCGCCGAGACGTTCCGCTTCGAGCCCGTCGGCAGCCCGGTCAAGGGCTACCGGATCCGCCCCAGGCACACCGACATGTGCGTGACGGTGCCCGGTGCGTCTGGCGAGCGGTGGACCTCGCTGGAACAGCACCCGTGCACGGACGACGCGGCGGGCCAGCTGTTCCGCTTCGACCCGGTGGAGGGCTGAGCGAAGGGGGGGGAGGCCGGTTCACGGGCTCAGCGAGCGCCCTGGGCCCGCTCCCAGAACCGTTCGACGATCCCCTCCAGGAACTCCCGCCCCGCCGCCCCGTCGCCCGCGTCCCCGACACCGCCGCCCCACCCCAGCGTCGCCACCATCCGCGACTGGTAGTCGGCGTGCAGCCGCAGCAGTACGTTCTCCAGCGCGCCGGACTCGAACCCGGTGCGCGGCACCGGCAGCAGCTTGGCCACCGGCCGTACGTACGCCTGCCAGCGGGTCGTCACCGCGCTCCGCAGCAGTTCGGCCAACTCCTCGTCCCGGCCCGCCGCGGTCACGAACTGGGCGGGGGAGAGGCCGAGTTCGGCGACGAGTGCGGCGGACTGCCGCTCGTTGCCGCGCCACTTGCCCGACTCCTCCATCCGTACGTACGCATCCATCCCGAGCCCGATCCGGCGGGCCAGGTCGCCCGCGTCGAGGCCCTGAGCGCTCCGGTGTTCGCGCAAGGTGCGGGCGGCCTGGAGCAGTTCGGCGGGCGCGCACCACAGCACCCCGGCCAGCGCGGTCACCTCGCGGCTGCTGGGGGCGCGCAGCCCGGACTCCCAGGCGGCCACCAGCTCCGGTCCGACGGTCAGTCCGTACTGTGCGCGCAGCCCGTAGGCGACGTGGCCGTGCATCATCCCGAGGGCCTCGCGCAGTCGGCGGGCGGCGGAGGCGTCGAAGGGCGGCGGGGTGTCGGACGGCGGGACGGCAGGGGGCTGGCGCACCGGCTCACGGTAGGACGAGAAGCCGTTGATGGCTACGGTGCGTTCCGACGAGACCACTTCCCGTAGGAAGGTCCAGGTGTGCACCGAGGACAATCTGTGAACTCTACGACCGGAAGGGTGTGTTGACCGGGTCAGTGATGCATAGTCGCCGGGACCCGATCACGAACAAGGAGGCACCGGTGGCGGAAGACAGGCCGGACACGGTCGCGGGGGCGAAAACCGGACGGCGCGACCGGTCGCACTACCTGTATCTGGCGGTCATCGTGGCCGTCCTGCTCGGCATCACGGTCGGGCTCGTGTTCCCGGACGCGGCCAAGGACCTGAAGCCGATCGGCACCGGTTTCGTGAACCTGATCAAGATGCTGATCTCGCCGATCATCTTCTGCACGATCGTGCTGGGCATCGGTTCCGTGCGCAAGGCCGCCAAGGTGGGGGCGGTGGGCGGGCTCGCCCTCGGCTACTTCATGGTGATGTCCACCGTCGCGCTCGGCATCGGGCTGCTGGTCGGCAACCTGATCCACCCGGGCGACGGCCTCAACCTGGAGGCGAGCAAGGAAGCGGGCGCCAAGCAGGCGGCGGGCGCCAGCGAGAGCACGGCCGACTTCCTGCTGAGCGTCATTCCCAAGACGCTGGTCTCGGCCTTCACCGAGGGCTCCGTACTGCAGACCCTGTTCGTGGCGCTGCTGGTGGGCTTCGCGCTGCAGGCGCTGGGCGCGTCGGGCGAACCCGTGCTGCGCGGCATCGGACACATCCAGCGGGTGGTGTTCCGGGTGCTGGCGATGGTCATGTGGGCGGCGCCGGTGGGCGCGTTCGGCGCGATCGCGGCGGTGGTCGGGGAGACCGGGTGGGACGCGTTGCGGTCCCTGGCCGTCATCATGGTCGCCTTCTACGTGACCTGCGTGCTGTTCGTGTTCATCGTGCTCGGGGCGATCCTCAAGCTCTGCACGGGCGTGAACATCTTCAAGCTGCTGAAGTACCTGGGGCGCGAGTTCCTGCTGATCCTGTCCACGTCGTCGTCGGAGACGGCGCTGCCGAGGCTGATCGCGAAGATGGAGCACCTGGGCGTCAGCAAGCCGGTGGTCGGCATCACGGTGCCGACGGGGTACTCCTTCAACCTCGACGGTACGGCGATCTACCTGACCATGGCGTCGCTGTTCATCGCCAACGCGATGGGCGCCCCGCTGAACATCGGCGAACAGATCGCCCTCCTCGGCTTCATGATCATCGCGTCGAAGGGCGCGGCGGGGGTCACCGGCGCGGGCCTCGCCACACTGGCGGGCGGCCTCCAGTCGCACCGGCCCGAAATGGTCGACGGGGTCGGCCTGATCGTCGGCATCGACCGCTTCATGAGCGAGGCCAGGGCGCTGACGAACTTCGCGGGGAACGCGGTGGCGACGGTCCTGGTCGGTACCTGGACGAAGGAGATCGACCGGGAGCGGGTGACGAGGGTGCTCGCGGGCAAGGAGCCCTTCGACGAGCAGACCCTGATGGACGACGACCACGGCCACGCCCCGTCCCCGGAACCGGACTCGGAACCGGACCGCAAGGACTCCATCCCGGCCCAGTCCAAGTAACCGCACCTGCACGCCTGCACGCCTGCACACCCGAGCACCCGCACCCGTGGTGCCGCCACCCCCGAGGGGCTGGCGGCACCACGGGTGTTGTCATCCCGCCGGGGAGTCCGGGGCGACCCTCGTCAGCAGCTCCTCCGCCCGGTTCGTCGGGACGCCCGCCGACAGCAGGGCCGTCATGGCCGCCGCCCTGCCCGCGCCCTCCGCCGACAGTGCTCCCTCGTTGACCGCCTCCATGAGGCCGAAGAGGGTCTGTTCGTGGACGTACGCCAGTGCCGCCGCCGGTACCGGTGACAGGAACACCCCTGCCGCCTGGCCGCGTTCGAGCAGCGCGACGCAGTCCTTCCTGACCGGTGTCAGCCGCTGCTTGATGCCCTCCATCGTGACGCTCCGCTGCGCGAGCGCCACCAGCAGCCGGTAGCGGTCCGCGATCTGCCACACCGCCAGCAGCGCCCGGACCAGCGCCTCCGCCGGGTCGTCCACCCCGGCGCGGCCGGCCGCGTGGGCCTCGGTGACGGCTTCCGCCGCCCCGTCGACGAGCGCGGCGACCAGCGCCTCCCGGTTGGGGAAGTGGCCGTAGACGGTGCGCCGTACGACGCCTGCCGCCTTGGCGATCTGGTCCATGCTCGCGTCCGGGTCGCGCAGCAACTCCGTCAGTGCGACATCCATGATGCGGCGGCGGTTCGCGTCCGCCCGGCCCGAGCTGCTCGTGGTCATGCCCCCATTTTGCACAGCACTGTGCATTCCCGTAACTTGCACACTACTGTGTAATTGCACAGCGCTGTGCAAGCGCGCGCCCGTAAGAACCGTCATGTGATGACAAAGAGGTGGAAACCGTGCCCCTGGTCGCGAACCAGCCGGTGGAAGAGATGGACCGGCCCTATCCGAGGCGTTGGTGGGCCCTGCTGGTCCTCTGCCTCAGCCTGCTGATCATCGTGATGGCCAACACCGCCCTCACGGTCGCGGCCCCGGACATGACCAAGGACCTCGGGCTGAACAGCGCGGACCTCCAGTGGGTGGTCGACGGCTACACCGTTCCGTACGCCGCGCTGATGCTGCTGCTCGGTGCGATCGGCGACAAGTACAGCCGTCGCGGCGCGCTCGTCCTGGGCCTGCTGGTCTTCGGCGGCGGCTCCGTCGCGGGCTCCCTGGTCGACAGCGCCAACGGCGTCATCGCCGCCCGCGCCGTCATGGGCGTCGGCGCCGCGATGATCATGCCCGCCACCCTCTCCCTCCTCGCCGCGACCTTCCCCCGCGCCGAACGCGCCAAGGCGATCGTGCTCTGGACCGCCACCGCGGGCCTCGCCATCGCCGCCGGACCGCTCGTCGCGGGCGCGCTCCTGGAGGACCACGGCTGGGCCTCGACCTTCCTGATCAACGTGCCCGTCGCCGCCCTCGCGATCATCGGCGCGTTCCTCCTCGTACCGCCGTCCAAGGCGTCCACGCACGGCCGGATCGACTACGTCGGCGGGCTGCTGTCCGTCGTCTGGGTCGCCGCCCTGATCTTCGCGATCATCGAGGGACCGCACTTCGGCTGGGACGCCAAGGCGATCGGCGCCGGCGTCGTCGCGGGCGTCGGACTGCTGCTCTTCGTCCTGTGGGAGCTGCGCCACCCGCGCCCCGTCCTCGACGTCCGCCGCTTCCTGGACCGGGGCTTCGCGGGCTCCAACCTCGCCGTCGCCCTCTTCTTCCTGGCCGTCTTCGGCGCGTTCTACTTCCTCACCCAGCACCTGCAGTTCGTGCTCGGCTTCAACGCCCTGGAGACCGGCGTACGGATGCTCCCGCTGGCCGGCGCCGTCTTCGTCGGCTCCGCGCTGACCGGCTTCCTCACCCCGCGCCTGGGCATGAAGGTCACCGTCACGGCCGGAATGGTCGGCGGTACGGTCGCGCTGGCCCTGCTCACCCGTATCGACGAGGCGTCCGGCTACGGCGAGTTCGTCGCGCCGCTGGCCGTCCTCGGGCTGGCCATCGGCCTCGCGCTCTCGCCCTGCACCGACGCGATCATGGGCGCCTTCCCCGAGTCCGAACTCGGCGTCGGCGGCGCGGTCAACGACACCTCCCTCGAACTCGGCGGCTCGCTGGGCATCGCCGTACTCGGCTCGGTCCTGGCCGGTTCGTACTCATCGAAGCTGGCGGACGGCGTCCACGGCTCGCAGCTCCCCGCCTCCGCACTCGACACCGCCCAGGACTCCGTCGGCGCCGGATACGCCGTCGCCCAGGGCATCGGCGACAAGGCGTCCGAACTGGCCGCCAAGGCGGCGCAGGCCACCACCCCCGAGCAGGCCGCCCAGCTCAAGGGCCAGGCCGGTCAACTCGCGCAGGGAGCCAAGGACATGGCGGACGCGGTCGGCTCCGCCTTCTCGGGTGCCGTGGCCCACACCAGCCTGGTCGGCGCGGTGGTCCTGGCGGCGGGCACCGTACTGGTCGCGGTACTGCTGCCGCGCAGGTCGGCGGACGCAAACCCGCCGGAAGAAGTGGCTCCGGAACGGGAGTTGGCGGGCGCCGCCCGCTGACCCCCTGCCAGGGGCGGGACCGCCGGGCCCCGTTGTCAGTGGTGGATGTCAGGATGATCTCCAGAACTCACGGGGGGATCAGGCCATGCACGACACCCACACGCACGACACCCACACCCACGGTCTCGACGCGCTGCTTGCGGACCCGGCGGCCCTGCTGCACGCCGACCGCGAGTCCGTGCGCCACGAACTGACCTCCGAGGCGCGCAGGACGGCCCCGGCCGAGGACGGCCGGGCCGTCTTCCGGCAGGCCGAGTCGATATTCGGCACCCAGGACGTGCCGCGTGCCGAGTTCGCCTCCTGGCTGCACTTCGCCGCGACCGTCCTGCGCCGCCCGGAGTACGCGGCGAAGGTCAGGGCCGCCGCCCCGGAGATGCCGTGGAGCACCGAGTGGGCCTGGTGGCGCCCGGTGGGCCACTACGTGGCGCACCCCAACCTGAGCGGCGACTGCGGCGCCGAGCACCTGCTGCACGAGGGCCGGGAGCTGATCCAGGTCGACGGAATGTGGTGCGACGACCGCTGGTTCGACGCGCACACCGGCGAACCGGTCGAGCCGGTGCCGGAGGACGAGGCGGAGATGTGCGGCCCGAGCGGCGGCGAGGCCCAGGTCCTGCCGGTCCTCTTCGACGAGGACCCCACCGCCCCCGCTCTGTCCGTCCCGCCCACCTGGGAGTACGCGGAACCGCTCGACACCGAGGGCCGCTACCTCATCGAGGAGGCGCGCGGTATCGCCGTCCTGCGCATCCACAACGACGTACTGGCGGACTGGCCCACCGGCGGGGTGAGTTACGAATCCGCCGAGGACGGCAGCGGCGAGCTCGACCCGTCGCCCGACCTGGACCCGCCGCTCACCGCCGCCAGGATGGACGACACCTTCGGCGCGGGCGTACGGCGCTTCCCCGCAGCCGACCTGCCCGCCGCCCTGGAACACGGCCCGACCCGCACGTTCCTCGCCGAGACCGGCATCCCCGGCTGGTGGTCGGGCGGCGTCTCCAGCTTCTCGGCCGGCTCCGCCCTCGAACCCCTGCCCGGCCACCCCGACCTGCTGACCATCGGCTCCTTCGACCTGGGCAACGACGAGGGCGAGGTGTGCGTCCACCGCACCACCGGCACCGTGCACTTCGTCCGCCCCGACTCGGACGGGACCCGCACCCGCCTCGTCCGCGACGTGGAGACCTTCGCCCTGTTCCTGGAGAACCTCCACCGCTACATGGGCGCCAGCTGGGACCCCTACCCCGACGAGTCCGGCGCCGAGTACGACTACGAGAGCCGGATGGAGAACCTGGACCCCGAGGCCTTCGCCGACGACGCGCCGTCCCGGGAGGTCTGGCAGCAGATCTTCGCCGCGATCACCGTCCTCGGCGTCTACGGGTACTGACGGATACGGCGCGACCGCCACCCTTGGTCCGGCCCGGGCGGGGTAGGAGACCCTATTCGACGGGCGAACCGCCCGAGCCGTATGAGGTGACCAGCATGGGCCGGGAACACCACTGGATGGACGCTTCGGTCTCTCTCGCCGAGCTGATGCTCGGCGAGGGAGAGGTCCGCGGAATCCTGCGGAAGTTCTGCGACCGCACCGTACGACTGCTCGACGTCGCTGCCGTGGGGACGATGCTGGCCGACGGCAACGGGGCCCTGCGGGTGGCCGCCGCGTCCCACCAGAAGTCCGAACTCCTCGGCCTGCTCGCCGCCCAGCGGCAGGAGGGGCCCTGCTTCGACGGCTACCGCTCGGGCGAACCGCACTACGACATCGACCTGCGCGCCTCGGCCGCCCGCTGGCCGGCCTTCTGCTCCCTGGCCCTGAAGTACGGCATCGGCAGGGCCGCCGTCATGCCGTTGCGCTGTCGCGGGCAGCTGCTCGGCACCTGGCAGGTCTACGGGTGCGACTCGCTGCCCGAGCCGGACGACCTCGATCTGGCCCAACGGCTGGCCGACATCGCGGTGCTGTCCCTGAGTCACTCGCAGCACCTCTGGCACCTCACCCGCTCGGCCGGTGAACTGCGCGAGGCGCTGACCAGCCGGGTCGCCATCGAGCAGGCCAAGGGAATGCTGGCCGCCCAGTGGGGAGTGCACCCGGAGGTCGCGTTCCACCCGCTGCGCGCCTATGCGCGGTCCCGGCAGCGCAAGCTGAAGGACGTGGCGACCGACGTCGTGGAGGGGCGCCTCAAGCTGCCCTCTGATGAACAACCCATGTAGGTCAAGGGAGTTGGGCCAGATTCACTCGAAAGAGCAGATTCTGGATGGCTAACCGATTCTGCGAGGAGGTCGGTGCGTACGTTCATGGAGGCCATCCCAGACCCCGGTGAGTCGATCGAACCACGCTGCAATTCCGATCACCTGGGGTGGGTCGCATGCCGGAATCATCCGCCGAGCGAGGGCGCGCACGACAGGACGAGCCGCCCGTGAAGCTGCGCCGCGCGGGAGACGCGCTCGTCCTCGGGCTGGCAGGAGAGCTCGACCTCTTCGCGGCGCTCCAGTGCGGTCCGTCGATCGACCGGGCGATGATCTCGCGCCCGCGCCGCACGGTCGCCGACCTGAGCCGGGTCACCTTCATCGACTGCAGCGGTCTCGCCCTGCTGCTCCGGGTGCGTCGGCGTGCCGCCCGCTGGGGCGGCGACTTCGCACTCCACAGCCCGGACCGGTACATGCTGAGGATCCTGCGGTACGTGGAGGTGGGGGAGCCACTGGCCTTCGTCGATGTGCTGCCCGGCGACCAGGCCACGGAACCCTTGCTGCGCTGGCACATCGCCTGACGCGTCACCCCGACGCGTCGAGCGGACCGGGCAACCGGACAAAAAGAAATGCCCCGGCGGGGTTGACAGCCGGGGCATTTCTCTGCGCATACTGGGCGTTTCCATGACTCCATCCGGAAATGGTCATGGAGAAGCGCCATGACCACACCCTAACCCAGTGGGGGAAGACTTGTCAACCGAGGAATTGTCAACCCGGGAATTGCAGCAGGAACAGCAATTCGTTGATGGGCTGTACGAGCACCTCGACCTGCTCCGCGAGCGGGCCGAGGGCGCGGTGCGGGGATCCTTCGCCCAGACCGGGAACACCGGGCAGGCCTGGGTGGAGAGAGAGGTGACCGTCTCGGAGACCTCCAACGTGCTCGCCGCACTGAACTCGGTGGAATCCGGCCTCTGCTTCGGCCGCCTCGACTTCTCCGCCGACGCCGGCACGGGCAGCGGCACCACCCACCACATCGGCCGCATCGGAATCCGCCTGGACGACGCCGAGCGCACCCCCCTGCTGGTCGACTGGCGCGCCCCCGTCGCCCGCCCCTTCTACCTGGCGACCGGCCACACCCCCATGGGCCTGCGCCGCCGCCGGCACCTCACCACCCGGGGCCGCACCGTCACCGCGCTGCACGACGAGATCCTCGACCTCGGCGACACCGAGCGCACCGGGCACGAGGACCCCAGCGGCGACGCCGTCCTGCTCGCCGCCCTGAACGGCGCCCGCACCGGCCGGATGGCCGACATCGTGCAGACCATCCAGGCCGAGCAGGACCGCATCATCCGCGCCCCGCACCGGGGCGTCCTCGTCGTCGAGGGCGGCCCCGGCACCGGCAAGACCGCCGTCGCCCTGCACCGCGCCGCCTACCTCCTCTACGCCTACCGCGAGCAACTGGCCCGCCGCGCCGTCCTGGTGGTCGGCCCCAACCCCGCCTTCCTCGGCTACATCGGCGACGTACTGCCCTCCCTCGGCGAGACGGGCGTCCTGCTCTCCACGGTCAACGAGCTCTTCCCCGGCGTCACCGCCACCGGCGCCGACACCCCCGAGGCCGCCGCGGTCAAGGGCGCGGCGTCGATGGCCGACGTCCTCGCCCAGGTGGTGCGGGAGCGACAGACCGTTCCCGACGACGTACGGGAGATCGACCACGACCAGTACACGCTGCGCCTGGAGCGGGCCATGGCCGAGGACGCCAGGCACCACGCCCGCGCCACCAAGCTCCCGCACAACCTGGCCCGCCCGCACTTCGGCCGCCACCTCCTGGACGCGCTCACCGAGCAGCTCGCCGACGGCATCGGCCACCAGCCGTACGTGGCCATCGCCGAGGAGCTCGGCGAGGAGATCCCCGACGGGAACGTGCTGACGGCCGGGGAGATCGAGCAGCTCGGCAAGGAGATCGCGGGCAACCCGGACGTGATCGCCGCGATCGACGAGCTGTGGCCCGAGCTCGACGCGCAGCAGCTGATCACCGACTTCCTGCTCGACCCCGCCCAGCTGCCGCCCGAGGAGGCCGAGGCGGTCCGGCGCGCCGAGGGATCCCCCTGGACCTCCGCCGACGTACCCCTGCTCGACGAGGCCGCCGAGCTGCTGGGCGAGGACGACCACGCGGCCCGGCGGGCCGCCGCCCGCGAGTACGAGGAGCGCGTCGCCTACGCGAAGGGTGTGCTCGACCTGTCGTACGGCTCGCGCACCTACGAGTTCGAGGACATCGACGACGAGGACTCCGAGGTGCTCGGGGCGCACGACCTCATCGACGCCGAGCGGTTCGCCGAGCGCCATGTGGAGGGCGACAGCCGCAGTGCCGCCGCCCGCGCCGCCGTCGACCGCACCTGGGCGTTCGGCCACATCATCGTGGACGAGGCGCAGGAGCTGTCCGCGATGGCCTGGCGGCTGCTGATGCGCCGCTGCCCGACCCGGTCGATGACGCTGGTCGGCGACCCGGCGCAGACCGGGGACGCGGCGGGCTGCGACTCCTGGAAGCAGGTCCTCGACCCGTACGTCGGCGACCGCTACGAGCACACCCGGCTCGGCGTCAACTACCGCACCCCCGCCGAGATCATGGAGGTGGCCGCCTCCGTCATGCGCGCCGTCGCCCCGGACTTCGAGCCGCCCGGCTCGGTGCGCTCCACGGGCGAGCGGCCGGCCCTGGTGACCGTCGACCTCCGGGACCCGGCGGCGGTGGCCGCCGCCGTCGCGGACGCAGTCGCCCGCGAGTCGGCCGACGACCGCAGGCTCGCGGTCATCGCGCCGCCCGCCCTGCACGGGATCCTGGCCGAGCACGGGCAGCCCGAGGGCGAACCCCTCGACCTGACCAGGCCGGTCGTGCTCATCGACCCCCGGCAGGCGAAGGGCCTGGAGTTCGACACCGTGGTGGTCGTCGCCCCCGAGCAGATCCGGGACGCGGGACCGCGCGGCGTCAACGACCTGTACGTCGCCTTCACCCGCCCCACCCGCAGCCTCTGCGTCATCAGCGGCGTCGGCGACCTGGCGGAGCTCAACGCGTCATGAGGTCAGGGGAGTTCGGGCCGTAGCCATATCGTCGCCAGGGGAGGAAGCGTCAGTGTGAGGCTGGCCGGGCGGCCGTGCCGGGGGACCGACTCCGGCTTCAGTGGCTCCGGATTGCCCAGGCCGCTGCCGCCGTAGCGGTCCGCGTCCGTGCTGAGGACCTCCCGCCACGCGGGTACGTCGTCCGGGACGCCGATCCGGTAGTCGTGCCGTACGACGGGGGAGAAGTGGGACACCGCGAGCAGCGGGCTGCCGGAGGCGTCGTACCGCAGGAAAGCGAACACGTTGTCCTCGGCGGCGTCGCCGTCCACCCAGGCGAAGCCCTCGGGGGAGGTGTCCCGCTCCCACAGGGCGGGGGTGGCCGCGTACGTGGTGTTGAGGTCGCGGACCAGGTCGCGCACGCCCCGGTGGTCGGCCTCCGCACCGTACGAGGGATCGAGCAGCCACCAGTCGGGCCCGTACGCCTCCGACCACTCCGCGCCCTGGGCGAACTCCTGCCCCATGAACAGGAGTTGCTTGCCCGGGTGGGCCCACATGAAGCCCAGGTAGGCGCGGTGGGTGGCGCGCTGCTGCCACCAGTCGCCGGGCATCTTGCCCACCAGGGAGCGCTTGCCGTGCACGACCTCGTCGTGCGAGATCGGCAGGACGTAGTTCTCGCTGTACGCGTAGACCATCGAGAAGGTCATCTCGTGGTGGTGGTACCTGCGGTGCACCGGCTCCTTCGACGCGTAGCCGAGGGAGTCGTGCATCCAGCCCATGTTCCACTTCAGGCCGAAGCCCAGGCCACCGAAGCCACCCGGGCCGACGTGGTGGGTGGCGCGCGTGACGCCGTCCCAGGCGGTGGACTCCTCGGCGATGGTGACCACGCCGGGGTTGCGGCGGTAGACGACCGCGTTCATCTCCTGGAGGAAGGCGACCGCGTCCAGGTTCTCCCGGCCGCCGTGCGCGTTGGGCACCCACTCGCCCTCCTCGCGCGAGTAGTCCAGGTAGAGCATCGAGGCGACCGCGTCGACCCGCAGACCGTCGATGTGGAACTCCTCGCACCAGTAAGTGGCGTTGGAGACGAGGAAGTTGCGGACCTCGTTGCGGCCGAAGTCGAATTCGAGGGTGCCCCAGTCGGGGTGCGCGGACTTCAGCGGGTCCTCGTGCTCGTACAGCGGGCGGCCGTCGAACTCGGCCAGCGCCCAGTCGTCGCGCGGGAAGTGCGCGGGCACCCAGTCGACCAGCACCCCGATCCCCGCCCGGTGCAGCGCGTCGACCAGGAAGCGGAAGTCGTCGGGGGTGCCGAGCCGGGCGGTCGGTGCGTAGAAGCCGGTGACCTGGTAGCCCCAGGAACCGCCGAAGGGGTGCTCGGCGACCGGCATCAGCTCGACGTGCGTGAAGCCCAGGTCGGCCACGTACGCCGGGAGCTGTTCGGCAAGCTGACGGTACGTCAGCCCCGGGCGCCAGGAGGGGAGATGGACCTCGTACGCGGAGAACGGGGCCTCGTGGACCGGCCGTTCGCCGCGCGTGGCCATCCACTCCGCGTCCTGCCACACGTGATGGGTGTCGGTCACGATCGACGCGTTCGCGGGCGGCACCTCCGTGCGCCGCGCCATCGGGTCGGCGCGCATGGTGTGCGAGCCGTCCGGGCGGGTGATCTGGAACTTGTACAGCGCCCCCTCCCCGAGGTCCGGCAGGAACAGTTCCCACACCCCGCTGCCGCCCAGCGAACGCATCGGATGCCCGGTGCCGTCCCAGTAGTTGAAGTCGCCGACGACCCTGACCCCCTGCGCGTGGGGCGCCCAGACGGTGAAGCGGGTGCCGGTGACGTCCTGGTGGGTGAGCGGCTGCGCGCCGAGCGCCCGCCACAGCTCCTCGTGCCGCCCCTCGCCGATCAGGTGCAGGTCGAGCCCGCCGAGCGAGGGCAGGAAGCGGTACGGGTCGTGGACCTCGACCTCGTTGTCGTCGTACGTCACCAGGAGCCGGTACGCGGGTACGTCGGTGAGCGGCAGCAGCCCCGAGAAGAACCCGTCGCCGTCGTCGAGGAGCTGGGCCCGCAGCCCCTGGGCGAGGACCGTCACCGCCTTCGCGTACGGGCGCAGCACCCGGAAGCGGACGCCGTCGGGGGAGGGGTGGGCGCCGAGCACCCCGTGCGGATCGTGATGGGCGCCCGCGAGCAGCCGGTCCCTGTCGCGGTCGTCGAGCGGCGGCGCGGGCAGCACGCCGGGGGCGGGCGGCGGTGCGGGAGCGGGCGGGGGCGAGGGGGTCTGTTTCCGCGCCTTCTTCGGCCGGGGCGCGGGGGTCTTGGGAGCCGTGGCCCCGGTCGAGGCGCGGCGCGGCGGCCTGGGCGGCTCTCCGCCGGGGGCGGGGGTGGGACGGGGGGTCACGGATGCGTCCTCTCGGTGGTGGGGAGGGCTTCGGTGGTGGGAGGGCTTCGGTGGTGGGGCGGCTCGCGCGGTCAGGGATTCGTGGGGGCGGCCAGCCGTCGGACGGCCGCCATCGGGACGGTCAGCCACTGGGGCCGGTGCCGCGCCTCGTAGAGCACCTCGTACACCGCCTTGTCGGTCTCGTACGCGCGCAGCAGCACCGGCGTCTCGCGCGGGTCGGTGCCGGAGCCGGACGCGTAGCCCTCGCAGTACGCGTCGCGGCAGGCCGCCGCCCACTCGGGGCGCCAGGGCTGGTTCATCCGGGCCGCGTAGTCGAAGGAGCGGAGCATGCCGGCCACGTCGCGGACGACGGGCTGCGGGCGGCGGCGTTCGGTGAGCGGCTTCGACGGCTCGCCCTCGAAGTCGATCACCGACCAAGTGCCGTCGGGGCCGCGCAGGGTCTGCCCCAGGTGCAGATCGCCGTGGACGCGCTGGGCGGTGACGAAGGGGCCCGCCGCACCGGATTCGCGTACCGCGTCGAAGGACTGCCGAAGCCCGGCCGCGTACGGCAGCAGCGCGGGCACCGCCCGGACGACGGCCGCGAGCCGTTCGGTCATCTGGTCGGCGAGCAGCTCGGCCTGCGGACGGCCCAGGGTGAGGGTGGGCAGGGCGGCGGCGAGCGCGGTGTGCACCTCGGCGGTGGCCAGGCCCAGGGCGTGCGCCTCCGAGGTGAAGTCCCGCCCGGTCGTCAGGGCCTTCAGGGCGAGCTGCCAGCCGTCCTCGGCCCCGTACAGGAAGGGCTGGAGCAGCCCGAGGGTGAACGGCTCGAAGGGGTCGTCCGGGTTGGCGCCCTGGAACCAGGCGGTCGGTGCGGGGACCCGCGCGCAGTCCTCGCGGGCCAGCGCGAGGGGGAGTTCGAGGTCGGGATTGGCGCCCGGGTGGATACGGCGGAAGATCTTGAGGATGTACGAATCCCCGTACACGAGCGAGGAGTTGGACTGCTCGGCGTCCAGGGCGCGCGGGGTGAGGCCGGGGGGTATGCGGGCCTCGGGGTCCCGGTCGAAGAGGAGCGAGCCGAGCGGGCCCGGCATCCGCAGCCGCTCCAGGAGGAGTCCGGCGATACGGGGGTCGCCCAGGCCCTCGTACACCGTGTGCCCGGTGAGCGGGCCGCGCGAGACGTGGCCGATCAGGGTGGGCGCGAGGGCCGGGGGGAGGGTGCGGCGCACGCCGAGGAGGAGTTGGTAGCGGTCGGGGGCCGGGGGAGTGGCGGGCGAGTCCCACTCGCCGGGTATCTCCGGGTGCTGGGGAATCACGTCGACCAGTAAGTGCAGCAGCCCCGGTGATCCGGTCAGCGGCAGCAACTCCGTCGCCGACACCAGCGAGATCCCGGCTATCGGGCGGCCCTTGCCCGCGAACCAGCGCTGCCGGGGCAGCCATTCGCGCAGCAGCGGATGCAGTGAGGCCAGCAGGGCGGCAGAGGCGCGTGGGGCGGGAGGAGAAGTGAGTGGCGAGCTGAGCGGCGAGGCGGAGGAGGCCTCGGACATGGCATCGCGTCCTTTCCCCGGGCACACCTCTGGATGCGGTGCGGGGTGTCCCGGATCACGGCAAATCCGTCCGGTTGTACGGGACTTGTACGGGGCCTTTCTCGGGTGCCCCCGGCCGGGCGGCGGAAACCGCCACCGCCCGGCCGGGACCACCCCGTACGGAATCCGCGGACCAGCGGCAGTCAGTGGGGCGGCCTCGGCAGCCGCTCCAGCGCCACCGTCGGCTTGCGGAGGCGGAACCAGTAGAAGCCGTGCCCGGCCAGGGTGAGCAGGTACGGCAGCTCGCCGATGGCCGGGAAGCGGACGCCGCCGATCAGCTCGACCGGGTGGCGCCCGTTGAACACCTGGAGGTCGAGCTCGGTGGGCTGGGCGAAGCGCGAGAAGTTGTGCACGCACAGCACCAGGTCGTCCTTGTACTCGCGCAGGAACGCCAGCACCGCCGGGTTGGACGACGGCAGCTCGGTGTACGACCCCAGCCCGAAGGCGGGGTTCTGCTTGCGGATCTCGATCATGCGCCGGGTCCAGTGGAGGAGCGACGACGGCGAGGTCATGGAGGCCTCGACGTTGGTCACCTGGTAGCCGTAGACCGGGTCCATGATCGTCGGCAGCGAGAGCCGGCCCGGGTCGCAGGAGGAGAATCCCGCGTTCCGGTCGGGCGTCCACTGCATGGGCGTACGGACCGCGTCGCGGTCGCCGAGCCAGATGTTGTCGCCCATGCCGATCTCGTCGCCGTAATAGAGGATCGGCGAGCCGGGCAGGGACAGCAGCAGTGCGGTGAACAGTTCGATCTGGTTGCGGTCGTTGTCGAGCAGCGGGGCGAGCCGGCGGCGGATGCCGATGTTGGCGCGCATCCGCGGGTCCTTGGCGTACTCCGCGTACATGTAGTCGCGCTCTTCGTCGGTGACCATTTCGAGGGTGAGCTCGTCGTGGTTGCGCAGGAAGATGCCCCACTGGGCGCTGGAGGGGATCGCCGGGGTCTTGGCGAGGATCTCCGAGACCGGGTAGCGCGACTCACGGCGTACGGCCATGAAGATGCGCGGCATCACGGGGAAGTGGAACGCCATGTGGCACTCGTCGCCGCCCTTCGCGAAGTCGCCGAAGTAGTCGACGACGTCCTCCGGCCACTGGTTCGCCTCCGCGAGCAGCACCGTGTCCGGGTAGGAGGCGTCGATCTCCTCCCGTACCCGCTTCAGGAAGTCGTGGGTGCGCGGGAGGTTCTCGCAGTTGGTGCCCTCCTCCTGGTAGAGGTACGGGACCGCGTCCAGCCGGAAGCCGTCGATGCCCAGGTCCAGCCAGAAGCGCAGCGCGGAGATGATCTCCTCCTGCACCTGCGGGTTCTCGTAGTTGAGGTCCGGCTGGTGGGAGAAGAAGCGGTGCCAGTAGTACTGCTTGCGCACCGGGTCGAAGGTCCAGTTGGAGGACTCCGTGTCGACGAAGATGATCCGGGCGTCCTGGAACTGCTTGTCGTCGTCCGCCCAGACGTAGTAGTCCCCGTACGGCCCCTCCGGGTCGCTCCGCGACTGCTGGAACCACTCGTGCTGGTCGCTCGTGTGGTTCATGACGAAGTCGATGATCACGCGCATGCCGCGCTGGTGGGTGGCGTCGACGAACTCCACGAAGTCCGCGAGGTCCCCGAACTCGGGCAGCACGGCGGTGTAGTTGGAGACGTCGTAACCGCCGTCGCGCAGCGGCGACATGAAGAACGGCGGCAGCCAGAGGCAGTCGACGCCCAGCCACTGGAGGTAGTCCAGCTTGGCGGTGATGCCCTTGAGGTCACCGACTCCGTCGCCGTTGCTGTCCTGGAAGGACCGGACGAGGACTTCGTAGAACACGGCGCGCTTGAACCACTCGGGGTCGCGGTCCTTCGCCGGGGTGTCCTCGAAGGTGTCGTGAACGGGCTCGTTGACGATCATGATGTGGGTGACCCTCCGGTCAGCGGGGACGGTCGCAGGGTGACGAGGTGCGCGGGCGCTTTGCCCGGCTCCAGGCGCACGTACGTGGCCCTGCCCCAGTGGTAGGTCTCGCCGGTGAGCTCGTCGCGCACCGGGACGGTCTCGTGCCATTCGTGGCCGAGCGCCGGCATGTCCAACGAGACCGTGGCCTCCTGGGTGTGGTGAGGGTCGAGGTTCACGACCACCAGAACGGTGTTCGAGGCGCCTTCGCCCCCCTTCGAGGAGCCTTCGCCCCCTGAGGGCCCGCCGCTGCGCTTCGAGTACGCGAGGACCGAGTCGTTGTCCGTGTGGTGGAAGTGGATGTCGCGGAGCTGCTGGAGGGCGGGGTTCTCGCGGCGCAGCCGGTTGAGGGTGGTGATCAGAGGGCTGATCGTGCGGCCCTCGCGTTCGGCCGACTCCCAGTCCCGGGGCCTGAGTTGGTACTTCTCCGAGTGGAGGTACTCCTCGCTGCCCGCGCGCAGCGGGGTGTTCTCGCAGAGTTCGTAGCCCGCGTACACGCCCCAGGACGGGGACATGGTCGCGGCGAGCACGGCCCGTACCTCGAAGGCGGGGCGGCCGCCGTTCTGGAGGTAGGCGTGCAGGATGTCGGGGGTGTTGACGAAGAAGTTGGGCCGCATGAACGGGGCGCTCTCGCGGGCCAGTTCGGTGAGGTACTCGGTGAGTTCGGCCTTGGTGTTGCGCCAGGTGAAGTAGGTGTACGACTGCTGGAAGCCGATGGCGCCCAGGGTGTGCATCATGGCGGGCCTGGTGAACGCCTCGGCCAGGAATATCACGTCGGGGTCGGTGCGGCCGATGTCGGCGAGCACCGTCTCCCAGAAGACGACGGGCTTGGTGTGCGGGTTGTCGACGCGGAAGATCCGCACGCCGTGCCCCATCCACAGCCGCAGGATCCGCAGGGTCTCCGCGACCAGCCCCGGCATGTCGCGGTCGAAGGCGATCGGATAGATGTCCTGGTACTTCTTCGGCGGGTTCTCGGCGTACGCGACGGTGCCGTCGGCGCGGTGGTGGAACCACTCGGGGTGCTCGGTCACCCAGGGGTGGTCGGGGGAGCACTGGAGGGCGAAGTCGAGGGCCACCTCCATGCCCAGGTCGCGGGCGGTGGCGATGAAGTCGTCGAAGTCGTCGAAGGTGCCGAGGTCGGGGTGGATCGCGTCGTGGCCGCCGTCGGGGGAGCCGATCGCCCAGGGCACGCCGACGTCGGAACCGGACGCGGAGAGCGTGTTGTTGGGGCCTTTGCGGTACGTGGTGCCGATGGGGTGGACGGGGGGCAGATAGACCACGTCGAAGCCCATGGCGGCGACCGCGGGGAGCCTTTTGGCGGCCGTACGGAAGGTGCCGGAAGTGGCCGGAATTCCACCTTCGGGTGCTCTTGCGCCTTCGGAGCGCGGAAACAGCTCGTACCAGGAACCGAAGAGCGCGCGCGTCCGTTCGACCAGCAACGGCAGTGGATCGGAGGTGGAGAGGGGCTCGCGCAGGGGGTGGCGGGCGAGCGCCGCGTCGACCTCGGGGGTCAGGGCGGCGGCGAGCCGGGCGGGCGCGGGGAGGCGGGTGTCGCGCAGGGCGTCCGCCGCGGTGAGCACGGCCTCGCGGCCGTCCTTCTTCGGGACGCCGAGGGCGGCCCGCTCGTACAGCTCGGCGCCCTCGGCCAGGACCAGTTCGGTGTCCTGACCGGCCGGGATCTTGATTGTGGCGTGGTGCCGCCAGGTCGAGACGGGGTCGCCCCAGGCCTCGACGACGTACGACCACAGGCCCTCGCGGCCCGGGGTCACCTCGGCTCCCCACCGGTCGGTGCCGGGGGCGAGTTCGCGCATCGGGGTCCAGGGGCCGGGGCGGCCGTCCGGATCGAGCAGGACCACATTGGCGGCCACGGCATCGTGGCCCTCGCGGAAGACGGTGGCGGATACCTGGAACGTTTCTCCCGCCACCGCCTTGGCCGGCCTTCTGCCGCGGTCCACGGCGGGAAGGACGTCCAGGACGGGGATACGACCGATCATGCGCTCACCTGTCCGCGTTCGCTCGGGGGCTAGGAGGGGGGTGGGGCGAGTGCTCGACTCAGGTGCCGGTTGTGCGGGTGCTCACTGGTGCCGGTTTTCCGGGTGCTCACTCATAGGAGTACCGGGGGAGGCTTCCCCTACACATCGGGGGATCAATCCGGTGCTTTGTTAACTACCGTCGCGTAACGGCGCGGGCAAGGCGTGAACGGGAGAAATGCAGAGGTGGCCCCGCCGGGCACGACGGGGCCACCGAGCACAACTCCCCAAACTTTACGGATTGTTGACCTGAAGCAGCAGGTTCGGCGACCCGATCCCGGCTCCCTTCACCTTCCCCGCGACCGCCCGGCCGGTGAGCGCCTTGCCCACCTCGTCGGGCGAGGCCCACGCGTGGTCGGCCAGATAGAGCGCCGCCGCACCGGCCGCGTGCGGGGCCGCCATCGAGGTGCCGGAGAAGGTGCCCTTCGCCGTGTCACCCGTGTTCATCGCCGACGTGATGTCGACGCCGGGTGCGAACAGGTCGACCCTGAGCCCCCAGTTGGAGAAGCTCGCCCGGTTGTCCTTGATGTCGGTGGCGCCGACGGTGACGGCCTCCTTGACCCGGGCGGGCGAGTAGAGGCTCGCGGGCAGCCCGTCGTTCCCGGCCGCGACCACGAAGGTCACCCCGGCCCTGATCGCGCCGCGCACCGCCGCGTCCAGCTGGACGTTGGCCACCCCGCCCAGGCTCATGTTGGCCACGGCGGGCTTCCTCGCGTTCTTCGCCACCCAGTCGATACCGGCGATGACCTGCGCGGTCGTCCCCGACCCCTCGGCGTCGAGCACGCGCACCCCGACGACCTCGGCCTTCTTCGCCACTCCGTACGTCTCACCGACGGCGGTCCCGGCCACATGCGTCCCGTGCCCGTTCTCGTCCTGCGCCACCGCGTCGTTCTGCACGAAGTCCCAGCCGCTCTTCGCCCGCCCACCGAAGTCCCGATGGGAGGTGCGGATGCCGCTGTCGATGACATGCACCTGGACACCCGCACCGGCACTCTCCGGCCAGGTGTACGACTTGTCGAGCGGCAGGCTCTCCTGGTCGATCCGGTCGATTCCCCAGGACGGCGGGTTCTTCTGCTGGTGCCCCGCCTTCACCACGGTGTCCTGGGTGACGGAAGCGACCCGTGGATCCGCCGCGAGCCGCCTCGCCTGCGCGGCACTCACCCGCACCGCGTACCCGTTGAGCGCACTGCTGTACGTGTGGCGGATTTTCGCCCCGTACTTGGCGGCGAGGCGCTTTCCCTCCGCCGAAGGCGCCTTGACTCCCCCCGATCCCGTCCTGAGCGTGACGATGTAACTGCTCCCCACGGACCCGGCCGAACCGGCCCCCAGTATTCGCCCTTCCGCGACCGGCGCCCCGGCGGCCGGAGCGGCCTGGGCGGGCAGCGTGACGGCCGAAAGGACCGCCGCCGTACTCACGGCGGTCAGAGCCCCGGCCACCCGAAGGCGACGGCGACGCGACTGTGTCATGTCCTGGCTTCCCCCTCCTCAACGAGGCGCGCAGCACGCGGAGTTGACCGCTGAAGCCCCTGATCCGCACCGCACGCAGTTGTCAGCCTCTCGTGCGGTGTGAACCACAACAAGACCGCACGAGGGGGCGGAATCGGCCATATCGCTCGTGGGGGGAATGTGCGGCATGAGCGGGCGAGGTGGGCACGGGCGGCAGGAGGCGGGCAGCCTATTTCGCGCCGTCCTTCCCCGGAACGGGCGGCGGAGTGGCTGTCGGCTCCATGGTCGATTTGAAGTACACCCGCGTGCTGCCCGGTGCGAATTCGTGCACGAAGACGTTGACGCAGCGCCGGAGGTGCTTGCCCTCGGGCGTCAGGAGACCGTCGGGGCACAGACTGGCCGTTCGCATCCCCGCGACCAGGGTCTCCGGCTCGGGCAGCCCTAGGTGGGCGAACCCGTCCGCAGGGCGGTAGTCCTTCGGCTGGGGCCGGTCGTTCGGGAACGTGCCGGGGTCGCCCTCGACCAGCCGGGAGACATAGGCGGTCGCCTCGCCGCTGGGCAGTGTGAAGGCCAGCAGCCCGGAATCCAGCCGCTGCCCCACCTTGTACCCGGCCCGCCGGTCCCTCGCCCCCGCCGGGATCCTGACCCCCATCTCCGCGCCCATCCATGCGGGCGTCGCACCCTCGGGCCAGCAGCACTCCTGTTCCTGCTCGTCGACCTCGGACAGGGCCCAGTTGCCCACGAGCGCGACCGCACCGATCACCACGGCGGCGACCAGCGCGAGGACCCCCAGTCCTACGAGGACGTAGCGGTACGGGGACCACGGCCGCTTGCGCGGCACCTGCGGAGGGAGCCCGCGCGCCGGGCCGATCGTCGGTGAGCCATTCATCGGCGTGCCACTCATCGGCCTTCCTGCTGTTCACGGTCCGGGTCGGTACGGCCACCCTCACGCCCCGGTTCCTCCGGTGCGGGCGGGGAGCCGGTGTTCGGAGTGGCTCCACCGAGGTCGTGGTGCTTGACCGAGCTGCTGCCGGCCATGTCGTACTCCTGGGCGATTCCGGCGCTGTGGAGGCGTGCCATCCGTCCGTCCGGAACTTCCATGGGGCCGATCGTCACGCCCTTGCCCTCGTCCCAGTTGTAGCGGTCCCACGCGTTGGCCTGATAGTCGAGACCAACCTGAGGCCGACCGTTCGCATCGGGAACGACGGTGACCACTCCGGTGACGTTCGACCGGGTCGAGCCCACCGCGTAGAACCAGTTCTTCTGTGTCTCGGGCGAGAACGAGTAGTCCTTGTTCGAGGTCTGCACGGGAATGGCGACCGGCTGGCCGCCATTCCTCCGGAACTCCTCCAGCGCCTGTTCGCGCCACTTGGTCTGGTTCTCCGCGATGTGGTTCTGGTTGATGTGCTTCTCGAACCCGGAGTCGTCGAGCATCATCTTGTCGACGGGCAGGTCCATGTCCGTCCCGCTGTTGCCCAGGTAGTGCGCCATGTTGCGCGAAGCGTCGTTCATGCCCATCCAGTCGGCGCCCTCTGCGATCAGGTTCATCTTCTCGCGGGTCCGGCGGTCCTCCGCGGTGGGCTCCCTGATGCCGTAGGGCCCCGCCCCCTTGTCCGCGGCCACCTGCTTGACGGTGGGGGAGAGCAGTCCGGCCGCGAGCAGCCCGTCCTTCTGCTCGCTCCACAGCCGGGAGCGGGCCGTCGGGCTCAACGAGTCCCAGAGTCTGTGCAGTTCGGCGCGCTGGGCCTTGTTCGCGTCGTCCCCGAGCGACGCCAACCTGGTGGCCCGCGGGAGCTGCTCCTGGTCGAGGGAGGAGAAGCTGCCGTGGCCCGGATTGTGCGGGTCGTTGCCGTGGCTCCTGGACAGCGACCGGGCCAGGGACGCGTCGACCTCCGCCGCGTGCGCGACCAGTCCCGTCAGGGTGTCGGCGTACCACTGGATCAAGTCCTTGGTGCGCTGCGACGTGCCGTTGACGTCGCACACCGCTTCCATCACCTTCACCGTGCCACCGGGGCCGTCCATGACCAGCAGCGCGGGGGTCGGGGAGGCGCCGCGCGCGCTGCCAGCCCGGGCCTCCGCCGACAACTGCTGTGCCCGCTTCTGCAACTGGGTGAGTTCGCCGTAGGCGTCCTCCAGGACGTTTCCGATGCTCGTGGCCTCCAGGTGCAGGTCCGCGAACTCCTTTGCGGTCTTGCGTACGAACTCCCGGGTGACCGTGGCATTCAGGCCTGCCCACTTCGCGCCGTCGGAGAGCTTGACCATCCCGTCACGGGACTGGGTGACGAGCTTCTTCAGTCCGTCGGCAGTGGTCGCCCACTGTCCCTGAGCGGCCTTGAGCTTGCCGAGGTCGACCTCCATGAGGTCCGTATAAGTGAAGGTTCCCACCCTGCTCGCCCCTACTTCGCGTACTTGTCGAGCTCGGACACCGGCACCGGTAGCCCGTTGCGCTGCTTCAGCGAGGCGGCGATGAACCTTTCGTCCTCGGCGTGCCGGTTCACGGAGTAGTCCAAGTGGTTCGATATGTGCGCGCACATCTGCATAACCGTTTTCACCTGGGAGGTCCACATCTCCAGCGTGGTGTAGAGCTCCGACCCGGAGACGAGGTTTCGGCTGCGCAGCTCCGCCGCTGCCTGTGCGGTCGTTCCCGCTCCGCTCCGGTCTGCTCCGCCTCCTGCGACATCGGCTGTATTCCGCAGCATGCTGTGCAGACGGAACGCCTCGTTGCCCACCCTCCCCAGATCGTCCTGGTGGACCACGAGTTCGGGAGCCACCCCGCCGCTCGCGCCGCCTGGCCCCGATACGGCGGTGAGCTGTGTCTCTCCGGTCCGGCGGGCCTGTGACTCAGCCTTCAGCTCTGCCCATTCCTCGCGGAACGTCACGGTTCTCCCCTCGTCCTCACACACCCATGGCGGTGCGAAGTGCGCACGCTAGCAAGGGGGGTGGCGTTTGCAGAAGTGAGTTCGCGGTGCGTGAGTGTCGAGCGGCTCGCTCCCTTCGTGCACTCCCGCCCGCCCGATGTGCGCCGTGGAGCGGAGGTGGGGGTCGGGGCTACCGTCGAGGGGTGGAGGCGCTTCGCGGCGTGTCCGCTCCGCCCGGCAACTGCTGTCCCTGTGAAGGTGGTTACGTGAAGGCGATCCGTCGGTTCACCGTGCGTCCCGTACTTCCCGATCCGCTCCGGCCGCTCAGTGAGCTCGCCCGGAATCTGCGGTGGTCCTGGCACACCGAGACCCGTGAGCTGTTCCAGGCCGTCGATCCGGAGGGGTGGCAGGCTTCCGGGGAGGATCCGGTGCGGCTGCTGGGGAGTGTTTCCGCCGAGCGGCTGGCGGCGTTGGCCGGGGACCGGAGGTTCCTGCGGCGGCTGGGGGCCGTCGCGGACGACCTCGCCGACTATGTGGGAGGGCAGCGCTGGTACCAGGCTCAGGGGGAGCGCGAGGGCGGTGAACTGCCGCGTGCCGTCGCCTACTTCTCGCCCGAGTTCGGGGTGACCGCCGCGCTGCCGCAGTACTCGGGCGGGCTCGGCATCCTGGCCGGGGATCATCTGAAGGCGGCCAGTGACCTCGGGGTGCCGCTCATCGGGGTCGGGCTGCTCTACCGGCACGGGTACTTCCGGCAGTCGCTGTCGCGGGACGGGTGGCAGCAGGAGCACTATCCGGTGCTCGACCCGAACGAGCTCCCGGTGAGCCTGCTGCGCGAGGCCGACGGGACGCCCTGCCGGGTGTCGCTCACCCTGCCCGGCGGGCGGGCCCTGCGCGCGCACATCTGGAAGGCGTCCGTGGGCCGCGTACCGCTGCTGATGCTCGACTCCGACGTCGAGGAGAACGGGGCCGGGGAGCGGGACGTCACCGACCGGCTGTACGGGGGCGGCAGCGAGCACCGGCTGTTGCAGGAGATGCTGCTGGGGATCGGCGGGGTGCGTGCCGTACGGGCGTACTGCCGGCTGACCGGGCACCCCGAGCCCGAGGTCTTCCATACGAACGAGGGGCACGCGGGGTTCCTCGGGTTGGAGCGGATCCGTGAACTGGGGGTGCAGGGGCTGGAGTTCGAGGCTGCACTTGAGTCCGTTCGGGCCGGGACCGTTTTTACGACGCACACTCCCGTGCCTGCGGGGATCGACCGTTTCGACCGTGAGCTGGTCGCTCATCATTTCGGGTACGACGGTGAGCTGGCCGGAGTGGATGTCGAGCGGGTGCTTCAGTTGGGGATGGAGAGCTATCCCGGTGGTGAGTGCAACCTCTTCAACATGGCCGTGATGGGGCTCCGGCTCGCCCAGCGCGCCAATGGCGTCTCCACGCTGCACGGTTCCGTCAGCCGGGGGATGTTCGCCGGGCTGTGGCCCGGCTTCGATTCCGAGGAGGTGCCGATCACCTCCGTCACCAACGGAGTGCACGCGCCCACCTGGGTCGCCCCGGAGGTCGTACGGCTCGGGGTCAGGCAGATCGGCGCCGGACGCACCGAGGACGCGCTGACCGTGGGCGGGTCGCCGCGCTGGGACGCCGTCGCCGAGATCTCCGACAGCGAGGTGTGGGACCTGCGGCGGGTGCTCCGCGAGAACCTGGTGCAGGAGGTGCGGCGGCGGCTGCGGGCCTCCTGGCTCCAGCGCGGTGCTGCCGAGGCCGAACTCGGGTGGATCGACGGGGTGTTCGACCCGGATGTGCTCACCATCGGGTTCGCCCGGCGCGTTCCCTCGTACAAGCGGCTCACCCTCATGCTCCGTGACCGCGACCGGCTGATGGAGCTGCTGCTGCATCCCGACCGGCCCATCCAGATCGTCGTCGCGGGCAAGGCCCACCCCGCCGACGACGGCGGCAAGCGGCTCGTGCAGGAGCTGGTGCGGTTCGCCGACGATCCGCGCGTCCGCCACCGCATCGTCTTCCTGCCCGACTACGGGATGCGGATGGCGCAGAAGCTCTACCCGGGCTGCGACGTCTGGCTGAACAACCCCCTCCGGCCGCTGGAGGCGTGCGGGACCAGCGGAATGAAGGCCGCGCTCAACGGCTGCCTCAACCTCTCCGTGCTCGACGGCTGGTGGGACGAGTGGTTCGAGCCGGACTTCGGCTGGGCCATCCCGACCGCCGACGGCGCCGCCACCGAGGAGGACCGCCGCGACGACCTGGAGGCCGCCGCCCTCTACGAGCTCATCGAACAGCGCGTGGTGCCCCGCTTCTACGAGAAGGGGCGCGGCCAGCTCCCCGACCGGTGGATCGAGATGGTCCGCCGGACCCTGGTGACCCTGGGGCCGAAGGTGCTCGCCGGGCGGATGGTGCGTGAGTATGTGGAGCGGCTGTACGCACCGGCCGCCCGCGCCCACCGGGCGCTGACCCCGCGCGCCGCCCGCGAGCTGGCGGGCTGGAAGGGCCGGGTCAGGGACGCCTGGCCGAAGGTCGCCGTCGACCACGTCGAGGCCGTCGCCGCCACCGCCGTCAACGGCACCGCGGAACTCGGCTCGACCCTGTCGCTGCGCATCCGCGTGTGCCTGGGCGAACTGGGCCCCGACGACGTGGAGGTGCAGGCGGTGGCCGGGCGGGTCGACTCCGAGGACCGGATCGGCGGCGCCCAGTGCTTCCCGCTCAAGCCCGCCGCCGGGCCCGACACGGAGGGCCGCTGGACGTACGAGGGCCCGCTCGCCCTCGACCGCACGGGCCCGTACGGCTACACCGTCCGCGTGCTGCCCGCGCACCGGCTGCTGGCGAGCAGCGCGGACCTGGGCCTGGTGGCACTGCCGACCGAGGCGACAGGGGAGGGGGCAGGAGTTCTGATGCGCTAGCGGGGCCGCGTCTGGCGGGGCCGTGTCTAGCGGGGCCGCGTACGGAACTCTTCGTTCGGCACGTCGTCGACGAGGTCCTTCGAGGCCAGGGCTCCGGAGGTGAAGCAGAGGCGGTAGACGGGGGTCAGTTCGAAGCGGTCCGTACGGAAGTAGGTGCAGGTGTCGGTCCCGGCGGGTTCGGGGCCGACGCCCGGGGGCGGGCCGTCCAGGGGGTGGTCGGGGACGCGTTCCTTCACTGCCGTGCGCTGCTCGCCCAGGTGGAGGCGGTCGAACTGGTCACGGGTGAGGACCGAGCGCGAAGCACCGTACTCCTGGTAGGCCAGCATGAGGGCGCCGAGGGCCGCGACCACCGCCACCGGGGCGACGATCGCCTGCACGAGGCCGCGCCTGACCTGGAGCCGGGCGCGGCTCAACTCCCGTGTCGCGACGGGGGCTTGCGGAGTCAGCGGTACGGGCGTTCCGGCGATCGGCAGGTGTGCGGTCACCGCGAAGCCGCCGTCGCCGGTGGGGCCGTGGGAGAGGGTGCCGCCCGCGAGGCGGACGCGTTCGTCCAGGCCCACCAGACCGGTGCCGCCGGAGGCGAGGCCCGAGGGGAGGCCCGTGGCGAGGCCGGACGCGAGGCCCGAGGTCAGGGCGGTGGGCGGGGCGGGGTTGGTGACGCCGAGTATCACGGCCTGCACGTCCGGGTTCCGTACGACCCATATCCGTACGGGAGCGCCGGGGGCGTGCTTGGTGGCGTTCGTCAGGGCCTCCTGGGCGATGCGGTGGACGGCCCGGTCGACCATGTCGGGGAGGTCCAGGTCCGGGCCCTCCACGGAGAGCTCGACGGTGAGTCCCGACGCGGTGGCGCGCTTGACCAGTTCCGCGAGCGACTCGTCGGCGGGGGTCGTCGGCGCCCCCTCGCCGTCGGCGCGCAGGACGCCCACGATGTCGCGGAGACGGGCGGTGGCGTCGGCGGCGGCGAGGCGCAGCTCGCCCGCGGCACGCTGTTCGGCGGGCGCCAGGTTGCGGCTGACCTCCAGGGCGGCGGCCCGTACCGCGATCAGGGAGAGGTCGTGGCCGAGCGAGTCGTGCATGTCGCCCGCGATCCGGGAGCGTTCGCGCAGCCGTTCGCGGTCGGCCACGGCGCGCTGCTCACGCTCCATGCGGTTCGCCAACTCCCAGCCGTCGGCGACGAGTTGCGCGTAGCGGCGAACGTACCTGCCGATCAGCCAGGGCACGACGGCCTGGAGCAGGAGCGAGGTCAGCTGGGCGAACCAGACCCACAGCTTGTCGTCGTACGTGAGGCTCAGTCCGAGGCCCGCCACGGCGTACCCGGCGAAGACCAGCACGGCGGGGCGCACCCGGGCGTCGCGGCGGCCCGCGAGGAAGGCGAACACGCACATCGCGACGGTGTACGACTGCGTGAACAGCTCCGGGCTGCGCAGGGCGCTGCACCCCACCGCGACCGTGAGGGAGGCGAGCGGTGCGACGCGGCAGAGCAGGACGCCCAGACCGAGGGAGAGCACCCCCGCGGCCAGCAGGGGCCAGGACCCGCCGTCGTCCGGGTCCTCCTTCATCGTGACGAAGAAGCTCAGGAACACCCAGAGGGCGAGGTCCAGGAGCAGGGCGCGGCGGGTGTCCCGGCGCAGGGCGGATATGGCGTGCATGAGGAGAACGTATGCGGCGGGCGCACACGGGACCATGAACGAAAGTGGTGGGGGGGGGGGGGGGGGGGGGGGGGGGGAAACCACAAAGGGTGGGGGGGGGAAGGGGGGGGGGGGGGGGGAAACAAAAAAGTCGAGGGGGGGGGTCTCCCCCCTTTGGGGTACCG
>NZ_JBVIMX010000019.1:0-35216 GCF_055579625.1 Streptomyces sp. NPDC032721 | reverse complement strand
GGCAACCTCACCGCCACGCTGCACGTCTCCGCGGAGGAGGCGACGTCCGGCAGCGGGGGGGGACGGCTCGCCCCCCCCCCCCCCCCCGCCCACCACTCACACGTTGTCCGGATCACAGGTTGTGCGGAAGCCGGAACTCAACCGGTCAGAAGGTGAGCTTCCACCCGTTGATGTAACCGGTGTCCTGCGAGGCCTTGTCCTGCACCTTGAGCTTCCAGGTGCCGGCCGCGACCTCGGAGGAGGCGTTGACGGTGAACTGCTGCTTCACGTTGTCCGCCGAGTCGCCGGAGCTGGTGTTCTTCAGCAGGTAGATCGTGCCGTCCGGGGCGACCAGGTCGACGCGCAGGTCACCGCGCCAGGTGTGGACGATGTCCACGTCGACCTTGAGGGTGGCCGGGGCGTTGCCCGTCTTGGTGACCGGGATCGAGGAGGTCACGGCCGCACCGTTGTCCGGGATGGCCACGTCGGTCTGGTTCTCGAAGACCGTGCCGCCCGGGTCCGGGTCGCCGGGGCGGGCCCCGACGTTGATGGCCGCCCAGGCGTGCTCGACGCCCTTGACCTCGGCGCTGCCCGCGCCGTACAGCTCGGTCGCGGCGGCGACGGTGCCCTTGCGGGCGTCCGCGTAGTTGGTGCTGGCGGTGAACTTCGAGACCAGCGCCTTGAACCAGATCTTCTCGGCCTTGTCGCGGCCGATGCCGACGACCGGCTTGCCGTCGGAGGTCGGCGAGTCGTACGAGACCCCGTTGATGACCTTCGCGCCGCTGCCCTCGGACAGCAGGTAGAAGAAGTGGTTCGCCGGGCCCGACGAGTAGTGGACGTCGATGTTGCCGATGCCCGAGTACCAGGCGTCCTTCGACGCCCCGTCCTTGCTCGGCTTGTCCATGTAGCGCAGCGGGGTGCCGTCGCCGTTGATGTCGATCTTCTCGCCGACCATGTAGTCGCCGACGTCCTTGGCGTTGTTGGCGGTGAACTCGACGGCCGCCGCGAAGATGTCGGAGGTCGCCTCGTTCAGGCCGCCGGACTCACCGCTGTAGATCAGCTTGGCGGTCGCCGCGGTGACACCGTGGGTCATCTCGTGCGCTGCCACGTCGATCGAGGTGAGCGGCTTCTGGTTGCCCGCGCCGTCGCCGTACGTCATGCAGAAGCAGGAGTCCTGCCAGAACGCGTTGATGTACGCGTTGCCGTAGTGGACGCGGGAGTACGCGCCGACCCCGTCGCCGCGGATGCCGCTGCGGCCGTGCACGTTCTTGTAGTAGTCCCAGGTGAGACCCGCACCGTACGCGGCGTCCGCGCCCGCGGTCTCGCGGTTGCCCGGGGTGCCGTCGCCCCACGTGTCGTCCGGACCGGAGAAGAGGGTGCCGGTGCCCGACGTCCCGCCCTTCAGGTCGTACGTCTTGTGGTTGCCGCGACCGCCGTCGGTGAGGTTGTACGTCGAACCGGACAGCGTCGAACCGAGGGTGACCTGGCCGCTGTACTGGGTGTTGCCGACGCCGTTCTCGACCGCCTGCCACTCGTGCAGCTTCTCGCCGGTGGCGGCGTCGGTGACGACGTGCAGCTCGTTGGGCGTGCCGTCGTGCTGGAATCCGCCGACGACCGTCTCGAACGCGAGGACCGGCGCGCCGGACCCCATCCAGACCACCTGGCGCGGGGCCATCGACGCCTTGGTCGACTTCGAGCCCTCCGCCTTGGCGAGACCGAGTGCCTGCTTCTCGGCGGCGGCCGGGGCCACCTTCGGGGTGGCGGCGATGCCCGCGAGCTTCGCGGTCCTGGACTGGGAGACGCCCTTGGTCTTGGCGGCCTTGTCCTTCTTGACGATCAGGTCGCCGCCGAGGACGGGAAGGCCGTCGTAGGTGCGCTCGTAGCGGGTGTGCGTGGTGCCGTCCAGGTCCTGGACGACGTCACGGACCACGAGGGCTTCCTTGGCACCGAGGCCGAGCTCCTTGGCGGTGGCCGCCTTGGTCTCGTTGGCCTTGGTGAGCAGGGCCGCCCGCTGGGCGGGCGTCAGCTTCGCGGGTGCGCCGCCGGGGTCGGCCTTCGCGGCGGCGGGGGCGGCGGTCCAGGGGTCGTCGGCGACGGCGGTGCCGGTCTGGACGCCGACGGCGAGCAGCGCTGCGGCGGCGAGCAGAGCGCCGGTCGCGGTGGCGTGCTTGCGGTGCGTGGATCTCACGCGGACTCCTTCTGCGAGGGGGGTTCCGCCGGCTGGGTGAGGCCGACGGGGCTGAACATGCAGAGCAGGCAGAGCAGTTGGTGCGCGTGGTGCACGGTTCTTGGAACGACGGAAGAGTGGCAGGCAGGGGCGGGTGCTGTCAGGGGCGTGTCAATAAGTTGGCCGGATCCGTCTCCTTGGGCGGACGGCCATGTTCGGTATGCGGATTGTTTGCCTGTGCGTAAGACAAAGGTGCAGGAACGGCCCGGGGGAGGGGGCGGGGGCGTTTGCCCGGGGGGTCGTCGCAGCGCGCCATAGCAAACGAGCCCCCGCACGAATCCGGACACCGAGGGACGGAGGGCCCGCCTCCACCAGGCGGGCACCAGAATTGCGGGTGGCTGAATTCCTGTGGTGGGTGTGGCTGAGGTGTGGGGTGGTTCGACCTTCTCGGGGAGGTTGTGGGGAGGCGTACGCGCGATGTGACGGCAGGCCGGGGCTGTCAGAGCCGCCCGGCGACCTTCTCCGGTGTCACCCGTACGACCACGAACTCCGCGTTCCCCGCAGCCGGGTTGGCGGTGGCGAAATCCCGGCCCGTGTGGGCCAGGGACAGTCGGTTCGCCAGGGTCCGGTCCGGGTCCGGGGTGACGGTCGCCGTGCCCCGGACCTCCGCGTAGGAGTACGGGTCATCGGGCCTGCTGATGAGGAGGGTGACGCGCGGGTCGCGGGCGATGTTCTTGCCCTGGAGTCGCTCCAGCGTGGTGGAGAAGAGCAGGTCGTCGCCGTCCGCCGTCACCCACACCATCGTCAGGTGCGCCCGCCCGCTGGGCAGCAGTGTGGCGACCGTGGCGAAGGCGGGGGACTCGGCGAGGTACTTCTTCAGGCCGGGGGAGAGTTCCATGGTCAGACACCCGACCGTGCGGGAGCCGCCGCGAGGAGCGATGCGACCTCGTCCAGTACGGCGTCAATGTCAGCCGCCAGCGCGGGAGTTGAGGTGAAGGCGCCTTCCGCGTGGTTCACCAGGCCCTCGATCCCGGCCACCGACACGGTCGTCTCCGCCGGGCGCAGGCCGACCCGCTCCAGCACAGGGCGGAGCATGTCGATCGCCGGGGCGCCGCCGGACGGGCCCGCGCTGTAGCTGACCAGGCCGATCGGCTTGCCCTCCCACTCCGCGTAGAGCGAGTCGATGGCGTTCTTCAGCGGGGCCGTGAACCCGCCGTTGTACATCGGCATCACGAAGACGAACGCGTCCGCCGGGGAGATCGTCGCGCTCCACTCGCGGGTGTGCGGGTGGGCGTACCGGCCCGTCGACGGGTACTCCGGTTCGTCGAGCAGGGGCAGTCCGACCTCCGCCAGGTCGATCGTCGTCACTTCGAACTCAGGTCGTCGCGCGGCCAGTTCAGCGACCCAGCGGGCCAGTGGCCGGCCGGAAGAGGTGGGGCGGGTGCTGGCGGCGAGTACGTACAGGCGAGACATGGGGGTCCCTTCGTTCAAGGCGTTCAAGGCGTTCAAGGCGAGAAATGAGAGGTGTTCAACGGCTCAGCGGCTCAGCGGCTCAACGTGAAGCGCCGCAGCGCCGGTTGCGTCAGCGGTCCTATCGCCGCCGCGAACAGCACCGTGCCCACCCCGACCGTGCCGCCGAGCAGCCATCCCGCCGCCAGCACCGCCAGTTCGATACAGGTGCGGGCCGCCCGGATGGAGATGCCGCGCTTGGCCAGCCCGGTCATCAGGCCGTCGCGCGGACCGGGGCCGAGCCCCGCCCCCACGTACAGCCCCGTCGCCAGCGCGTTGAGCACGATGCCGAAGAGGAGCAGTGCGATCCGGACCGCCATGTTGTCCACGGCCGTCGGCAGCGCCCGCAGCACGGCGTCCGCGACCAGTCCGACCACGATGATGTTCAGCACCGTGCCGACGCCGGGCCGCACCCTCAGCGGTATCCAGGCCACCAGCACCAGCGCGCCCACCACCGCCACGACGAGCCCGAGCGAGATTCCGGTACTGCGTGACAGGCCCTGGTGGAGCACGTCCCAGGCGGACGCGCCCAGACCCGCCGCAATCATCAGCGCCATGCTGACCCCGAACAGGACCAGCCCGCCCATCAGTTGGGTCATGCGGAGCTGTGCGGAGGCGCCGCCCGGAGTCTGCCGACTGCGGTCTGGGCGAGCCACGGTGCCTCCATGTGGTTGACGTGTCACCCATCACGCTAGGGGTCAGTTCGGTGACGTGTCAATCAATTCTCGGTACGGTGTCCTACGTGACGACCACCGACGACCCCCGCTGGCTGACCGACGACGAACAGCGCACCTGGCAGGCGTACCGCCGCATGCAACTGCTCCTCGGCGCGCAGGTCTCCCGAGACCTCAGCCAGGACAGCGGCCTGTCCGACGCCGACTACGACGTGCTGTCCCACCTGAGCTGGTCCGAGGGACGCGGCTGCCGGGTGAGCGAGCTGGCCGACCGGATGCTCTGGTCGCGCAGCCGCCTCTCGCACCACCTGACCCGCATGCAGCAGCGGGGCCTCATCGTCAGGCAGGGCTGTGCGTCCGACGCCCGGTGCGCGGAGGTCGTCCTCACCGAGGAGGGCCTGCGCGTCCTGGAGGCGGCGGCCCCGCTCCATGTGGAGTCGGTGCGCCGCAACTTCATCGACCTCCTCACCCCGCAACAGCAGGCCGCCTTCGCGGAGATCGGCGAGGTCGTCGTACGCCACCTCTCGGACGGCGCCGAGCCCCGGGCCCCCAAACGCGTGCGATAGGTTCCCCGCCGTGACCGACCTCGGACCGTCTCCTGGCCGCCCGCCGAGGCCCGCGCAGCCGGGTGCGGGGTGTTCGTGCGGGCGGCGGGGTCAGGCCCGGACCGCGTACGAGACGAACTGCTGCCAACTGGCGCTGGTGACGGCGAGTTGGGGGCTGTCGGCCAGCTTGGAGTCGCGGACGTGGACGGTGGTCTGACAGGCGGCAACCTCAACGCAGTCGCCTTGGCTGCCGCTGCTGTGCGTCGACTTGTGCCAGGGGAGGGCCACTTCGATGCAGTCGTCGCCGTCGGAACCGCTGTACGTCGACTTGCGCCAGGAGAGGGCGACTTCGATGCAGTCGTCGCCTTGCGAACCGCTGTAACTGCTCTTGAACCAGGCCAGTTCGGACGTGCTCATAGCGCTCCTCGCATTCGCTTCAGCAGGCCCAGGGAGTCTTCTGGCGTCAGGGCCTGTGAGCGCATCTTGGCATAGCGCTGCTGGAGACGGCTGATCTCTTTCGGGTCAGTGATGAGGCGCCCATTTTCCTGCCCCTCCGAGTACCCGAACCACCGGTTCGCCGGAGTCTCGGCCAGCCGCATGGGCCCGTCCAGCCCCGCATGTGTCGTCTGCCGCAGGGGCATCAGCTGGATCTCCACGTTCCAGTGCCGCTCGCCGATGTCGATCAGTCGGTCGAGCAGGGTACGCGTCACCTCCTCGCCGCCCGTGTGCCGTTCCAGTACCGCCTGTTCGATGATGAAGCTGAAGGCGGTGGGCGGTTTCCGGTCCATGGAGAGCAGGTTCTGGCGGGCGAGCCGGGCCGCGATGCGTTCGTTGAGCTGCTCCTCGGCCACCAGTGGCGGCACTCCCAGCGCCACCGCCCGTGCGTATGCCTCCGTCTGGAGAAGGCCCGGCACCACCCGGCGCTCGTACGTATAGAGGCTGACGGCCTCCGCCTCGAACTTGGCCCACTGCCGGAACCAACTCGCCAGCCCCGGCTGCCGCGACAGGTGCCGCGCCGCACCCCGCAGCGTCCCGAACGCGTCGAGGATCTCCTCCGCCCGCTCCACAAAGTCCGGCTGCGGGAAGCGGCGGCCCTGTTCGATCTTGGCTACGGTCTGGAGCGAGTACCCGGACAGCTCGGCGAACTCCTCCTGGGTGTGCCCCGACCGTTTGCGGAACGCCTTCAGTACCTCGCCGAACGTCCGGAGACTGTCCGACACTTCCGGCTCTCCACCGCCCGGCTGCCCACCCGTACCGTCCGACATGCCAGGACACCTCCTGTACGCCTGCCTCGTAGCCCACGCCCAACTCGGCAATGGTTACGGTCAGTTGCCAGCCCTGTCCACCCTCCGTACCAGTACTCTCACGCAGCGTGCTAGTTGCCGACCTGGAGAACTTCTCTGTCGGGCGCTCGGATAGGGGGTATGAGACCACCCTCCACACCGCAAGTGGCAACTACCGTACGTATGTTCACGCAGAGCTTCAGCTCGACTCGGCGCGGTGCCCGCCTCGCCAGGCATCTCGCCGTGCACCAGTTGCACGCCTGGGGTGTCCCGTACGGCTGCGAACTCTCCGACACCGCCGCCCACCTCGTCGCCGAGCTCGCCGCGAACGCCGTCACGCACGGTCGCGTGCCGGGGCGGGACTTCGAACTCCGGCTCGCCATCGACCCGTACACCCTCCGTATCGACGTCTCGGACGCGCGCGGCGAGCGGCGGCCCGCCGGTCCCGGCGCGCTCACCGCCCCCGAACCCGGTGCGGACGCGGGGCGGGGGCTGCTGCTGGTGGAGGCGCTGGCCGATCGGTGGGAGGTGGTCGACCGGGGCCCGGTGGGCAAGACGGTGCGGGCCGAACTCGCCCTGGGCGAAGCCGAGTCCACGGAACTTTCGTCCAAGACAGGGACGGAGAAGTCGGCGACCGTAGAGGCATGCGCAGCGGCGAAGTGAGGTCCGTCCTCCCGGAGGACGACGAGAGCGACTACGGCAGCGACTACGGCAGCGATTACGGCTGGGAGGTCGCCCGGCCCGTCGGCGGTACGTCCCTGGACGGCGTGCGGATGGCGGGGTTCCGTGACCGTATCGGCGTCGGGCTGGACAAGCAGGTGCTTCCGCAGCCCGTCGTGGTCATCATCATCGGGCTGGGGGCCGGCGGCCCCTTCAGCGTCGAGGGTGCGGCCGGGCGGCGGCCCCTGAGCAGCTTCGCCGCCGCGTTGTCGCCGGGGGCGACCCGCATCCGGGGCGAGGGCGTCGAGTGCGTCCAGCTGTACCTGGCGCCCCCGGCGGCGTACGCGCTGCTGGGGGTCTCGCCGCGTGAACTGGACGGCTCCGTCACCGGACTTGAGGACCTGTGGGGGCGGCACGAGCGCCGCCTCCGCGAGCGGCTGCCCGAGGCCGGGACGTGGCAGGAACGCCTCGCCCTGGTCGACGGGTTCCTGACGCGGCGGGCCGCGCAGGCACCCCCGATGGCGCCCGAGGTCGCGGCCACCTGGGACCACATCGTGGCCCGGCGCGGGCGGGTGCGGGTCGGTGAACTCGCGGAAGCCTGCGGCTGGAGCCGGAAGCGACTGTGGTCCAGGTTCGGCGACCAGATCGGCTTCACCCCGAAGCGCGCGGCCATGCTGGTCCGCTTCGACCACGCCGCCCGCCTGCTGCGCGCGGGCCGTAACCCCGTGGACGTGGCTCAGACGTGCGGATACGTCGACCAGCCCCATCTGCATCGCGACGTACTCGCCTTCGCGGGGTGCACCCCGGGCGCCCTGGCCCCACAAGCGGCCGCCGCAGCCGCATAGCCCGAGCCCTTCTTCGAAACCGAGCCATTCCCACAGGAAGGACCACACCAGTGGCAACCACCGAAGTCCCCGTGACGGACCCCGCCGCCCGCGAGCTGATCGTCCAGCTCGCCTTCGGCAACATGGCCGCGCAGACCCTGCGCGCGGCGGTGCGCCTGAACGTGGCCGAGCTGATCGGCGACGGCAGACCGCGCCGGGCCGACGAGATCGCCGCCGGTGCCGGGATCGAGCCGCAGCCGATGACCCGGCTGCTGCGCGCCCTGACCAGCCTCGGCATGTTCAAGGAACACACCCCGGGCTCCTTCTCGCTCACCCCGGCCGGCGCACTCCTCGACCCGCGCCGCCCCGACTCGCTCGCGTCCTTCGTGCGGCTGTTCACCGATCCGGTGGTGGCACGGGCCTGGGAGCACCTGGACTCCTCCCTCCGTACCGGCGACGTCGCGTTCGACTCGGTCTTTGGCACGGACTTCTTCTCCTACCTGACCGGGCACCCCGAGCTCTCCGAGGCGTTCAACGCGGCGATGAGCCAGGCCACCGGGGCGACCGCCGCCGTGCTGCCGCACGCGTACGACTTCGGCCGGTTCACGTCGGTCACGGACGTCGGCGGCGGGGCCGGAACCCTCCTGGCGGCCGTGCTCGACGCGCATCCGGGACTCCACGGCGTCGTCTACGACACGGCCGACGGCCTGGCCCAGGCCCCCGAGACGCTGCGGGCGCACGGGCTCACGGAACGCTGCTCGCTGGTCGCCGGGGACTTCTTCGGCTCGGTGCCCAAGGGCTCGGAGCTCTACCTGATCAAGAGCATCCTGCACGACTGGCCGGACGACCTGACGATCACGATCCTGAGCCACTGCCGCGAGGTGCTGCCGCCCGGCGGGCGCGTACTGATCGTGGAACCCGTACTGCCGGAGGTCGTCGCGAGCGGCACGGGAGGGACCTATCTCAGCGACCTGAACATGATGGTGAACGTGGGCGGCAGGGAACGCACCCGCAAGGACTTCGAGGACGTGTGCCGGAGCGCGGGCCTGGCCGTCACCTCGGTCACCGCGCTCGCGGACGCCGAACCGTTCTCGCTGATCGAGGCCGTCGCCGCCGACTGACGGTGCGGCCCGACCAGCGGATCCGTCGGTTCTGCTGGTGGGCATGGTCGAACTTCGCGACGCCCCCACCGAGGACCCGGCGCACCAGCAGCACAAGGGTGTCGAGCGTGCGCCCCCGCCGTGAGCGGCTCCAACTCCCCGCCCGGCCGGAGCGGTTCATCGGCGGCGTGCCACTTCCCCGCAGTGGGACGCACCCGCCCCGACGCCCCGACAGGGCCAGGCCGCCGATGCCCAGGTTCAGCACGACCAGCAGCCCACCCGTACTCGCCACGAACCACACACCCGCTACGGGGCGAACGGCGTTCACGCCTTGCGACGTGGCGCTACCGCGGCTTCGAGCAGCGACAGTGTCCGTTGCCGCGCGTCCAGGGCGACGCGAGTGCCGACGGGAAAGGGGAGGTTGGGGCCGGCGTGGCCGACCTCGACGTTGGCAAGGACCGGGATGTCGCTGTCGCCGAGGACATCGAGGACCATCTCCCGCAGGGTCGGGGCGCCGTCGGAGGGGGCGAATCCCGCGATGGCGGTAGGGGTGCCCACGATCATTCCGGAGATGCGCTCCAGGACCCCGGCGTGCCGCAGCACCTGGAGGTAGCTCCACACGTGTGAGGCGTGGCCGCCCAGTTCCTCCCAGAACAGGACCGCGCCGTCGAAGGCTCCGAGGGGGAGCGCGTAGCGCGTCGCCTGGTTCAGTGCGATGCGGTTGAGGACCCCGCCGATCAGCCGGCCTTCGGTACGGCCGGTCCGCCAGCACTCCCACGACGGGTTGGACGGCAGCTGACCGATCGGCTCCGTACTGGTCAGTAGTGTCGAGTAGAGCCTTTCCAGTTCGGCCCGGCGTGCGGCGGAGGCGCGCGGCCAGTGCCCGCCGAGCCCGGGGGTGGCCAGGTCGGCGTGGAATCCGACCAGACCTGTCTGCGCGTGGAGCACCAGATGCAGGAGTGAGATGTCGCTGTAGCCGATGATCGGTTTGGGGTCCGCCCTGATCTGCTCGAAGTCGATCAGGTCGAGATAGCCGATCGTGGTATGGCCGCCGTCGTGCGCGATGACCGCGCGCACCTGGGGATCACCTAGCAGGGCGTTCAACTCCCCGGCGATCTCCGCCGGTGTCGCCGCACTCCACCAGTGCTGCCGTCCCGCTTCGAGCAGTGGCGCCCGACGGACCCGGAACCCCATCCGCTCCAGCGTGCACACCGCCTGTGCGAGGTCGGGTTCGTACTCGGCGAGCAGTGGTCCGGACAGCGAAGCGACAACGACGAGATCCCCGGGCTCCAGGGCGCGCGGTCGAAGCAGTTGGGGCGGTGCGGTCGTGGTCATCCGGCCAGTGTCCCGACGCGTTCCGCACCACGCCACGCCTTTTTGTGCCTGCGGCATGGCGTCGTGACGGTCACCGAGAGATCACCTAGGGGACCCCTGAGGGGATGTCCCCCGTGATGGTCCGGTGGTTGGCGGGATGCCCTTCCGGGGCGCGTCCGGAGATGCTCGTTCCGCAACAGCGTTTCCGTTACCAGCAGTGGGAGTTCCACCGTGCACCAGCAAGCCGCCGCAGCCCGGACCGTCCGCAGCGCGAGCCGGGTCCGTGCCGTCTCGGTCCTGGGAGCCGTCGCCGCCGCGACCGTACTGGCCACCACCCTCGCCGCCCCCGCCTCCGCGGCGGCCGGCGGTCCCGATGCCAAGGCCCTCCAGGGCGCCCTGGACGCCACGGTCAGGGGCGGTGCGCCCGGTGCCGTGGCCGGGCTCGTCGACCACGGGCGCACCTGGTCGGGTGCCGCGGGCCTGGCGAACGTACGGACCGGGGAGAAGCGCGACGCGCAGGACCGGTTCCGGATCGGGTCGCTGTCCAAGACGTTCGTCGCCACGGTGGTGCTCCAGCTGGAGGCCGAGGGTCGGCTGGACCTCGACGACAAGGTCGACCACTGGCTGCCGGGCCTGGTGAAGGGCAACGGGCACGACGGCCGGAAGATCACCCTGCGCCAGCTCCTCAACCACACCAGCGGCATCTTCAGCTACACGGAGGACGAGGCCTTCAACGAGCGGGTCACCGGCCTCGGGTTCCTCAAGCACCGCTACGACACCCTGAGGCCCGAGCAGCTGGTCGAGGTCGCCATGAAGCACGCCCCGAACTTCGATCCTGGCGCCAAGTGGAGCTACTCCGACACCAACTACATCATCGCCGGAATGGTGATCCAGAAGGCCACGGGCCGGACGTACGCCGCCGAGATCGAGCGCCGCATCATCCGCCCGCTGCACCTCGGGTCGACCATGCTGCCCGGCACCAGGACCTGGATGCCGCACGGCAGCGGCCGTGCGTACTCGCAGCTCAACGGCAGCTTCTCCGGCCCCGCGAAGCCCGACCGGCCGACGTACGACGTGACCGAGCTCAACCCGTCGCTCGCGGGCGCGGCGGGCGAGGTGATCTCCAACTCCCGCGACCTGAACCACTTCTACCAGTCACTGCTGGCCGGAAAGCTCCTCAAGCCGCGCCAGCAGGGGGAGTTGACGAACACCGTCCCGACGGGAACGCCCGGCGGCGGCTTCGAGTACGGCCTCGGCCTGATCAAGATCAAGCCGACCTGCGGCCCCGAACTCTGGGGTCACACCGGCGCCATCGAGGGCTCCGTGACGACGACCATGGCGACCCGGGACGGGAAGAAGTCCCTGACCTTCCACCTCAACGCGGACTGGTCGGTCCCGACCGGCGACGTGCTCACGACCGCGTTCTGCGGCAAGTGAGGAGCGAGGGCCGGCCGGGTCCCGCCCGTCACACCAGGCTGTCCCGCCAGGCCCGGTGCAGATCCGCGAACCGGCCCTCGCCGCCGATGAGTTCGGCGGGGGAGCCGTCCTCGACGATCCGGCCGTGCTCCATGACCAGCACCCGGTCCGCGACCTCCACCGTCGACAGGCGGTGGGCGATCACCACGGCGGTACGGCCGTGCAGCACCGTGTGCATCGCCTGCTGCACCGCCCGCTCGCCCGGGATGTCCAGCGAGCTGGTCGCCTCGTCGAGGATGAGCACCGCCGGGTTCGCCAGCAACGCCCGTGCGAACGCGACCAGTTGGCGCTGACCGGCCGAGATGCGGCCGCCCCGCTTGCGTACGTCCGTGTCGTAGCCGTCGGGCAGGCTCACGATGAAGTCGTGCGCGCCGATCTCCTTCGCGGCCTGCTCGATCTCCGCGCGCGTTGCCTCCGGGCGGCCGATCGCGATGTTCTCGGCGACCGTGCCGGAGAACAGGAACGCCTCCTGCGTGACCATGACGACACCCCGGCGCAGCTCGGGGACGGACAGGTCGCGCAGGTCCGTGCCGTCGAGGAGGACGCGGCCCTCGGTCGGGTCGTAGAACCGGGCCAGCAGCTTGGCGAGGGTGGACTTGCCCGCGCCCGTCGAGCCGACGACCGCGACCGTCTGCCCGGCGCCCAGGGTCAGGTCGAAGGTGGGCAGCACCTCGCCGCCGGTGCGGTAGGCGAACCGTACGCCGTCGAACTCGACCTCACGGCCCGGGTGTTCGGAGTCCTGCACCGGCAGCGCGCGCGGCTCGGCCGGTTCTGGGACGGTCGGGGTCTGGGCGAGCAGGCCCGCGATCTTCTCCAGCGAAGCGGACGCCGACTGGAAGGAGTTGAGGAACATGCCCAGGCGGTCGATGGGGTCGTACAGGCGCCGGAGGTAGAGGACCGCGGCGGCCAGCACACCCAGTGCGAGAGTGTCGGACGCGACCCGGTAGGCGCCCCACAGGACGATGCCCGCGACGGCCGTGTTCGCGACCAGGCGCGAGCCGGTCACATAACGGGCCATCTCCAGCAGAGAGTCGCCGTTGGTGAGTTCGTGCCTGCGGTTGAGGGCCGCGAAGGCCTCGTCGTTGGCGCGCTCGCGACGGAAGGCCCGTACCGGACGGATGCCGTTGAGGGTCTCCGCGAACTTCACGATCACCGCGGCGACGGCGGACGAACGATTGCCGAAGACGATGCCGACCCGCCGCTGGTACATCCGTACCAGCAGGTACAGCGGTACGAACGAGGCGACCGCGACCGCACCGAGCCCCAGGTCCAGCCAGAGCAGCAGCACCGAGATCGAGACGAACGACAGGATGACCGAGATCAGTTCCTGGAGGCCCTCCGAGAGCAGCTCGCGCAGCGACTCGACGTCGGTGGTGGCACGGGAGATGAGGCGGCCCGAGGTGTAGCGCTCGTGGAAGTCGACGCTGAGCGCCTGCCCGTGCCGGAAGATCCGGCCACGCAGGTCCAGGAGCACGTCCTGGCTGACGCGGGCGGAGGAGCGGAAGAAGGCGTACATGAGCGCGCCGGACGCCGCCGAGCAGATCAGGTAGCCGAGGGCGACGGCGATCAGCGGCCCGTAGTCCTGCTCCCGGAAGGCGGGCACGCCGCTGTCGATGGCGTACGCGACGAGCAGTGGTCCGGCCTGGATGGCGGCCTGCTGGAGGAGCAGGAAGAGCGCGGAGACGACGACGTACTTGCGGCGGGGCCGCAGGAGCGAACCGAGGAGGCGCCAGGTGGCGCCGGGCGGGGAGGGGAGCTCGTCCTGGTCGAAGGGGTCGGTGGCCGGGGAGGAGGGCTTCGTCCCGGACCTGGCCTTGGACTCGTGCTCGGGCTTGACCTGCCGGTCCTTGTCGGTGGTGGTCATGCGTCCGCTCCCTCGTGCAGGTCCAGGTGCCGGCCGGACTTGGTGAGGTCCGGGGTCTCGGAGGTCTGCGCGCCCGACATCAGCCACGCGTACTCCGCGTTGTCCCGCAGCAGTTCGTGGTGCGTGCCCACCGCCGCGATCCGGCCGCCGGACAGCAGCGCCACCCGGTCGGCGAGCATCACCGTCGAGGGGCGGTGCGCCACCACCAGCGCCGTCGTATCGGCCAGCACGCGCCGCAGCGCCGCCTCCACCAGTGCCTCCGTATGGACGTCGAGGGCGGACAGCGGGTCGTCCAGGACCAGGAAGCGCGGCCTGCCCACCACGGCGCGGGCCAGCGCGAGACGCTGGCGCTGGCCGCCGGAGAGACTCAGCCCCTGCTCGCCGACCTCGGTGTCCGCACCCGCGGGCAACGTGTGCACGAAGTCGGCCTGGGCGATGCCCAGCGCGCGCCGCAACTCCTCGTCACCGGCGTTCGGGCCCGCCCCCATCAGTACGTTCTCGCCGACCGTCGCCGAGAAGAGCGTCGGCTCCTCGAACGCCACGGACACCAGCTCACGCAGCTCGGCGCGCGGCATCGTGTCGATGTCCCGCCCGTCGAGCGTGATCCGGCCACCGGTCCGCTCGTGCAGCCGGGGCACCAGCGCGGTGAGCGTCGTCTTGCCGCTGCCGGTCGCCCCGACCAGGGCGAGCGTCTCACCCGGCCTGATGTGCAGATCGATGTGTTCCAGGAGGGGTACGGAGTCGGCGGGCGCGTCCGGGTAGCGGAACTCCACTCCCTCGAAGCGCAGTCCGCCGGTGTTGTCCGCATCCGCCGCAGAGCCCGGGGCCTCGCCGGTGGCCGTGTCCGACTCCTCCTCCGCGTCCATCACCTCGAAGAACCGGTCCGCCGCCGTCGCCGCCTCCTGGCTCATCGCCAGCAGGAACCCGATCGACTCCACCGGCCAGCGCAGCGCCAGCGCCGTCGACAGGAACGCCACCAGCGTGCCCGCCGAGAGCCCGCCGTCCGCCACCTGGATCGTGCCGAGCACCAGCGCCGCACCGATCGCCACCTCGGGGATGACCGTGATCAGCCCGAGGATCCCCGCGAGCAGCCGCGCCTTGACCAGTTCCGTGCCGCGCAGGTTCGCCGACAGCTCGCGGAACGCCTCCGACTGCGCCCGGTGCCGGCCGAAGCCCTTGATGATGCGGATGCCGAGCACGCTCTCCTCGACGACCGTCGTCAGATCGCCCACCTGGTCCTGCGCCTTGCGCGACACCAGGGCGTACTTCCCCTCGAAGACCGCACACAGGATCATCAGCGGGATCACCGGCACCATCAGCACCAGACCGAGCGTCCACTCCTGCATCAGCAGGATCACGAAGCCCACCAGGATCGTCGTCCCGTTGACGATCAGGAACGTCAGCGGGAACGCCAGGAACATCCGGATCAGCATCAGGTCCGTCGTCCCGCGCGACAGGATCTGCCCGGACGCCCACTTGTCGTGGAAGGCCACCGGCAGCCGCTGCACGTGCCGGTACAGATCGGCGCGCAGCCCCGCCTCCACCCGCGCCAGCGGACGCGCGACCAGCCAGCGCCGGAACCCGAAGAGCGCCGCCTCCACCACGCCCAGCACCAGCAGGGCGGTGGCGCCCAGCCAGACGCCGCCCGGGTCGCGGTCGGCGATCGGGCCGTCGACCATCCACTTCAGGACGAGCGGGAAGACCAGACTCAGACAGGAGGCGACGATCGCCACGACCGCCGCGGAGCCCCAGCGGGCCCGCACCGGTCTGACGTACGGCCACAGGCGCAGCAACGAGCGCACGGCGGAGCGTTTCACCGGTTTCTCCGGCTGGGTCCGCGATGCGTCCGGTATTTCGGTGGCGGGCTCGGGGGAGGTGTGTGTATCGGTCATCGGACCTGAGCCTACGAGCCGGAACCGCCACCGCCCAGTGAGTATTCGGGGGGCGCGGGGCAGCGCACCGTACAACCCCGGGAAGGGGCAGCGGCCCTTACCGCGAGGAACCGCGAGGACGCGGGGGCCGGAGGCGCGAGCTCGGGGTGTCGTACGGGACGGATCGGCCGATCGGCGCCGCCATCAACCGATCGGCTGATGCCCCGGTCGAGCGCGATGGCCGATACCGCCGCCGCCCGCCCCGTACGAATCTCTCCCCATGCCCCTCATCGAAGTCAGCGAACTGCGCAAGTCCTACGCCGGCCGCCCGGTCGTCGACGGTGTCTCCTTCTCCGTCGAGGAGGGCGAGATCTTCGGCATCCTCGGCCCCAACGGCGCCGGCAAGACCACCACCGTCGAATGCGTCAGCGGTCTGCGCGCCCCCGACGCGGGCCGTGTCCGGGTGGCCGGTCTTGACCCGGTCGCCGACCACGACGAGGTCAGCCGGATCCTCGGCGCCCAGCTCCAGGAGAGCGAGCTCCAGCCCAAGATCCTGGTCCGCGAGGCCCTTGAGCTGTACGCGTCCTTCTACCCGCACCCCGCCGACTGGCGCCCGCTCGCCGAACGCCTCGGCCTGGAGGGCAAGTTGACCACCCGGTTCGCCAAGCTCTCCGGCGGCCAGAAGCAGCGCCTGTCCATCGCGCTCGCCCTGATCGGCAACCCGAAGGTGGTCGTCCTCGACGAACTCACCACCGGCCTCGACCCGCGCGCCCGCCGCGACACCTGGAAGCTCATCGAGGACGTCCGCACCTCGGGGGTCACCGTCGTCCTGGTCACCCACTTCATGGAGGAGGCCCAGCGCCTCTGCGACCGGATCGCCGTCATCGACAACGGCAGGGTGGCCGCGACGGACACCCCGCGCGGGCTGATCGGCCGCTCCGCGAGCTCCACCGTGATCACCTTCGTACCGTCCAGCCCGCTGGACGCCGCCGACCTCGACGCACTCCCCGAGGCCGCCTCCATCGACCGCAAGGGCGACCAGCTGACCATCACCGGCACCGACGCCACCGTCAACGCGGTCATCACCCTGCTCGCTCACCGCAGGATCACCGCCCGCCAACTCCGGGTCACGGACGCCACGTTGGACGACGCCTTCCTGGACCTCACCGAGGGCAACACTCCTGCCACCCCCGACGCCGCCGCACACCTCACAGACAAGGCCGCCTGACGCCATGAGCACCGCGACCGCACCCGCCTCCGCCACCCGCCCCGCCCCCGGCCCGGGCAGCGGCGGCAAGACCCTCGCCGCCGTCCTCAAGGCGGAGGGGCGCCTCTTCCTCCGCGAACCCGGTTCCCTCTTCTGGATGCTCGGATTCCCGACGGTGCTGCTGGTCATCCTCGGCCTGATTCCCTCCTTCCGGGAGGCCCAGGCCGACCTGGGCGGGCGCCGCGTGATCGACCTCTACGTACCCATCGCCGTGCTCCTCGGCATGATCATGGCGTCCCTCCAGGCCATGCCACCGGTCCTCACCAGCTACCGCGAACGCGGCATCCTGCGCCGTCTGTCCACCACCCCGGTGCGGCCGTCGGCCATCCTGGGCGCGCAGATCACCCTGCACGGCGCCGCGATGATCGTTTCCGCGCTGCTCGCCATCACGGTCGGCCATCTCGCCTTCGGGGTGGCGCTGCCCTTCGCGCGGCCCGGCTACGTCCTGGCGATGCTGCTGATGACCGGCTGCGCGCTGGCCCTCGGCGCGGCCGTGGCCGCCCTCGCCGCGACCACCAAGGCGGCGACCGCGATCGGCTCGGTGGCCTTCTTCCTGATGATGTTCACCTCGGGCGTCTGGCTGCCGGTGCAGGCGATGCCCGACCTGCTCCAGACCATCGTGGGCCTGACCCCGTTCGGCGCCGCCTCGCAGGCCCTGGACCGATCGATGCTCGGAAGCTGGCCGAACTGGCAGGACTTGGGGATCATGGCGGTGTGGGCGGCGGGATTCACCGGTGCGGCGTCGCGCTGGTTCCGCTGGGAGTAACGGGCGCGTGGGGGTGCGGGACGTGGACGTCGAGGACGACCTGTGGGGGAAGTTCGTCCACTGGGGGCCGTACGCGCTCCTCACGCTGGCCACCGTGATCGCGGCCTTCACCGTGGGCGAACTGGAGATGACCCCCGGCGAGGTCTACGCCGTCCCGCCCCTGCTCGTGACCGTCCTCGCCCTGCACGTCTGGGCCGGGCGCACCGGACTGGGCATGCCGAGCCCAGGATCCAGGACCGGCGAGGTGAGTTACTCGGCCGGCGGCGCCGTCTACTACGGCGTGCGCACCCTGCTCGCCTTCGCCCTGACCTGGCTCAACCCCTTCTACTCGATCTACGCGGTGCTCGGCTACTTCGACGCCGGGCACCTGCTGCGCGGCCGGTGGTGCCGGGCCGGACTGCTGGCCACCGCGGTGACGATGGCGTGGTCGCAGTCCGGCGGGGTGTGGGGGCTGTTCGCCGCCCTGTTCGTCCTGCACGCCGCGCTCACCATGGTCTTCGAGCACCTCGGCCGCAAGGCCGACAACGACCGCCTGACCAAGGCCACCACCATCCTCGCCCTGGAGGACGCCAACTCCCGCCTGGAGAAGGCCCTTTCGGAGAACGTCGGCCTGCACGAGCAACTCCTCGTCCAGGCACGCGAAGCGGGCGTCACCGCCGAACGCACCCGCCTCGCCGCCGAGATCCACGACACCATCGCCCAGGCCCTGACCGGCATCGTCACCCAGCTCCAGGCCGCCACCGACAGCCCGGACCCCGGCACGGCCGCCGCCCACATCGACCGCGCGACCTCCCTCGCCCGTACCGGACTGAGCGAGGCCCGCCGCTCGGTGCGCGACCTGAGCCCCACCGCACTGGAACACGACGACCTCCCCGAAGCGCTGAAGAAGGCGGTCGCGGACTGGTCCAGGACCACCTCCACCCGGGCCGAGTTCACCGTCACCGGAGCCGTCGCCCCCCTCCACGACGAGATCCAGGCCACCCTGCTGCGGATCGCCCAGGAAGCCCTCACCAACACCGCCAAGCACGCCCGCGCCAGCAGGGTCGGCGTCACCCTCTCCTACATGGGCGACGAGATCACCCTCGACGTACGCGACGACGGCCGGGGCTTCGACCCCGGGGCCGAGGCCGGACTCGGCTTCGGGCTCGCCGGAATGCGGACGCGGGCCGAACGGCTTGCGGGCACGGTCGACACGGAGTCCGAGCCCGGCTTCGGTACGGCGATATCCGCTCGCGTACCCCTGGTCGACCATGCGTGAGAATGAGCGAACCATGTCTGAGAAGCCCGCTTCCCCCATCACCCTCCTCCTCGTCGACGACCACCCGGTGGTCCGCGACGGCCTGCGCGGCATGTTCGCCGCCGCCGAAGGATTCGAGGTGCTCGGCGAGGCCGCCGACGGCCCCGCCGGAGTCGAACTGACCGCCCGGCTCGACCCGGACGTCGTCCTGATGGACCTGCGGATGCCCGGCGGCGGGGGAGTGGCCGCCATCACCGAGCTCACCCGCCGCGGCCTGCGCGCCAAGGTGCTCGTCCTCACCACGTACGACACCGACTCCGACACCCTCCCCGCGATCGAGGCGGGCGCCACCGGCTACCTCCTCAAGGACGCCCCGCGCGACGAACTCTTCACCGCCGTACGGGCCGCCGCCGAGGGCCGCACCGTCCTGTCCCCGGCGGTCGCCACCCGCCTGGTCACCCAGGTACGCAGCCCCCGCCCGGCGACGGCGACCGAGACGGCCCTCTCCGCCCGCGAGCACGAGGTCCTCACCCTGGTCGCCAAGGGCACCTCGAACCGCGAGATCGCCCGCACCCTCTTCATCAGCGAAGCCACGGTGAAGACCCACCTCACCCACCTCTACGCGAAGCTGGCCGTCAACGACCGCGCGGCGGCGGTGGCCACCGGATACCAACGGGGCATCCTCGGCTGACAGTCCGCTCGTCTACACCCGCTCCTCCTCCTGACCCGCGACGGCCTGCCCCGCGACGGCCTGCCCCGGCGCAGCGGCGACCACCCGCAACAGCAGCACCGCCCGCCCCGGCACCACCACCGTCTCCCCGCCCTCGTACACCCGCTCCGGCCCCTCGCCCTGTTCCTCCAGCGAGGTGTCCACGACGCAGGTGTACGAGGACGCCCACGGCTCCCCGGGCAGCGTGAAGTCCGCAGGGTCGCCGTCCGCGTGCAGGATCGCCAGGAAGCTCTCGTCGACCACCTGTTCGCCGCGCGCGTCCCGGCCGGGGATGTCCAGCCCGGACAGGTACATGCCCAGCGTCGCCGCGGGCGCGTACCAGTCCTCCTGCTTCATCTCCTCGCCGCGCGCCGTGAACCACGCCAAGTCCCGCAGCCCGTCGGCCTGTTGGGCCCGTCCCGAGAAGAAGGCCCGGCGCCGCAGCACCGGGTGTGCGTGCCGCAGCGCCAGCAGCCGGGACGTCAGCGCGAAGAGCGAACGCCACTCGGGCTGCTCAAGCAGCGACCAGTCCACCCAGCTGATCTCGTTGTCCTGGCAGTACGCGTTGTTGTTGCCGCCCTGGGTGCGGCCCATCTCGTCGCCCGCCACCAGCATCGGCACCCCGGTCGACAACAGCAGCGTGGTCACCAGGTTCCGCAACTGCCGCCGCCGCAGCGCCAGGATCCCGGCGTCCTCGCTCTCACCCTCCGCCCCGCCGTTCCACGACCGGTTGTCGTTGGTGCCGTCCCGGTTGTCCTCGCCGTTGGCCGCGTTGTGCTTCTGCTCGTAACTGACCAGGTCCCGCAGCGTGAAACCGTCGTGCGCCGTCACGAAGTTGACCGACGCGTACGGCCGGCGCCCGCCCCACGCATAGAGGTCGCTCGACCCGGAGAGCCGGTAGCCCAGGTCCCGTACGTCCGGCAGCGCACCCCGCCAGAAGTCCCGTACCGCATCCCTGTAACGGTCGTTCCATTCGGTCCACAGCGGCGGGAAGGCCCCCACCTGGTACCCGCCGTTGCCCACGTCCCACGGCTCCGCGATCAGCTTGCAGCGCCGCAGCACCGGGTCCTGCCCGATCACCGCCAGGAACGGCGACAGCATGTCCACGTCGTGCATCGACCGCGCCAGCGCCGCCGCCAGGTCGAAGCGGAAGCCGTCCACCCCCATCTCGTTGACCCAGTACCGCAGCGAGTCCGTGATCAGCCTCAGTACGTGCGGCTGTACGACGTGGAGGGTGTTGCCGCAGCCCGTGTAGTCGGCGTAGCGCCGGGCGTCGTCCTGGAGGCGGTAGTAGCCCCGGTTGTCGATACCGCGCATCGACAGCATCGGGCCCAGCTCGCCCGCCTCCGCCGTGTGGTTGTAGACCACGTCGAGGATGACCTCGATGCCCGCCTCGTGCAGCGCCCGCACCATCCGCTTGAACTCGCCGACCTGCTGGCCCGCCGTACCGCTCGCCGCGTAGCCCGCGTGCGGAGCGAAGTAGCCGATGGAGTTGTAGCCCCAGTAGTTCTTCAGACCCCGGCGCAGGAGGTGGTCCTCGTGCGCGAACTGGTGCACCGGCAGGAGCTCGACCGCCGTCACCCCCAGCCGCACCAGGTGCTCGACCGCCGCCGGGTGCGCAAGACCCGCGTACGTACCGCGCAGTTCCTCGGGGATCCGCGGGTGGCGCATCGTGAAGCCCCGTACGTGCAGCTCGTAGATGACCGAGTCCGCCCACGGCGTCTTGGGCCGCCGGTCGTCCGCCCAGTCGTCGTCGTCATGGACCACGACGCCCTTGGGGACGTACGGCGCCGAGTCCCGGTCGTCGCGTACGGTGTCGGCCACCTGCTGCTGCGGCCAGTCCCTGACATGCCCGTACACCTGCGGCGGCAGCGTGCTGTAGTCATTCCCCCTGGCCCCGTCCACCGCCCGCGCATACGGATCGAGCAGCAGCTTCGCCGGATTCCAGCGGGCGCCCGTCCACGGGTCCCACCGGCCGTGCACCCTAAACCCGTACCGCTGTCCGGGGTGGACACCCGGCACGAAGCCGTGCCACACCTCGTGCGTCAGTTCGGCGAGCGGGCACCGGACCTCCCCGCCGCCCTCGTCGAACAGACACAGCTCGACGGCCTCCGCACCCCCCGCCCACAGCGCGAAGTTGGTGCCCGCCACCCCGTCGGGGCCGACCCGGAAACGGGCCCCCAGGGGGTTGGGAGCCCCCGGCCACACGGGCGGCCGGGGGCTCCCACCTGGGTGTTTCCGATGGCCGTTGCCGACCGCGGCCCCCGTGGGGGACCCGGCGGGCACCTCGGTCCCCGCTCCGGCTCCGGGGCCGGTCAGCGGCCCGTGGAGGGCCCTGCCCTCCCGTACCACCTGCAGTTTGTGCTCGGGTGCGCTCGACACCTTCTCGCCTCCCGCGGCTCGTCGGGACCGGCGAGTCGAGAGGCACAGCGGCGTCCCGGCCGCCAGGCTCTCCACATGAGGTCCTCCCTGCTGTTCTGCCCAGAGTGGCGCTCGCACTCACGTTTCCCTCGTCGCACGGCCCGAGCGGCGGCCCGCGCACTCCTGCGCACCGGGGCCGCCGCCGCCCTGGCCCTCGCCCTCACCGGCTGCGGAGCCGGCTCCTGGTTCGACAGCGAGCCGCCGACCCCCGAGGAGGCCATCGCCATCACCCCCGACGACCGCGCCAAGGACGTCGAGGCCGGCACCCGTATCGAAGTGAGCGCCCCGGACGCCACGTTGGAGCGGGTGAAGGTGCTGCGGGTGGAGGACGCCGAGCAGCAGGAGGTACGGGGACGGATCAGCGCGGACGGCACCAGCTGGCAGCCCGACACCAGCCGCCCCGACGGCAAACTGGTCCTCGCCGCCAAGTACCGCGTCCAGGCCGTCGCCGTCGACGAGGACGGCCGCCGCTACGCCCGCACCACCACCTTCACCACCCGCGTCCCCGAGAGCCGCTTCATCGGCTACTTCAAGCCGGAGAACCGCTCCACCGTCGGCACCGGAATGATCGTCTCCTTCTCCTTCAACCGCCCCATCGAGAACAGGGCGGCCGTCGAGCGCGCCATCCGCGTCACCTCAACTCCCGCCGTCCCCGTCGTCGGCCACTGGTTCGGCAAGGAACGCCTCGATTTCCGGCCGCGCACCTACTGGCAGCCCGGCACCCGCGTCACCACCGACATCGGCCTGCGCGACGTCCAGGGCGCCCCCGGCGCGTACGGCATCCAGCACAAGACGGTCACCTTCACCGTCGGCCGCCACCAGACCTCCGTGGTCGACGCCGACCGCCACACCATGACCGTCACCCGCGACGGCGAGGTCCTCTCCGAGGTGCCGATCAGCGCGGGCTCGCCCAAGAACCCCACGTACAACGGGAAGATGGTGGTCAGCGAAATGCACGACGTGACCCGGATGAACGGCCGCACCGTCGGCTTCGGCGGCGAGTACGACATCACGGACGTCCCGCACGCCATCCGCCTCACCTCCTCCGGCACCTTCCTGCACGGCAACTACTGGGCCGGCAGCGTCTTCGGCTCCAGCAACACCAGCCACGGCTGCATCGGCCTGCGCGATGTGAAGGGCGGCAGCGGGGACACCCCCGCGGGCTGGTTCTTCGACCGCACCCTGGTCGGAGATGTCGTGGAAGTGGTGAATTCGACTGACCGAAAGGTCGCTCCCGACAACGGCCTCGGCGGTTGGAACATGGGATGGGAACAGTGGACGGCAGGCTCTGCCCTGCGCTGAGCACGCGTCACCTCCGCGGCCACCCCCGCACCCGCTCCCACTTGGAACGGAACGGTGACATACCAGGGGAGTTCCCGGCGCGCCCGATGTGATTGTCTAACGCAGTGCGCGGTAGCTGCGTATGGGGGTGCGGGCCTGGTCAGGGCCGTGCGCGAGGGGAGAATTCCACATTGAACAGGCAGCCGATATCGGTCCGTCAGGGGTCCGCGGGACCGTCCGAGCCCGCCGCGAACCGGCCGGTCGCACGGCGGCGCGGCGGCCGGACGCTGCTCGCGGTGGTGCTGGGCGCACTGCTGCTCCTGGTCACCGCCTGCGGTGGCTCGGACAACACGGGCAAGACCGACAAGCAGAAGCCGGGTGACGCGGGCAAGGCCGACACCAAGGCCTCCCAGGCCGTCGTCACCGTGGCACCCAAGAACGGTGCCAAGGACGTCGCCACCAGCGGCACCCTGAAGGTCACCGCGGACAAGGGCAAGCTGACCGAGGTCAAGGTCACCGACTCCAAGGGCAACGAGGTGGCCGGCAAGACCGCCGCCGACGGCGCCTCCTGGGAGCCGACCCACCACCTCGCCGCCAGTACGACGTACAAGGTGCACGCCCTCGCGAAGGACCCCGAGGGCCGTGCGTCCGCACAGGACACCACCTTCACCACGCTCGTCCCCAAGAACACCTTCATCGGCGAGTTCCGCCCCGAGGACGGCACCAAGGTCGGCGTCGGCATGCCGGTGTCCTTCCGCTTCACCCGCGGCATCACCAACCCGGACGCCGTCAAGAACGCGATCAAGGTGACGGCCGAGCCCAGCGTCCCCGTCGAGGGCCACTGGTTCGGCAACGACCGCCTCGACTTCCGCCCCGAGAAGTACTGGGCGGCCGGCACCAAGGTCACCGTCAAGATGAACCTGGACGGCGTCGAGGGCCGCCCCGGCGTCTACGGCAAGCAGAACCGGACCGTCACCTTCACCATCGGCCGCAGCCAGGTCTCCACCGTCGACGCCAAGAGCAAGACGATGAAGGTCGTCCGCGACGGCAAGACCATCCGGACCATCCCGATCACCGCGGGCGCCCCGTCCACGACGACGTACAACGGCCAGATGGTCATCACCGAGAAGCTCCAGGTGACCCGGATGAACGGCGCCACCGTCGGCTTCGGCGGCGAGTACGACATCAAGGACGTGCCGCACGCGATGCGCCTGTCCAACTCGGGCACCTTCATCCACGGCAACTACTGGGCCTCGTCGGGCACCTTCGGCTCCGCCAACGTCAGCCACGGCTGCGTCGGTCTGCGCGACCAGCGCGGCGCGGGCGACCCGGGCACCCCGGCCGCCTGGTTCTTCAACAACTCGCTGATCGGCGACGTCGTCACCGTGAAGAACTCCCACGACAAGCAGATCGCCCCGGACAACGGCCTGAACGGCTGGAACATGCCGTGGTCGGAGTGGACCAAGTAACCCTGTCCTCCTGAGCTGTACGTGCGGATGTACGTGTACGGGCCCGGCGCACTGTGACCAAGTGCACCGGGCCCGTTCCCGTGAGCGCCCGTTAACCTCGCTCGTATGACCGCAACCCTCGAAGTCTCCAACGGCGTCGGCACGATCCGCCTCGAACGCCCCCCGATGAACGCCCTCGACGTGGCCCTCCAGGACACGCTGCGCGAGCTCGCCGAGGAGGCGACCCGCCGCGACGACGTACGGGCCGTCATCCTCTACGGCGGCGAGAAGGTGTTCGCCGCCGGTGCGGACATCAAGGAAATGCAGCACATGGACCACGCGGCGATGGTGCTCCGCTCCCGCGGCCTCCAGGAGGCGTTCACCGCCATCGCCCGCATCCCCAAGCCCGTCGTCGCCGCGATCACCGGCTACGCGCTGGGCGGCGGCTGCGAGTTGGCGCTCTGCGCGGACTTCCGCATCGCCGCCGACAACGCCAAGCTGGGCCAGCCCGAGATCCTGCTCGGCCTGATCCCCGGCGCGGGCGGCACCCAGCGCCTCGCCCGCCTCATCGGCCCCTCCAAGGCCAAGGACCTCATCTTCACCGGCCGTATGGTCAAGGCGGACGAGGCCCTGACCCTCGGACTGGTCGACCGCCTGGCCCCCGCCGCAGAGGTGTACGAGCAGGCCCAGGCCTGGGCCGCGAAGCTGGCACAGGGCCCGGCACTGGCGCTGCGCGCGGCCAAGGAGGCCATCGACACGGGCCTGCAGACGGACCTGGAGACCGGCCTCGCCCTCGAACGCACCTGGTTCGCGGGCCTGTTCGCCACCGAGGACCGCGAGCGCGGCATGCGCAGCTTCGTGGAGGAAGGCCCGGGCAAGGCCAAGTTCCTCTGACGGATCATCAATTGACGCTGGGTCAACGCATGGCCCGGGGTGACGCGTACGGGCGAGCGGGCCGCCCGATCCTTAAAGCAGGATTAAGGCGCCCGCGCGCGGCACTCCGGGTGATCACCCACGCGCAGCGGGTAATCGCAGGTGAAGCGGGGCGTCACCCCTCGTCTTTGCTCCAGTCATATGCCGGAAGCCGTGCGGACCGGGGGTCGCTCAGGGTGATTGATTCCCCGGGAACGGCCCCGGACCGCTCCGGCTGCCGCCATGATGGGGGCATGGCGGGGCTGGAAGGTGTGGAGGAACCGCGGCAGCAGGTGCAGGCGACCGCTGCGCGCCGGTTGCCGGCCGTCGACGACGAACAGGCTCTGGCGGCGCTGGAGCTGTTCGGGAACCCGACGGAGGGCGAGGTACGGCTGCCGTCGCGGCCGGAATCGGCGGGACACGCGCGCCGTCTGACCCAGTGCGTGGTGCTGCGCCAGTGGGGCCTGTCCCCGCAGCTCACGGAGTACGCGGTCCTGCTCGTCTCCGAACTGGTGGGCAACGCGGTCCGGCACACCGGAGCCCGGGTCTTCGGCCTGCGCATGCTGCGCCGCCGGGGCTGGATCCGCATCGAGGTGCGCGACCCGTCGCGCGGACTGCCGTGCCTGATGCCCGTACACGAAATGGACGTGAGCGGCCGGGGCCTCTTCCTGGTGGACAAGCTGTCCGACCGGTGGGGCGTGGACCTGCTGCCGCGCGGAAAGACGACGTGGTTCGAAATGCGGGTGGTGGACCGCGAGCGCTGAGGCCCGCGAAAACGCCAGAAGCCCCCAGGCGCCGGGGTGAGGCGCGCAACGGGGGCTTCCGAGGGGGCCGTGGGGCGGAAGGGGTGTGCTCCACGACCTGGTTGACGAACTCGCTCGGGTCAATGAGGTTCGTGTCTCCGACTATGGCAGACAGGTGGCTTCAAGCCAAAAGTCCCCACTCGGACATAGACCCCCAAACCACCACACTTAAGATCTGAATCGTTGGTGAGGTGAGCCACTCACCTGGCTTTCCCTGCATAACAATGCGAATCCATGCGTGATTCCTTGATCCACAAGTCCACCCCTCTCTCCCACCATCTCCCCCACGAAACGCCCCCATAAGCCCCAATCGTAAAATTCTGGTCTTTTCACATTTACGGTGCTCACCCGAGGCGACCCCGCCCCGACGACCGACCCCACCCCACCGGGAGAGGTGAGCCCCATCGCTCCACCACCCCACCGCCGCACCGCCCTGCGCACCGGAGCCTGGCTCGCCCTCACGGCCACCGCGGCATGCACGTCCCGCACCGACGAACCCGCGCCCCGGTCCTCGGCCACCGCCCCGGCCACCGCGCCGGGCGGAGCCGAGGCCGGAGCCGGCGTCGCCGCCCGGAAACCACCTGTCACGGCCCCCGCCCCCCGCCGCTTCCCGGGCCACCCCGCCCAGATCGAACACGGCCCGCGCGACCGCCCGCAGGTCGCCCTCACGTTCCACGGCCAGGGCGACCCGGCGACCGCCCGCGCCGTACTGGCCGAGGCGGAACGGGCCGGGGCGCACGTCACGGTCCTCGCCGTCGGCAGTTGGCTCGACGAACACCCGGCCATGGCCCGCCGCATCCTCGACGGCGGCCACGACCTCGGCAACCACACCCAGCGCCACCTCACCGTGTCCGAGATGCCGGAGGCGCAGGCGTACCGCGAGATCACCGCCTGCGCACAACGCCTGCGCCGCCTCACCGGCTCGATCGGCACCTGGTTCCGCCCGTCCCGTACGCAGTACGCGACCCCCCTGGTCCAACGCCTCGCCCACAGGGCCGGCTACCCCCACGTCCTCTCGTACGACGTGGACTCCCTCGACTTCACCTCGCCCGGCGCGACGGCCGTCACCCGCAAGGTCGCCGGAGAGATCCGCAACGGATCCGTGGTGAGCCTGCACTTCGGGTACGCGGACACGGTCGCCGCGCTGCCCGCCCTCCTCGACGACCTCCACCGCCGCGGACTGCGCGCGGTGACCACCACGGAGCTGCTGACGCCATGACCCCGCCGCCCCTCACCGCGACCACTACTCCGCCCGCCCCCGCCGCCCGCACGGGCACCCGCACGGGTACTCGCACTCGCACTCGCGCCCGCGTTCTCTGCGCCACCGGCCTCCTGATCTCGACGCTCGCGGGCTGCGGCGCGGACCCCTCCGACAGGGGCGCCGTCGAGGCGCTCGGGAGCAAGGCCGCGGCCCCGCCCGCCCACGTCAAAAAGGCGGCCCCGGCAGGCCTGCCCGGCATGCCGCCGGTCCTGAACCCGAACGACATCTACGCGGCCAACCGCCCGGACAACATCGCCGCGGTCGCCCGCAAGTACCCGGCCCGCGTCTACGTCCCCAACACGAACTCCAACACCGTCTCGGTGATCGACCCGGCCACGTACAAGGTCATCGAGACGATCCCGGTCGGCATCCAGCCCCAGCACGTCGTCCCCTCCTGGGACCTCAAGACGCTCTGGGTCAACAACAACCGGGGCCACACCCTCACACCGATCAACCCCGCGAACGGCCGCGCGGGCAAGCCGGTCGAGGTCCACGACCCGTACAACCTCTACTTCACCCCGAACGGCAAGCACGCCGTGGTGATGGCCTCCATGGACCGCGAACTCGTGTTCCGCGACCCGCACACCATGAACCGCGTGAAGACCGTCCCCGTCACCTGCGCGGGCGTGAACCACGCGGACTTCTCCGCCGACGGCCGGTACTTCGTGGTCTCCTGCGAGTTCTCCGGCGAACTCCTCAAGGTCGACACGGAGAAGATGAAGGTCGTCGGCCAGCAGAAACTCCCCTTCGAGGGGGCGATGCCGCAGGACGTGAAGATCTCCCCGGACGGCAAGACGTTCTACATCGCGGACATGATGGCGCACGGAATGTGGGTCCTGGACGGCGAAAAGTTCACCACCCCGAAACTCCTCCCCACGGGCAAGGGCTGCCACGGCCTCTACATCTCCCGCGACTCCAAGGAGATGTACGTGCCCAACCGGGGCGAGGGCTCGATCTCGGTCTTCGACTTCGCGAAGAACAAACTGACGAAGAAGTGGCACCTCCCGGACGGCGGCAGCCCTGACATGGGCGGAGTCTCGGCGGACGGCAAGGTCTTGTGGCTGGCCGGCCGCTACGACTCCGAGGTCTACGCCATCGACACGCGCTCGGGCCGCCAACTGGCCCGAATCCCCGTGGGCGACGGCCCCCACGGCCTGGCCGTCTACCCCCAACCGGGCCGCTACTCCCTGGGCCACACAGGAATCTTCCGCTGACCCACCACCCCGGTTCCCACGCGGGGCTGTGCCGATTTGCGGCTCCGCCGCGCGGGCGCGAGCAACCACCGCCCCGCACCTCCGAACCCCCGGCTCGGCCGGAGATAGCCGGGGGCGCGGGGCTGTGCCGATTTGCGGCTCCGCCGCGCGGGCGCGAGCAACCACACACCGCCCCGCACCTCCGAACCCCCGGCTCGGCCGGAGATAGCCGGGGGCGCGGGGCTGTGCTGATTTGCGGCTCCGCCGCGCGGGCGCGAGCAACCACACACCGCCCCGCACCTCCAAACCCCTGGCTCGGCCGGAGATAGCTGGGGGCGCGGGGAACTGCGCGAGTAACCCACCACCGGCCCGCAGGTTCGAACCCCTGGCCCCGCGGAGCGGTTTAGGTGAAGGGGTGGGGAGGGGCATCGCCCGCCGCAGGCGCGACACCGCACAACGCTCCCAGCGCCACGCGGCGGCAGCGGCAAATCCAGCACAGCGGGAAGGGGCGGGGCGCCCCCCGGCCCGCCGCAGGCGCGAATCCTCCCGACGCCCGAGGCCGCAGGCCACCAGCCCGCCAGGGGAGTGGCCCACCCCCTCGGGCCCGCCCCCCCTACCCCACCACCATCAAAACCTCCGCCCCCACCGCCCGATACCCCGCCGCCTGAAAAGTCCGCACACTCCGCGCATTCCCCGGCGGCTGCTGAGCCCACACCACCCCACCCCCCGGCACCAAACACCTGGCCGCGACCGCCAGTTCCCGCCCGACGCCCCGACCCCGTACCCCCTCATCGACCTCGATCGCCGCCTCCCACCGCCCGGCAACCCCCCGCCCCAACACCAGCACGCCCCCGAGCGGCGACCGCCACACCCGTACACCGTCCCGGAACTTCCTCGCCCGGGCCACCCGCGGATGCGAAGGATCGTCGATCTCCTCCAGCTCCAGCGCAGGATCCGGACCCCCGGGCAACGCCTCCGCGACCGTCAACAGATCAATGGTGTCGGTCATACGCCGCCCGGCCCGCTCCGCCAGCGCGACGAGGAACATCGGATTCATCGACGCCGCCAACGGATCACACGGCGTCGCCGCCAACGCCGTACGCACCCACTCCGGATCCTCGTCCGTGAAGATCACCGAATGGGCGGTGAAGGACAACACCCCGGCCACCCGTGCCCCAGGCTGCGGAACAACCGTCACACCCCCGTCGGCCGGCGGAAAAACCCCACGCGCCGCCGAATCCAGAAACCCCGCAAGGGTCCCAACCCCGCCACCACTCACATCCACCACTCCACTCGCATCCACCACTTCACTCACTCCATCCGCTCCACCAAAGCCACTCACTCCACCCACCTCTGGAGATCCAAGCACCGCCCTTGTTTGTCCATGGCGCCACCCCACGCCCCACCCCTACCGTCCGGCCATGTCAAACACCCCGCCCCCCAAAGCAACCGCCCCCACCCGCACCCACTCACTCCCCCTGGCAGCCACCACCCTCCTCCTCACCGCCCCCACCACCCACGCGACCCCCCACCAATCCCCCACCACCCACTACCTCGACTGCACCGCCGGCAACGACAACGCCAACGGCACCACCACCCGCACCCCCTGGCGCACCCTCGCCAAGGCCTCCACCGCCTACCGCCCCGGCGACCGCCTCCTCCTCAAGCGCGGCACCACCTGCACCGGCACCCTCGCCCCCACCGGCAACGGCACCCCCACCACCCCCATCCGCCTCGACGCCTACGGAACCGGCGCCAAGCCGCACATCGAAGGCGCGGGCGCCCGCGCAGCGGTGCTCCTCCGCAACTCCCAGGGCTGGGAGATCCGCAACCTCGACATCTCCAACACCGGCCCCGCCACCACCACGGACCGCAGAGCCGGACTCCTGGTGCTCCTCACCGACTTCGGCGTCGGCCGCCACTACGTCGTGGACGGCGTCGACGTGCACGACGTCAACGGCTCCGACCACAAGGACCCCGACCCCAGCGGCGGCATCCTCTTCGTCGTCCAGGGCGACAGGACCCCCACCCGCTTCGACGGCATCCGCATCGAGGACTCCACCGTCCGCAAGGTCGACCGCACCGGCATCGGCACGATGTCCACCTGGGGCCGCCGCGCCGCCCACCCCGACGGCCCCGGCACCTCCTTCGAACTGATCACCCACACCCGTATCCAGCGCAACGACGTACGCGACACCGGCGGCGACGCCATCGTCACCCACAACGCCGACGGCGCCCGCGTCGAGCACAACTACGTCAACGGCTTCAACATGCGCTCCGCCGGCTACAACGCGGGCGTCTGGTCCTGGAACTCCGACAACGTCCTCACCCAGTACAACGAGGTGACCGGCGGCCACGGCACCCGCGACTCAGAGGCCTTCGACATCGACGGCGGCAACACCAACAACACGTTCCAGTACAACTACAGCCACGACAACGAGGGCGGCTTCCTCCTCGTCTGCAACGGCGCCGGCATGACCAGCAAGGGCAACAAGGTCCGCCACAACATCAGCATCAACGACCGCAACACAGAAGCGCCCTACGGCGTCGTCGCCGTCGTCTGCGGCCCCACCACCGACACCCAGGTCTACAACAACACCATCGTCACCAACCAGCCCGGCACCCGCATGGTCAGCAACAACGGCCAGTCCGGCACGACCTTCCGTAACAACATCTTCGTCGGCGCCCCGACGGCCACCGGCTCGCCGACCGTGGACACCCTCTCCACCTACACCGGCAACCTCTACCTGAACACCACCCAGCCCAGGGACACCACCGCCCTCAACGCCAACCCCCTCTTCCGCACCGCATCCCCCCTCGCCCCCGCCGACGTACGCCTGAAGCCAGGCTCCCCGGCGTTCGGCGCGGGCACCGCGACCGCCGACGGCGTGACCCGCGACTACTTCGGCAACCGCATCCCCAACCCGCCCCACCTCGGCGCCTACCAGGGCCGCTAATCTGTCCGTCGCACAATCTCGACGGACTTGACTGCACCGAAAAAGGGCAAAAGGGGTGGACCACGTGGCGGACATCGACATCGAGTCGGCACGCACGGCATTCGCGAAGTTCGACAAGAACGGCGACGGCACGATCACGGCGGCCGAGTACAAGAGCCTGATGGCCGAGCTCGGCGACTTCACGGTCACCGAGACGGTCGCCCAGGCGATCATCAACGCCCACGACGGCGACAGCGACGGCCGCCTGGACTTCGACGAGTTCTGGGCCTCCCGCAACAAGGCCTGACAACGTCACAAAGACGAGAGGTCCCGTGAATCCCCAAGGAATCACGGGACCTTCGCACACCCCCGACAGCCCGGCCACGACCTGCCCAGCTACAGCCCCTCCAGCTCCCGTAGCTCGACCGCCGCCTCCTCCAACCACCCCACCCAGAACCGCTCCATGTCGATCCCGGCCCGCAGCACCAGATGCTGCAACCGCTCCTCCCGGCCACCCCGGCGCTCCTCGCCCAGGTGCCCGAAGTCCCGCTTCTCGATCTCCTGGTACGTCACCAACTGCGCGCGGTGCAGCCCCAGATGACGCTCCACCTCCGCCAGCAGCTCCCCGGTCCCGACCACGGCCGCCGCCCGCAGCCGCAGGGCGAAGGCATCCCGCAACGGCTTGGGATCCTCGGCCCGGCCCACCCACGCGCCCAGCTCCGCGCGTCCGTCGGCCAGCACCTCGTACTCCCGCTTCTGCCCCCGTGCAGGCACCTCCTGCGGCAACGCCCGGATGAACCCGGCGTGCTCCAGCTTCCCGAGCTCGCGGTAGATCTGCTGATGCGTCGCGGACCAGAAGTACCCGATGGAGACGTCGAACCGCCTGGTCAACTCCAGCCCGGAGGACGGCTTCTCCAACAGGGCGGTGAGAATCGCATGCGGCAATGACATGAACCCATCCTAGGTAGCACTGGCCAGCGACATCAGCGGCAACGGGCGCCGCAGGCAAGCAACCCACCCTGCCCCGGCCCCCGCCCCACCCTCAGATCTCCGCCCCCACCTCCACCCCCTGCCGAATGGCCCGCTTGGCATCCAGCTCCGCCGCCACGTCCGCCCCACCGATCAGCCGCACCGGCACACCGCCCCCGGCCACCAGCTCCTCGTACAGATCCCGCCGGGGCTCCTGCCCGGTGCACAGCACGACGGTGTCCACCTCCAGCACCCGCCGCTCGCCGCCCACCACCACATGCAGCCCGGCGTCATCAATGCGCTCGTACGTCACACCGGGGACCATCGTCACGCCCCGCTTGGCCAGCTCGGTGCGGTGGATCCACCCGGTGGTCTTGCCGAGCCCGGCGCCCACCTTGGTCTCCTTGCGCTGCAACAGGTGCACGGTCCGCGTCGTCTTCGTCCGCTCCGGCGCCCGCAGCCCGCCCCGGCCCTCGTACTCCACGTCCACACCCCACTGCCGGAAGAAGACCTCCGGGGACAGGGACGCCCCCTCGCCCTCGTCCGTCAGGAACTCCGCGACGTCGAAGCCGATGCCGCCGGCCCCGAGGATCGCCACCCGCTCACCGACCTTCGCCTCGCCGCGCAGCACCTCCAGGTAGCGGACGACGCTCGGGTGGTCGACGCCGTCGATCTCCGGCACGCGCGGCGTCACACCGGTGGCCACCACCACCTCGTCGTACGAGCCCTCCGTGAGCTCCTCGGCCGACACCGCGGCGCCGAGCCTGACCTCGACCCCGTACTCCTCAAGCCGGTTGCGGAAGTAGCGCAGCGTCTCGTTGAACTCCTCCTTGCCCGGCACCTGCCGCGCCACGTTCAGCTGCCCGCCCACCGCGTCGGCGGCGTCGAACAGCGTCACCGCATGCCCACGCTCGGCAGCCGTCACCGCACACGCGAGCCCGGCCGGACCCGCCCCCACCACGGCGACCCGCCTGCGCAGCCGGGTCGGCGACAGCACGAGCTCCGTCTCGTTGCAGGCCCGCGGATTCACCAGGCAGGACGTGATCTTCCCGCTGAAGGTGTGGTCCAGGCAGGCCTGGTTGCAGCCGATGCACGTATTGATCGACTCCGGCCGCCCGTCCCGCGCCTTCGCCACGAACTCCGGGTCCGCCAGGAACGGCCTCGCCATCGACACCAGATCCGCGAAGCCCCCCGCCAGCAGCTCCTCGGCCAGCTCGGGGGTGTTGATGCGGTTGGTCGTCACCAGCGGCACCCCGACCTCACCCATCACCCGCTTGGTCACCCACGCGTACGCCCCGCGCGGCACGGACGTCGCGATGGTCGGGATCCGCGCCTCGTGCCAGCCGATGCCGGTGTTGATGAGCGTCGCCCCGGCCGCCTCCACGGCCTTCGCCAGCTGGACGACCTCCTCCAGCGACGACCCGCCCGGCACCAGGTCCAGCATCGACAGCCGGTAGATCAGGATGAAGTCGGGCCCGACCCGCTCCCGCACCCGCCGCACGATCTCCAGCGGGAACCGCACCCTGTTCTCGTACGACCCGCCCCACCTGTCGTCCCTCTTATTGGTGTGCGCCGCGATGAACTCGTTGATCAGGTATCCCTCGGACCCCATGATCTCGACCCCGTCGTAACCGGCGTCCTTCGCCAGCCCGGCCGCCCGCACGAAGTCCTCTACGGTCCGCTCGACCTGCTCGTCGGTCAGCTCATTGGGTACGTAGGGACTGATCGGCGCCTGCAACGCACTTGGCGCGACGAGCTCCGGGTGGTACGCGTACCGCCCGAAGTGCAGGATCTGCATCGCGATCCGCCCACCCGCCTCGTGCACGGCATCGGTGACGACCCGGTGCCGCGCGGCCTCCTCGGCCGTCGTCAGCATCGCCCCGCCCGGATAGGGCCGCCCCGCCTCGTTGGGCGAGATCCCCCCGGTCACGATGAGCCCGACGCCACCACGCGCCCGCTCGGCATAGAAGGCCGCCATCCGCTCGAAGCCACGCTCGGCCTCCTCAAGCCCGATGTGCATGGACCCCATGACCACGCGATTGGGCAGCGTGACGGACCCCAGGTCCAGCGGGGCCAACAGGTGCGGGTACTGACTCGACGGGCTCGACTGGCTCATCCGACGCCTCCATGCGCTCACGCGACGACTCTTGTGCAACTAGTTGCATAATAGAGTCCGGACATACGCCCCGGCATGAGCGGTGGGTCACACCGGCCGGCAGGCAGGAGCGCACCAGGCAGGGTTTGACGCGGAGCCACTGCTTCCGTAAGGTTCTGCGGGTTGTCCTATGTGAGTACCGGTTCCGACCGGCCCGGGACGGCCATCCAGCAAAAACCATGATCAATGAGTCGACGTCTGTCGCGCCCATTAGTCATGCGCTTTTGCGAAATGAGGAATCCGCGTTCGAAAGAACGGACCCCGATTGGCATCGGGGCCCAGGAATCCGCTAATGTCTCACTCGTCGGAACGGCCCAACAGCCGCAAAGACAAACCCGAGTTCGACCGGGAATCAGGCCCGAAAGGATCTGATAGAGTCGGAATCGCCGGAAAGGGAAAACGCGAAAGCGAAGAACCTGGAAAGCACCGAGGAAATCGGCACTGGAAACAGTCTGATAGAGTCGGAACCGCAAGAACAAAAGAAACACCGAACGAAACGTCCGGAGGAAAGCCCGCGAGGGTGAGTACAAAGGAAGCGTCCGTTCCTTGAGAACTCAACAGCGTGCCAAAAGTCAACGCCAGATTGACAACC